>JAWOLH010000072.1:0-30846 GCA_033853695.1 Gemmatimonadales bacterium | reverse complement strand
TAGCTGATATGAAGTGGGCCGCCTATCAGCGGCCCGCAAGTTCGCGAAATGTTCGGGCCTACGCCGCCCGTTGGCGCGCGAGCGCCTTCCCGATGGCCTCCACTACCGCGTCGATCCCATCCGCCTTCTGCACGATGTCCTTCACGCCCAGCGAGTGCAGCCGCGCGACGTCCGTGTCGTGCACTCCCCCCGTGACGATCAGGACCTCGGCGTCGAGCTGCCGACCCGGCGCGAGCAGGCGCTCCACCACCTCGGCCGCGTTCAGGTCGGGCAAGCTGTAATCAAGCACCACCACCGCCGGGTTCGTCCGGCCGACCTCGATCAACCCGTCCATCCCCGTCACGGCCAGCGTCACATCGGCCTTTAGGTCGGCCATCTGAATCGCCCGCACGAGCAGCTTCCCGTAACTCTTGTCGTCCTCGACGACGACGATCGCATCCTTGGTCTCGGGCGCCTCGCTCTCGAGTTCCTGCGGCACCGGCATCTGGTGCTCATGCAGAAACGCCACCAAGTCCTCGGCGTCCACCCGGCGATGCCCCGTCGGCGTGCGATGGCCCTTCAGATAGCCCTGATCGATCCAGTGGGCTACCGTCGCGGGTGTCACCTGACACAGCCGCGCGATACGCAGGGTGCCGAGAAATTTGATGGTCTTCACAGAAACCATGATAGTCACAATATCGATAAAACACTAGCTAAACAAGCGCACGACGCACGCAACGCCAGTGATCCACATCACAAGTGCATCAAATGTTGGAAAACGCCAAGCCTCTATCCACCAGAAACAGCTTTAGCGTCGTGCGTCGACCCAGCGGTTGGTAGCGTCCAGGACGGCAAACACCGCGCTCCGCTCCGGGCTCTCCCTGATCTCGCAGGTGCCGGTCAGGAGCTGCGCTTCGCGCCCGCCCAGGCCGTGGACGGCGACCAGGACGAAGCGACGGTCGAACGCGTCGACCAACGCCGCCCCTTCCAGGGCGATGGAATCGTCTGCTAACAGATCGTCCAGACACGCGGCTGCGGCACGCGCCGCCGTCTCGACGCGGTTGCGATAGGTGTCGGTCCCCTCCATCTCGTGCTCCGACTCGCGCTCGCCGTAGGCGAGGCGCACGCGCACCATGATGCGCTGCAGCTTCTCCGACGGCCGCACCGACAGGTCGCGGAAGATCACGACGCGCCGCTTGGCGCGCGACGCGATCGCCTCTTCCTGCAGCTGCTCGATCGGCCGCACGTCGGCGGTCTGGGCAACGCTGATCTTGCGGTGGTCGACCCGCACGCCGAGCTGCGCCATCAGCGCCGACTCGATGTTGCGCACCACCTGCTTGGGCGGCGTTTCGGGCTGCGCCAGCACGTGGATCTCGCTGATCTCGCCCGCCGGCGTCACCACGATGCTCGCCGATAGCACTCCCGTCAGGCCCGCGATCAGATTCTCGGCACGTTTGACACCCCAGGGATCGGGTACGGGCTGCAATGCGGCACGCGCCGCCTGCTCGATGTCGGTCGGCGGCACGTGAGGGGTCTCGCGAATCGGTCTCGGTGTCGTCACGGCTCAGCGCTCTCCCATCGCCACTCGGTTACGGCCGCCGGCCTTGGCGCGATACAGCGCCCGGTCGGCCGCGACAAGGACGTCTTCATGATGGTCCGCTTCCGGCGCGAACGTCGCCACGCCGATGCTCACCGTCAACAGCTTGGGCGGCAGTCCGAGGCTCTTCCCCAGCTCCTCCACCCGGCCCCTGACCTTCTCCGCCACCAGCCGGGCGCCATCCCGGCCGGTGCGCACCAATAGTACTACGAATTCGTCGCCACCGTAACGGGCCGCAAAGTCAGTACTACGAACCACTTCCAGAAGCTCCGATGCTGTGCCCTTGAGCACAAGATTTCCGGCCTCATGCCCGAAGCCGTCGTTAACCTGTTTGAAATTATCCACATCCAGAAAGAGCACGGCGAACGGTTCCCCGCTCCGCTTGGATCTGGCCAACTCGTTCGCCAGCCGGTCCTGCAGCAGGTGCAACGTGCCGAGTCCGGTGAGGGCGTCAATCGCCGCTTTCGCCTTGGCTTCTTCGGCCTGGCGGGCGAGGTAGGGGGGGCAGGCGGCGAGACTCGTGCGCCCCAGCGCCGCCGCCGCGGCAAAGCCCCGGCAGGTGACGAAGCCGCACGCCCCACAGTCCCACGGCCGCCCATTGGGAGCGAGGCCGATCTGCACCAGCACCCCGTCGATTGCCTCGGAGCGCACCCGCACGTCCCGGCGCTCCAGTGGAAACACCGCCCCGAGCCGCACTCGCCGGGCGACGGCACGATCCACCACCGGTTGCGGAGCGCGCGGCGGCTCGCTCGCCAGCACGATCTCGCGCCGACGAAAGAGACCGTCCTTCGATCCCATGAGCGGATGATCGAGACAGCCGTCGTAGGGCAGGATGTCGACGAACCCAAGGTCGATTCGGTCCACGGCGACAGCGATGGCGATCGCTTCGAGCCCCGCTAACCCTCTGACCTTGCGGAAGCGTCGGCTCGCCTGCCGCTCCGAGATGAGCACCTCGAGGGGTAGCCCGCCCGCCGCGCTGAAATGGCGCCGCCGCTCCTCCGGGATCCGCGAAAAGTACACCGCCTGCTCTTCGAGCCGCACGCCGCGCCGCGCAAACAGCCGTCCGAGGTCATCGAAGGTGAGCGCGGCGTCCACTTCGTCGCGCCCTCCCGGGTCGCAGACGCCCGCATGGACTACGGCCGTGTCGGCGCCGTGCAGGGCGCGCAGATAGCGCGCTTCGGCCACGACCGGCGTCACGACCGGGGCGAGGTACGGCACGAGCTCGGGATAACGATCCACGATCACGTCGACGATGACGGGGGAGGTGCTGCGGATCAAAGTCCCCCAGCCCGCGTCCTCCCAGAGCTTGAGGTATTCCTCCGCCACCAGCTCGTCGCCGATCACACCCCGCTGCACGACGTGGAATCCCGCCGCGTAGCAGGCGTTGACGACCTGCTCCGGGGTAGCGGGCCAGAAGTGCGCCGCCGCTTCGACGCTCAGAATGAGGACGGCGCGGCCGCCGGCGGCAAGGTCGACGGCATGCTCGAGATCGCCAGCGGCGCGGATCGCCTCGTGGGGGCAGGCGGGGAGGCACACGCCGCACCGGGTGCACGCCTCGTCGACGATGGAGAACCGCCTCCCCGCGATCGCCACGGCATCCGACGGGCAGACGCGTACGCAGGCCAGGCAGGCGACGCACCGATCCGGCTCGATGCGATAATTCACGGTCACGCGATCGCGTACTGCTTGATCTTGCGATAGAGCGTCCGCTCGCCGATCCCCAGCACCTCGGCGGCCTTGCGACGGTTGCCGTGCGTCTCCTTCAAGGCCGCCTCGATCGCCGCGCGCTCCACGTCCGCCATCGACATCCCCGCCCGGTACAGCACCGCTTCCTCGGGAGCCGGTCCCGCCTCGACCGCAGCCAGGGGCGCCCCGTGCTCGCCCACCTCGATCACTTCGACGCGGTGCGGCGCCGGACGCTCGTCGAGGCGTCGCCGCAGCTCCTCGACCTGCAGCTTCAGCTCGACGAGGCTGCGAAAGATGAACTCCAGCTCCTTTCCCGCGACCTCCCGCGAGGGACCGAGCACCCGTACGGGCAGCCCGCGCCCGCGGTCGCGGATATCCTCGGGGATGTCCGACGCCCGGATCTCTCCCTGCGGCGCCAGCACCACCATCGATTCGATCAGGTTGCGCAGCTGGCGCACATTGCCGGGCCACTCGGCATCGACCAGGATCTGCAGCGCTTCGGCGGTGATGCCGCGGAACTGCCGATCATGCGCAGTCGCGAATTCAGCGATGAAGCGGCGCACGAGAATCGGGATGTCCAGCTTCCGCTGCCTGAGCGGCGGGAGATAGATGTTCAACACGTTGAGCCGGTAGTAGAGATCGTCGCGGAACTCGCCGAGGGATACGGCATCCTTCAATGGCCGGTTGGTGGCGGCCAGGACGCGGACGTCGACACGGATCGGCTGCGTCCCGCCCACCCGGAAAAACGAACGGTCTTCGAGCACCCGCAGCAGCTTCACCTGGGTCGCCGGCGGGATCGCGCCGACCTCGTCGAGCAGGATCGTGCCGCCGTCGGCCAGCACGAAGCGACCGAGGCGCCGCTCGGCGGCCCCCGTGAACGCCCCCTTCTCGTGGCCGAACAGCTCGCTCTCGAGCAGCGTCTCGGGAAGCGCCGCGCAGTTCACCGCGATGAACGGCTTCTCCCGCCGTGGCGAGAGGTCGTGGATCGCGTGCGCCACCAGCTCCTTTCCCGTCCCCGACTCCCCCTCGATGAGGACGGTCGACGACACCGGCGCCATCTGCTCGATCTTCACGAGCACTTCCTGAACCGCCGGCGATTCACCGATGATACCGGTGCGCTGCTGCAGCCGCCGCCGGTCGATCAGCCGGCGCACGACCCGCACCACCTCGGCGGGATCGGCCGGCTTCTCGAGGAAGGCGGTGAGCCCAATCTCCGCCGCCAGCTCCTTCGGATCGGGCTCCGTCGCCTCGACGAGGCCGAGGGTGGAGAGCGAGCGATCGCGCGCGGCAGCCAGCAACCGGGCCGTGGCGGGCTCGTGGAGCGCGCCGGTCACGACGAGGCAGTCGGGCTCGCGCGCTGACACCGCCTCCCGTGCGTCATCGAACGAGGTCACCATCGCCGTGACGTATCCCGCCGCCTCGAGCTGGGCGTTGATGCGTACCCCGTGCTCGAGATCGTCGGCGGTGACTAAGACTCGATCAGCCATAAGACGCTGCCAGCCGTCAGCCTTCAGCCATCAACCGTGATCCGTCGGATCGCCACGCACCAATCCGACAGCGTGGGCAAGGAGATCGTCGAGTACGGCGAGTCCATCTTTCACGCCTCCCGGTGAACCGGGGAGATTGACGATCAGTGTCTTGCCCCGGGTCCCAGCGACGCCGCGAGAGAGCCAGGCGCGGGGGAACCGCGGCGCACTGCGGGCCCGCAGCGCCTCGGCGATGCCGGGGGCCGCCCGATCGAGCACGGTGGTCGTGGCCTCGGGGGTGATGTCGCGCGGGGAGAGACCGGTGCCGCCCGTGGTGAGGATGACGTCGACCTCGCCCGAGTCGGCCCAGCGCGCCAGCTTTCCGGCGACCTGGCCCGCCTCATCGGGTACGGTGCTGCGAACGATTACGTCGTAATTGTTGGCAGTCGACCAGCTTACGATGGCGTCACCGGAGGTATCGGCGCGGCGCCCCTGGGCGCCGAGATCGGAGATCGTGAGAATGCCGATGCGCATGGGGCGAGTTCCCCGCGCTCACCGCTTCGTCCGGTGCGGAATGAACGGCATCTTCACGACCTCCGCCGGCGCCACACGCCCCCGCACGTCGATCTCGATCCTTGTCCCTGGCTGGGCCTGCGCCCGTGGGAGGTAGGTCGTCCCGATCGCCGCCCCCACGGTGGGAGTGATCGTCCCGCTCCGCACGATGTCGACCTGCCTGCCGTCGAGCGATACCGCGAAGCCGTGACGCGCCACGAGCTTCGGCTCCGTAACGTGGAATCCTACGAGGCGGCGCGGCACGCCCTCGAGCTTCTGGCGTTTGAGGGTCGCCTGGCCGGTGAACGGAGCGTCCTTGTCGAGCTTGACGATGAAGCCGAGTCCCGCTTCGTACGGCGTCGTGGTGTCGTCGATGTCGTTTCCGTAGAGCGGCATCCCGGCTTCGAGCCGCAGCGTGTCGCGCGCCCCGAGGCCGCACGGCTCGGCACCGCGGCCGGTGATCGCCGCCCAGAGCTTCGTGGCATCGGCGGCGCGGCAATACAGCTCGAATCCGTCTTCGCCGGTATAGCCGGTGCGAGAAATGAAGCACTGCGCACCGGCGACCGTGCCGCGCGCGAAGTGATAGTAGCGAATCTCCCCCACCTTGAGGTTCGTTATCCCCGACAGGATCCCCTCGGCGGCCGGTCCCTGTACCGCGAGCAGCGCCGTCTCATCCGAGATGTCGCGCAGACGGACATTGGCACCGGCCTTGAGACCGACAATGTGGTCCCAGTCCTTCGTGATGTTGGCGGCGTTGACGACGAGCATCACCTTGTCGTCGAAACGGTACACGACACAGTCGTCGACGAACGTGCCCTGCTCGGTCAGGATCCCCGAATAGTGTGCTTGGCCCGGTTTGAGCGCGGAGACATCGTTGCAGGTGATGCGCTGCACGAAGGCGTTGCGATCGGGACCCGTCACCTCGAACTCGCCCATGTGCGACACGTCGAAGATCCCCGCGCGCTCGCGCACCGCCTTGTGCTCGGCGGTGATCCCAGCGGGATACGTGACCGGCATCTCGAAGCCGGCGTAGGCAACCATCTTCGCGCCGAGAGCGACATGAACGTCGTAGAGCGGAGTGCGCTTCATGAGCCCATCAGGGTGACGAGCAGCGCCTTCTGAACGTGAAGGCGGTTCTCCGCTTCATCCCACACACGCGACTGCTTGCCTTCGATGACGTCGTTGGAGACTTCTTCGCCGCGATGCGCGGGGAGGCAGTGCAGGAAGATCGCCTTCGGATCGGCAAGCCGCATCAGCTCGGCATCCACGGTGTATCCCTTGAACGCGTTGCGCCGTGCTTCGGCCTCCGTCTCCTGACCCATCGAGGCCCAGACGTCCGTGTTCACGACGTGTGCCCCCTCCACCGCTTCCTCGGGCACCTCGGTCACGAGGACCGTCGCCCGCGCCGACGCGCGCTCGAACTTCTCGCGATTCGGCTCGTAGCCTTCGGGACACGCCAGGCACAGCTCGAAGCCGAGCACTTCCGCCGCCTCGAGCCAGCTGTTCGCCATGTTGTTCCCGTCACCGATCCAGGCGATGCGCTTTCCCTCCCAGCCCCCCAGGGCCTCGCGCACCGTGAAGAGGTCGGCGAGAACCTGGCAGGGATGTGACAGGTCGGTGAGGCCGTTGATCACCGGGATCGTGGCACAGCGCGCCAGCTCCTCCACCTCCGCGTGATCGAAGGTGCGGATCATGATGCCGTGCACATAGCGCGACAGAACCCGGGCGGTATCGGGGATGGGCTCACCACGACCGAGCTGGATGTCGCGCGAGGAGAGAAACAGCGCCTGGCCGCCGAGCTGAAAGGTGCCGGCCTCGAACGATACGCGGGTCCGGGTGCTCGACTTGGCGAAGATCATCGCCAGCGTCTTCCCGGCCAGCGGCGTCTCCCGGTAGGTACGGCGCTTCATCCGCTCGGCCAGCTCGAACAGCCGGGCTATGTCGTCGCGGGTGAAGTCGTTGACCGCTAGAAAGTCCCGTTTCTGCATGGCTTCCCGAGGTAGGTCAAAATGACAGTAACCGCCTGCACACTTTACCTATGCCGGGGGAGGCGAGTCAAGCCGAAGGCAATTCCATGAAATGGTCGTGCAGCGCGGGGTCGATACGGCGCGGCCGCCCGGTGGCGGCATTGAGCGGACACCACACGCTGCGCACATCAGCGAGGACGCTCCGGTCGGACTCGCGCACGAACTGGGTGAAGCGCTCGAAGCGCGTACCGGTGGCCTCACCGACCCAGGTCGTTGCGATCACGCGGTCGCCGGGGCGGGCGGCCTGCCGGTAGTCGATCTCGTGGCGCAGCACGACCCACACGACCTCGGCCTGCAGGCGGGCCGGCGCCGCGGCACGCCAGTGCGCCGTCGCGGCTTCCTGCACCCAGCGCAGGTACACGACGTTGTTGACGTGGCCCAGCTCGTCGATGTCGGCGGGAGCAACCGTGACGGGGTGCGCGAAGCGAACGGCTCGCTGCTCGCTCACAGGATGTAGCGCCGCAGGTCCTCGTCGTCCACGATTTTCTCGAGCCGTGTCCGCACCGCCTGGGCATCGAAGACGATCTGCTTGGTGGGATAGTCCGGTAGCTCGAAAAGGATGTTCTCGAGCAAGGTGCTCATCACGGTGTGCAGACGGCGCGCCCCGATGTTCTCCATCCGGTCGTTGACCTTGGCGGCGATACGCGCGATTTCCGCCACGCCGTCGGGGGTGAAGGTCAGGGTCGCCCCTTCCACCTGGCAGAGGGCGGCGTACTGCTTGGTGAGCGCGTTCTCGGGCTCCGTCATGATGCGGACGAAGTCCGCCTCTCCGAGGGGCGACAGCTCCACACGAATCGGGAAGCGCCCCTGCAGCTCGGGGATCAGGTCCGACGGCTTCGATACATGGAACGCACCGGCGGCGATGAAGAGCACGTGATCGGTGCGGACGTAGCCGTAGCGGGTCTGCACCGTCGAGCCTTCGACGATCGGGAGGAGATCGCGCTGCACCCCCTCGCGGGAGACGTCGGGGCCCGTCGTATTGCGCTCGCCCGAAATCTTGTCGATCTCGTCGATGAAGATGATGCCGTGATTTTCGACGCGGTCCAGCGCCTCATTCACCACGTCGTCCATGTCGACCAGCTTCTTCAGCTCTTCGTCGATCAGGATGCGGCGCGCCTCGTGCAGGTGCACGGTACGCCGCTTCTTCCGCTTCGGCAGCATCTCCTGCAGCATTTCGGTGAAATTGACGTCCTGTCCCTCCATTCCGGGCGGCGGCTGCATCCACTCGAGCATCGGGTAGCTCTGCTGCTGGACCTCGATCTCGACGTCACGCTCCTCGAGTTTTCCCTCCTTGAGCTGGGCACGCAGCTTCTCGCGCGTGCGGCGGCGCCGCTCCTGGTTCTCGACGTCGGCGTCCGCCGTCTTCGCGGTGACATCGCCCTTCGAGGAAACGACGAACAGCGGACGAGCTCCCCCGCCCTCTTCCGGACGCTCGGGCGGCCGGGCGGCCGGCGAGGCCGGGGGCGCGGGGAGGAGGATGTCCAGCAGGCGCTCCTCGGCGCGGGCCTCGGCCTGTGGATAGACCTCGTCTTCCCGCTCCGAGCGCACCATGTTGATCGCAACGTCCACGAGTTCGCGCACCATCGACTCGACGTCGCGGCCGACGTATCCCACCTCGGTGAACTTCGACGCCTCGACCTTGAGGAACGGGGCGCCGGCGAGCCGCGCGATGCGGCGCGCGATCTCCGTCTTCCCCACCCCGGTGGGCCCGATCATGATGATGTTGTTGGGGAGGATCTCGTCGCGGATGTCCTCGGGGGCTTGCGCGCGGCGCCAGCGGTTGCGAATCGCGATCGCCACCGCCTTTTTCGCCTCGTCCTGCCCCACGATGTAGCGGTCCAGCTCCGCGACGATCTTGCGGGGCGGCAGCTCCTCGAGCCAGGGGACCGGCTCCGATTCGATCGCCGGCTGCGCCAGAGGCAACGATTCGTCGGCTGGTGGAGGACTGGACGTCGGCGTCGCCATGTCAGGTCAGCTCGAGAATCGAGATGTTGCTGTTCGTATAGATGCAAATCTCGGCCGCGATCTCGAGGGCCCGCTGCACGATCTCTTTCGGCGACTGGTTGGTCGCCCCGATCAGCGCCCGCGCGGCGGCGAGGGCGTAGCTGCCCCCGGACCCGATCGCCAGAATGCCGTCATCGGGCTCGATCAGCTCACCGGTGCCCGAGAGCACGTAGCCGTGCTCCTTGTCGGCGACGGCGAGGAGCGCCTCGAGCCGGCGCAGCACGCGGTCGGAGCGCCAGTCCTTCGCCAACTCCACCGCGGCGCGCGGCAGGTTCCCCGGATAGCGCTCCAGTTTCTCCTCGAATTTCTCGAACAAGGTGAACGCGTCGGCGGCTGCGCCGGCGAACCCTGCCAGAATGCGCCCACCCTTCAAGGCGCGCACCTTCTGCGCGTTGGCTTTCATCACGGTCTCGCCCACCGTGACCTGGCCGTCGCCGCCCATCGCGACCAGGCCGTCCTTCCGCACGCACAGGACAGTGGTGGCGTGAAACACCGGCAGGGACACCGCGCTCATCCTTTCCGCTACGCCCGTGGATGGGCGTGATGATAGACCTGTTTCAGCCGTTCGACCGACGTATGAGTATACACCTGCGTGGTACTGAGCGACGCGTGCCCCAGGAGCTCCTGCACAGCCCGCAGATCGGCACCGGCGTCGAGCAGATGGCTGGCGAACGAATGGCGCAGCGAGTGCACGTGCAGCTCGCCTCCCCGGGGCAGCGCGTCGAGCAATCCGCGCACGGCGAGCTGGACGCCGCGAGGCGAGAGCCGGCCGCCCCGCGCGTTGAGGAACAGGGCGCGCCGGTCGCCGGTTCCCCGCCCCCTCACCTCATCGCGGCGGCGCAGGTACTCCCGCAACGCGCGTGCCGCGTACCCGCCCACCGGGAGGAGCCGCTCCTTCTTGCCCTTGCCGCGCACCTTGACCTGGTCGGACACGAGATCGACGTCGCCCTCGGACAGCCCCGCCAGCTCGGCGAGGCGCATTCCGGTCGCGTAGAACAGCTCGAGCATCGCCCAGTCGCGCGCCGGCTTGAACCCTCCCTCCGCGGCGCGGCGCTCCGCCTCCGCGAAGAGCAACTCCGTTTCGGCGCGATCGAGATAGCTCGGCAAGCGGCGCTCGAGCTTGGGCGCGCGCGCCGCCCGTGCGGGATTCACCTCGATGCCTCGCGTCGCCCCGAGAAACCGGTAGAAAGTGCGTAGCGCCGAGAGAGCCCGCGCGACGCTGCGGCGTGCCAGGCCGCGCTCGTTCATGCTGCCGAGCCAGCCGCGGATCGCGAGGCGGTCGATGCCGTCGAAACTCCACCGCCCGCCGTAGTAGCTGTCGCAGAAGGCGGCAAAGTCGCCAACATCGCGGGCGTACCCCTTCACGGTGTGGGGCGAGTCGTTCCGCTCCTTCTCGAGGAAGGCGGCGAAGTCGTCGATCAGCGATGCGGCGCTCATGCCGTCACCAGCGCGCCGATCGACGCGGCAAACGCATCGCAGTCATGGAGGGCGCGCTCCACGAGCCGCTCCTTGCGCCGCGCCTTGTCGCGCACCGGGGAGTCGAGCGGCTCGAGCAGGCCGAAGTTGGCGTTCATCGGCTGGAACCGCCGCGGGTCGCAGGTCACGAGGTAGCGGCACAGGGCACCGAGCATCGTGCTCGGCGGCGGAACGCGGGGGGCCAGGCCGGCGAGCAGCCGCGCCAGGTTGAGCCCGGCGACGAGCCCAGTGGCGGCGGACTCGGTGTAGCCCTCGACGCCGGTGATTTGTCCCGCAAAGAGCAGCAGGGGGTTGTCTTTGACCGCCAGATGCGGCGACAGGGTAGCGGGCGCATTGATATACGAATTGCGATGGATGCTGCCCATGCGCAGGAATTCGGCGCGCTCAAGGCCCGGAATGAGAGGAAAGACCCGCCGCTGCTCGCCGGTGCGCAGCCGCGTCTGAAAGCCGACGAGGTTCCACATCTGGCCAGCGCGGTCTTCACGCCGCAGCTGCACTACGGCGAACGGTACACGCCCGCTGCGGGGATCGACGAGCCCTACGGGTTTCATTGGCCCGAACCGCAATACGTCACGGCCGCGGCGCGCCATCTCCTCTACTGGAAGGCAGCCTTCGAAGTAGGGCGTGCGGTCGAACTCGTGCGGCGGCTCGTACTGGTCGGCCGCGATGAGGGCCGTGACGAAGGAATCGTACCGCGCCTCGTCCAACGGTGAGTTGAGGTAGTCGTCGCCGTCCCCTTTGCCGTAACGCGACGCGCGGAACAGGACGTCGTGGTCGAGCGAATCGGCGGAGACGATCGGGGCAATGGCGTCGAAAAAGGCGAGCGCGTCGGCTCCCAGCCGCCGGGCAATCGCCTGCGCCAGGTGATCGGAGGTGAGCGGCCCGGTCGCTACGATTCCGACCTCCGGCAGCTCCGTCACCTCGCTCCGCACCACGGTGATCAGGGGATGCGCGGCCACCCGGTCCTGCATGCCACGGGCGAACGCAGTGCGGTCGACCGCCAGCGCTGCGCCGCCCGGAACGCGCGCGCTGTCTGCAACGGCGAGCACCAGACTGCCGAGTCGTCGCATCTCGGCCTTGAGCAGACCGTGCGCGTTGGCGGTCTCCAGCGATTTGAAGGAATTGCTGCAGACCAGCTCGGCGAGGCAGTCGGTCTGATGCGCCGAGGTGCGAGTGCCGGGACGCATCTCGTGCAGCGTCACCGAGACCCCGCGCTCGGCGAGCGCCCAGGCGGCCTCGCACCCTGCGAGACCGCCTCCTACGACGATGGCTCTCAGGCCGCGTCCGGCTCCGCCGGTCCGCCCGCCTCCACGGCTTCCACCGTCACTTCGTGTCCGCACTTGAGGCACTTGCGCGAGGCTCCCATCGTCTTGGACTGCTTCTCTTCCATCCCCACGAACCCGCACGACGGACAGGCCACCGGAACAGGGCGGTTCCACACCGAGAAATCGCAGTCGGGATAGCGAGTGCAGCCGAAGAAATTGCGTCCCTTGCGCGTGCGCCGCTCCGCGATGTCCCCCTGCCCGCATTTCGGACAGGTAATGCCGAGCGGGACGGGTCGCGTATGCTTGCACTTGGGGAAGCGGGTGCAAGCGAGAAATTCTCCGAACCGGCCGGTCTTGATGACCATCGGCGCGCCGCACTCCTTGCAGATCTCGTCCGACGGCTTGTCGGGGACCTTGTCGCGGCCGATCGGTTTGGTGAAGCGGCACTCGTCGGGATAGCGGGCGCAGGCGATGAACGGCCCGAAGCGGCCGCTGCGCACCTCGAGCGCCGAGCCGCAGGTGGGGCAGCGTTCTTCGTGCAGCTTCGAGAGGTCGTGCACGTCGTGCAGGATGGCGGGGATGTCGACGCTCGCCAGGGCGGTATTGAACGGCCCCCAGAAATCGCCCAGCACGTGCTGCCATCCGAGATCGCCTTCCTCGACCTTGTCGAGCTCGGTCTCCATCTGGGCGGTGAAGCCGACCTCGAAGGTATCGGGGAAGCACCGCCGCATCACCTTCCAGACCTTCTCGCCGAGCGGCGTGGGGGAGAAGCGTCGCTCTTTGGTAGTCGCGTACCACCGGTCCTGCAACGTGCCGATGATGGCCGCGTACGTGGAGGGCCGGCCGATCCCCTTTTCTTCCAGGGCTTTCACGAGGCTCGCCTGGCTGTAGCGCGGTGGCGGCTCGGTGAAATGCTGGGTCGGCACGATCTGACGGAGGGCTGGGCGATCGCCCTTTGCGAGCGGCGGGATCGGGCCGAAGTCGTCGCCGCTCTTCGCATCCTCGGCCTCATGGCCCTCATGGAAGAGCACGCGATAGCCGTCGAACAGTACGACGGAGCCCGTCGCCCGGAAGAGGAAGCGGCCGAGGTCGAAGTCCACCGTCGTCAGCTCGTACAGCTCGGGAGTCATCTGCGACGCGACGAAGCGCCGCCAGATGAGCTGGTAGACCTTGAACAGATCGCTCTCGAGATACGGCTTCATCGCCTCCGGGCGGCGGGCGACTTCGGTCGGGCGGATCGCCTCGTGGGCGTCCTGGACCCGCGACGCGCCCTTCTTTCCCACGTGCACGTTGGCGGTTCCGGGGAGGTAGCGGGCGTCGTAGTTGTCCTTGATGAACTCGCGCGCCTGCTCGATCGCCGAGTCGGCGACCCGGACCGAGTCGGTCCGCATGTAGGTGATGAGGCCGACGGGCCCCTCTTCGCCGATCTCGATACCCTCATACAGCGCCTGCGCGGCCCGCATCGTCCGCTTCGCCGAGAAGCCGAGCTGCTTGGCCGCTTCCTGCTGCAGGGTGCTGGTAATGAAAGGGGCGGGCGGATTGCGCCGCCGTTCCTTGCGCGTGACGTCGGTGACGACGAAGGGCAGTTTCCCGGCGGCGTCGACGATCGCCCGGGCATCCGCCTCGGTCTTGATGTCGGGCTTGTGTCCGTCGAGTTTGTGCAGCCGCGCCTGGAACCCCTGGCCGTCCTTCTCCAGCTCGGCCTCGACCGTCCAGTACTCCTGGGGAACGAAGCGCCGGATCTCTTCCTCGCGCTCGCAGATCAACCGCAGCGCCACGGTCTGGACCCGTCCCGCCGACAACCCCGACTTGATGCTCTTCCAGAGGAGCGGGCTCGCCTTGTAGCCCACCAGCCGGTCGAGGATGCGCCGCGCCTGCTGCGCGTCGACTTTCTTCTGGTCGATCTCCAGGGGATTGGCGATCGCGTGGGAGACCGCATCCTTCGTGATCTCGTGGAACAGCACGCGGCGCACCTTGCCGCCGTTGCCGAGCTGAGACGCGACATGCCAGGCGATCGCCTCCCCTTCCCGATCGGGATCGGTGGCGAGCAGGACGCGCTCGGCGCCCTTCGCGGCGCGCTTGATCTCGGCCAGCGTCTTGGCCTTTTCCTTGATCGTGACGTATTCGGGGACGAAGCCGTTCTCGATATCGACGCCGAGCTTGCGGGGTGGCAGGTCGCGGATGTGCCCCACCGTCGCCTTCACCGTGTAGCCGCGCCCCAGATACTTGCCGATCGTCTTCGCCTTGGTGGGCGATTCGACGATGACCAGCGAGCCGCCCGAAGCGACCGGCTCCTCGCCGGCGCCGTTGTCGGACACCGGCTCATCGGGAGGCGGCGCGGCGGCGCGCCTGGTGCGCGTCCGTTTCGGCTTCTCCTGAGTTTCGTTCGTCACCGACTTCTTCTTACCAGCCACGCATCAACCTTTCGTCAAGAGCGAAGAAGAGCGCATCTTTACCATCCTGCCCGAGTCCGCGCAAGTCGTAAGACTTCTTCAACGACTTTGGCGGGCGCCTTCCGATCCGTCTCAACCGTCGCGTCTGCCAGAACATAGAACGGCTCCCGATCTTTGAGGAGCTGGCGCATCTGCAGTGCCGGGTCCTCACCCATCAACACCGGACGGTTCCCCTGCGGCGCGGCGCGGCCCGCGGCGGTATCGGGCCGCGTCTTGAGATACACCACGAGCGCCCGCTGTTGCACCGAGGACAGCGCGCCGGGTTGCGCCGCCCAGCCGCCGCCAGGCGCGATGATCGCCGGCGAGCCCGCGAGCGCCGCTTCCACCTCGACGCGCTCCATTCCCCGGAACACCGCCTCACCTTTTTCGGCGAAGATCATGGAGATGGGCCGCCCTTCCTTGCGCGACACGATGGCGTCGATGTCCTGAAACGGCGCCTTGAGCGCGTCGGCGACCATCTTTCCGACGGTGGTCTTACCCGACCCGGGCAGGCCGATCAACACGACGTGTCGGATCATGAAGCCGCTCCCCGTGGCATGCGCGCGCGTAGCTGCGCGAGATAGCCGTCGACATTTCGCTTCAGCTCCCGGAGTGAGTCGCCGCCGAATTTCTCCAGGACGGCCTGCGCCAGCACGTACGCCGTCATCGCTTCCGCAATGACTCCCATGGCCGGTACCGCCGTCACGTCAGACCGCTCCGATTGTGCCTGGGCCACGGCCCCGGACGAGAGATCGATGGTGGCGAGCGGGGACATCAGCGTGGAGATCGGCTTCATCGCCGCGCGCACGACGAGTGGCTCCCCGGTCGACATCCCCCCTTCCGTGCCGCCCGCCCGGTTGGTCGCACGCACGAACCCCGGCAGGATCTCGTCATGGACCTCGGAGCCCTTGCGCCGGGCAGCCTCGAATCCGAGGCCGAGCCCCACGGCTTTCACCGCGGGAATCGACATGATCGCCTGGGCGAGACGCCCATCGAGCTTCGAGTCCCATGCCGCATGCGAGCCGAGCCCCACGGGCAGCCCGAGCGCCACGACCTCGACCACGCCGCCCAGCGTATCCCCGGCGGCCTTGGCTGCGTCGATACGGGCGATCATCTCGCGCTCCGCTTCGGGATCGAGGCAACGCACCGGGCTCTGGTCGGCGGCGGCGTTGAGCGGTGTGGGAAGCGGTGTGCGGAGCGTGGCCACGATGCCGCCCAGCTCCACAACGTGCGATCCGATTTCGACACCGAGCTGCGCCAGGAGGGCGCGACACACGGCGCCGCAAGCGACGCGGGCCGCGGTCTCGCGCGCGCTGGCCCGCTCCAGGATGTCGCGCGCGTCCGCACGATCGTACTTGAGGGCGCCCGTCAGATCGGCGTGGCCGGGACGGGGGCGGGTGACGCGCCGACGCCGCTCCTCGCCCGGCGTCTCGGCCTCGGGAGCCATGACATCCTGCCAATGGGTCCAGTCGCGATTCCAGATGAGCATGGCGATCGGGGCGCCGATCGTTTCGCCGGCCCGGACGCCGGATAGCCACTCGATCTCGTCCGCCTCGATCTTCATGCGGGCCCCACGACCGTACCCGGCCATGCGGCGCTTCAGCTCGGCGTTCACCGTTGTCGCGCTGAGCGGCAGGCCGGCGGGGATGCCTTCGAGCACCCCGACGAGGCCTCGGCCGTGGCTCTCGCCGGCCGTCGTAAAGCGGACCGTCACGGGCAGCGCTCCGCGAGCATATACCGGACAATAGCACGCGAGCCCGACTTTTGGGTCGGGCTCGTGCCGGCACGGACCGGGAGGGGGGCGCCCCTCACCGAGTGCGGAGTGTTTGCGGGCTGGGGAACGGATTGGTTACGGTCGGCAGCCGCACCATCACGAGCCCGCGAGCCGTGATGCCGAATAAGAGCTGGTTGCCGGAGGCGTCACGGGCCACGCGAAGCGGCCCGATGATCGGGTCGCGAATCGGAATCGAGCCGACGACGCCGTAGAAGAAGGTGTCGAAGATGTCGATATTCGGGTCTGGACGCGCAGCGAAAAGGATCCGGTCGTTCGGATTGCCGCTGCCGCCGAACGTCGGCGTCCCCGGCTGCCCGGCCGCGAACGCATGATTGTAGTTCATGTCCATGCCCGGCGCCCCGACCGGCGCCACCGACGCCCCCTTGAGGCGGAGTCCCTCGTCGAGGAAGTAGATCGAGTCGGCCCGGACCACGTTGGTTTCGCCGTTGAAGTTCGTGGCGATCGAGGAGACCTGAATGCCGGTATTGCTCACGAAGTCACTCACGTCCACTCCGGGCGACACGCCCTGGTCCACATCCACCAGCCCGGTGTCCGCCGTTCCGCCCCCCGTGTTACAGGGCGGTTGCACGACGTCGTGGATCAGCTGCGCCTTGGCGGTATAGGCGAACACGCGCGCGAACTGCGCGCTGATGCCGCCCTCACCGACGAAGGCGTGCGTGAAGTTGCCGGAGTTGCGAGCGAAGGTTGAATCGCCGAGCCCGAACGTGTTGAGCAACACATTCACCCCGGCGCACGCCGAGAGGATCACTTTGGTCTGGTTATACGGCAGACCGCGCCGCAGCTCGATGCGTAGTGTGTCGGTCCCCGAGCCCACCGGCGTCGTACCGATCTCCCAGAAGAAGTGGCCGAACAGCTGTGTCGTGTCCTGGGTGTTCTTGAGTTTCTCCATGCGCAGCGTCGCCTTGCCGTTGAACGGCGACGTACTGCTCTGCGTCGGCGTCGTGGAGTAGATGGCGAAGATCGAATCCGCGGAACAGGCGGTGCCCCCCGCCGCCCGGCATACGGTCGCGACGTACTGCGGCCGATCGGACACATCGTAGACGGTGATTTCCCGCCGGGACCCACCGGCCTGCTGCAGGACTCTGTAGGTCTCGATCAGGTAGTTAGGCAGATCCTGCCGCCACACCAGTCGCCGCGCGCTCGGGCGCACGTCGATGACCGACAGCTCGGTGCCGCCGGAGTTCGCCACGACGATGGTATCGCCATAGTTGCCCAGCGTATCGCGCGGCCACAGCGAGATGCCCCACGGCTCCGGACCGGCGGTGATGATGCCGCTCGCCACAAAGGAGGTGTTGGCCACCTGGAAGACCTCCACGCGCGACAGCGTTGGATTGGTCAGGAACAGCGTGCTGTCGTTGGCGTCGAAGATCGCGTCCGCGATGCTGCCGCCAGCGGGCAGCGGCCGGGTTACCCCAGCCACCACGGTCGCGGTATCCGCCTTGGGCGCGGCCAGGGGGACGGCGCCCACCTGGGAGAAGGCGCAGTTGCGGGCGGTGGCGGCGTCGCAGGCGTACCCCTGAACGATGACGTCGGTCGGGAACGTCGTAATGATGCCAGCCAGGTTGAGCGAAAACCCTCGCGTGACGTCGGTCAGATTCCCGGCGGAGACGTTCAGCGTGTCGAAGCGCAGCACCGCCCCACCGATGGACTGGATTCGCATCCCGATCCACGAGATGGCGCTCGGGTCGGTAGCGTGCACGATCACGCTGTCGCTCACCTCGACCCGTTTGCCCACGCTGTCGGACACAGACGGGGGCGTATTGTCGGTCGCGGCGGTCTGGACCGTCACGGACACCGAGCTCGACGTGCCGCGGCGGCCGCCGGAGTCCTCGGCGAATCCGGTCAGCGTGATCGTTCCACTGCCTGCGGCAACGGTCAACGTGTCGTAGTAATTGACCGAGTCGGGATAGGGCAGCGGGTACGAGACGGAGTCCGTGCCCGTCGGGTTGGTGACGGAGCCGGGCGGTGACGAGAGGAACCCGATCTTGCGGATGCCGCCCTTGTGGAACGCGATGACTTGCACGGGCAGGCTCTTTCCCTGCGACGCTGCTGCACCGTTCACCGGTTGCACGATCAGGACGTTCAGTGCCTGCACGTTGATGAGAAAGATCTGCAGCGTGTCTTCGGTGAAATTCCCGGCGCCGTCGACGGCGCGACCGACGATCTGTACGTTGCCGCCGACGCCGCTGCTGCTCGGGAAGGAGATGGTCCGCTGGAAGGTGACGGTCTTGGTCCCAACGGGGAACGTCGTGTCCACCGGGCCCGCAACGTAGCCGCCGGTGTAGGTCAAGCGAATGAGGGAGAGAGTGAGGTTATCACTCGCATTGACGGTGAACTGCAGTCCCGCGGTGACGTTCTGCGTGTCACTCGCCACAGCGGTGAGCGAGATCGTCGGTGGCGTGACGTCTCGACCAACTCCGCCGACGTTGCGGTTGGTCTCACAAGCAAACGCCGCTCCGCTGGCGGTCAGCAAACCCACGATCGCCCTGATGCGCACTGCGCGCATATACGCTCCTGACTAGTTGCTGCGGCTGGCCGGTGCCGCGAGATCGTCCACGATGTGCGGCGTGATGAGGATGATCAGATCGCGCCGCTCCTCGCTCTGGGTCGTAAAGCCGAACAGACGGCCCACGATGGGCAGATCGACGAGGAACGGAATCCCGCTCTTGGTGAGCGTCAGGTCGGTCTCGGTGAGGCCACCCATGACGATGGTCTCGCCATCGTTCACCAGTACCTGCGCATCCGCCTGCTGGGTCTGGAACGTGAAGCCGATGTCCACCGACGCTGGCTTGACGGCCGAGCGCTCAGCGTGAAGGCTCATCAGGATCTGCCGGTTCGCCGTCACGTGCGGTGTGACCTTCAGGTTGATACCGGTCTGCTGGAAGCTCACCGTGGCGCGGGGCACCGCGTTCGTCTGCCCCGACTGCGCCGAGACGTCGATCACGCGGATCGGCACGCGGTCACCCACCAGCACTTCGGCCGGGCGGTTGTCGAGTGTCGTCACCGAGGGCTCGGCCTGGACGTCGGCGAGGTCGACGCTCTGGAGAGCCTGCACAAATGTCGTCAACGTGAAGTTGCCGAGGGCTGTCGAAAAGATCAGCTTCAACGCCGGGTTAATGACCTGCTGGTCGGCGTTGCCGATCGCCGAGAGCGAGTTGCCGCCGAGGTCGACGACCGTCTGATCAGGTGTGAACGGCTTGCCAGTGGAGTCGAGCCGCGCTACCAGCTTGTTGAAGAACTGGGTCGGCGAGCCGAGGTCGTACTGCAGGCCGAGGCTCTGGACGTCGGTACGGTCGACGAGGATGATCTTCGCCTGGATCGACACCTGCGGGGTGCGGATGTCGAGGCCTTTCACGAAGCTCTCGATTTGGTCGATGCGCGTCTGCACGTCGGTGATGACCAGCGCGTTGTTCGTGGTGTCCGCCACCACGGCGCCACGCGTCTTGGAGACGATCGACTGGACCGCGGGCACGAGCGACGTCGCCTGCGCGTAGTTCACCCGCACGAGCCGCGTTTCGACCGGCACCGTGGAGTCGGCCCGGGCCAGGTCCTTGCGATCGACCACGACGAGGATGCCGCCGGGCTGGGTCTGGACGTCGAGCCCCTGGGAGGCGAGCACGGCGTTGAAGGCCAGGTCCCATGGCTGGTTCTTCACCTCGGCCGTGACCTTGCCGGTGATCCCCTTGCTGACAACGATGGTGCGGCCGCTGAAGGCGGCGAATCCGGCGACCACATCCTGAATGTCGGCGTCGTCCCACTGCACGTTGATGCGCGGCGCCTGGGACTGCTGCGCCTCGGCGCTATGCAGGGCGAGGTACTCGTCCACCGACTCCGTGGCACCCGCGACGGGAGTCGACACCCGCGCCGGATCCCCGGTGACGGGGGGCGGCGGCGCCGGGGGAGCGGCCGCCGCGGCGGCCGGAAGGGCCGTCGTGCCGCCGCTCGTCCAGGCGGCGAACGAAGTGCGCTCCGAGCCGAACTCGACCCGCACCTGGCCGTCGCCGCGCTCGATGTGGTAGTCCTTCAGGGCGTCGAGCTCGATCACCACGCGTACGACCCCGGGACGGAACTGCCCGTAGCGGATGTTCTTCACGCCGCCGCGGTTCTGGCCGTCGTACAGCGAGGCGGGCGCCGCGAGGTGCGCGCCGATGAGATCAAGGACCAGCCGGGCGGGTGAGTCGAGGGTAAAGTCCTGCACCTCGACGGCACCGCGCAGATCGATCACGACGGCTACCTTCCCGCTCGCCGGCGCCACGGTGACCGAGCGTACTTCGCCGTCACGCGGGGCGGCCACGAGACGGGAGGCCGCCGCAAGGGCGAGGCACGCGGCCACTACGGTGCTGCGCTTCATGGCGTCTCCTCCTGCTTGGCGAGCGACAGCGTCGCCTGCCGTTCAAAGCCGAATTCCTGTATGGTGAACACGACGTCGCGTGGCTTGATCTGCGTCACGCGCAGCCGACCCAGCACATCACCCGTCTTGACGCGATACCGTTTGCTCGTCGAGATGTCCCGCAGGACTGCGACGCTGCGAGCCGCATAGCGCTCGTCGTAGATGATCGCGACCAGCTTCAGATCGGTGATCAGCGGCCGGATGTCGCCCGTCTTGAGCAGCGAGAGGAACGGATCCCGTCCCGCCCCCTGGTAGGAAAACACCTCGCGGGAGAGCGACAGCGGACCTGTGTCCGACGCCACCGGGTGCGCCGTGTCGGGGCGGGCCGCCTGCGCCGCCAGCATGGAGGCGACGGACGCGAGCGCCAGCACGAGACTAGGGACGCGCATTCGCCGCTCCCGCCGCAGTCGCCGTCGCGACTGGGACGCGCTTCACGTACGTCCTGAGATCGAAGTCCGCCTCGAGCAGCGCGCCGAGGGTATCGCCGACCAGCTTCTGCGTCTGCTGCGACGCCGCCTTCAGCACGACCGATTGCGGCACCATGATCCGGGCGAGGCTCGCAACGTCGGCGAGAAACTCTCCGATGTCGTCATAGTGGCCGTAGATCTCATAGTGGTAGCGATAGATGTCGAACGCCGGCTGGCCTGGCTTCTTGGCCTTGCTGGTGTCGGCGGGCTCGTGGATCGTCAGGGCGAGCGGCGGTCCCGGCTCGACGGAGAGCGGTTGGAACGTGCCGACCGTCAGGCCACGGACCTTGGCGCGATTGGAGATCTGGTCGAGCAGGGTGGGGACGTCGTTCCCCTCGGGGACGAGCCGGCGCATGAGGCCGAGGCCGGCACGATAGCGCTCGATCGCCCGGCGCATGCTCTCGACGCTCCCCGAGGCCAGGTCCGCTTTCGCTTTGCTGATGACGGCGCTCAGGCTGTCGATCTGCGCCTGGGTCTCGGTGATCGCGGTCTGCTTGGGCGACTGCACTTTGGTCCAGGCGAAATAACTGCCGAACGCGCACACCATGATGATCAGCAGCATCACCTGGCTGCGTTGATCCGAAGGAAGGCCAAAGGCCATCGGCTACCTCACCGACTCGACCAGCGGCACGGTGCGGATGTAGAGCGAATCCGCGCGCTTGTACCGCAGGGTGATGTTGAACTCCGTGACCGGGCGATCCTGCTCGATCACGGTGGTGGCCCGGGTGGCCGTCACGTCCGTGATCCACGGCGACGCGGCAAGCTGCCGCAGGAACGTGGTGTACGCTTGAATGTCGACCGTACGCCCGTCGATCGACACGCGGACGTCGCTCGGCGCGACGTCGCCCCCGGCCGCCGTCCCGCTCGTCGTGGCCGCCGCGGGCGCCGCAAGCGGCGCACTGCTGAGGTTCTGGATCTGCGTCACCCAGGTGTACTGTGGTAACGCCTTCGTGATCTCATCGAGCAGATGGGGCCAGATGAACCGGTCGGCGTCGATGGAGCGGATGATCGCCAGCTCCGCGGCCAGCGAGTCGCGCGCGCGCTCGGCCTGGCGCTTCTGGGCGGCGACCGCGTCATACCGGCGCTTCTCCTGCTGCACGCCGACGAGCACGGTCTCCAGGTGGCCAAGCCGCGCGGTGTTCACGGCGTACAACGCGGCGTTGCCGCCGATCGCCACGACGCCGGCGCCGATGGCCCCGAGGAGCCAGGGGTCCTTGATGTTGGACAGGAACGCACCGAGGTTCGGCATCCGGAATCCGGCGCCGCCCGGCGCTTTGCGCTTCTGCCCAGGAAGCAGGTTGATTTCGATCATTACGCGGCGCGCCTCAGCGCGAGCCCGACCGAGAGCATGAGCAGCGGCGCCACCTCGTCGAGCGAGACCGACTCGTAGACCGTATCGCGCACCTTGAGGCGCTGTACCGGATTGGCCGACTCGACCGGCACCTTGAGGCGCTGCGCCAGGGCGTCGTTGAGACCCGGAATCCGCGCGCCACCGCCGCTCGTCCACACGCGCGACAGCCCGCCCGCCGAGCGCGACGCCGTCGCCAGAAATGCTGCCGCCCGCTCCACGCCTACGGCGATCTCTTCTCCGCGCGCTTCGACGTAACCGGCGAGATCCGCGCTCTGCGTCGCACCGGTGACGACGCGCTCCGAATCCTCCGCCGACATCCCCTTCTCGCGCTGCAGATCCTCTCGGAAACGTCGCGTGCCGACCGAGAGGTCGCGGGTCAGCACCGGCACGCCGTCGTCGAGGATGTTCACGTTCGTCACTTCATGCCCGATGTTCACGAGGCCCACCACCCCGCTCATCGCCTCGGGATAGTTGAGCTCAAAGGCGTTGTGAATCGCGAACGCGTCGACATCGATGATCGCCGGCTCGAGTCCGGCCTCGTGCAACAGCGAGACCCGCCCCTCCACCAGCTCGCGCTTGGCGGCGACGAGGAGCACGTTCATCTGCAGCCCCTCGGCGTTGGGGTCGAGGATCTGAAAGTCCAATTCCACGTTGGCCATGTCGAAGGGAACGTGCTGCTCGGCTTCCCAGCGGATCACATCGCGGGCTTCCGCCTCACGCATCCGGTCCATCTGGATCTTTTTGACGATCACGTCGCGCCCGCCGACCGCCGTGACCACCCCTTTGGGCTTGACGCCGGCGGTGGAGAACAGGCCCCGGATCGCCTCCGCGACGATGCCAGGGTCCATGATTTCTCCCTCGACGATCGCATCGGCCGCGACCTCGGTCGTGGCGACCCGAATCAACTCCGGCTCGCTGGATCGATGGTCGATCACAACGAGCTTGACGATACCGGAGCCGATATCGAGCCCGACTGTGGTTTTCTTGCTACCGAAACCGAGCAGGGCC
Organism: Gemmatimonadales bacterium; assembly: GCA_033853695.1. Classification (GTDB taxonomy): domain Bacteria; phylum Gemmatimonadota; class Gemmatimonadetes; order Gemmatimonadales; family GWC2-71-9; genus DASTHG01. The sequence goes on along the minus strand of JAWOLH010000072.1, from coordinate 7,351 downwards.
ATGAATCCCCAAAGCGCTAGAGACACGGCGGAACCGGGGCAAGCTACGGTAAGACCTTGCCCTTATCCTGTCAAGCCTCGAAGCTACTTGAGGACAATCGAACAACTATTTTGGAGAAATAGAGTTAGGGCGCTTGGAACAGCTCACTCCACGCCCGCGATGGGAGCGGTCTGAGGGAAGACGAGATTTCTAAGTCATTCGAAAGTATGCACTTGGAATAGTGCACCTTAAGTTGGGTCACGGGATCGCCCGCGGATCGCAGTTCGGCAGCGGCTAAGATACCACGAATCTCCGTTGGCGCTGTGATGTCGACCTCGCCCGTGACGATCACGGTACCATAGAAGGTGAGCGGCGCCGTTACCCGCAAGTTACCATTCACCAACAAGATACCTTGGCCCACCGCACCGTTCAGCGTGAGATCTCCGGTTACCAGGATGATCGGGACATAGCTCCCGCACGGTGCCCCTGATTCGCCAGGCGCGCCCCAGTTGGTCGGTTCTCGGAGGTCGCATGATGTCCCGACAGTGGCGGGGCCTATCGCATAGGATCCGCCGGCAAGGATGAGCGTCGCTCGCTCGGCAAGCCGCCTGAACGTGTCCAGGTCGCCGGCTGACAACCCGGATGCACCGGAAGGCCGCAGCAACTCGGGGGGATTACCCATGAGCGACGCTGACCCCACGACCGACACCGTTTCGGCAGCGACGCCAGCGATCGGCCTGCCCGCGGATGGGCACCCTGCGACCCCCGATGGATCCTCGTCACTACCGTTGATGTCGACATCGTCCCCGAGCGCTACTCGGCCCCCGATTGAGACGGCAGCCGCTGGAACGAGACTGTCGGGCGCGGGCCGCAGCAACCACCCCAGTCGCACACTCGCCCCCTCCCGCGTCGCTGCACCCGCGGCGGAAACGCGAGGCGCGACTTCGAGGAGAAAGAGACCTGGTGTGAGCCGCCGTACCAGCGCGTCCCACTCGTTCCCAGCGTCGAGCGGAAGGGCGTCGAACGCACTCGGCAGCCTTGTACGGAGCGTGCCAACGGTCAGATGCGAGATCAGCTCGGCGCCTACCTGCTCCGCACCGACGAGTCCGCGCTCGGCTCGACCGAGGGCAACGGCGGCACGCTGCTCCTGCACGGCGAGCACCGTCACAACGGTCAGGAGCGCCCCGCCGACGACGAGTCCCCATACCACGAGCGCGAGGGCCGCTCCCTCATCTCTTCTCATTGACTCGGTGACCTCCTGCTAGCGACGTCGATTATTGCGCAGGGCGACGAGTGCTACCAGGCTGTCCACCGGTCTCCCGAGTCGGCCGTTCGCGTCCCGTACCGGTTCCGCCGTCGGGGCGCGGACACGAACGTCGATGAGGCGCACCCGCCTGGGATCGGTGGTAGCCGTGCCGGTCGAATCGAGGTAGGCGAGCGCCAGACCATCGGGGGTCACCGGACCGAGCAACGGCTGCAGGCTCGCGCCCGTCTGCTGACCGATGTACCAGCGAGCATCCTCCGAGGACCGGTACAACCGGTAGGTCACGGTTTCAAAACCGAGGACCGGCGTGCCGACGGGGAATCCTTCCGTGACGGGGAGGGTGACGCCCAGACGGAGTCCGGGCCGGCCGTCGGCGCACGGTGCGGCTGCGACGGCCGCTACCCCCCCTCCAACCCAGCGATCTCCGTCACCCGAGGCGAGGATCCAGATCGAATCGCCGGGGTCGAAATTCCGCAATCCATACCGCAATGCGCCGCTCAAGACGAGCGACCAAGAGCCGGCGGAGCCCCCGGTGCCGGCGGGCAGATCGCTGCACAGGACGGCGAACTGCCGCGTTGCGCGGATCGTGATACTGGTCGGCAGCATCGAGACGAGGTCGCCGTCCGCTGCGTCGAGCTCCCGCAGCTCAGCGGGGAGAAATGCCGCGGCGACACGAAGGTTCTGACGACGGTCCATGGCCTGGACCGACGTACGATACCACACCAGCGTGCGTCGCATGACGGCGACGGCGGCGAGCGACAGCGCACCGAAGAGGACGAGCGCAACGAGCAGCTCTGCGACGGTCACCCCGCGCCGGGTCAACGACACCTCAGCAGCATGGCCAGCGTCTCCGGAGGCAGGGCTCGCACCGGCGTCGGTCGGGGTGTCACGACGAGCTGCAGCCGATAGGACGAGTCCGAGCCGGCGCTCCAGCTCCAGTCGAGGCGTGCGATGGTGCTCCCACCCTGTCGCACCGACTCGATCCCATCGCTTCGGGCGAGGCACCCCGTCGCCCGCAGCTGCTCGAGACGTGACGCGGCGACGAACGTGATTTCCTCGGCGCGCCGCGCGCGCGCCAGCGCGCGCAGCAGCACTGCCGTTTGAGCCGTCAGGCCGAGGATCCCGACCGCCAGCACGACGAGGGCGACGAGCACCTCGAGCAGCGTAAAGCCCCGGGGGTGTGACACGGCAGGAGCCTACGACGGTGAACACCCCCGTCACAGACCCGAATCACGCGACGCAGGCGGTTCCTACGCGGCCCGAAAAAATCAGGGCCCCGCGCCGAAACGGCCCGCGGGGCCCCTTCGTTACGATGTGGTCTTCCCTTAGTGGGGAATGAGGAGACTCCAGTAGGAGTTCACGTTGAACCCGGTCGGGTCCACCTCGTAGTAATGCCCGCGCGCAAAGTGACCGGTGGTCGGGAAGTAGGGCGGCGGGTTCGTCGCCCCGCACTGGTCGTAGGAGTAGCGTTTGACGTACCCCTCGCCGCTCGTCAGGCCGACGGCGCCGCGCTGCGTCTGGATGACGCCACCGTTGACGAACAGGCAACCCCGTCCCGATGAGGCGACGCCGCACAGCTCGGCATTCCTCGACCCCTTGTTGAAGTTTTCGGCCTTGAAGCTGCCGAGCGCCAGCAGAAACCCGTCGAAGAAGAGATCGGGGGTCTCGTCCCAGCTGCGAGTCGAGGGCACCGTCGAGACGCCGGGTGCCGGGTCGTTCACCAGGTTGTCGGCGACGACGATGTCAGCGCCGCTGAACAGACCCAGGATGTCGGCGCAGTTGGCTGCGCCGGGGTTCGTTACGTAGCGGAGGTCATCGGCGATGATGATGTTGCCGGTCGCCGCGACGGTAAGTCGCCCGCGCAGCTTGCCGCTGACGGCGACTCTGCCGTCGACGTACACGACGCCCCGGAAGTTCGGGTTGGTGGCGCGGTTGATCGGCCAGAGGTAATTGGCGTCGGCCCGCGCCGTGAGCCGCGGGTCCACGGGACCGACCCATGGCAGCCAGTGACCGTGGGCGTCCGCCGGGGTGAACTGCTTCGGGATCGACGTGCTCAAACTATCGGTCCCGCCGAGAAAGCAGCGCGTCTTCTTGCCCGTGCCGAAGGTGAAGAGGCCGCAGTTCGGCGCGGTGAGAACGCTTGTGCTGTCGCCCTTCTGCTGCTGCGCCGTCTTCGCGTCGCCGACCACCCAATACAGGTCCGCCGGGTTGGTCAGCTGGTAGACCTTCATGAACCCTTCGCCGTCGTCGGTCGAATCACCATCGCCGTTCAGGTCGAGCGCCACGAACTCGATGCGCGTCGTCGCCTGGCCGTCCGCCTCCGTCCCCAGAGTCGGGGACACGATTGCCGTCCCCCCGATCGTCGCTTGACCCTTCAACTTGAACAGATCGGCGGTGGTCGGCATGGGGATGTAGGCGGCTCCCTCTTTCACGCCCTGCTTGTAGACGCCGAAGGCCTTGCCGTTGACCTTCTTGGCCGTTCCGACGGGGCCGAAGAACGTCGCACCCGAGGACGCGATGTTGAGATAGTCGTCGGAAAAGACCGGGCCGAAGATCTGGTCGCCGTTGGCGAATTGGATGTTGTTCTCGATGGTGGTGAAGTAGGCGTACTTGGAGAAGCTCTCCTGGTTGACCTCGGACCGCCGCACGACGCGGTCGCCCTGGACATCCTGAGCCACCGACACGATGCTGCCGAACACGCCGTACTGGCCCGTCGTCACGCCGCTGGGACCGGCATACAGCCAGCGCTGCACGTTGGGAATCAGGGTCCCGTCGGCCGCGTATACCGCGGCACCGGACTGGAGGGTGTTGAACCCTGAATCGGGATAGAGCGCTCTATTGCCGTTGATGCTCGAGCGCGCTTCTTCCAACCCCGCGTCAGCCGCGGTCTCCAGCACGCCGAGCCGCGCTTCATGGCGCGCGATCAGGCTGGTACTGGAGCCGAGCAGCGCCGAGCCCGCAATGATGGCCGCCACGGCCACCACCACGAGCAACACCACGACCAGCGCGATGCCGCGCTCGTTGTCGATCATCCGTTGCCTGCGCATACGACCACCTTCTCTCGAGTCGCCCTCAGGGAATGTCAACTTCGGCACTCGCGACGAGGTTCGAATTCGACGGCGTGCAGTCCTGCGCCGCCAGCCCGTATAGATACTTGGACCCGGAGGTCACATCATGGTCGGTATAGAGGTACGTCGGCGTCCCGGCCGGGGGAAAACTCAGGAACGGATCGCCCCAGCTGGAGTCGGTGATCGACCGACGCCAGATCACGTACCGCACGACATCGCGTTCGCCACTGAGCTCATCAACCGCGGCGTTCCAACTGAGATCCACCCCTCCCGTCGCGGCATCCCACGCGGCCGTAATTCCCGTGCCGAGAATCGGCGGATCGCCGCAGGTCTGCTTGTTCGCGAGGCCCACATTGGGGAGCCGGATGTAGCGGTTCAGAGGACGCCGCCGCTCGCTCGAGCCCGAGAGACCGTTCGTTACGGTGAAGCTGACGAGTACGGCCCGGATGCTGTCGATGCGCGCCGCGACGCCGGTGTCCGAGATCGCCAAATGAATAGGCACACTATGCCACAGGGGCAGCGTCCCATTGGGAACCTGCTGGATGAGCGGGGACCCCGCCACGACCGCCTGGGCGTAGTACTGGAAGAACGGCACGGCGCCGGACTGCAGGATGTTTCGCGCGACGACCTCCGGCGCCAGGTTGTTGACCTGGCGGTACAGGACATAATCGTCGGTCCGGCTCGTGGTGGAGTCGGGCCCGAAGAAGAAGGTGATGGTCTCGGCGGGGCTGTTGATCAACCCACCCTGGAGATAGTCCGTGTCGGGATACGTCACCGAGGTCGTGGGGATCGTGAACTGATCGGCCTTGCGGGCAGCGTCCACGGCTCCGACGGGGGCGTCGGGATCATAGTACACGGCGAACACGTCACCCGGCGTGCGGGTCGCATAGTTCGCATTGAATGCCACGACGTTCGTCCCGGCGTAGATCATGGCCGGTTGGATGTCCGGCGTGCCGGCGCCGGCCGTGCGCAGATCCTTTTCCAGCTCGTCGAAGGCGAAGCGGGAGTTCTGGAGCATCGTGCTGCGCTGCGACCCCAGCGAGAAGCTGCGGCCCTGGGCCCGCAGGAACGCCAGCGCGCCGGCGAGCACGACCGAGAACACCGTCAGCGCAATGAGCATCTCGATCAGGGTCAGGCCCCGCTCGCTCCGCCACCCGGTACCGGTCATGGCGCCGCCACCGTCACGGTGCGACTCACCGGCGTAATCCCCGGGCCGGCGACCACCACCGTGATCTTCTTATAGTCGTTCGGCTGCCCCTGCCCGCCGGTATGGACGATCGTCGTCACGCGGCGGAAGCCCGGGAGACCGGTGAAGGTCGTGTCGGTCGTCGCATACGCCGCCTCCAGCCCATCGTAGTTCGGATCGTTGCGCACCTGATCGATCTTGTCCATCGCCAGCTGAATCGCCGTTTGCTGACTCTGGCTCGTGGCGGCGGTGTGCAGCGCGCGACCCGTCGTCGAGGCCAGCATCATCATGACCACGAGCAGAATCGTGAGAGCGAGGATGACCTCGATCAGTGTGAACCCGCGCTCGCGGCTCATGTCAGAAGGCCCTCTGCCAGCCGGCGGCGCCGTACTTGAACCACGACGCCCGGCCCGTCGCGCGCTCGAGCTCCACGGCGCGGGTGTCGTCGAGATGCGTCCCGGAGGTCGCAGCCCGTATCGACGTGAGGTAGAAACCGCCCGCCTCGCTGGCGCTGCCGTCCCGATGGAAGACCACCGCGGGGAGTCCGTTTACCACCTTGGTGAAGTTCACTGCAGCCGTGCCCATGGGCCGGGGCGTGACACCGGCCCGCCCGAAGACGATCCCTTCGCCCAGTGGCATGCCCCGCACGCGCTCGCCGGGATCGACGATGCCGTTGTTATTGGCGTCGTCGTGGATCCGGATCAGGTTGTTGGTCACGTCGAACATCACGATCACGTCGTGCTGTTGGGTGATTGCCTGGCGCTCGACCGCGAGCAGCGTCGTCCCGACCCCTTGCATCGCCGATTCGACTCGGAACTTGGTCACGTCGATCTTCGGAGCCGCAATTCCCACGACGAGCCCGATAACCACGAGCACGATCAGCATCTCGATCAGCGTGAACCCAAAGCCCGAGCGCCGGGCGCACGCCTCGCGTGGCCCGGTGCCCGGGAATCCCGATATGCTCGTGGTCCGCAACTGTCGTTCCATGACGGTCCTCGTGCCTGCCCGTCCGGCCGCCTCAGTCTTGCCACGTGCTCCGCAGCGTCCCGCTACTGTATGACTGACCCCTAATCTCGTTCAATCCCTCGTACTTACGCTGTAACGGTTGTTACCTGCCACTCTGGTCGTTGCTTACGCCAAAGTCAGTGGAATCGCCAGAATCCATCAAACCCCTAGAACAGCAAGCTCCAGTTGCGTGAACGATCCGGGGCCACAACACCTGTCATGTCCAGCGCCTGAGTGATCGCGCACTTCGAATAGTTGAGCGTCGCATTACCACTCAAGCTATTCAGCGTGAGATCGACGTTCTGAGCCATGACGGCGCCCCAGAAGTGTGCCTGAGTGGCACCACCGCCGGCAGTTTTCAGGCTGCCTTTGACGATGACCACGCCGTAAAACTGGTAGGACCCCTGGATACTCAGGTCGCCATCGACCAGGAGGATCCCCTGCCCCTGATCGCCGTTGAGAGTTGCAGAGCTGGTGATGTGGATGATCGGATAGTAGCTGCCGCAGGCGGCCGACGGGTTCATTCCGTCGCCCCAGTTGGTGGTATTCGTCTCGTCGCACGTCCCGGCGGCGTTCGTGGTCGGGTCGGTCTTGTAGGTCCCGCCGGGAAGCTGGATCGTCGCCATCGCCGCGACGTCGCTGTAGGTCATGTCCCCGAACTGGGTGAACGTCGACGAGCTCACCGTGGTGTCCTTCAAGAACGGCGGATTCCCGGAGAGGTGGGCGCCGCTGCCCGTCTGCACCACGGCGCTGTCTGGAGCCCGCACGCCGGCCTTGGTCGTGTCGCCGATGGTGTCGCAATTGGCGGACGACCAGCCGGCGGGAATGTGGTCCGTTCCGTCCACATAT
>JAWOLH010000071.1:0-6841 GCA_033853695.1 Gemmatimonadales bacterium | reverse complement strand
CGGTCCAGGAGACGAGGTCGGTCGAGGTGCTGAAGAACCACCCCTGCTGGCACAGGAAGATCAGTACGTAGGCGTTGAGATATGTGCTGCGCACTGGCCACGGCTGTGCCGGACGCGTGCAGGCGGTGCCGGCAGTCGCGATCACCGTGGACCCCACTCCGCCCAGGCCGGGCTGGGACCCGAAGCCATTGTCGTACTTGATCCACGTCCCCGCCGCGCCATCGCCGGACAGGGGGGCCCGCGCCACCTGGATCGTCGACGCCCCCACCAGCGGAAAGTAGGCATAGAAGGCGTACAGGTACCCGTTGGTTGCGATGATCCCCGGCTCGACCACGCCGTAGATCCCGCTCGGCGGGACGGTCGACGGCTTCGCGTCGGTCCCGGTGACGACAGCCGTCCTCCCGGTCCAGGTCACGCCCTGGTCGCTCGAGCGAGCCAGGCCCATCGTCCCCCAGCCGGGGTTGGTGTCGGATTCCACACCGCCCCCGTAGTACTTGCTCCCGCCATGGTAGAGCATGAGCAGGTCGGTGCCGTTGGAGGCGGGGGAGACCCAGTCGGCGCCGGCGTAGACGCCGTCGAAGTCGTTCTCGCATACCACCGCGAAGGGCCGGCAGCTCGGCGTCAGCACCGGCTGCGCGTCGGTCGTGCCGCCGGCGGTGGCGTAGGTGAGGAAGTCGCTGGTGGTCACCAGCCCGGTCGCGCCTTCGACAGAATCGTTCTCGAACCGCCCGGCGATCCACAGGCGATACGAGCCGTCGGGCTGTTGCAGGATGGCCGTGTGCATGTCGGGCACGCCGGCCATCCCCAGCGCGTCGGGCTGATGCGCGTGGAAGAGCTGGGTCGCGGAATCGAGCACGAGGCTGACGGAGATCACCGTGATCGTGGCGGTCGCGCTGTGCCCGTCGGCGGAGGCGGTAATGCTGGCGGTCCCGTTTCCCACCGCAGTGACGGTACCCATCGTACCGACAGTGGCGACGGCGGGAGCGCTGCTGGTCCAGACGACGGGCTGCCCCGCGACGGGGTTGCCGGCGGCATCGCGAAACGTCGCCGTGAGCTGCAGCGTGGCGGTTTTGATCAAGGTCGCGGCCGTCTGAGAGAGCGTGATGCTCGCGACGGTGCCGGCAGGTCCCGGCCCGTCGATCACGGGAATCACGTACAGATCGTTGGCGAAGAAGTTGGAGCCCTGGAAGCCGTTTCCGAACGAGAAGGTCCACGCCCCGAAGCCCTGCGTCGTGTCCGCCTCCGACCAATACAGGGATTGCTGGAAGTTTTGAAACAGCGCGGCGTCGCGATCATGCGTGCGCCGCAGCGTGCTGCCGGCTTCGCTCCCCAGCTCGGTGTAGAACAGCTCACCCATCTCGCTCCCGCGGCAGTTGTAGCCGGAGAATTCGTGCGTGACCGGGGTCTCGATGCTGCACGCGTGGTCCGGCTGCTGCGTCTTCGGCAGGCGCCACCCATTGCTGCCCAGATAGTTCGAGTCATTCATCGCCGCGATCCACGCCTGGGCGGTGTTCCAGCTCATCGAGCCGTCGGGATTGATGCCGCTCACGCCGAACGTCCTGCGCGCAGCCAGATCGGCATCGGCGAGCCAGGTGACGTTCAACGCGGGGTCGTAGAGGGTCCGGCCGTCCACGCTCGGCACCAGCGACGGGTTGGCGTTCACCGACGGCACGACGCCGATGCCGACATTCGGCGGGGGCGGTGACGGCGACGTGTTGGACACGGGGAACAGCGGAATGACATACATGGCGTTGACGTTGAGGTTCGTCCCCTCGAAACCGTTGCCGAAGGAGAAGGTCCACGAGCTCTTCCCCACGACCGGGTACACCGTCCCCGACCAGTACAGATAGGGTTGGAAGTTCTTGAAGAGACGGGCTTTGCCACCGAGGCTCGCGATCGAGCTGCCCTTGCTCCCGCCCAGCTCCTGGTAGAACAACTCGCCCATCTCGCTGCCGCTGCAGTTGTAGGCGAACGAGGCCAGGGAGGTCTGCTGCGTGCACCCGGGGTCGGGTTGCACGGTCAGTGGCAGGCGCCAGTCGTTGTGGCCCAGGTAGTCGGCCGCGTTCATCGCGGCGACCCAGTTCTGGGCGGTGTTCCAGCTCATCGAGCCGTCGGGATCGATGCTGTCCACGCCGAAGGTCTGCGTGGCCGCAAGATCGGCGTCGGAGAGCCAGTACACTTGCAAGGCGGAGTCGAACACCAGGCGGCCGTCGGCGCTGAGGGAGAACCCGGGGCTGGCGTCGGCGGAAACGTGGGCGCCGAGACTGGTCGCGGCCGGCGTGCGCGTGCATTCGACCAGGGCACCGGCGCTCAGCACGGCCGATACCACGAGAATTGTGCGTCTGGACGGCATCGTGCTCCCCGATTACTCGATCTGGTGACCGCACTAATCAACAACAGTGTGACTGTATATTGGCTGTCCGGTTAATCAGGTGGTCCAATGTCCAGAGCCTTCGTCAACGAAGACGCCTCCGGCCCCGAGCCGCGCTACAACCTTCCAGATAGAAACGATCCCGGCTTCGACGCCGCGGCGGCGCGCGCGCTGCTCGACGGCGCCAACGTCGGCGACTCGTATTCCGCCGAATTGGCGACGGGCTACAAGTGGGGGGAGAAGAAGCTGCGGCCCCATGTGAAGAAGATCCTGGAATTGGCGCGGCGCGAAGGAAACGAGAGGACGGTGCAGCTGGCGGAACGCTTCTTGAAGGCATGAGAGTATGTGACGCGCGGCACGCCACTAACCACTAGTCACCCACTAACTTGCACCACCTTTCCCCAGTCGCTAACTTTTTCGCCATGGCGGACTTATCCAGTCTTTTCCAGCTGGCCCAGCAGGCCCAGGGCCGGCTGTCCGAGATCCAGACCAAACTCGCTCAAGAGACCATCACGGCGCAGGCGGGCGGGGGCATGGTACAGGCGACGGCGGACGGGCGGGGGCAGATCCGCTCCATCAAGATCGACCCCGAAGCGCTGAAGGGCGAGGACATCGAGCTGCTCGAGGACCTGGTTCTCGCGGCGGTGTCCCAGGCGCAGCAGCGCGCCGCCGAGCTGTACCAGGCCGAGGTGAAGAAGCTCACCGCCGGGCTGCCGCTCCCGTTCCAGCTGCCGCTCTGACCCCTTCCTCGTGCCCGCGATCGAGGATCTCGTGGCAGAGCTGGCCAAGCTCCCCGGGATCGGACGCAAGACGGCGCAGCGGCTCGCGTTTCACCTGCTGAAAGAGCCCAAAGAGGTCGCGCTCCGGCTGGCCGAGGCCATCGCCCGAGTCCGCAGCGACGTGCAGACGTGCGGCAGCTGCGGCAACCTGAGCGACACCGACCCGTGCGCCATCTGCGCCGATCCGCGTCGCGACGCCACGCTGCTCTGCGTCGTGGAGGAGCCCGGGGACCTGACGGCGATCGAGCGTGCCGGCCACTTCCGCGGGCGCTATCATGTGCTGGGCGGCCGCCTCTCCCCCCTCGAGGGGGTGGGCCCGGAGGCGCTGCAAATCGACCGGCTCAAGGCCCGCGTGTCCAACGGGGCGGGGGTGCGGGAGGTGATCGTGGCGACGAACCCCTCGATGGAGGGGGAAGTGACCGCCACCTACTTGCAACAAGTGCTGCGCGCCACCGGGGTGCGCGTGACGCGCATCGCGCGCGGGCTGCCGGTGGGCGGCGATCTGGAGTACGCCGACGGCGTGACGATCGCCCAGGCCCTCCAGGCGCGCCGCGAGATGTCCGAGACCGAGTGAGCGAGGACCGGGGATGACGGGTGCCGCCAGCTGGTCGTTCAACGAGAGCGACTATCGGCAGATCCAGCAGCTCCTGCAGGCGTTCCTGCGCGATTCCAACGCGCGCTGCGCCCTGCTCGTGGACCGCACCGGCCAGCTCGTCGCCACCGTCGGCGAGCCGCCGCAGTTCGACCCCACCTCGTTCGCGTCGCTCACCGCCGCCGACTTCTCGGCCAACGACCAGCTCGCCAAGATGATCGGCGAGCCCGACTTCGCCTCGCTCGTGCACCAGGGCGAGAAGGAGTCGATGTATCTGGCCGACGTCGCCAAGCGGGTGATTCTCGTCGTGCTGTTCGACCAGCGCGCCACACTGGGACTCGTGAAGCTCAAGGCCAAGGCCACCGTCGAGGCGCTGAACCACGTGTTCCAGGCGATGTTCGATCGCGTGGGCGCGGGCGGCGTCCCCGACACCAAGGGCATCTTGCAGGGAGCGGAAGACGAAATTGACAAACTCTTCGGCTGATCGGGGCACGCGCGCATGTCGATGATCAACTACGCGTCCCGCGAGATCAACTGCAAGCTCGTGTATTACGGGCCGGGGCTGGGCGGCAAGACGACGAATCTGGAGCACATCTACGGCAAGGTCGCGCCCAACACGCGCGGCAAGATGATCTCGCTCGCCACCGAGACCGAGCGCACGCTGTTCTTCGACTTCCTCCCCGTCGACCTGGGCACGATCCGCGGATTCAAGACCCGGTTCCATCTGTACACCGTGCCGGGTCAGGTGTACTACAACGCGAGCCGCAAGCTGATCCTCAAAGGGGTGGACGGCATCGTGTTCGTGGCGGATTCGCAGATCGAGCGCATGGAAGCGAACGTCGAGTCGATGCAGAACCTGTACGACAACATGGCCGAGTACGGGTACGACCTGACGAAGATCCCGTTCACGATCCAGTACAACAAGCGCGACCTCCCCAACGCCGCGCCGATCCGCGATCTGCAGCAGGCGCTGAACCCCGGCTGGCCGATCGACGACCCGGCCCACCAGAAGGTCGTTGCCGACCCGGCCCACCCCGGCGAGAACATCGTCGAGAAGGGCGAGGACGGCTGGATCGGGCGCGCCTCCTACCACGAGGCGGTGGCGGTGCGCGGCGACGGTGTGTTCGAAACCCTCCGGGCGGTCTCGAAGCTCGTGCTCAAGACGCTCAGCTGAGGAGCCCGTGGCGAGCTCCGATGTGCGCTGGACGCTGCCGAATCTCCTCACCCTCGCGCGCATCGGCGTCACTCCCCTCATCGCGATCCTGCCGTTCATCTCGGGGTTCTGGCCCAAGATCTTCGCCTTCGTCACCTTCCTCGCCGCCGCCCTGTCGGATCTGGTGGACGGCTACTACGCCCGCAAGTACAACCAGGTGAGCGAGCTGGGCCAGCTGCTCGACCCGATCGCCGACAAGCTGATGCTGTTCGCGATGCTGGTGCCGATCTTCTGGATCACGCGCCACCCCTCGATCCTCGTCGACTACCGCATCCCGTGGTGGGGGTCGCTGCCCGTGTGGGTGCTGCTGCTGCTCGTGGGACGCGAGCTCCTGATTACCGCCTTCCGCTTCTTCGCCAAGCGCCGCGGCATCGTCATCCCGGCGGTGGGGGCGGGGAAGCTCAAGACGGCGGTGCAGAACGTCTTCATCGGCGCCACGATCCTCTGGTTCGCCTGGAAGGACTGGCTCGCCTCGCACCGCTTCGCCGGCTGGTTCCGCAACTTCTGGGACCAGTTCCACGGCGCCGTCGTCGCGATCACCCTGGGCATCGCGATCATCCTCACCATCTGGTCCCTGGCCGTCTACCTGTACCGCTATCGCCGCCTCATCACGGGTAGCGGGTGAAGCTCGAGGTCGTCACCGTCGGCACCGAGCTCCTGCTCGGCTACACCGTCGACACCAACGCCATCGACATCGGCAAGACCCTCGCCGCGGCGGGGATCGAGATCGTCAGGCGCCAGAGCGTCGCCGACCGGCCTGAGGCGGTCGCCGCCGCAGTAAAGGACGCCCTCGAGCGCACCGGCGCGGTCCTCACGACCGGGGGCCTCGGTCCCACGAAGGACGACCTCACCAAGAACGCCGTTGCCCGGTTGATGGGTCGCAAGCTGCTGCTCGACGAGACCGTGCTGAAACATCTCGAGGAACGGTTTCGCAAATTCAAGCGCCCGATGCCGGCGCTCAACCGGTCGCAGGCCGAGGTTCCCGAAGGGGCGACGGTGCTGCGCAATCCGCGCGGCACGGCGCCGGGACTGTGGATCGAGGACGAGCAGCAGCGCTTCGTCGTCATGCTCCCCGGCGTGCCGCACGAGATGCGCGGGCTGCTCGTGGAGGAGGTGCTGCCGCGTCTCCTGGCGCGCGCCCGGGATCTTGGCGCGGTGGGTGTCGTGCGCTCGCGCACCGTGCGCACCACGGGACTCGCCGAATCGGCCGTCGCCGAGCGGGTGCAGCACCTCGAGGTGGGTTTCGCGCCGCTGACGCTTGCGTATCTGCCGGGGACTCCGGGCGTGGACCTGCGCCTCACCGCGTGGGGACTTCCCGCGGACGAAGCGGACCGCCGTCTCACCGAGGGCGTCAGCGCCCTCACCGCGGCACTCGACACGCGCTGCTACGGCGAGGAGACGACGGACCTGGCCGCCGTCGTCCTCGATCTACTCCGGTCGCGGAAGGAGCGGGTCGCCGTCGCCGAGTCGTGCACCGGAGGATTGCTCGGTGGACGACTGACGGCGATCCCGGGCTCGTCCGACTGCTTCGTCGGGGGGGTCATCGCTTACGCCGACGCCGTGAAGACGGCAGAGCTCGGCGTCCCCCGGGAGATCCTCGATACGTTCGGCGCCGTTTCCGAGGAGACGGTGCGGTCGATGGCCGAGGGCGCCACAAAACGGTTCGACGTCGCCTGCTCGATGGCGATTACCGGGATCGCGGGTCCCGGCGGCGGGACGCCGGAGAAGCCGGTGGGGACGGTGTGGCTCGCGGCGCGCTGCGGCAGCGTGACCCAGGCGATCGGTCGCCTGATGGTGGGGGATCGCGAAGAGATCCGGGCGCGCAGCGCCCAGGCGGCGCTCGACCTGCTGCGCGGTCTGTTGACCACGCGCTGATGCCCCAGCTC
>JAWOLH010000070.1:0-18813 GCA_033853695.1 Gemmatimonadales bacterium | reverse complement strand
ACGATCGGGTACATCGGCAGCGAGGCCGTGTGATAGTATCCCATCGACAGACCTTTTGCATCGCTGACGGCTGCAAACTTATCCATCTTCCCGCCGTCGATCTGCATCTGCTCCTGGTAGAAGCGATGCACGAGGTCGGGGATCTTCATGTTGGCGGGGACGTACCGTTCGATGCTGAAAGGCGCGTTCGCCAGGTTGGTGGGAAACGGCGAGGTGGCGGTCATGGGGAGCACGACGAAAGGATTCCCCAGCCCGTCGACCTGGGTGCTCGTGGCGGCGTCGTTCGCGAGACCGTTGGCCCCCGGGAACTCACCGTACAGGTTGTCGAAACTGTGATTTTCGAGGTAAATGACGACGACGTGCTTGATGCGACGCAATCCCGCGTCGTCCTGCGGGTCGCTCCGCTTGTCGGCGCTCAACGCGGACGCCGAGCGTGGCTGGGTCAGTGTGTCGTGCTGGCACCCGAAGAGCGCCAGTGCCGCGAGCGCGCTCAGAATCACGGCGCGCTTCCCGTGTCGATGCATACAGTGCCTCCCCCACCTGGGTGAGAAAACGTCCTACGGGAGCCGGCACGGTTGCGGCTGGGATAACGGCGGGGAAGATCGGGACGCTGTGTCACCGGCCGGTAACTGGTCGACACCGGGTGGGTAACTCTTGGCGATGCACCGCTACGGAGCTCTGTCACTCGACGGCTGTCCGTTTGTTTGAAAGCTATCCAACCGTTGATCATTCTTTCGCGCAACGAGATAGAGCGGGACTGCGAGAATCAGACTGGCCCCCGAGTAGAGCCACGCCTCTCCTATGGAGCGCATCTTCGCCAGGTAGCCCCACCCCGACTGCCCCATCACTCCACCCAGATCGGCAAAGAGTGAGTCCAATGAGATGATCGTGGCCCGCTGCGCGGATGGGATGTGGGCGTTCAGGTATCCCTGCTTGACCGGCCCGCCGAGGCCGAGCGCCACGGCATACACCAGATAGCACCCCAGCGCTCCGAAAAACGCCGCGGGTCGGGGCATCAGGAAGCCGCATGACGCGGCGCCGATCACGGCAACGACCTGGACGATGACGCTGCCGGCCAGGACGCCGGTCCGGGTCTGGATCCTCCTGCTCGTGGGCCCCACCAGCGCGTTCCCGGCGATCATCGCGAGCGACACGAGCGCCGCTACGCCACCGGACACCCACACGTATTCGCGACCCAGGAGGTCGAGGAAGTAGCGCTGCCAGCTGTAGAACCCGAAGATCATGAAGCTCATCGCCACGAGCGACGCGAGCATCACCGGGCGCACCACCGCGTGGTGCAATCCGAACGTCAGGCCCTCCACGAAGACGCGGCGCAGCTCCGTCGGGACGCGACGCCACTCCAGGGCGCGTGGCGTAAAGCCGAGCTCCGGCATCGCGATCCAGGCGACCGCAAGCAGCGGCAGGAACGTCGCGGACCGCACGAGATATGGAATCGCCAGGTCGAGCTGTCCCAGAAGCCCGCCGCTGAGAGTGCCGACGAGCATCGCCGCACCGAACACCATCTGACCCCGGGCGAAGATCGGCTCCATCCCTTCCGTGTAGCCGCTGGCCTTGAGAGCGTCCACCAGCCACGCGTCCACGGCGCCGGTGTAGAACGTGTATCCCAGACCCAGGAGGACCGAGGTCCCCATGAAGGACCAGAACCCCCAGTGCCACCAGGCGGTTGCCACATAGAGGAGCGTCGAGACGAGCAGCGTCACGATACAGAGGATGAGCGATACTCGACGTCCCAGCGTGTCGGCCACGACGCCGGTGGGGATTTCGAACACCACCATCCCCAATGTGAAGGCGGCGTTCGTGAGCATCACCTGAAAGATGTCGAGGCCGGCGTGGAGCTTGAACAACGTATCCACGCCCCAGATCAGCGAGGCCGCGAGATTGAACAGCCCCGTGATCAAATAGTAGGACCGGATGATCTTGTGGCTCATCCCTCGAGCGCCGGCGCTGGAACGGGGATCGTCGATGGCGTCCGCCAGGCGTGCCATGCCGTCGCCAGGAGGATCACGACACCGCCGACGATGACGCGCGGCCCAGGCGTCTCCCCGTGGATCAGCCACGCCCACACCGGCGACAACACCGGCTCCACGAGACCCACGAGTGACACCTCGAGCGCGCGCACGGCGGCGACTGCCCGGGACAGAAAGACGTACGCCAGGGCGAGCTGAAACACTCCGAGGTAGGCCACCACGATCCAGTCGCGCGGAATCCCGGACGTCAACGGGAAGGCGAACGGCAACGCGATGAGCAAGATGAGCAGGTTGCCGGTGATGGCGGCGGCCGCCACCGGACCATGATCACCCACGGCGTCCGTCCCTCGGGTCCCGGGCCGCCGGGCCACCCAGCGATACCCCATCACGGTGAGCGCCCAGCTCACGGCGCACGCGGCGGCGAAGAGGTTGCCGAGGGCGGGATTGGGCGCGGTGGCGAACTGCCGGCCCGGCGCCGACAGCAGCAGCGCCATCCCGACGACGAGCAGCGCCATATACTCGAGATCGCGGCGCGTGACGTGCTCGTGCAGCAACATGGGCGCCAGGGCGAGAATGAAGAGCGGGTGGGTTGCCTGGATGAAGATCGCGCTCGCCGCCGTCGTGAGCTTGTTGGCCAGAATGAAAAACAGCCCGGCGCCGGCATAGGCCACACCCACGATGGGCGAGCGCCAGGTCCAGCCGCGGCGCGCCTCCGGAATCAGCACCAGCATCGCGCACGCGGCCACGAGGGCGCGGCCCGCCGCCAGCTGCCACGGACCGAACCCGCATAGCTTGATCGCCGCTCCGCCGGTCGAGAACAGCACCGCCGCGGCGACGACGCGCCATCGCGGGCTCATGGCACCGCCTGCGCCAGCCAGTCGTGTGCGATGGCGTGCAGATCGCGGTGCTCGATGTCGGCCTGCGCATTCAGACGGCGCATCTCGTCGTCATCGATCTTGCCGCGCAGCTCGAGGAGGGCGCGCCCCACCTCGGGGTGCCGCTCCAACACCGCGCCGCGCACCACAGGCGCCGCCTCGTACGGCGGGAAGTAGTGACGGTCGTCGACCAGCGCCACGAGGTGGAGTGCCGCGAGCTGGCCGTCGGTGGAATTCCCGGCGATGACGTCGATCTTGCCGTCGGCCAACGCCCGGTAGGTCAGCCCCAGATCCATCGCCGTCGGCGGAGCCGCAAAGCGCAGCCCGTACGCCGCGGCCAGCCCCGGAAAGCCGTCCGCCCGGTTCAGGAACTCATACCCGAACCCCGCATGCCACTGCGGCGCGACGCGAGCGAGATCGCTGACCGTGTGGAGTCCGAGGCGCTGGGCGTCTGCCTGCCGCACCGCGATTGCAAAGGTGTTGTTGAATCCGAACGGATCGAGCCACACGAGTCCCCAGCGTTGCCGGTATTCCCGCGCCACCGCCTGCCGCACGCTGTCCGAGCTCGGCCCCGCCGCGTGTTTCAGGACCGCCGTGTAGGCCGTGCCCGTGTATTCGATGTACAGGTCGATTTGTCCCGCGATGATCGCGCTGTGGCAGACGAACGTGCCGCCCAGGTGCAGCTTCCGCTCGACCGTCAATCCGGTGCGCCGCTCGATCTGCTGGGCCGCGATCTCGGCGAGCAGGTCCGATTCGGTGAAGTTCTTCGCGCCGACGACGATCCGGTCGGCGTGAGAACAGGAGATGGACGAGACCAGCGCGAGCACGACGAGCCATCCCAGCCGTTTCGATCCAACGAGCTCGGCTATCGCCACGCGAACCGCCTCTCCAGGATGCCGATCAGTCCGTCGGCGCCGAGCGCGAGGAGCGCCGCCGGAACCGCCCCCGCCAGAATCAGGGTATTGTCTACGACCGCGACGCCGCGAAAGATGTAAACACCCAGTCCGCCGGCGCCAATCGCCGCGGCAATCGTCGCCGTCCCTACCCCGACCACCGTCGCGACCCGGATACCGGCGAGTATCACGCTGGCGGCGAGCGGCAGTTCGACGAGTCGCAGCATTTCGCCATCGGTCATCCCCATCCCGCGGGCCGCCTCACGCACCGCCGGATCGATCCCCGAGATCCCGACGTAGGTGTTCCGCACGATCGGCAACAGCGCATACACGACCAGCGCCACGATCGCCGTGCGTGCCCCGATGCCGCCCAGAAACGGCAACGGGATGAGGAACCCGAACAGAGCGAGGCTGGGAATCGTTTGAAACACGTTGGCGAGGCCCAGCACCGGCCCGCGCCACGCCGGGCGACGCGTCAGCAGGACGCCGAGCGGCACACCGATCACCACCGCGATCGCCGTGGAGGACAGGACGAGCAGCAGGTGCTGGCCCACGAGCCCCACGACCTCCCGGGAATTGTCGAGGTAGAAGCGCGCCAGGTTCACGCCGCCGCCTCGAGGAAGGCGCGGGCCTCGGGGTGCGACGAGCCACGGAATTCCTCGGACGTTCCCAGAAAGACGAGCCGGCCGTCCTGCATGAGCCCGATGCGGGTGCCGAGCAGCAGCCCTTCTCGCACGTCGTGGGTGACGAACACCATGGCCTTTCCCAGGCGCGCCGACAGACTCTTGAATTCACGTTGTAGCTCGGCGCGCGTGATCGGATCGAGCGCTCCGAACGGCTCGTCGAGCAACAGCAACGGGGGATCGACGGCGAGCGCGCGGGCCACCCCCACCCGCTGGCGTTGCCCGCCGGAGAGCTCGTGCGGGCGACGCGCCGCAAACCGGTCCGGCGCAAGCCCGACGAGACTCAAGAGCTCGGACACCCGCGCGTCGATCCGGTCCCTGGCCCATCCCTCGAGCCGTGGGACGAGTCCAACGTTCTCGGCGACCGTCAGGTGCGGGAGCAGGCCGACTTCCTGGATCACATAACCGATGCCGCGGCGCAACCGATACGAAGGGACCGCCCCGGCCGAGCGCCCCGCGACGAGGATCTCCCCGGCGCTCGGATCGATCAATCGGTTGATCAATTTCAGGGTGGTCGTCTTCCCCGAGCCGCTGCGCCCCAGCAACACGAGTGTCTCTCCCGGCGCCACGCTGAACGTGACATCCTCGACGATCGCGCGGGGCGGCGCGTCACCGAGCCGGTAGCTCACTCGGCGCAGCTCCACTACCGCCGCGCTCAGCGGGGCCCCGCCAGAGCCATCAGGAACCGTTCGTCGTCACTGGCGCCGCGCCAGCGGACGTCAAACCCGGCTTCGTCGAGAATGCGCAGAAACGTCGCGGCCTCGTATTTGTAGGAATGGTTCATGGCGAGGCGCTCTCCCGGGCGGATCGCGAGCGATTCGCCGCCCACGCGGGCCGTTACGTCCCGTGCTGCCTGAAAGTGCTTGCGCAGCGGGTGCAACCCCGGCAGCCGTCCATCGATCACGTCCTCGAACACGATCGCGCCGTCCGATTCTCCGATTCCGACCGAGTGGAGCGGCGCCCAGGCAAAGCGGCGGTTCAGCGGGTTGTCGTACCCCGCGACCGTTTGCCCCCCGGCGTAAATCTCTCCGTCGACGAGGAGCGCGTCCTCGGGTCGCAGGAACGCCCGCAGCGCCCGCGCTTCCGCGATCGGATCGAAGGCACCCAGGGTATTACCGAGCAACATGACGAGTCGCGGTGGGGCATCTTCGGCGGGGGCGAGCGCCGCGAGGTGGTCGGCGCGCGTGAAATCCGCCTTGATCCCCTGCGACCAGATCCCCGCCGCGAGCGCGCCGCCGCACGCCATTTCCAGCAGCGCCTGGCTTGCGTCCACGGGAACGTATCGGAGCCGCCGCCCCTCACCGGCGAATGCCTCGAGGAGCAGCAGATCCTTGTCGCCCTGGCCCGAGCCGAAGCTCACCACTTCGAGGGATTCACTGTGCAGCACGGCAGCCAAGTCGTTGGCGGACTTGGCGATCAACGAGCGCGACCGGACGAAGTTCCGGTAGGCGCCGTCGGAGCACAAGGCAAGCCACGCCCGAACCGACAACGGGAACCAGTAGAAGAACTTCTCGTCCAGACGGCGGGCAACGAAGGAGGAAACAAAATCCTCCGCTAAAGCATTCTCCGTCAGAAGGGCATGGATGGGGATCATGCAGGGGTAAGACTTACGGGTTGACGATTGTTCCGGCAACTCGTATGGTGGTCGAACCGGGTAGTATCACTCTCATCCTCACCAGGAGGACCGGATGCAGATCGTCGAAACTCATGAACTCGTGCCCAGCTGTCATCGTCCCGAGATCGTCGAGACGACTGAGCTCGTTCCCACCTGCCACGCCTGAGGGAACAGCTGATGCACACGGGGGCCCGGAAGCGCTTCGGGCCCCTTCTTGTTGAAGGGTCCCGTACGATGCTCGGCTTCGGAGCGTGGGGCGTCGGCGGCTCGGGCTGGGGGGCGCCGTCGGCCGAAGCGGACCGGCTGGCCGCCATCGAGCGCGCCCGCGAGGGCGGCGTTCTCTGGTTCGATACCGCCCCGACGTACGGAGACGGTGTCTCGGAGCGGTTGCTCGGCCGGGCGCTGGGACCCCATCGCGACACGGTCCACATCGCCACGAAGGTCGGACCGCTTGACGATCCACGACAATCGCTCGAGGGGTCGCTGCGGCGCCTCGGCACCGACTACGTCGATCTGGTACAGCTGCACGAGATCGCGGAAGGATGGGAATCGCGCCTCGAGACGCTGCACCAGTTGCAGCAGGAGGGGAAGGCGCGAGCCATAGGCGTGTGCAATGCGAGCCACCTGGAGCTGAGCCGCGCGCTCGCTCTCGCGCCGATCGCCACATATCAGGGACCGTACAACCTCTTCGATCGCGACGCGGAGGAGCGCCTCCTTCCGCTGTGCCGTGCGCGCGGCCTCGCGTTCCTGGCCTATCGCCCGCTCGCGTCGGGCCTCCTGAGCGGCGAGTTCTCCGAGTCACCGCGGTTTCCGAATAGGGACCACCGTGCACGGCTCTACTGGTTTCGCGGTGCCGAGTTCGAGCGTCGCCGCACCGCGATCCGCGAGTTGACGATATTGGCCGCGGCTCTCGGGATTTCCCTTCCGGTTCTGGCGCTGCGCTGGCTGCTCTCGCGCGCTGGCGTCACGATCGTCCTGACCGGTGCACGCTCCGCGGCCCATGTCGCCGACAATCTCACGGCGCGCGACGTTCCACTCGCCGAGACGACCAGCTGCGAGATCGAAACGGCGGTGCGCCCCATCTTCCGCCTGCCGGCGGCCACGACCGTCGCCGCACAGGAGGCACGGAGCTGGGGCCCGCGCGAACGGTTCATCGTGGAGCGGCTCGACGGCCGCAGTACGCCCGAGTCGATCGCGGCGGCGTGGACCGACCGCGGGGAGCAGCCGATGGTCGCGGCACAGGTGAAGGTATTCGCCGATCAGCTGCGCGAGCGCGGGTTGGCCGGGGCTGTATGAATCGCCTGACGCTCCCCTTTGTCCTCGCGGTGATCGTCCTGCCGCCGGTCGCATCGGCCCAGCGCGATTCGGGAACCTTCGTCGTGCACGGCTTTCGCTTCGCCTCGGGCGACACGCTCGCCGAGTTGAAGCTGTACTACCGCACCCTCGGCCGGCCGCGCCGGGATGCGGCCGGCGTCGTTCGGAACGCCGTCCTGATTCTCCACGGCACGGGTGGCAGCGGGGCCCAGTTCTATTCACCCTCGTTCGTCGAGCTGTACGCCCCCGGTGCGTCGCTCGATACGAGCACGCACTACGTCATCCTCCCCGACGACATCGGGCACGGTCGCTCCAGCAAGCCGAGCGACGGACTGCGCGGCAGGTTTCCGCACTACACCTACGCCGACATGGTCACCGGGGAGTACCGCCTCGTGACGGAGGGGTTGCACGTCGATCATCTGCGGGTGGTGATGGGCACGTCGATGGGCTGTATGCACAGCTGGCTCTGGGCCGAGCGCTATCCGGCGTTCATGGACGGCGTCGTGCCGCTGGCGTGCGCCCCGACCGAGATCGCCGGCCGCAACCGCATGTTCCGGAAGCTGATCCTGGACGACATCCGCCAGGATCCCGCGTGGCGCGACGGCGACTATACCGACCAGCCCCCGGGCCTCAGCGCCGCGCTGCAGGTGCTCTTCTTCATGGGATCGAGTGCGGCGCAGCTGCAGCGCACCGCCCCGACCCGTGACTCGGCGGACCACTTCATCTCGGCGTGGGTAACGGCCCGGCGCGCGACCACCGATGCCAACGACATGCTGTACCAGTTCGACGCCTCGCGCGACTACGACCCGAGCCCTGATCTGGAGCGGATTACCGCCCCGGTCCTGGCGATCAATTCCGCCGACGACGTGATCAACCCGCCGGAGCTGGGCATCATGGAGCGCCTGATGCCACGCGTGCGGAAGGGCCGCTACATCCTCGTCCCGATCGGCGAGCATACGCGCGGCCACGGCACCCACACGGTGGCCGCCGCCTGGCGGGAATGGTTCGACCCGTTCGTGAACGGCCTGCCTGCGCGGTGAGGGAGGGCATCGCATGCGCAAGCTGATGGTCGGGGCGTTCTACAATCCGCACCTGGGCCGGGAGCTCGCAGCAGGAACGGGAATCGACCACCTGGCAATGGCCGATCCGCCGCGCGGCGACGATCCGTGGTGGCCGGCAATCCGCGAGCGCTACACCCTGCTGCTGCACGACTACCTCGGCCAGCTTTCGGAGCCCCTCGACGAGACGGCGATCCAGCGTGCCCGCTCACTCGCCGCCCTGTATCGCACCCCCTGGGTCGCCGAGCACTTCCAGTGCCTCCACACCGAAGACGGAACCTACAACCTCAACTACGTCTTCCCCCCGCTGTACACGGAGGAGTTTCTCGACCGCTTCGTCGCCAACGCCAACGCGCTCAAGGTGCGGCTCGACCAGCCGCTCGTGATGGAGAACATCCCCGGCTTCTTCGACGTGGCGGCGAGCCGCATCCCAGAAGCGCTGTGGCTGCGGCGCTTCTTCGAGCGGACTGCAGTGGGGTTTCTGCTCGATCTCCCGCACATCTGGCTCGAGGCCCACTATCATGATGTAAATCCGCGATCCTTTCTGAGTGATTTCCCCCTCGAGCGGGTCGTCGAGGTGCACGTTGCCGGTGTGGAGGCGGATCGCGACCTGGAGGGACCGTGGATCGCCCCCACCGCCCCGTCGGATGCCATGCTCGACTTCATGGTACACGCCGTCGGGCGCTGCCCTGAAGTACGAGCGGTGACGTTCGATGCCTTCTCCCCCACGCTCACGAGCGACGTCCTGTTCTCCAGTGTCGCACGGATCCGGGGGGCGCTGGGGAACTGATGAGCGATCGGGAGGTGCAGGACTCGCTCATCCGTGCGCTTGCCGACGCGCCGTTTCGCGCCTCCCCCGAGTGGCGGCAGCGGGAGCTGGCCAACGAAGACCGCCTCGACCGCTTCGCGCGATTCCTGGCGCGGCACTACTACTACGAGCGCCTCGTCCAATTTTATCGCTACTCGAGAGCGTTGGCGCGGATCACCGGTCGGGGCCCCGAGGCGGTGCTCGCCGGTCCAGCGTTCGATCGGCTCCTTCCCACGATCGTCCTGGGCAGCCGGGACTCTGGCCTGGCCGTCGCCGAGCTCGCCACGACGCATCTCGCGAGCGGCCGGACATCGGCGATTCGGTATCATGACGACCTGCTGCAGTACCAGCGCGCAATGATGGTGGTCGAATCGGGTGCACGACTATGGCGCGAGGGTGCGGCCGTCGAGGCACCGGACCCGCGCCGGTCGCTGCCGGTCAAAGTGGAGGGCACGATGCTGCTCGAGCTGCGGCACGATCTGCCCGCGGTGCTGCCGCTGCTGTTGCGCGAGTGGACCGAGGTCCCGGACGCGCCCGAGCGGCCAACGACGCTGCTCATCGCACGCTCGGCGCATGCCCGTGTGTCCGTGGCCAGGACCACCACAACGATCGCGACGGTGCTCGAACTGGCCGACGGAAGCAAATCGCTCGACGATCTCGCCCGCGGCGCCGGACTGCCACCGGCGGATCTCGAAGCAACCCTCCAGGGCCTCGTGGAGATCGGCGCCGTGCGCCTTTCCACCGGCAGCTGATGAGTCGCGCCCCTGGCATCGCTCTCATCGCCCCGCTCATCACCGCTTGCGCGAGCGGTCATCCACCCATGACCGTGCGGGTCGACCCCATCGATGCCCTGTTCGCCGAGTACACCGGGCCCGCCGTCCCCGGCGCCAGCGTGATCGTGATTCAGGACGGCCGGATCGTGCTGTCGCGGGCGTACGGGATGGCGGACCTGCAGCGCGGCGTCGCCGCGACGACCCGCACCGACTACCGCCTCGCATCACTCACGAAGCCGTTCACCGCCATGGCGATCATGCTGCTCGTGCACGACGGAAGGCTCGGCTACGATCTGCCGGTGCGGGACATCCTCCCCGAGATGCCGCGGGAATCGCACCAGGTCACGATTCGCAACCTCCTGAACCACACTTCCGGGATCCTCGATTATGAGGACCTGATCCCGGACACCCAAACGGTGCAGGTGCACGACGCGGACGTGCTGCGACTCCTCTCCGCGCGCGACTCCATGAACTTTGCACCCGGGACACATTACCGGTACAGCAACTCCGGCTATTGCCTTCTGGCCCTCGTCGTGGAACGGGTCTCCGGGATGCCGTTCGCCCGCTTCGTCCACGACCGGATCTTCGCACCGCTCGCCATGACGTCGAGCGTGGCGCACCAGGATGGCGTCGATACCGTCCCGAACCGCGCCTACGGTTATACGCCCGATTCCGGACGGTTTCACCCGACGGACCAGAGCGTGACGAGCGCCACGCTCGGAGACGGTGGCATCTATACGTCCGTCGAAGACCTGGTGCACTGGGACCAGGCGCTGTACCCCGGGGGCCTGGTCGACTCGGCGACGCTCGGCCAGGCGACCACGCCCCCCATCCTGGCGAGCGATTCGACGCCGTACGGCTTCGGGTGGTTCATCGACACCTATCATGGTGTGAAGCGCTGGCGGCATACCGGCGAGACGAGCGGGTTCCGCAACGCAATCCAGCGATACCCGGATCGTCGCTTCACCGTGATCATCCTGACGAACCGCAACGGTGGTGATCCGGCGACGATCGCCGAGCGCATCACCGATCAGCTGCTGTTCCGTCCCTGACCCCGGGAGTGCTGCATGAGCGAGCGACGTGAGTTTCTCGAGACGCTGGCCCTGGGCGGCATCGCGCTGGCGGTCGGCGCCTGCGCGACCACTTCGTCCGCCAACGAACCCCCCCTGCCGGCCGCTCCCCCTCCTGCCAAGGAAGGGCCCTGGGACTCGAGCTGGCTCGATCAGCTCACGGCGAAGCACAAGCAGATCTTCGACATCCCCGCCTATGCGGATGGCGGCGGGCTCTTCTACGCCAAGAACTACTTCAACGCCCATCGCGATGCGTTCGGGACGACGTATCCGGACGTGCAGGCCGTCCTGGGAATCCATGGCGACGCGTATCCCATCGTTTTCACCGATGCCCTGTGGGCCAGGTACGACTTCGGGCGCCGCGTGAAAGCCAAGGACCCTCGAACCGGGAAGGCGGCGCTGCGTAATGTCCTGTGGCAGCCGCGCGAGGGTGAAGAGATGTACGAGTACTCGGTCAACGCGCTCCAACCCCGGGGCGCGAAGTTCATCCTGTGCAACAACGTGCTGCGATTCGTCACCCGCACACTCGCACGGGAAACCCGCGCGACATACGAAGCGACGCGCGCCGAGCTGATCGCGGGCTTGTTACCCGGCGTGACCGTCGTCCCGGCCATGGTCGTGGCCCTCGGGCTCGCCCAGGAGCGGGGCTGCGCCTACGTCTATGCGGGCGCGTAGATGGACGTGCAGATCTTCGGCACGCACAAGAGCGCGGAGACGCGGGCGGCGCTGCGGTTCTTCTCCGAGCGGCGCATCCGCACTCATTTCGTGGATTTGAACGAGAAGGCCGCGAGTCCGCGGGAGCTCGAGCGCTTCGCGCGGAAATTCGGCGTCCAGGCGCTCATCGACCGCGGTTCGAAGCGGTTCGGGGCGCTGGGCCTCGCTGCCGCCCAGCTCACCGACGCGCGCTGGCTCGAGAAGCTCGCGGTGGAGCCGATGCTCCTGCGCCAGCCGCTGGTGCGGCGTCAGGACGACCTGACGATCGGCGCTGCGCCGGACGTCTGGAAGACCTGGGTGGCCAAGCCGTCACCTTAACGCTCCCACCCCGGGGGCGTCACAGGGTACCGTATGCGATTTGCCCCTGCACTCATCCTGTGTGCTGCGCTGGCCGTTCCGGTCGCACGGGCGCCCAGCCCAGAGGATCGACAGCGGCCACTCACGCCGCACGACTCGGCGTTGCACGTCCTGGACCGGCTCGCCTACGGCCCGCGCCCGGGGGACGTCGATCGCGTCGCGGCACTCGGCGTAATGAAGTGGATCGACACGCAACTGCACCCCGATCGCATTCCGGACCCCATAGTCGAGCGACGCGAGACGGGATTCCCGATCCTCGACGAAGACGCCGGCGAGCTCGCGCGAGCGATCATCGCAGTACGCCAGCAGCGCATCGCCACCCGGCAAGACGGGGAGAACGCCACGCGGGGTGAACCGGCCACCCCCGATTCGCAAGCCGCGCTCCGCGTGCGGCAGGCGATGGGCCAGCTGCAGCAGCTGGCCGTCGTGCGCGCCGTCCTCTCCGAGCGGCAGCTCCAGGAAGTGATGGTCGATTTCTGGACCAACCACTTCAACGTCTTCTTCGGCAAGGGCGCTGACCGGGCGTTCACGCCGTCGTACATCGAGCGGACGATCCGCCCGCATGCCTTGGGGCGTTTTCAGGACCTGCTGATCGCGACGGCCAAGAGCCCCGCGATGCTGTTCTATCTCGACAACTGGCAGAGCGTCGCTCCGGGCGCCGAGCCGCCGGCCCTGGCGCGCATGGCCCGCCTCCCCGATGCGATGCGGGAGCGAATGCTCACGCGGTTGCCGCAGGGGTTGAACGAGAACTACGCACGCGAGCTGATGGAGCTGCACACGCTGGGGGTGGACGGCGGGTACACGCAAGAGGATGTCATCGCGGTGGCGCGCATCTTCACCGGGTGGAGCATCGAGCGGCCGCAACAGGGCGGGGGGTTTCGCTTCAACGAGTGGGCCCACGACTACGGGGAGAAGGTGGTCCGGGGCGTGCGCTTTCCCGCCGGACACGGGATGGACGAGGGGCTGCGTCTGCTCAAGCTGCTGGCGCAGGACCCAGCCACGATGCACCACGTGAGCCGCCAGCTCTGCGCGCGCTTCGTGAGCGATGACCCGCCGGATGGCTGTGTCGACGACGCGGTGGCGGCATGGAATCGATCGGACGGCGACATCGCCGAGGTGTTGCGGGCGATCTTTCAATCACCGGACTTCTGGTCGGCCCAGGCGTTCCGGTCCAAGGTCAAGACGCCCCTCGAATTCATGGTCAGCGCCGTGCGCGCCGTAGGTGGGGACCCCGATACCACGCCACGCCTCGCTCAGGTGATCGGCCGCCTCGGTGAGCCGCTCTACGCGCAGCCGTCCCCGGCGGGGTACCCCGAGTCACAGGAAGACTGGGTCAACTCCGGCGCGCTGCTCCTGCGGATGAACATGGCCGTGGCCCTCGCTGCCGGCAGGCTTCCCGGTGTCGTCATCGCGCTCGATGGTCTCGTCCCCGCCACGGACGACGCCGACGAGCTGATCGAGACGGTCGATGTCCAGCTCCTCGGCGGCATCCTCTCGCCACATAGCCACGACGTGTTGCGCCACGAGGTGGCCGATGTGCCGGATCCGGTCGCGGCGCGGGCGCTCGTCATCGGGCTCGCGCTCGGCGGGCCGGAGTTTCAGAAGCAGTAGGCGGAGGAGGGTACGATGGGTATCTCGAGAAGAGTGTTCGTGAAATCGGGCGGCCTCGCGTTGTTCAGCCTGGGAATGGATCCGCTATTCCTGGAGCGTGCAGCATATTCCCTCTACCGCCCTCTCCTGCCCTCTGCGACCTCTGAGTCCGTCCTTGTTTGTCTCTTCATGCGCGGCGCGGTGGACGGTCTCAACGTGATCGTACCGTACGGCGATCCCTTCTATTACGGGGAGCGCCCCCGCATCGCGGTGCCGGCCGCCGACGTTGTGGATCTGGACGGCCACTTTGGTCTGCACCCCGCGCTCGCCGCCTTGAAGCCGCTGTGGGAAAACAAGAGCCTCGCCGCGGTGCACGCCGTGGGTTCTCCCGATGCGACGCGCAGTCACTTCGACGCGCAGGATTACATGGAGACGGGCACGCCCGGTGTGAAGACGACTCCAGATGGCTGGCTCAACCGCTACTGCCAGCACGACGCCGAGCACGCCAACACCCCGTTCCGGGCGGTATCCTTCGGGCCGCAGCTGCCCCGCATCCTCGCGGGCTCCGCGCCGTCGCTCGCCATCGATGATCTGCAGGCCTTCGGCCTGCGGATCCGTGAGCCCCGGGCACGCGACAAGTTGACGCACGCCTTCGAGGCGCTGTATCAAGGCGCGGAGACCGGACTGCTCGCCACGAGCGGCCGTGAGAGCTTCGAGGCGGTGCAGCGGCTGCAGCAGGCGAATCCGCTACAGTACCAGGCGGAGCACGGCGCCGAATACCCGCGCGGCCGCATCGGCCACTCGCTCCTGCAGATCGCGCAGCTCATCAAGTCCGACATCGGTCTGCGCGTCGCCTTCCTCGACGCGGCCGGGTGGGATACGCACGTCAATCAGGGATCGAGCGACGGCCAGCTGGCCGCCCGGCTCCGGGAATTGGGGGACGCTCTCGCCGCCTTTTCGATCGACCTCGGAGAGCGGATGCGCAGCGTGGTCGTCCTCACGATGTCGGAATTCGGGCGGACGGTGCGCGAGAACGGCAACAGCGGCACCGATCACGGCCACGCCACGGCGATGCTCGCCCTGGGTGGGCCGGTGGCCGGCGGCCGCGTGCTCGGAAAGTGGCCCACCCTCGATCCCGCCGCGCGCTACGACGGACGCGATCTCGCGGTGACGACGGATTTTCGCGACCTGTTCGGCGAGATTTTGACTCGGCACCTTGGCGCGAGTGACTTGGCTCCGGTGTTCCCCGGCTATACGGCGCAGCAAGTCAGTTTCCCGGGAGTGATCCGGACCCAGTAACGAGTCAGGAAGATGCGTCGCGCGACGCCGCTTCTCGACGTCTTTTCTTGACGCTTCTGCTCGACGTATTCTTGTTCCATGAATCTCTCGGGAACACTCTCCGTCGTGACCGGTGCCACCGAAGGCATCGGCCGCTCCATCGCCCTCGCCCTGTGTCGCGCCGGATCACGCGTCGCCATCTGCGCCCGCACGGCAGCCAACGTCGAGACCACCGTCGCCGAGCTGCGCGCCGCTGGACATGACGCGATCGGGCAGGCATGCGATGTCGGCGACGACCAGGCCGTCGGCCAGTTCGCCGCATTCGTGGCCAGGGAGCGCGGCGAGGCCAGCGTTCTCGTCAACAACGCCGGCATCGGCCGCTTCGCGCCGCTCGCCGAGCTGAGTCTGGCTGATTGGGACGTCACGATGGCGACGAACTTGCGCTCACTCTACCTCGTGACGCGCGCCTTTCTGCCCGCCATCGAGCGGTCGCGCGGCGCGATCGTGAACATCGCGTCGCTCGCGGGGAAAAACGGATTCGAAGGGGGGACCGCCTACTGCGCCTCGAAGCACGCCGTCCTGGGCTTCTCCAAGGCGCTGATGCTCGAGGTGCGCAAGCAGGGGGTCCGCGTGATCGCCGTCTGCCCCGGCACCGTCGCCACGCCGTTCATGGACAAACAGTCACGCATGCGCCCGAATCGCGACCGAGTGCTGAGGGGCGATGACGTCGCGCAGGCGGTCGTCTCCGCGCTCACGCTCCCCGATCACGCGATGTTGAGCGAGATGGATTTGCGACCGACGAACCCGTAAATCGTCGAGAAGAGCGTCTCTGCTTGACGATTCTTGAGGAGCCTATCAGGTGAGGATGAGACGTCGGTACATCGCGAGGACTACCAGTCCGTACGCCCCAATGGCCGCCAGCAGCAAGCCGAAGGCGTGGTCCCCGCCGAACTTGTACGCTCCCACCGCGATGTACGCGACGCTTGCCAGGAAACCCAGGGCCAGGACCTCTTTCCGGCCCATCAGGATCCCGAAGACATAGCCCCAGCTGAACCCCGCCAGAGCGAGCAGCGGCACTCCCAGGCGCAGGATGTGTCCCGGATCGATCAGATTGAGCCCGCCGGCGAACATGCAGAACAGCCCGAGGACGGTATAGCTCGCGAGATGGAGCGCCAGCGGCAGGGGAATCGTGTGCATCACGGCGCTACGGGATGACGAGACCATACTGTAAACTAACAGGCACGGCGTACCCATGCGAGTGACGCGCACCTATCTCGAGCTTCTGGAACCGGATCGGTTTCGACCGGCGTTCGGAAGCTTTCCCGATGTCGTTGTGGCCGGTGTCCCCGATCCCGCGCCCGCGTTGTACCGCGAATGCTACCGCACCGTCGGTGCGCGGTATCAGTGGCGCGACCGTTGGAACTGGACGGACGAGGAGATCCGGGCGCATTTCTCGAATCCCGGCATCACGCTGTTTGTCGCTCAGCGCGGCGACGCCCTCGTCGGCTATTACGAGCTGCGCGAGGTCGCGGACGACCACTCCGTCGAGGTGGCCTATTTCGGCCTCGCTCCGGCCGAGATCGGCCGCGGATTGGGAAAGCATCTCCTGTCGTGCGCGGTGCGCGACGCCTGGAGTCTCGGGCCGTCGCGCGTGTGGTTACACACGAGCACCCTCGATCACGCCAACGCGCTCCCCAATTATGTCGCGCGGGGTTTCGTCCCTTATAAGCACGAGGAGTACGAGGTAGATTCCGTCACATGAACTTTTCGTTCCAGCTGTCCCGGCGGGCCAAGTGGATCATCGCCGGGATCGTGGCCGTCCCGATCCTCGGGCTGGTGATCTACACGTGGTCGGCTTGGACCTACAGCTTCTCCAGGGGAGACCGCGGACCGGGCTACGTGCAGAAATTCTCGCGGAAGGGCTGGATCTGTAAGACCTGGGAGGGCGAGTTGGCCATGCTTCCCCTGCCCGGCACCGTCTCCCCCGAGCGCTTCGAGTTCACCGTGCGCGATGACAACGTCGCGCAGTACATCAACGCCTCGCTCGGCAAGCGGGTCGTGCTCACCTACGAGCAACACAAAGGCCTTCCCACCAGCTGCTTCGGCGATACGGAGTACTTCGTCACCGCCGTCAAAGTCGTCCCATGACCACCGCCAACAGCTACGATACTCGCGGCACGCTCAGCGTCGGCGACCGCCACCTCGTGATCCACCGGCTCCAGGCCTTGGAACGACACGGCCTCGCGATCGCCCGACTCCCGTACTCGCTCAAGATCCTGCTCGAGAACCTGGTGCGGCTCGAGGACGGCCGCACCGTCAGCGCCGCCGACATCGAGAAGCTCGCGCGCTGGGCTCCCGGGCGGGTGCCCGACAGTGAGATCGCATTCATGCCGGCACGCGTCCTGATGCAGGACTTCACGGGCGTCCCCGCGGTCGTCGACCTCGCGGCGATGCGTGACGCCATGGCGCAGCTGGGTGGCGACCCGAAGCGCGTCAACCCGCTGCTCCCCGCCGAACTCGTCATCGATCACTCGGTCATCGTAGACGAGTTCGGCACGAAGACGGCGTTTCAGACCAATGCCGAGCTCGAGTTCCGCCGCAACCGCGAGCGCTACGCCCTGCTGCGCTGGGCGCAACGCACCTTCCAGGGGTTCCGGGTCGTTCCGCCGGACACCGGGATCGTGCACCAGGTGAACCTCGAGTATCTGGCGCGTGTCGTGTTCACCACGGAGGGACCCGATCCGCAGGCGTATCCCGATACCGTGGTGGGGACCGACTCGCACACCACGATGGTCAACGGCCTCGGCGTGCTCGGCTGGGGCGTGGGTGGCATCGAGGCGGAAGCCGTGATGCTCGGTCAGCCGCTTTACATTGTCACCCCGCAGGTCGTTGGATTCAAGCTTTACGGCGCCCTGCGCGAAGGAGTCACCGCGACCGACCTCACCCTGACGGTCACCCAGATGCTCCGCAAAAAAGGTGTGGTGGACAAATTCGTAGAATTCTACGGGTCCGGTCTCTCCAATATTTCTCTGCCCGACCGCGCGACGATTGCCAATATGGCACCCGATTACGGCGCGACGATGGGCTTTTTCCCGACGGACGAAGAAACCCTGCGCTATATGCGCGTAACGGGTCGCAAGAAATCCGCCGAGTTGCTGGAACAATACGCCAAGAAACAGGGACTGTTCCGGACCGACGAGTCGCCCAACCCGGTTTTCAGCGATACGCTGGAGTTGAACCTGGCGGACGTAGAGCCCTCCCTGGCAGGTCCCAAACGCCCGCAGGATCGCGTTCCGGTCCGAGATTTGAAAAACGCGCTGCGCAAATCGCTGACGGCGCCGGTGACCGAACGGGGTTACGGTCTCGATCAAGCCAACGCGCAAAAGACCGTACTGGTGCGGGACAATGGCAACTCGCACGAGATCGGACAGGGCGCGGTGGTGCTCGCGGCCATCACCTCCTGCACCAACACCAGCAACCCATCCGTCATGATCGGCGCAGGATTGCTCGCGAAAAAAGCGGTCAAAGCCGGACTCAAGGTCCAGTCGCACGTCAAGACCTCCCTGGCGCCCGGCTCCAAGGTCGTCACGGAATATCTCGACAAGGCGAGGCTGACCCCTTATCTTGAGAAATTGGGATTCTATACGACGGGCTATGGCTGCACGGTCTGCATCGGCAACAGCGGTCCCCTACCCGAGCCGGTATCCCAGGCGATCAACGAGAGCGACCTGGTTGCGGCGGCAGTGATTTCTGGCAATCGCAACTTTGAAGGGCGCGTCCATCCACAGGTCAAGGCG
>JAWOLH010000069.1:0-4189 GCA_033853695.1 Gemmatimonadales bacterium | reverse complement strand
CGTCCGTCGGAGTCCCCGCGCCGCTGCAGGTCGTTGCGGTGCCGGCGGGGAGCTACCTCGTCTTCCACAGCACCGGCCCGCTGCCGGACTCCGTCATCAAGGGGTGGCAGGAAGTGTGGGCGTACTTCGAGCGGCCCGGTACTGCGACGCGCGCGTACACGTTCGATCTCGAGATCTATCCGGATGCCCAATCAGTCGAGATCTGGATAGCAGTAGACCAGTAGAGCTTCCTCCGCTGTTCTGGCGGCTCCGACGCCAACGCTGCATCTTGGTCCCGGCCTCCTCCCCACTCCATGACCGACACTGCCCGCCTCACCGCGGCCCTCGCGGACCGCTATCGCATCGAGCGCGAGCTCGGCCAGGGCGGTATGGCCACCGTCTACCTCGCCCACGACGTGAAGCACGATCGCAAGGTGGCCATCAAAGTCCTGAAGCCCGAGCTCGCCGCCGTGCTCGGCGCCGACCGCTTCGTGCAGGAGATCAAGACCACCGCGCAGCTCCAGCACCCCCACATCCTGCCCCTCTTCGACTCGGGGACGGCGGACGGCTTCCTCTATTATGTCATGCCCTACATCCAGGGCGAGACGCTGCGCGCGAAGCTCGACCGGGAGAAGCAGCTCGGGATCGACGAATCGGTGCGCATCACCACCGAGGTGGCCGACGCCCTGGACTACGCCCATCGCCACGGGGTGGTCCACCGCGACATCAAGCCCGAGAACATCCTGTTGCACGACGGCCGTCCCATGGTGGCCGACTTCGGGATCGCGCTGGCGGTGAGCGCGGCGGCGGGCGGGCGGATGACCGAGACCGGTCTGTCGCTCGGGACGCCGCACTACATGAGCCCCGAGCAGGCCACGGCCGATCGGGACATCACGGCGCGATCGGACATCTATTCGCTCGCGAGCGTCCTGTACGAGATGCTCACCGGGCAGCCGCCGCACCTGGGCGGCACGGCGCAGCAGGTCATCATGAAGATCATCGCC
This sequence comes from Gemmatimonadales bacterium, assembly GCA_033853695.1. Classification (GTDB taxonomy): domain Bacteria; phylum Gemmatimonadota; class Gemmatimonadetes; order Gemmatimonadales; family GWC2-71-9; genus DASTHG01. Next base: position 3,206 of record JAWOLH010000069.1, on the reverse strand, counting down.
GAGCCCGTGCCCGCGGTGACGACGCTGCGCAAGGCCGTCCCACCCAACGTCGCGGCCGCGCTCGCCCAGGCGCTCGAGAAGCTCCCCGCCGATCGCTTCGCGACGGCGCAGGCCTTTTCCCAGGCGTTGACGAATCGCGCGTTCACCACCGCGGCGACGCTCGCCGGCACCCCACTGCCCCAACGGTTCGCCCTGCCGACGGCCTGGACCGCCGCCGTGATGGTCCTCCTCGCAGCCGTCGCCGCCTGGGGCTGGCTCGGACGGCACGCCGCGCCAGCGACTCAGCCGGCAGTCGAGTTCTACCTCGACCCGCTCGACACCACGATCGCGCTCGACTGGCCCACGTTCTCTCCGGACGGGCGTCGCATCGCCGCGCACGCCAGCACCGATCATGGGGAGATGCTGTATCAGCGCTCGCTCGACTCCCGCGAGTGGCACGCACTGCCCGGGACCGAGGGGGCGATGACCGGCCCCGCCTTCTCCCCCGATGGCAAGTGGCTGCTCTTCGGCACCGCGGATGGGGCGATGAAGCGGATACCCGTCGACGGTGGAGCCGCGCAGACGATCACCCAGCTCAACGCAGGCCTCTTCGGCGCCACCTGGGGTCCGGACAACACGATCGTGTACTCGACGACGGGGAGCGACGCCGGCGGCCGTCTGGTCCTGCTGCGCGTCCCGGCCGACGGCGGCACGCCGCAGGCCTTGTCCATGCTCCAGAGCGTCCCGGGCTCGCACGTCCAGCCACACTTCTCCGCCGATGGCCAGGTGCTGTTCTTCGAGGTGAACGATGGCAGCCGGACGTCGCTCATGGCGCTGTCGCTCCGATCCGGGAAGGTGGCGCGGCTCGGCCCCGGTATGACGCCGCTCACCGACGGTCGCGGGCGCGTGACGTATGTGACCGCGGATGGCCTGCTCATGGTGCAAGGGTTCAATGCGCGCACCCTCGCGCTCGAGGGCTCGCCGCGCCGCGTCGCCGACGGCCTCAGCCTCCTCTTCAACGTCGTGGCCGAATACACGATCTCGCCCGATGGCGCGCTCGCCTATGTGACGGGCGCGTCCGGTGGCACCGAGCTGCTGCTGGTCGACCGCACGGGAAAGCGCCGGACGCTGCTCTCCGGTGACCGCATGTGGGGTCCGCGCTTCTCGCCATCGGGAGACCGGATCGCCTTTCTCCGGACCAACCGGTCCGCGGTGAGCGATCTCTGGGTGTATTCATTGGCCGATGGTACGGCGCAGCGCCTCACCACCATCGGGACGGATGTGACCGACCCGGCCTGGACACACGATGGCCGCTGGATCGGATTCTCCGCGCGCGAGCGCGCGGGGAGCCACGCGAGCCTGTTCCGGACGGCGTCCGACGGGTCGGGGTCGGTCGAGCCGCTCCTGTCGGGGCAGGACGACTTCTGGGACATGAGCTTCGGTCGTGGGGACCGCGAAGCCGTCTTCTGGTCGAACGACCACCTGCTGCGAGCGACCTTCGGCACGGACAGCGCGCCGGTTTCTCTCGTCCAGACGAGCGCGGATCTCGGCAATCCCGCGCTGTCGGCCGACGGCCGCTGGATCGCCTACGAGTCGAACGAAACCGGCGTCATGGAGATCTACGTCCAGCCGTTCCCGGACAAGGGGGCACGCACCGTCGTTTCGGTCGGCGGGGGACGATATCCCGCCTGGTCGGCCGACGGCCGTGAGATCATCTACTGGGGACCGAACCGGTTGATGGCTGCCACCGTACGCTCCGAGGGATCCCGGTTGACGATCGTGCAGCGCACCGAGCTCTTCGACACCAAACCGTTCCGCACGGAGCTGGCCCGTGACTACGACGTGCGTCCCGATGGCCGCGCCTTCGTCATGCTGGGCGGGGCCGGTGCCGGCCGGCTGGTGGCGCGAATCGGCGCGCTGGACGCGAAGGTACCGTGAAGCTAGGGTGTCGACCGCACATGAACCACGACGCTGACTGTCGGCGGTGGCGGCGCCGGGGCCGGCGCCGGCGGTGAACCCGGCGTCGGCGCGGTCTGAGCGGGCGCCGGGGGCGTCGTGCCGGGCGGCGGCGGCGGTGGCGGCACCGGCCCGAACTTGAGCGTCAGCTCCCCTGTGGTCGTCGGAGTCACCTCGAAGTCGTAGATCTCGCCCGGGTCGAACACCAGCACCGCCGGACGCGGTACCGCCTGCGACGCCTGCAACGGGTAGCCGTCCTTCGCCACCGGCCGCCACAGGATGGGCCCGTCCCCGCTATTCAGCGATACCTGCAGCGGCGCGTCGCCGGCCAGATTGAACAGCCGGAACCGGTACCGCACGCCGGCCTTCAGCGTCATCGGCGGCGGCTGGGTATCACCGTTCATGATGTAAGGAGAGAACGGACCGAACGCGGGGTTCGCCCATCGGCCGGCGGTGCCGAAAAAGAGAATCTTGTCGGTCTCCGGATTGAAATGCTCCCCCGGCTCCAGCACGATGATCGGCCCGTACAACCCACCGCCGAGCTGCACCGCCTCGTCGAAATGCGAGTGATACATGTAGGACCCGCTGCGCGGCGGCGTCCAGCGCACGGTGAGCGAGTCGTGCGGCGCGATCGCCGGGAGGATGTTCGTCCCCGACCCGCTCCACCCCGGCACGCCGTCGGGATAGCTCTCCAGCTCGATGCCGTGCCAGTGCACCGCCGTGGGCTCGTGCGCGTGATTGACGATCGTCACCGCCACGGGCTTGCCCCGCTCGAGGATGAGCGCCGGCCCGGGAACCTGGAGCGCCGCGGAGTCTCGGGCCCCGGGAGCGCCGTCCATCGCGAACCACACGCCAGGCTCCTTGCCGTAGACGTTAGGCCTCTCGCGCGCGACGAGCCGGATGGCGCGCGGCGTCTCTGTGGACACGGACGCGGGGCCCTTCGGCGCGATGCTGATCCCCAGCACGAGCCCGAACATCTGATGCGGCCGGTCGGACATGTGATGACTGAGCAGCGCCGAGTCGAGCATGCCGTTATCGGTGTCCAGCTCGACGAGACTCGAGATGTGCGTCGCGTAATGGCAGTGATAGATCCAGTTGCCGGGCCGCGTGGCTTGCCAGGCGAGCGACAGCGTCGCGAACGGCGGGACCAGCTCGGTCACCGCCATGCGCTGCTGCGCTGCGCTGAACAGCGAGTCCGACACGCCGTCGCCCTTGGAATTGGTGCGGAAGAAGAAGCCATGGAGGTGCATCGGGTGATCGACTTCGGTGAA
>JAWOLH010000068.1:0-75311 GCA_033853695.1 Gemmatimonadales bacterium | reverse complement strand
CCGGCGATCGCGCAACAACCCGCCAAAGGCGTCGGCGGCAAGACCGCCTGTGCCCTGCTCAGCGCCGCAGAGATCAAGCAAGCGACTGGACGCAACGATGTCGCGCGGTCGCCCGGCCAGGCGGAGGAGGCCCCATACACTTCGAATTGTCAGTACTGGGGCGCCATCGACATCACCATCCACCTCGGCGGCCAGACCAAGGTGATGTTTGCGCGCGAGCGCGACACCTACGCCAAGGCGCCGGCGCGCCTCGGCTACAAGGTAGAGCGCATCTCGGGCCTCGGCGACGATGCGCACTACCTGAGCAGCAGCGGGAGAGCGGAGGTCAGGACGAGGGTCGGCGAGACCGAGTTGGCAGTCTCTTTGTCCGACACATTGCCGCCGGAGGCGGACGCGAAGTCGATGGCGATCAACCTCGCGAAAGCCGCGGTCGCCAAGCTTCGATAGGAGGGCTCTACACTTCATTACCCATTCGAGCCAAGCGGTTGCTGACACCCAACGACCTTGGCGTAGCGAGCGACGGTGGGATTTGAACCCGCAACCCCCTGAACCCCGTGTGCACGATTACTCGGATGAGTTACGACAAAGAGTAGCAACTACGCGGTGTTCTGGACACCGGTGTCGTAGCAGCGAGTCCGAAATTCAACCGAGTGTCGCGAGGAACTCACAGCAAAACGCACAGCACGGGATCCCCTGAACCGTCTGCAGGGGTGGTCGGTGGGCTTGTCGAAGCTATCCACGGAGACTATGACGACAGGCCAGTCGAGCGGCGCCTAACAAGTCGCGCTTAAGCTGCGCCGGGGAGCGGCAGTGGGCTCACGGCGGGTAAATAGTGCGCGCCAATTCATCTCCGCCTCCTTGTGTCGCGGCGATTCGCGCAGGTCTCGCCGCCGTCAGTGGGTGAGCGGACGCTGAAGCCTGTCGCTCGGTCAGGGACCAGGGGAGCGCGCGGCCGCGTACCTCTGCTCCGCATCGCGCCTGGCGGCACGCAACATGGCTTCGGCATGGTCCCGCAACTTCGCTCTCACCCGGTCCCGCACCCGCAGCAGGCCGCCGCTCGGCAGTTCGTCGAAATGCCACACCTCGAGCAACACGACATAGCTGCGCTGGGCTCCGCCGTCGGGGTCCACACCATCTACGACCGCGGTGATCGTCAACGCGCCGTCGAAATAGTGGTTTGCGTACAGCTGTTTGGTGACCAGCAGGGTACACCCCGGGAGCTCGGGAGGGGCGTAGACGACCTGATGAGAGATCGTGAACGTCGGTCGCAAGTCCGGCAGCGCGTCCTGCGCCCAGAACAGCACATCGACGAGGTTCGCCGGACGATCGGTCGGATAATCGACCAGGTATCGCTCGAGCGATGGCGCGTACTGGTACACGTAGCGCGAGCGCGACAGGATGGCATCAAAGACCTGCTGGGCCGCCGTCGGCCCCTCGTCCTCGTATACGACCAGCGCTCGATTCCCGTGGGCGCGATAGTTCGTCACGTACGTGAGGATAGCCCGGCGGAAGAACGCGTTGACGGCGGAATCGGGATTCGGACCCGCGGAGTCGATCAACGCGCGAGCGCGCGCCATCCCCGTGGAAGACAGCTTGAGCCGGCACGCGCCCGGCCTGCACTGCGGGAGTTCCCGGACATCGTCGGGAGAGAGGGAAAACCCCGTCACGTCGGAGTCGGCCGCCGGATCCGAAAAGACCGCGACCTGGGTCCGAATCGGCGTGCGCAACGAGGATGGGAAATCGCTGGCCAGGCGTACGTAGAACGGGCGAGGTACGTCAACCTGCACAATGCCGAAGATGGCAATTTCACGCGCGTCCGAATCCGGGAGCAGCTTCGCAATGGCCTCACCGCCGGTGGAGGCATTGAGCTCGTGGTCGTTGAGCTGGATGGTCTGACGGAGAAAGGACGCCAGTGACGGAGGAAGCCCCTGTGCGGTCGCCCGCACCGGCACCATGGCGATCGAGACAGCCGTGATCAGTGGCGCACGCCTCATGGAGAGGATAAGATAGCCTCGCTCTGAAGCAGCCACATCGAGGCGTGCGTTGAAGATCGAGCGTCTGGAAGGCGGAGCCTGTGGCCCCCCCTTCCCGGTCCACGAAGGCCTCGTCGCCCGACTCCTGACGGCCCACGGCCCGGATGCGGCGCACAGCACCGACCCGCGCGACCAGACGGTCGCGCACGTCCTCGCGACCTGCGCCGGATACGCCTATGCGGACGCCGCAACCGTCGGGCTGACGCTGACCCGGCTCGGCTTCGCGCACAACGCCTGCGTCTCCATCCACCAGACGGTCGACGCCATGTTCGTCTTCTCGACCGCGTTTCTGGCCCAGAGCCGTTGCGGCCGCGTCGTAATTCTCTGCTACCGCGGTACCGAGCCAGCCACCCTCGGCAGTTGGCTCGGCGATGCCGACATCGGACCAGATGCAATCACGCTCGCACGCGAGCGGGCAAGTGTGCACGCCGGCTTCTATCGGAACGTCCGCGCCACGCGCTGGGCTGTTCTGCAGGAGCTGGAGCAGGCGCTCAAGGGACGATCGTTGCTGGACTCTTCCCGAGATGTCGAGTATCCGCTAGAAGCCCTCTACGTCACCGGGCACAGTCTGGGTGGCGCGATGGCGCTGCTGTTCGCGCTGTCCCTAGTCGGCTCGGCGAAACACCACCCGCTCGTCGAGCGGCTCCGGGCCGTGTATACCTACGGCCAACCCATGGCCGTCGTCGAGCCGGTCCCCGAGATCGCCTCGCAGACCGGAAGACACGTCTTCCGCCACATCCTGTCGCGCGACCTCGTCCCCGCGCTTCCCCCGGCTCAATGGGGGCACTTCGTGCACATCGGGCACGAGTATCGCTACGCGGACGGTGTGTGGCGCCGCGCGGAAACGCCGGTGGCCGCGCTGCGGCACGTGCGCGACATCCCCCGCTCGCTGCTGGGATTCTTCGCGACCGGAAGGCGCGCCGGGCGGGCGCGCTGGGCGGCGCGCGACCACGGGCCGCATCATTACATCGCCGCGCTTCGCCCGGCGGGGCGGATCACCGAATTCGGCGACTGGGAATGATGCGGATCGCGCACATCTCGGATCTTCACGTGCTGTCGCCGACGGGGACCGAATGGCGTTCGATCCTGTTCACCAAACGCATCACCGGATACACAAATCTGTTGCTGCACCGTGGCCGGGTGCATCGCCGTGCATATCTCAAGACCGTGCTGGAAGCCGTCTCCCACGACGTGGATCACTGCGTGGTTACGGGTGACATCACGAATCTCGCGCTGGAGCACGAGTACGCCGAGGCAAAGTCGTTGCTCGATGGAGTCGCACGTTCGGTCGAAGTCACCGTCGTTCCGGGAAATCACGATATCTACATCCCACCAATTTTCCGCGAGCGACGTTTCCCGCACTACTTCGGCGACTTCATGCACAGCGACTTGCCGGCGCTCGCACGCGATCTGCCGGTTGGGCCGTATCCATGCGTCAAACTGCGCGGGCCCGTCGCCATTATCGCCCTGTCGAGCGGCGTGCCGCGCCCGCCGTTCGTGGCGGCGGGTGCCGTAGGGGTCGAGCAACTCGCTGCCCTCGCGGCCGTACTGGCGCATCCTGAGGTCACCCGACGCTCGCCCGTGGTCCTGATTCATCACCCACCGGTGGACGGGCGGTGGCGGCTGACACAACTGCGCGATGGACTGGTGGACGGCGCCGCGCTCCGGCGACTCCTCGCGCCCCTGACGCGCGGCCTCGTCCTGTTTGGGCATCTCCACCTGCGGGTGCGCTGCCGCCTGCGGACCGCCGTCGGCTCGCTCGAAGTCATCGGGGCGAGTGGCGCGGCGCTCGACCACGCCGATCCAGCGATCCGGGCCGGCTTCAATCGCTATGAGATCGATGAGGAGGGTCGTCTTGCCGCCATCGAGGCCCACGTGATTGACCGGGAGGGCCACAGGTTCCAACGAACGACCATCCCGGAACGACCGGAGTGCACGTGAAATACCGCCGCGTGCTGCTGCTCCTGGAGCCCGATGCCAACACCAGGGAAGCGATCGCGGTGATCCACCGCATGGCACCGGCCGCCGAGCTCATACTCATCCTCGCCCACGTGCCAGCCGACCACCTGGGTTGGCTCACGGGCATCGTTGAGGACATGACGCCCCAGCTCGACCGCATCCGACAAACGGCCACCGGGGCCGCTACTACGGTAGAGGCGAAGTTGCTCTTGCAGCTCGACCCCCAGGCCATCACGGATCTGGCGCGCGACTCCGCGATCGATCTCCTTGCCCTAGGCCGGCCCACGCGTGAGGCGATCTCGGTTGCCGCTGAGGTACGGAAGCGGTTGGCGCTGCCGATCCTCTACACCCGCTCCAAGGCCTGGCAGGATCATCCGATCGCGGAGATCGTCTGCGTGTCGGTCGGATCGCGTGCGCGCCGTGCGATCGGCAGGTTCCTCCGCGACCACGGCACGGCCGAGCTCCACGCCATGGTGCTCGTGCCGCGGGCACCGGCGTCCGACCACCTCGCTGCAGCGCTGGACATCGCTGGGATCGAGGCCCGCGTGACCGTCGCGGGACAGGGGACGGCACCCGCTCAGCCGGCCGACCTGTTGGTCGTCGCGCGATTTCCGAGGGCGTTGCTGAACCTCCCGGTCTGGCCTTCGCCAGTCCTGGTTCTGCCGCCGCTACCCCCGCCACGAGCACTCTCCGCTGCCGCACGACGCCGCACCATCGACGCACCGGATCTCGTTGCAGTCGCCGGCCGGATCTCTGCGCGCATCCTGTACGCGGGGGGACCAGGACGCCACGAGCCGATTCCCGATCAGGACATCGCCGTCGTGGTGGGGGGCCGCGTGCACGCGGTCGTGCGGACGCGCGACGGCGACGCCGAGATCCCCGCCGTGTCCGACGCGCAGGGACTGGGGCTGTTCCGGACCGCCGAACAAGGGGGGCGCGATCCGCTGGACGCCGTCGAGCAGGAGGTCCAGCTGGTCCAGCCGGGGTCGGCGCCGCTGGTGCTGTTCGACACCGAGCTCAGCGACGTCGAACTATCGACACTCGCCTCCGTGAGCGGTGCGGATGGTCGCGAGCTGCTCGCCGTGCGGATGCGGGCGATCAACAGCTGCGGGGCAATTCGGTCGCGGCTGCAGGCGGCGGGGCTCGCGCCACGGGTTGTGGACGGGAGCGCGATCCTCGACGAGGGAGCGGCGCTGGACGTCGGCGCAGACCTCGATGCCGTGCGGCTCGCGCGAGTGGCAGCGCGCCTGCGCGGCGCGGCCGGATTGCCGGTCACCGCGATCGTGTACCGGGGACCGCATCCGCCGGACACCATCGGCTTCGCAGCGCTCCGGCCGGAGCAGATCAACCCGGCGACCCGGTGGCCGGCTTCGGTCGCGGGGGCTATTCGCGCCACAACGGACCGCCTCGAGATGACGACCGGCGCCCCGTTGATTCCGGGCAACCGGATCGAGATCGAGCTCGACAATGCCCGGGCGCGGCACTGGCTGCTCGAGGCGATCGCCGGGGCGCAGCAGCGGATCCACTACCAGGTGTACATGGCACTGGACGACGACGTCGGGGTCCAGGTCGAAGCCGCGCTGGCCGAGGTCGCGGCGCGCGGCGTCGTAGTGCGCGTGGTGGTCGATTCCCTGCATGGATTGGAGGGCTCCTTCGGCACGCACAACCCATTGCTCGAGCGGCTCAAGCGCCGGCCCGGCGTCGAGCTGCGCGTGCTGCGGCCGATCACCGGGCCCCCCTCGCTCGAAGAGCTCAAACACCGAGACCACCGTAAGGTGGCCGTGGTCGATGGCATCCTTGCGCTGATCGGCGGGCGGAACCTATCGCACGAGTACTACACCGGGTTCGGCGAGGTGCGGCTCACCCCCGAATCCCAGTGGCGGCAGGTGCCCTGGCTTGATGCCGGGGCGCGCGTTGCGGGACCGGCGGTGGCAGAAGTAGAGCGATCCTTCCTGGACGCGTGGATGGCGGCGGGCGGGGCCCCGTTCGATATTGCCACGCCGCCCGAGGCGGGGCCCGCCGCGGCTCGCGTCGTCGTGCATCACGGCCTGCGCGATGCGCGCACGCTCGACGCCTACCTGACCCTCATCGAGGGCGCGCAATCGCACGTCGACACGGTCAACGGATTCCCGTTGATGCTGGAAATCCAGCACGCACTGGTGCGCGCCATCGGGCGCGGCGTCCGCGTGCGCTCGTTGATCGGCAATCTGACGCCGACGCACGATGGCGTCCGGTTCCGGGGGCCGTGGAGTGCCGCGCGCGCCGCGACGACGAACTTCGTCCACTCGCGCTTCGACGGGATCGTGGCCGCCGGCGGCGAGGGCTACGTGTTCACGGTGGCGGAGCAGCCCCAGTGGATGACGGGATTGGGCGCGATCCATCCGCACGTGCACGCCAAAGTCATCAGCGTGGACGGCCGGGTCTGTACGGTGGGCAGCGCCAATCTCGACCTCACGGCGGGCTATTGGGAGGATGAGCTGATCCTCGTGGTGGACGATGCAGCGATCACCCGTGCGCTTGAGGCGCGTATCGACGAATTGGTGGCCGGGTCCGAGCCGATCGATCCCAACGATCCGGGATGGCAAGAGACTGCCCGGCGTCGCGACTGGATGCGGCACTGGCCAGGTGTGCTCTCGATCTGAAGCGAGGATGATATGGCCGGGATGATCCCCCTCAAGGATGCGTCCAGAGCGCCCAGTCGACTTCCTCTGGTCACCACGTCGCTGATTCTCGCCAATTGCCTGGTGTTCATCCTGGAGTTACAGGGCGGCGACGCGTTCGTCACCCGGTGGGCGCTCGTACCGGCCGAGGTCAGCGCAGGCCAGCATGTGATCACCATTGTGACCGCCATGTTTCTGCACGGCGGGTGGATGCACATCATCGGCAACATGGTCTTTCTGTGGGCCTTCGGCCCGGAGGTCGAAGATGCCATGGGCCCGCTGCGCTATGGCACCTTCTACCTGTTGAGCGGGTGCATTGCGTTTCTGGCGCAGATCGGCGCCGCGCCGCATTCCACGATTCCCAATCTCGGCGCGAGCGGCGCGATCGCGGGTGTCATGGGGGCGTTTCTCGTAACCTACCCCGGCGACCGGATCAAGACCGTGATTCTGTTCGGGTGGTTCGCCCGCGTCACGTTCGTGCCGGCGGTGCTGCTGATCGGATTGTGGTTCATCATTCAGTTGCTGAGTCAGGTGGGCGCGGTCGCCGAAGCACAATCTGGTGGCGTGGCCTATGTCGCCCATGTGGGCGGGTTCGTGTTCGGCGCTGTGACCGCGCGACCGTTCGAGCGGTTGGGACGTGCGTCGAGCTGGGGGACATGACTGTGTTGAAGGTTTTGGAAACGCGCCCGCCACCACAGCATCAACCGCGACTTGTTGGAGCGTCGGCCGTGGCCCGGCCGAGGTCGACGCGTCACCTCACCAGGAGGTTCTATGACCGGCACCGTCCTTGACGATCTGCACCACTTCGCTCAGCGCGCCTGGTGGGCACTCCTGCTGCGTGGCCTGCTGGCCCTCGCGGTCGGCGTGTTCATCCTCGTACGTCCGCTCGAGTCCATCGCCGCCTTCGCACTGGTCATCGCGTGGTGGGCCATGTTCACGGGATTCGTCAACGCAGTGCAAGCGTTTGAGCTGAAGCGCGTGGCGCGGCACTGGTGGGTCCTGCTGCTTTCGGGGCTCGTGAGTATCGGGTTCGGAATTCTTGCCCTGATGTACTATCCCGGCCTCTCATTGGCATTCGCCGTGTTCGTTGCGGTGTGGTGGCTGATGGTCACCGGTGTCATCGAATTCTACGCTGCGCTCCAGATGAAGAAGATCGGGGCCCCGTGGGGCTGGACCGGCGCGTTCGGAGTGTTGAGCGTCGTAGCGTCGGTATTCGGCCTGCTGTCGCCGCCCGCCACCCTCGTGGCGATCATGGGACTCATGGCGTGGTTCGGTATCGTCGTCGGTCTCACTCTGATCATCGGCGCGTTCCGGGTTCGGTCGATCGTCAAGCCCTGAGGTTCGGGCCCCCTCTCCACGGACGTGGAGAGGGGGCGAATCACCAATGCCAGAGCGGTAGCCCCGACCGTTTTCTCCTGGAGGTCTGCGTCGTCCTCCTATCGGTGCCCCATTGCCTTGCCTCGTACCCGCCCGGCGCGCAACGAGGGTGGACACTCACAACACGGGGCACAACCGAAGAAAAGCCCCACAACTCATTGCAGACCTTGCCCTGCTCGACCTCAAGGCCCTCGGCGGCCCGCGATCCCCGGCACAACGGGACCTGGCCGCGCAGTACTTGGCCGGAGCATTCATGGCCGTGTTGACGTGGTGCCTGGATCAGGGAGCGAAGCAGCCGGCGGCGGACGTGGACGCGCCGTTCCGCCGCTTCGCCATGCGCGGCGTTACAGCCCAGCTGAAGGCGGGCTCGGGATGACTGTCGCCCTCCCGATCACACTTACAAATGCAAGGCACGTTCAAGAACGTCGTGCTGCACCCGACGCACCGGGGCTCGGCCGCGCCTCGGCGCGCCGGGCGATGCGACGCGCGAGACCCGAGAAGATCGCCTGGTGGAGCGGGTAGGCACCGTACCAGTAGAGGATGCCGCCGAGCCCGTGCGGCTCGAAGAACGCCGTTTGCACGAGCACCGATCCGCCACCGGGCCGCGACTGGGCCTCGAACTGCAGCCACGCCGAGCCGGGCACCTTCATCTCGGCGCGCAGCCGCACGAGCCGCCCGGGCTCCGCCGCCTCGACGCGCCAGAAGTCCAGTGCGTCGCCGGGACGCAGGTCGTCAGGATGCCGCCGCCCACGCCGCATTCCCACGCCGCCCACGAGGCGGTCGAGCAGACCGCGCAGCTGCCACAGCCAGTCGGCGAAGTACCATCCGCGATGGCCGCCGATGCCGGCGAAGGTCGCGTACACAGCGGCCGGCGCCGCCGTCGACTCCACGCGCCGCTCCTCGAGGATCACGCCTTCGGTGACCTTCAGCGACACACCGGGCGGCTGCCCGGTCTGCGCGCCGGCCCAGTAGGTCTCGATATCGCCCGCCAGCGTCCGCTCCAGCGCGCGGCGCACCGCGTCGGCATACGGAATCAGCCGCACCGTGAAGACGTCGGCGGCAGCCGTGTCGTGGACCACGACCTCGCTGCGGAGTCCCTCGATGAGCGGACGGCTGTACGCCGCCGGGATCGGCGTAACGAGGTCCACCCAATACGATGACAGCCGCGGCGTCAGGACGGGGACACGGATGAGACACCGCTTGAGGCCCCGTACGGCCGCGTAGCCTCGCATCATGTCGCCGTAGGTGAGCACGTCGGGTCCGCCGATCTCGAAGGTGCGCCCCACCGCGCGCGGCTCGGTGAGGCCCAGCACCAGGTAGTCGAGCACGTTCTCGATCGCGATGGGCTGGCAGCGCGTGGTCACCCAGCGCGGCGTGATCATGATCGGCAACCGCTCGGTCAGGTAGCGGATCATCTCGAACGAGATGCTCCCCGCCCCCACCACGATGGCCGCGCGGAATTCGGTGACGGGCACGCCCGAGGCGCGCAGCACATCCCCCACCTCCTGGCGCGACGCGAGGTGCGGCGAGAGCTGCCGCCCGCCTGCCCCCAGCCCGCCGAGGTAGATGATCCGCTGAACCCCCGCGGCTCGCGCGGCAGCACCGAAGTGCTGCGCGGCCCGCCGGTCGCGCTGCTCGAAGCCGCCCGTCCCCTCGGCCATCGAATGGATCAGGTAATACGCAACCGCGACGCCCCGCAGCGCCGGCTCGAGCGTGGCGGGATCGAGCACATCACCCTGACGCACCTCGACGCCTTCCCAGCGCCGGCCGGCCAGCTTGTCCGGCACGCGCGCCAGGCACACGACCTGATGGCCCGCGGCGAGCAGGCGCGGGACGAGTCGTCCCCCGATGTAGCCGGTCGCACCGGTCATCAGGACGCGCATGCCCCAGCCCGGACGGCGTAGCTCAGGATCGGGCGCATCGCGGCTCAGCGCGCCCGATGCACAGAGCGCATGCCGCGCGCGAACGCGGCCAGCTCCGCCATGGAGTGCATCTTCAGGAGACCCGGCGCCGGCGCCACGCCGCCAGAGCCGCGGCCACCCACGACCAGCGTCGCGCCGTGGCGCGCCAACTGGGCCCCTACGGCGCCCAGCGCGGGCGCGAGGACGGCGTCCGCACCGGCTACGCTTAGGGACAGCCAGACGATCGCGGGACGGTAGTGGTCGATGGCGTGCTGCAAGGCGGGCACCGGAACCTCGGGGCCGAGGTCGTGCGCCCGGTAGCCGAGATCGGCGAGGACCGCGGCGGCCATCATCGTCGGAATGACGTAGGGGTCGCCGCTCGGCGCGCCGCCCAGCGCCACCGGCGCGTCGGCGGGCGGCGTCACAAACAGCGTCCGCATCTCGGACAGCGCGCGCACACACGTCTCGGTGGCGCGGTGCTCCACGACGATTCCCTGCGGGCCATGTTGCCAGAGCGTGCCGATGCGCTCCAGCGCGAGGCGGACCGGGCCGTCGCAGATCCCCGCGACCGGCCAGCCGGCAACGAGGAGCGCCAGCACCAACGCCCGCGCCGCGGCGCCGTCGTCCTCTTCGAGCAGCGCGGAGAGCCGCTCGCCGACCTCGCGTCCGGCCGCGGCGTCATACGCCGCCACCGGTGGGGTTGGGCCCAGGCTGACGATCACTTCGGGTCGGACTACGCGCGCCCCCGACTCGCGCACGAAGCGCACGGCCTCCGCCAGCGCGATGCGGCGATGCCCGCCCGGCGTTCGCATCACCGCCAGCAGGCCGTCGTCCACCCAGCGTTTCACCGACGATTCGGAGACGCCAAGCGCGCGGGCCAGATCCCTCGGTGAAACGTGCTTCACGTTCCCCTAAATGATTTGAATGTTTCATTATAGTCTCTATTCTACGGTGGCACAATAGCTGTAAGCTATTTCTTTTTGTGTACTTAAATGAGTTGTCGAGCGGAGAGTTGACATGGGACTTAGCTGCATGTACAATGCCATTGCGTGAACGATTTGAACGATTATATCAGAGTGCGGGTGTGCCCGTTCACCGTCTCTCTCTTTCTATCGAGGAGGTTCTCCATGTCTGCTGCAAGAATCGGCCTGGCGGCGCTCGCCGGCCTGATGCTGGTGTGGGCGCGGCCGGCCAGCGCCCAAAGCAAGAGCGCTCCCCCCGCCCCGCGCGGGTTCGTCGAGGCCCTGGGAGGCGCCGTGGTCCCGACGTTCGACATCGCGGACGCGGCCAAGACCGGCCCCGGGTTCGGCGCGGCCGTCGGCTACCAGCTCGACCCGCGCTGGGTGCTGATCGGCGAGTTCGACTACGGCGATCACACGGCCAAGGCCAACAGCAGCATCAAGATTCACACGCTGCACTACATGGGTAAGCTCGGGTACTCGCTCACCGGCCAGCGCGAGCGCGGCTGGGAAGCGCTCGTGAACCTGGGCGCCGGCGCGGTGACATTCGACGTGGCCGGGACCAAGAAGACGTACGCGGCCATCAATGCCGGCGCGAAGATCGCCTATAACTTCAGCCGCAACTTCGGCTTCGTGCTGTCACCCCAGGGGGACATCGCGTTCACCAAGAAGGCGGACCTCAACACCACCAACGCGTGGGTGTGGCCGCTGACCGTCGGACTGCGGGTGCGGTTCTAACCGGACGCGGGGGCGCGTCACGGCGGGCTCGGGCCCGCCGCCCCCGCGGTCGAACCCCGGCCGACACTTCCACAAGACATCAAACAATGAGACGGAGCGATCCATGGCGGAGTGGGTTCGGGCAGCGTTGCTGGCTCTGATCGCGCGGGGCGGCCTCGTCGCGCAATCCTCTGTCCCGATAACGGACAGCGTGCACTTCCCCCCCGTCACCGGCCGGAACCTCAACGGCCGGACGTTCGAGCTGCCGGGCGACTTCGCGGGAGCCAGCAACGTCGTGCTGATCGCCTTCAAGCGGCACCAGCAGGCGGACGTGGACAGCTGGATGCCGCACCTGCGGACGTTGGCGGACCGGTACCCCGACCTCAGGATCTACGAGCTCCCGACGCTTGCGCGCGGCATGCGCCTGATGCGAGCCTTCATCGACGGCGGCATGAGCAACGGGATTCCCGATTCGGGCGTCCGGGCGGCGACCATCACGCTGTACATCGACAAGTCCCCGTTCCGCGCGGCGCTGGGCATCCCGGACGAGGACCGGATTTACGTTGTTCTGGTGGACCGCGCCGGCCGGGTGCAGTGGCGTGCCGAGGGACCTTACGAACCGGATACGGCCGCGGAGCTGGAGCGGCACCTCGGCTCCGGAGCGGCGGGTGGCACCGACCGCTGACCGGCGAGCGGTTCCCTTCAACCGGTCCCAAGGGATCAGGCGGTGATCGCGTGACGACGCTCAGCTTCCTCAAGATGTACGCGGTCGGCGTGGTGGCGTGCTTCGCCCTCGACCTCGTGTGGCTCGGCCTCCTGGCCAAGAGTTTCTACCACTTCCCGCTGCGGGCCGCACTCACGGATCTGGTCGGCGCGCGCTCCTGTCCGCCACGGTGAGCGCCGCGGTCGTTCTCAGCGCGCGGGCGTGGTCGTGATGCAGGCGATCGCCCTCGTCGCGGCCATCGCGCTGCCGCTGCTTGTGGGCGCGCTCGGTTCCGTGTTCACCTTCGACGCGGTGCGCACGTGGTACCCTACGCTTGTGCGGCCCGCCTTTGCGCCGCCCAGCTGGGTCTTCGGTCCCGTGTGGACGACGCTCTACGTGATGATGGGCCTCGCCAGTTGGCTCGTGTGGCGGGCCGGGTTCGCCCGGCCCGAGGGGCGGCGCGCATTGACGTTTTACGCCGTGCAGCTGGGCTTCAATCTCGCGTGGTCGTGGCTGTTCTTCGGGATCCGGCAACCGTTGCTCGCGCTGGTGGACATCGTCGTCCTGCTGGTGCTGATCGGCGTAACCGTACACCGCTTCGCGGCGCTGTCGCGCGGGGCCGCGCTGTTGCTGGTGCCCTATCTGACGTGGGTCGGGTTCGCGACGGTGCTGAACGGCGGGTTCTGGTGGCTCAACCGATAATCGGCCGGGGCCTTGCGAGGCGCCCCGGCATCTTGTCCATGAGCTGAGCGGGCGACGGTCGGCGCCCGGCGCATCGGATACTCCGTGATGCCCGGCCCCGTGATCGGCAGCTCTTCCAGGAAGCATCGGGGGCCACGTGGCGACGGCGATCGTACGACCCGCTCATCGCGTCGGCCTGAAGGGCGAGCGCAACAGCGTGCGGCAGGCCGGCGGGGACCGACACCGAGTCGCTATCGTGCTGGATCATCACCCAGCGATCGTTTCGATTTCGACTTGCGCACCCAGCGGCAACGCTGCGACCGCAACCGTCGTGCGAGCTGGATACGGAGGGGCAAAATGTCTGGCGTACACTTCGTTCATCTCGGCGAAGTCCCGCATGTCGGCGAGGTACACGTTCACCTTCACGACATCGCCGAGCGATTTATCCGCGGCACTCAGTATCAGCGCGAGGTTGCGAAAGATCTGTTCTGTTTGAGCGGCCACGCCGCCCGCGATCAGTCTTCCCGTGGCCGGATCTTGCGCGACCTGACCGCTCGTGTAGACGCGATCGCCATCGCGCACAGCGGGTGAAAACGGACCGACTGGTTTGGCGAGACGGTCGGAGATAATCGGTTTGACTGGCATACTACTTGAGCACCTCCATCGGAGAAACGCGCGTGGCGCGTCTCACGGGAATGAAACAGGCGGCCATCGTGACGATCCCCAGCAGCACCGGCACGACCGCGAACGTCATCGGGTCGCTCGCCGACACGCCGAACAGGAGGCTCGACATCAGCCGTGTCACGACGATCGACGCACCCAGCCCGACGATTGCCCCCGTGGCGGTGAGCACGATGCCGGGGCGGAATGCGAGGCCGAGGATGTCCCGCGGCTTGGCACCTAACGCGAGCCGAATGCCGAATTCCTGAGCGCGCTGGCTGACGACGAACGCCATCACTCCGTAGATCCCCAGCGCGGCGAGTAGGAGCGCCGACACGGCGAAGATCGACATCAGCGACAGTGAGAACTGGCGCCGCGCTGTCGAAGCCGACATCAGGTCAGCCATGGTTCTGACGCCAAAAACCGGAAGTTCCGGATTGATACTGTTGACGGTCGCCGTAAGGGCTTGCTTCGTCGCCTTCACGTCGGCGTCGGAACGCGTGCGGAGAAACACTGCGAGATCTGTGCTGGGATACTGGAGAATGGACTGGTACACGCGCGGCGGCGGCGCCACGTCCAATCCGTCATTTCGCACATCCCCGACCACGCCGACGATGTCTGCTTCCTGTCCTTGACCCCGCCAGATAAACCGCAACCGCCGGCCAACCACGTCTCGCTGCGGTGAGAACCGGCGGACGAACGCTTCGTTGACCACTACGACCTTTGCGGTGGAGTCCACTTCGTGGTCGGTGAAAGCGCGGCCGCGTTTCAGCGGCGTCCTGAGCACATCAAAATACCCTGCGGTCACGGCGGTAAACTCCGCAGCGTGATCTTTCTCCTGCGTCGTAAGCTCATCAGGTAATGAAAACGCGACGGGAGCGGAAAAGAGCGCCGTGCCGAGGAACGGAATGGAGCTCGACATACCGATCGCCGTTTGCTCCATGCCGGGGATCTGCGCGATCCGTGTGAGCAGGTCCCTCGCCAGCCCGGCGCGCTGCGGTACGGTCAGGTATTCATTTGCCTTGGGATTGTTCGGAAAGGGAACCCAGACCTGGCCCACGACAAGCCGTCCACGATCGAGACCGGGATCCTGACGCAGCGTGGCCGAGAAGCTGCGCGCCAACAGGCCAGCGCCGATCAACAGGACCGCGGACAGGGCGACTTCCAGCACGACCAGCGCGGCGCGAGATCGATGTTGGCGCACGCTTTGCCCACCGCCGGTGCGACCGCCCTCCCTTAAGTCGCGGTTGGGATCGATCGCCGATGCGTGGAGCGCCGGCATCAATCCAACCAACACGCCGGTCGTGAGCGAAAGCACCAGCGCGAACACCACTATTCGCCAATCGGCATGGACCTCGGCAAGGCGAGGGACGTCCGCGGGCAACAGCGTCAGGAGCGATCGTTGTGCGATGAGGAGCACCGCCAGCGCCGCCGCGCCGCCGGCCATCGAGACGAGCACGCTCTCGGTCAGCACCTGTCGCACGAGGTGGCCGCGCGACGCGCCCAGCGCCTGGCGAATGGCGAACTCGCGCATGCGTGCCGAGCCCCTAGCGATCAGCAGGCTGGCAATGTTCACGCAGGCGATCAGGAGGACAAGACTCACGGCGGCGAGCAGGATCACGAGGGTCGGTCGCACATTGCCCGTCAGGCTGGTTTGGGCACGCTCCAGGCGCAGCGACCAACCGACCTGCTCGGGATAGAACGTGGGGTAGGTCTGCTGCAACGAAATCGCCAACGCGTCGAGTCGCCGCTGTACTTGTTCGAGCGTGAGGCCCGGTTTGAGGCGAGCCAACGCTCCGGGCAGGAACCGCCGGCCGCGCTGCGGCGGTGACGGGAAGGGATCGCCGGCGAAGCCGGTTGCGAACCAGATGTCGACGTCACCGCCCTCCGTCTTGCCGGGGTGCCGAAAGTCGGGCGGCATGACGCCGATGATCGTGTACCCGTCCTCGTCCACGCGAATCCGTCGCCCGATGATGTGCGGATCGGATCCGAATTGGCGCTTCCAGAGGCCGTCGCTGATGACGATGCCATCGAGGAAGCCCGGCACCCACTCGGCCTGGGTATAGGTTCGGCCCAGCTCCGGCGTTGCGCCGAGAATGTCGAAGTAGCTTGGGCTGGTGCCCAGCCCCGCGATCCGCTCCACCCTGTCGCCGCCCGACAGGGCCGCGCTCACGGGGAAGATCACGCTGATGTGCTCGAAGACCCCGGAGCCCTCCAAATCCTGGAGCTCGGGGACTGACATCCCGACGTCCTTGGCTCCTGCGCGGCTCAGATCATCGTACACGCGCACCAGGCGCTCGGGTTCGCGGAAGGGTAGCGGCCGCAGCAGCACGGCGTTCACGACGGTAAAGATCCCGAGATTCGCTCCGATGCCGAGCGCCAGAGTCAGCACGCTAATCGTCACGAACGCGGGGCTTTGCTTCAGCGTCCGCAGCACGTAGCGCAAGTCCTGCAGCAGCCCATCCATACTCGTCCTCCATCCGGCGACGTCGACGGCGTGGGAGGGAATCGCGATCGCCGGTTCCCATGGACGAATGTGTATGTCGGGAGGTGTGGTGCGTCAAATGCAACTTCAGCATAATTATATTGCTATAATCGCACGACGCGGGCGGCGGCGACGGCCGCCGGTCCGAGTACGCCGCCCTGCTCTAGACTCCAGCTTCAGGCATCGTCCCCGTTACGCACCAGGCAGTAAGCCCGCCCTGTTGCCCGTCAAGGGCGGAGCAAGACTGGATCAAGGCGATGAGCGGAAAGTTGGGGAGGGATGGTCTCGACGTGATGAGTGCGCCGGTAAGGCTCAGCGACCGAATTCTGCGCGGCATTGAAACGCACGAGCGGCGACGGATCGCTCGTTCAGTATGACGTCGGCCTCGAAACCGGTACGGCCGCTGCGCCTACGAATTTGCCTGCACAGTGCTCATCCTGCCCTTTCAACTCTCGCGCAAGGCGGCGATGGGGTTCACTTGCGTCGCGCGGTATGCTGGGAGATAGCTGGCCAGCGCGGCCACTGCCAGCAAAAGCAGAGGCACGAACAAAAACACAGCCGGATCATGGGGGCGCACCCCATAGAGCAGACTTGCCATCAGGGATGCCGTGGATGCAGACATGACCAATCCGGCAACGACGCCCACGCCAGCAAGGGTGACCCCCTTGCGCAAGAACATTCTCAGGATGTCGCCCGGCCGCGCGCCCAGGGCCATGCGGATACCGACCTCGCGTGATCGTTGGCCGACCAGATAGGCCAACAAGCCGTAAATTCCGATGGAGGCCAGAAGCACCGCCAGTCCGGCAAATCCGCCCACCAGATCGGCAGAAAAACGGCGTGAAGCCAGTGAGCGATCAAGGATGTCGTTCATGGAAGAGACATTATAGACCGGCAAGCCGGCATCCATGCTCTGGATTTCACGCCGAATCTGTGGTTCGAGCAGGGTCGCGGGCAGAGACGTCCGCAACGCCACGCTCACTTGCTTGTTGGGGTCTTGATATACCGGAACGTAGATGTGGGGAACGCCATCGATGTCGAGACCGTCATGCTTGATGTCCTTGATCACACCCACGACAGTCGTCCATGGCTTGGTCGGGTCTTTTCCGAACCGCACGCGACGGCCCAACGGATCGTCGCTGGGCCAATACCTACGAGCGGTGCTTTCATCAATGACGGCCACCAGCGGTTTGCCGTCTTCATCGTCCTCGGTGAATGCGCGGCCGCGCAGCAGCGTCGCCTGGAACACCGCAAAATAGTCGGGGCTTATCCGAATTCTCTCGGCGCTCAGATCCTGCGAGGACTCGACCGGTCTATCTTCAATCGCGAAGGCTTCCATCGCCAAGCCACCGACCGCGTTGGGGTTGCTATTGGTGGCCGGTAGCGCCGAGGTGATTGCGGCGAGTTGCACTTCCGGAATTGCCTTCATGCGCCGCAGCAACTCACGATCAAACGTGACCTTACCAGGAATGCCGAGATACGGATCCGTCTTCGGATCGTTGGGAACTCCTAGCCACGTGTTTGCCGTGACCACTTGAGTTGGATTGAAGCCTGGATTTTCCTGCAACAGACCCCGCAGCGTACGCAGCAGCAAGCCGGCTCCCACCATCAGTATGACGGCGAATGCCAGTTCCGAGACGATGAGAGTATCCCGCAATCGGCCGGTCGTGGTGCCGGAGCTGGTCCCGCGACCGCCTTCACGAATGGCCGAGGAGAGAGCCGCCTTTGCCGACTGAAGCGCTGGCACAAGTCCAAACACCAAGCCGGTAACTATGGAAATGAGCAGCGCGAAGGCCAGCACCACCCAGTCAACTCGCACCTCGTTGAGCCGGGGAATGTTCGCCGGCACAAAGCGCAGGATGAAGCCCAGCGTAGCCACTGCCGTTGCGATTCCCGCGGCACCGCCGATGAGCGACAGCAGCATGGACTCGGTCAGCAACTGGCGCACCATGCGGCCGGGGCTCGCCCCCAGCGACAACCGTACCGCCATCTCTTGCTGTCGCCCCGAAGCGCGCGCCAGGAGGAGATTGGCAATGTTCAGCGCTACGATGAACACGATCAGGCTGACCGCGCCCAGTACCACCAGCAGCATGGGCCGGAACTGGCCCACCAGCGTTTCCTGCAATGGTTGAATCTCGACGGTCCACTTCGCCTGCGGCGGGTAATCGGCGGGGAAGTCGTGCTGTAATTGGGCCGCCATGGCCGTGAGGCGCGCCTGCGCTTGCTGCAGTGTGACGCCTGGCTTGAGGCGTCCGATTCCATTGGGGTAAACCCGGGCGCCCCGCACTGGCGGGGGGAAGGGAGTTCCGATGAATCCGAAGGCGGCAAACACGTCCGCGTCGCCGGAGGTCGTCGGTCCCGGATGGCGGAATCCGCGGGGCAGAACCCCAATGACGGTAACGGGGTCATTGTCGATCCCGATGGTACGGCCGATCACATTCGGGTCGGCGCCAAAGGCCCGGCGCCACAGGCCATCGCTGATCACGACCCCCGTACCGACACCAGGCACGAAGTCCTGCGGACCATACAACCGGCCAACTTGCGCGGTCACACCCAGCATGGAGAAGTAGCTGAAACTGGTATTGACACCCTCTACGCGCTCAGGCTGGCTGCCGCCGGTCAAGTTCTCGCTACCCTCGAAGATCGGGGTCACATTTTCCAATGCATCCGCTCGCGTCTGCAGGTCATCCATTTCCGGCTTGGAAAACCTCACGTCGCGCAATCCTAGGCCCGGCTCGTTAAAGTAGACTCGTACCAAGCGCTCGGGATCGCGGTACGGCAGAGAACGCAGCAACACCGCATTCACGATGCTGAAGATCGCCGTGTTGGCCCCCACGCCCAGCGCCAGCGTCAACACAGCCACGATCGTGAACGTGGGTTTCTTGACCAGCATGCGCCAGCCGTATCGCAGATCCTGCAGCAAAGTCCCCATGAAGGCGCTCCTCTGGTTATGCCGCAAAGGCGATCACCGGTACGGCATAAAGCAAGCAGGCAGCTATGCGCAGATCGTTCCCTCGCCGACGACCACCGCCTCGCCGCCGACCCGGACTTCTTCGAGAACCCCCCCACCCGGGCAGGAGAGCACAACGTGAATACGACTTGGGCGGCCCATGCGGACGCCCTGGAGGCTCACGAGCCGCGACTCAGTCTTGGCCGGTACCGCGTTGTACTTGAGCAGGTATGCACCCAGCGGTCCACTCGCGCTGCCGGTGGCCGGATCCTCCGGGATGCCCAAGATAGGGGCGAACATTCGACTGTAGACCGTGGCGCCATCGTCGGCCGGCGTCGGCGAGAATACAAGAACGGGGAGCTCTTCGAGATCAAGCACCCGGAGTACCGCGCACAGCTTCGCGCGATCGAGGGCTGCCGCATCGACCGCCGCGCGCGAGTTTAGCGCAACGTACAGAAACGGGAGTCCGGACGACGCGACTTGCATCGGCAAGCTTCCGCCCACAAGGTCGCCCGGCTGGATACCCAGTGCTGCGGCAATCGCAACGCCGTCGGTGACGATGGGCCCGAATGTGGGATTCGTTTGCTTCATCCAGGCAAAGCGTAAGCTGTTCTGACCCCATTCGAGTCCCACGGTCGTTGGTCCAATAGCGAGACCGAGCAACGCCTTACCGGCGCCCGCACGCAATCGCCCCGCTCCCGCGAGCGCAAACGTCGTTCCGACCGTCGGACTTCCAGCCATCGGCAGCTCTTTGGACGGTGTGAAAATGCGAACGCGCGCGTCGGTGCCGGACACTTCGGGAGGAAATACGAACGTAGTCTCGGGGAATGCCATTTCATTTGCGATCCGCTGCATCTGCTGTTCGTCAATTCCCTCGGCATCGAGGAACACGGCTAGCTGGTTGCCGGTGAATGGCTGATTCGCAAACACGTTGAGATGGACGTACTGAAAAACAGGCATTTGCTCCCCACTTCTCAATACGTAAGGGAATGTGACCCGTGGACGAATGTGTACGTCGGGAGGTGTGGTGCGTCAAATGCAACGTTAGCACAATTATATTGCCAATATCGCAGGATCATTTTAGCGCGGCAGCGGCGAGCGCGACGGACGCTCTACAAGTCGGTTGGTTTCGTTGAAATCACTCCGTATGCCGAAAACAGCATGACGAAGTATCAGCCACTCGGCACGTTGGACTGGTATCGCTTCAGCGCGGTATTCCTGGAGCTGCGCCTCCGACGGGAGCGTATCGCAGGCGACGATCCGCCGCTGCCAGCCACAACTGAGCGGTCGCGATCAACGAATCGCGCGCTCGGCGAAATGGCCTCGCAACTCTTCTTGGAGAAATGTCGCCGCGGTTTCGAGCCGGCCCAAATGGCCGGCTTGCATGAACACGATTGAAGCCACAATGCTGATGCCGGACCGCGTGATTCGCTCCAGCTGCCGGCGCTTGGGATGCGAGGCGAGAAATCGCGCGGGGATAAGCCCGAGGCCGATCCCGCTCGCCACGAGAGACACTTGCATGTCGATATTGTTGATCGCGGCGGCGACTTCGAACGGAGAGCCGCGTTCTCGCAACCTCGCCTCGAGTGACTGACGAATAAAGCACCCCGGCGGGTTGAGCACCCAGCGTGCGTCGAGATCGCGATCCTTCGACTTGCTGCTGCGCCGCGCGCGAGGTTGCGGTCCTCTCGCCCTGACCAATACCAGACGTTCTGTAGCCAAAACGCTGCTGGCCACATCGCCGGGCGGCGTGTCGTCAGCCGAGAGGAACGCCAGTGCCACATCGAGCTCGCCGGTCCGCACCTGCTCGATGAGCTGCTGCCTGAGATCGGTGCTCAGCACCGGTTGCAGTCGGGGGAAGCGACTCGTCAAGCGCTGGATCGACGCGACGAGGCTCGGTTGCGCGAGCGCATGTGAGAGTCCGATGCGGAAGATTCCGCTTGGCTCGGCGTCCTTCGACCCGGTCTCCTTGAGATCGTCCATGATGCGCAGCATGTGTCGTCCGCCGTCGAGCACCGCGCGGCCTTCGCGCGTAATCCGCCCCGGTTTCACGCGACGATCGAGCAGCGGCGTCTTCAGTGTTGCCTCGAGGCGCTGGATCTGCCGTGTGACCGCCGATGGCGTCAGGAACAGCCGTTCGGCTGCCCGCTGCAACGAACCTGACTCGGCCAGGACGACGAACGTGCGGATCTCATCAAGCATGACAGAACTCCCAGTTGCTAGTCAAGCAATATGATAGTGAAAAGATTGCCGTTGTCGCAAGTGGAAGCCTGCCTGAAGCATTCGTCCACAGCTTCTGACTGGCATCATTCGAGTTCACGCAGCCGGCGGGCCGGGAGGTCCGCTCGTGGAGATCCATGGAAACGCGCGCGCAGCGCGCATCCTCCTTGGCTCTCTTGTCAGTGTCAACGCTCGTTAGACAGGCCGCGCGCCGATGCATGAGTGGCGAGCGAGCCGTACGAACCTGACGAAAAAGCCAAGCGAGCGTAAGGAGCAGTGTGATCACGGTCGGTGTGAGGCTCAGGGCCTCAAACGGTCGGTGGAATTTGAAGGAGCCAGAAGAACGTCCAGGGACGGGGATCCACGGCCCGACCGATCAGATCTGAAACCAGGATGGCGCAAATCGTCGATCTACACCCGGACGAGGGCGGCGGCTTCCCTCCGACCGCATGACAGCATCGTGCGGAAATGGCAATATGATTGTGCAAATAATGAATTTGTGGAATGGTCGCTTCCCCGGTAGGGTACAGGGAGCCAATGCGTTCGTGGAGACCCGATGCCTCACGCGATTCAAATTCGGCAGACTGGCGGTCCCGAGGTTCTGAACTGGACACCGATCGAGGTCGGTGAGCCCGGGTCCGGTCAGGTGCGCCTGCGCCAGGCGGCGGCGGGCCTCAACTACATCGATGTGTATCACCGCACGGGATACTACTCGCAGCCGCTTCCCTTTATTCCGGGCGTCGAGGGTGCCGGGACCGTCGAGGCGATCGGGCAGAATGTGCGCGGCCTGAAAGTCGGCGATCGGGTGGCCTATGCCGGTCCCGCCGGCGGCTATTCCGAGGTGCGGCTCATCGAGGCCGATCGACTGGTGCGCTTGCCCGATGCGATCTCCTTCGATCAAGCAGCTGCGATGATGCTCCAGGGTATGACTGCTCAGGTGCTGATCCGGCAGGTGTATCCCGTCAAGGCGGGCGACTTGATCCTCGTGCACGCCGCCGCCGGCGGGACCGGGCTCATTCTCTGTCAGTGGGCGGCCGCTCTCGGCGCGACGGTCATTGGCACCGTGTCGACAGAAGCCAAGGCCGAGCTGGCCCACGCCCACGGCTGCACACACACCATCCTCTATTCCAAGCAAGATTTCGTCGCGGAGGTTTCTCGCATCTCGGGCGGCGCGAAACTGCCGGTGGTCTTCGATTCCGTCGGCAAGGACACCTTCTTACGCTCGTTCGATTGTCTACGATCGCGTGGCTGGTTGGTGACGTTCGGACAATCGTCCGGTCCAATCGACCCTATTGCACCCGTTCTACTGTCGCAGAAGGGTTCGCTCTTTCTGACACGGCCGTTGCTCTTCCACTACATCGCGCGACGAGAAGAGCTTGAAGCTTCCGCTGACGAGTTGTTCACCGTGGTGGCTTCGGGAAAGGTGCGCATTACGGTCAATCAGCGCTTTGCGCTCAAGGATGCCGCTGACGCCCACAAGGCCTTGGAAGCGCGCACCACCTCCGGCTCCACCATTCTGACCATCTAACCCAGTATCCACAGGAGTTGTCCATGAGCAAGACCGCAATTACCTCGCCCGAACTCACGTCGCCGGTCGGCCCGTTTTCCCAGGCGATCAAAGATGGTGGGTTCATCTATGTCAGCGGTCACGTCGGTCAAGACCCGACGACGGGCAAGCTGGTGGCGGGCGGTATTGCGGCCGAGGCGGAGCGCGTCTTCCAGAATCTCTCGGCGGTTCTTAAGGCGGCCGGCAAGAGTTTCGATGATGTCGTGCGCGCCGGTGTGTATCTCACAAGCATGAGCGACTACGTGACACTGAATGGTATTTACGCCAAGCATTTCAGACAGCCCTTTCCCGCCCGCACAACGATCGCGGTGGCCGCGCTGCCGCTTGGGGCTTGCGTTGAGATCGACCTCGTCGTCAAGGCTTGAGGCACACACGGAGGGTGATCTCATGAAGTACACATTTCACAGCGTCGATGTTTTCAGTTCGACACCGTTCGGCGGCAGTCAACTCGCGGTTCTGCCTGAGCCGGCCGGCATTTCGACCCAGGGCATGCAGAAGACTGCTCGCGAATTCAATTGCGGCTGGCGAGCGACCAACGCATGATGTGTGCGGCTCTTCATCAAAGCATCGTGCGCGCGCTGAGCAACGGGACGGCTCGATAATGGGCGCAGCATATCCCATCGGCTTCATCGGCCTTGGTACCATGGGAGAGGCCATGGCGCTGACACTCGTCAAGGCCGGTATGCCGCTCCTAGTCTGGAACCGCACACGTGCCAAAGCTGAGATTGTTGCAGCGGCCGGTGCGGATGTTGCTCGAGAGGCGGCTGACGTGTTCGCGCGCTCCGCAACTGTCTTCCTGATGCTCGTCGACGGCGGAGCGATTGACACAGTCCTCGACCGCGGGGGTGCTGCCTTCGAGGCCCGCGTGACGGGACACACGGTCGTGCACATGGGTACGACCTCGCCGGCCTATTCGCGCGAGCTCGAGGCAGACATTCGCTCCGTCGGGGGGCACTACGTCGAGGCACCGGTCTCTGGGTCACGCAAGCCCGCTGAGGCAGGCCAACTCGTCGCTATGCTCGCAGGCGACGCAGTCGCCATCGCTGCCGTTCGCCCGTTGCTAACCCCAGTGTGCCGGGAGACGATGATCTGCGGGCCGGTGCCGAACGCCTTGCTAATGAAGCTCTCGGTCAATCTGTTCCTGATCTCGCTCGTTACCGGCCTCGCCGAAGCCGTGCATTTTGCCGACCGCCATGGCCTCAACCTGAATCAGTTCGTGGCAGTTCTAAATGCTGGGCCGATGGCAAGTGACGTCTCGCGTGTGAAGGCGCCGAAGCTCGTCAGCCGCGATTTCGCGGTCCAGGCAACGATCTCGAACGTCCTGGAGAACAACCGCCTGATCGCCGAAGCGGCTCGCGAGGCAGGCGTCGCCTCGCCTCTGCTCGATGTTTGCCACGCGCTGTATGGCGAGACGCGCGCGCTCGGTTTCGGTGACGCTGACATGGTTGCCGTTCTCAAGGCCATCGAGGCACGCAGCGACCTAATCTAATGGGTGATTGGTTTCTTCCTGCTCAGCCTGCCAATCTTCGTAGTCATCGCAGTTGGGTGGATCAGGGACGCGGACGCGTCTCGTTTCCCAAGGCGCGCTTGATGCGCTAAACGCGCGCCTGGTCATCGGTCGTGCCGTCGATGTCCTTGATATCAGGGTACTCCTTGTGAGGAAAGTCCGGTATGCTTTGCTGCTGCCACCTCGCGACATCACGTCCCTCCATGGCGTCATGTTTGCATCGATTGCTATTTGGGATACTCGGGAGTCACATCCGCGGCGTTGAAGAGCATGGCCGGGTTGTTCCCACACCGCTCGCAGGGGCGCCGGGTGACAGTGGCAATGGGGGATAAGAAGTACCTGGCATAGACGCATCCGCCTAACGAATGGCGCATAAGCTGCGTGGTGGGGCGGCCGCCATCAAGAGAGAGCCGTTCTCCTTCACGCCGCCGCCGCGCCACGACAGCCACATGCACATGTTAGACGGCGCGGATTGTGGGCCGCTGAGCCGGCGGGACTCACAACAAGACTCACAACACGGGGCGCGACAGAAGAAAAAGCCCCACAGCGAAAGTCGCTGCAGGGCTTGATCTTCACTCAGTCGGGACGGCGGGATTTGAACCCGCGACCCCCTGAACCCCATTCAGGTGCGCTACCGGACTGCGCTACGTCCCGTCACTTGTAACATAAGCAGTCAGAGGCTTCTGATCTCCCTCGCGTCGACACTCCCTGTGTTTCTCTGGACCTTACTTTTTGCCACGGTACCAAGGGCAAGCTGAAGCCAAGCATCGTAAGCAGGAGGCCTCACTATCGCAAGCGACTT
Source organism: Gemmatimonadales bacterium (assembly GCA_033853695.1). Classification (GTDB taxonomy): domain Bacteria; phylum Gemmatimonadota; class Gemmatimonadetes; order Gemmatimonadales; family GWC2-71-9; genus DASTHG01. The sequence continues at coordinate 50,133 of JAWOLH010000068.1, read as the reverse complement.
GGGCGGCGAAAGCCCAACATCGACGACTGTTGTTCGGCTGACAGGGCACCGCCACATGTTTTAGGGTATGTCGATGGTACTGCCAAGCCCTGCGTACACGTATTGAGCCCTAAAAATGCGCTGCAACGCCTCGAATGCAGGTTCTCCCGTGCAGTGCCCCGGTGCAATGCGATCCACGTGCCAGACGTCATGAAGTGCAGTCGCAATGCGCTCGATCTCAGCATCGGGTGTCGTTACAAGATGCAGACCGCCAAGGATCAGATACACGTGATCGGCAACGCGCTTGGACGCCTCCAGAATGGTTTCAATCCCCGGATGGGAGCACCCAACGAGCAGCACGAGCCCGTTCGGCGATTGCAGCGCTAACGAAAGCTCGCGCAGCTCCAACGTGCCTGGGTTCTGTGACACCGTGGAGATGATGGACACGCCGGGGGCAACCTCAGTCACGCTATCCACCCACACGAAATGGGCCTTCGGCCAGGGGGTGCCGAAGGTGAGTTCAGCCGGGGGACGACCATCGAAGTAGCGCATCCGGTTCGGGAGAGTGGAATCGGTTCGATAGAAGGTCCCAGGCAGCGCGGCACCAAACACCCCGAAGCCCTCCCTAGGCGCATAGATCTTGACCCGGGGATTGACGGTCAACAGATAGTTCAAGCCAGCCGTGTGATCGCCATGGCGGTGAGAGACCACTACGAAATCGATCGTGCGCAGATCGACCCCCAGGGCACGAACATTGTCGGCGAAGATGTCCGCGTTGTTGCCGGTATCGAAGAGGATCCGCTTCCCGTTGTACTCGACAAGAGCGGCAAAGCCCCAATCACGCGTCAGGCCTGCGCGTTCCCCGAAAGCATCGTAAAGGATCGTGACGTGGTTGGGCGAAAGGCGCGGAGTGGCGTGTGCGGCGGAGGAGACAATAGCACAGGCTAGGGTGAACGACGCTAGATGAGCGTGGCGCATGGAGGGAACTTCCTTTCCGTTAGGTGCGGAAAGCATCCTAGGTCAGCAGGCCCCTCATCGCAAGTGGACACTCGCGCCGAGGACGCTCATTCTCGCAGGATCTCCTCCCACCTGGACCGAGATATCCTCGGGTGACCAATTCCCTAACAAGCCGCAAATCGAACAACTGCGGAGGCGTACGCCCGAGAGATAGCGGATTGGGTAGAGAAGAATCATCTGCGGTTTCCGTCATACCTGCGAGAGCCATTGATCGGGGTGATGCACTTCGCCTACTTGTACGCGGAGGAGCCTGTTTCGCCGGGCAGACAAATGGCATGCAGCACACAAGGGCAGCGAGGTGCGTCCTCAGGGTGGGATGCGATAAGGCGCTACAAGCACGAGATCGGCGGAACGGGCGAGGAGGACGATACGTCGAAGGACGACAAGGACGTCGACGCTGAGACGGACTACGAACCAGGCGACTAGGTCCTGGGGCCCAGCGCCTCGCTCTGCCCGCGCTTCGCTCAAGGCGGTCACGTCCTGATCCGAGCCTCTTCCCAACCCCCTAGACTATCGGGAATCAGTCTCAGAAGGCAGTTTGGTGGAAACCGCAACCAAGTTGCCGTCCTCAACAGGGGGTGAGTCGTGCCTGTAACGCACTCGATGGTGGTTCGAGCTGGGAAGGGGATCGCATTGGCTCTGGTGCTGACCTTGTCCGTGGCGTCGCTTGCGTTTGTCCGCGGGGACGGGAGTTCTCGGGTCTCAGTTCAAGCCGCGGACAAACTCGAAGCCAGCATTTTTTCCTACGACGGACATGATTTCATTCGCACCAAGACTACCTTGCTCACGCCGGACGGCAAATCTGCGGTCAATACAAAGCTCGACCATGAGTCTCCCGCCTATAAGGCCCTGGTCCAAGACCACTCCTATAGCGGTCCTGCCACTGTCTTTGGCCAGAACTACGATGCCAACTACGCCCCCCTGACGGGCGCCGACGGCAAAGTGACGGGAGCGCTGTTTGTCGCTACGGCTAAGTAGATGGCCCCGCAACGTCGATCACGCCGCTGACCGGGAGGCTCCGGTCAGCGGTGCGTTGTGTACTCCGACGATTCCGGCCACTTGGCCACGTACCACGCTGCCCGTCCGTTGGGGTCGTATCGCTCCCACTTCTTGATGAGTCCATGCTTCCAGAGGCGTCCTCCTTGCTCGATGGCGACCCCGTTGAGTCCTCCCGCGAGGAGGTGAAGGTGAACTAACCCTCCCGCATCGCCGCGCTCGGGGGCGATGAAGGAGAAGGCCTCGGGACTAAACATCTCGGTGAACCCCTTCCCCTCTCGCGCGGCAAAGTCCACCCCCACGGCGTAGGCGAAAGTGAGGATCGCGTAGACTTGCCAATCCAAGTACGTGAGGAAGTCCCCCAGGCCCCGCGTCACCTCACGGTCGCGGAGTACTTCTTCGATCACGAGCCTTCGCGGCCTCATCCCGATAGCGAGCGATGTCGGGGTCGAGGGGAGACGGTGTTGGTGGCCTTCGCCTCTCTCGCCTCATGGCCCTGATGATTGAGGTCGGAGGGACGTTGAGGACTGTACTAGGTCTGTACACCCTCTCCTCGTCCTCGACGACGCCTCATCGGCGATCTCTGACCTTTGAGCCTCACTCGCTCGTCCGTGCAAGCGATCCATCCAGAGACCTTCTCTGCCCTCAAGGGCGCTCTACAGTTAGAGGCTGATTCCCTAGCGTGCGCTCAGCCAGCTACTACAGCCGATGTGCCCTACCCAGACCATGAGTGAAAGGAGGGACCACCAAACCGCGTTTCTCAAGCGCAGCTTGGCACAGTACTCCGGAGTGATCAGCGGAGCGGCCCCTCCATGACTGTTTCACGTTTGCACTCCGTTGCTGGAGTGCTTCTTCCCATTCCGGCGTTTGTGTTTGTTGTACGGTGCACGCGGAACAAACGGAGGAATCAGTTCAGGGGTAAGTGAGGAGCCCCCTCCTCATCGAGAACTTTCGTAAGTGCGAATTCGATGCCGCTGTCGAACGGGATACTGTTCGCCTTGAAGTGGGCCTGCAGGCGAAAGAACAGCGGTCTACCTATCGGGTGTAGGTAGACTCTCTGACCATCGACAACTCCGTTGGCAGGCACGCCACTCTCCGTTGGCAATGAACGCGATCATGAAATCGGCACCTGTAGAATTGCAAATGTTTTGAGAGATGTTTGTACTGCAGATTGGGTCAACTTCGAGAAGGGGTGACCATGTTTCCCACTGTGTTCAGCTCTGCGTCCTGTGGTCGTTGGGGACTACTGAACTGCAAGTTGCGTGGGGATTACTTGAGGTCGCTGCAATCTGCGGATTTTATGCAGGGGTGAAAACAGGAGGAGTTTGGACTCCATTCAGGTGCGCTACCGGACTGCGCTACGTCCCGTCACTTGTAACATACGCAGTTAGAGGATTCCGAACTTCCCCAACCGGGCACTCTCTGTGTTTCTCTGGACCTTGTTCTTCCACGCTACCGAGGGCAAGACAATGCTAGGCGGTGGGATGGTGAGATGCAACCGGCTGGCGGGAAACGTGTATGCTACGTTTTTACGTACCCGAATCAAAGGCACGCTATGCGCCACCTCACTCCCATAGCGATTGTGCTCGTCATCGTCCTTCTCCCCGCCTGCAGTGGCTCCACGAGTCCAGCGAAGCCGTGCCAGTTTGCCTCAGCCGATGCCATCGTGAACACTACCAGTTCGAACACCTTCGATCCGAAAGCTGCGACGATCGCGCATGGAAATAAGGTGTGCTGGCAGAACACCAGCTCAGTGCTCCACACCGTTACGGCCGACGGCGGCGCGTTCGATACCAATCTGCCGGTTGGTCAAATCTTCATATTCACCTTCTCGACGGCTGGAACGTACACGTACCACTGCAAGATTCACTCGGGGATGACTGGAACGATCACCGTCAACTAGGAAAAGGCTGCGCTTGCACGCAATGCAGCCAGACGGGCACAGGAGACCGCACGCGGCAACTCGCGACGAGGGGACTGCTACGGAGGAGCCAATCTGCGCCTTACCGGACGAAGGAAGCGACTCCAGCACGCCAATAGGTAGTGCCACCGACCCAGAGCCACACCGAGACAGCGTATTGGGAACCCGGGGTCAAGGCTTGGGGAGTGGTGAAAACCTTCCCCGCTTGAGCATCGCCATAACGAACTGGAGAGGGGATTCGGTTCCTGTCCGAGCTGACGAACCACGCGTTGGGGCCGTCGAACGTGCCGCTGTCGACAGAGACTTGGCCCATGGGGCATGCCCGCGACCAGGAGAACTGAGGTGGCAGCCCGCTCGGCGAGGTCGTGACCGCCACAGTGATCGACTCGCCCACGGTACAGGAAGGGGGTCGCAACGCGTCGTTACACGCTGCGAGCGTCATGCAAAGGGAGAGGCCAGCGGCAGTCACTGAGGTGTTCATAGCAGTCGTCAGCCGTGATGTCGCCGGCACGCGAGGCCGAGCGCAAGAACGGCGACCACGCTTGGACGGACCATATCCGTCTGCTGCCGTGCCCTCTAACCACTGATTAGGTTATCCCGTAACGCGGAAAACGCGTCCCAGGCTGGGAGCGATCCGGCACCTGCGTCGGATCGAGGCGTTGCCCAAACGGCCCCCCAGCCCCAGGCACCACGACCAATGGGAGCTGTCCGATGGATCTGATTGCCGAAATCAACGCCCTCCGCACCGAGCGCCGCGCCGCGATCCTCGCCCACAACTACCAGCGTCCCGAAATCCAGGACCTGGCCGATGTCGTCGCCGATTCGCTGAAAATGGCCCGCCGTGCCACCGAGCTCGATGTGCCGGTCCTCGTGATCTGCGGCGTGCACTTCATGGCCGAAACCGCTGCGATCGCGAATCCCGGCAAGATCGTCCTCATTCCCGACCCCACCGCCGGCTGCTCGCTCGCAGCGACGATCCAGGCGGCCGACGTGCGCACCTGGCGCGCCGCGCACCCGGGCGGACTGGTGGTGGCGTACGTCAACACCGCGGCCGACGTGAAAGCCGAAGCGGACTACTGCTGCACTTCGGGCAACGCCGTAGCGGTGATCAAGTCCCTCCCCCCCGATGTGCCGGTGCTGTTCCTGCCGGACTTCTTCCTCGGGAATTATCTGCGCAAGGTCACGGGACGGGTGATGGATGTGTGGATGGGCGAGTGCCACGTCCACGCCGGACTCACGAAGGAAAACCTGGAGCGGCGTCGCGTCGAGTATCCCGACGCCGAGTTCCTGGTGCACCCGGAGTGCGGCTGCGTCACGAGCGCCATGTACTATGCCGAAGCGGAAGGGGACGTCGCCGCGGGCCGCATGCAGATCGTGTCGACCGAGCAGATGACCGAGCGCGTCCGCACCTCCCCCGCCCGCCGCTTCGTAGTCGCCACGGAGACCGGCGTGTTGCACCGGCTGCGGCATCAGAACCCGGAAAAGCAATTCATCGCCGCGGCCGAATCGGCCGAGTGCCGCTACATGAAGCAGATCACGCTCGAAAACCTGCGCGACGCCCTGCGCGACCTGAAGCACCGCGTGACGGTACAGGCTGAGACCGCGGCGCGGGCACGGACCGCGATCGAGCGGATGCTCGCCATTGGCTGAGGGCCTGGGTGTCGCCGAGGTGCGTCGCGCCCTCGCCGAAGACCATGCCGCCGAGGACGTCACCACACGCCTGCTCGGTGCCGCCGCCGCCGGAGTCGCAGAGGCGCGCTTTGTGGCCGAGGGTCGGTTCGTCGTGGCGGGGCTCCCCGTTGCCGCGGCCGTCTTTCAGGAGCTCGATGCCGGCGTCACGCTGACCGCTACAGCCGCCGAAGGCAGCTGGGCGGAACCCGGCCGGTCACTCGCCACCGCCCGCGGCCGAGCCGCCGCGCTGCTCGCGGGCGAGCGGGTCGCCCTGAACTTCCTGCAGCGGCTCTCCGGAGTCGCGACATCCACGCGCTACGCCGTCGACGCCGTCCGCGGCACCTCGGCCCGCATCACACACACCCGAAAGACGACCCCGGGGCTACGCGCGCTCGAGCAATACGCGGTCCGCATCGGTGGCGGCGTGGACAATCGCGCCTCGCTCGCGGAGGCGGTCCTCTGGAAGGACAACCACTGGACGTTGCTCGCGCGCGATGGCGATTCGCTCGCTGCGGCGTTGCGCCGTGCCCCCGCGGGAATACCGGTGATCGTTGAAGTCGAGTCCGATGCCCAGCTCGAGCAGGCCCTCGCCGCCGGCGTACGACACCTGCTGGTGGATAACCAGCCCCCGGAGCGGCTCGCCGCATGGGCGCGGCGCGCGGGTCCCGGGGTCACGATCCAGGCCTCCGGCGGCATTACGCCCGACACCGCGAGGTCATACGCGGAGGCCGGCGCGACACTCATCGCAATCGGGGCCCTCACCCACTCCGCACCGGCCGCCGCGATCCGGTGCGACTTGCAGGACTAGCCGCCCTCCTCTATTGTCGTCGCCTTCCGTCAACCGAGGACCGCATGCGCCTCTTCGCCTGGGTTTCAACCGCGGCAGCGATACTCGCCGCCTGCCAGCCAGCCGCGACTCCCCCGCCCGACACCTCCGCCGCCGCCCGCGCCGCGATCGACGCCACCAACGCCAGCTGGGCTCGACTCACCTCCACCGGGCACGCCGACTCGATCGCCGACTTCTACGCTGCCGACGCGGTGGTCATGCCCCCCAATATGGCGACCGTGCACGGCCGCGATTCGATTCGCGCCTTCTTCGCGACCATCAACTCCGTGAAGCCCGCGCTCGAGCTCAAATCCGTTTCCGTGTGGGGGAGTGGTTCCGCGGCAACCGAAATGGGACGCTGGACCTGGATCTGGCCAGCCGGTGCTACGCGGCCCCCCGGCGTTCCGCCCGTGGACTCCGGCAAGTATCTCGTGCGCTGGGTCCAGGACAATGGAAAGTGGCTGATGGCGCAGGACATCTGGAATAGCGACCTGCCGCTCCCGATCCCCGCGGCCGCCCCCGCCAAATCGCGCTGACGCGCTACGGTGGCGCGGTGGAGGTCAGTCACTGAAGCACGAGCGACGACATCTCCACCGCCGCCCCCGTGAGCCAGGACTATCGCAGCCGCAGGAACAACTCACCGGAATAGGACGACACCGACCAAGCGCCGCCCTGCTTCGTCGCGTACATGCTCGTGAGGTACAGCTCCCCCGCCGCTCGCTCACCCGTCGCCTCGGTGCGCAGCAAGCCAATCGGGATTTCATAATCGTCGCGTTGCCGCCGGTACGCGGCCACCCGATCGATCACCGGCTGTAACGGAATCTCGAGCGCCGTCCGGCCGTTGCCAGTCACGCGAAAGACATTCGGCCCCTTCACGAAGAACAGCACCGTGCCGGGCTCGATTGGCACAGAATCCCCGACGCCCCGGGGAGCCAGGTGCAGCACGTACGTGTACCCGTCAATGCGCAGCGGCGAGCGATCCCAACTCGACGAGAAGGAGATCGACTCGACGCTCTCCTCAGTCTCCCACGGCGACACGTACTCGACGCCGAGGCTCGTCATAAGCTTGCGCACCCGGGGCTCCACATCAGCGGCCGCCGGCACTGCGGGTCCCCCAAACCGCGCCGCGATTGCTCTCCCATCGCCGCGTTGCAGCAGATACCGCAACGTCGCCGCGATCTCCTTGCGGTCGGCGAAGGGAACGTCGCGCGTCTCGCCGGCCGGGGCACCAGGGGGAGCGGGGCGGAGCGTGTGCCGCGCCACCAGCCGGTCCAATCGGCCTCGCTGGCTCGCCAGCGAGACCTGATACGCCCCCCACGGTCCCATGAACGTCACCAGCCCGAGGAGACAGAGCGTCGCCGGAACGATCTTGATGTCGCGCGACCGGCCGACGGTATAGTAAATCGCGATGCCGGCCCACCACAGGGACAGCACGATCAGGAAGTAGCGGCGCTCGGTGATACCGTATTGCGCGACGCGCTTCCCGATCGCCAGCCACAACATGACGATGGCCGGCAACAGCGCCGCGTAGAATCCGCGGGTATAGGTCCGCACCCAGCGCTGGTCGCTGCCTTCCAGCGGGCGCACCAGGAGCCAGGCGAGGATCCCGACCGAGGCGACGCTCGAGACGAGATAGCCGATCCAGCCACTCGGCCACTGCCGTTCGATCAACACCTTGCCGAGGTACAGGGTAAGGATCACCAGGTAGACCGCGACGATCGGCACCAGCACGTATTGCGAGAAGATCCGGAGCCCCGTCGGCACGTCGCCGCGCTGCTCCAGCGCGGCGAAATCCGCAGGGATGCCGCCCGCGAAGAACCATGTCGTGAACAGGAACGCGATGATCATCCACAGTCGCATGTACGCTTCGCGGGCGACATCCACACCGAGCAGCTTGTCGAGGGCGGCGAGGGCCACGGCCAAACCTGCGTACAACACCCCGGCGAACAAGGCGGCCATGAGGGCCCGCGTGAACAACGCCCGGTTGTACTGCCAGAATCCGTTGGGCTCGTCGACGCCGGCGTATGGCAGGAACGCGGCCAGCAGGTGGAAGGACACGCTCAGCTCGACGTAGCGCGCGAGCTGCACCGGCTCGGGCCAGTGCGGCCACATCACCCAGAACAGGACCAGCACGAGGACCCCGGCGCCGTGCAGCGCCCAGCGACGCGCTGCATCGCCCGCTGCGAAGCGCCGTTCCCCGGTGAGGGTCAGTGCCACGAAGAGCGGCAGGCCGAGCGTCGCCGTGGCGAGGAGACGGATGTAGGGTTCGTCTTCGCTCGAATTAACGAGGAGAATGCCGGCGGCCGCTGCGAGGCCGGCGGCGAGCAGGAGCAGGGGGAACCGCCGCGCAGCTCGCGCGGCCGCGATCAGCACGACGCCCAGGGTGGGAAGGGACTTCATGGATTCGGCAAGTTAGGTTACAGCGTTCCGTTCCACCATTTCGCCCAAGGACGAGGATCCATGACCGCCCCCCGACTGCTCCTGGCTCTCCTGGTCGCCGCCCCGCTCGCGGCGCAGCAACCTGACAGCACGAAGCCCCCCATGGGGATGCACCCCATGATGGACCAGATGATGATGATGCACATGATGGGCCTGATGGGCCCGATGATGCGCACGATGGCCTTCACGCCCGATCATCTCCTCGCGCGTAAGGACGCGCTCGAGCTGACCGCTCAGCAGGTCACGCGGCTCACCGCGCTGCGCGATGCCGCCAAGGCTGCCCACGATGCCGCGCAAGCCGAGATGCAGACGCACATGACGGAGCTGGCGAATGCCATGCGAGCCGGTGCCCCCGATACCAGTGCCGTGAAGCAGCACTTTCAGGCGGCGCACGCGGCGATGGGCCGCGCCCACTGGGCCATGCTCGTCGCCGCCGCGCAGGCGCGTGCGCTCCTGAGCGATGCACAGCGCGGCCGGGTGGATGGATGGGCCGATATGATGGAGATGCACGAGAACGACATGCTGCACGGGCACATGAAGGATGGACACCCGGGGATGCCCGGGCCCGAGGACCATCACCCCTCGCGGGACTAACGCCGCACCAGCCGCCCGCGCTCGTCGAGCTGGTCGAACCAGCCTTCGAGCACCCGCAGGTAGTGCAACGTCTGGCGCTGACGCCAGTGCCACACACGGGCCGACACGTGCACGATGCTGGCCCAGAGCGTGGGGTCGAGATGCCGCCGCCGCGCCAGGCGCTGCGCCCGCTGGATCGTGACGAGACCGGCGTTGTAGCTCGCGAACATGAAGCGGCGGTGATCCTGCGGCGTCGCCGCATCCTCCCACATCACCCACAGCGCGCGATCGTGCTCGATCCCCGCCGCGATGTTCAGCGCGGGATCCTGGATCGAGTCGAGCTCCGGGGCCCGTGAACGAATCGCCGCCAGGGTGTTGGGCATCAGCTGCATGATGCCCCGCGCTCCATCGCGGCTCCGCGCCGCCGTGTCCAGTCCGCTTTCGGCCAGCCCCTGCGCCTTGAAGTGCCGCCAGTCAAAGGCGGGGCCGAAGAACCGCTTGGTGTACTTGCGGAAGCTCGCGTCATAGCGGTCCACGTCCCGCGCCCGCTGGCCCTCGACCCGCGCGGCGCATGCCAGGACGCCGAGCAGCGCCACTCCGAGCGCGCCCCTCAGTTGAGCGCCCTCCCGACGATCATCGCGATCGCCACGAACAGGGCGCCGATGAAGATCGCGACCGCGATGTTGCCGCGCTTCAATTCGGCAGGAAAATTGACCCCGGGCGTGAGCAGGTCGAAGACGCGGTACGAGATGTACATCAGGACAACGCCCAGGGCCGCATAGAGAAAATTGAGCCCCACAATCCGCCATTCCATGCGCACAAAGGAACCTCCCCTGCGCGGTCCGGCAAGTAACGGCCGTCACCGTCCCGCTGGTCTGGCGTGACCTCCATGCCCCGCCTACTCTTGGCCATGCCCTTTCTCGACACGAATCACCAACGCGCCGCCATTCTCATCTTCGCGCTCGGGATCGCGCTGATCGTTTCGCTGACCCCGTTCGCGACCGGTCTGCTCGGGATCCCGGTGCTCTATGTCGTGTTCCAGCCGGTGTACGAGTGGCTGGCGCGCCGCACGACCGCGCGCCTCTCGGCGGCGGTGGTGATCGTGATGGCGCTTTTTCTTATCGTAGTGCCGGGGGTCTCCTTCGCCGGGTTGCTCGTCGGCCAGGCGCAGGACATCGCGAGCGGCGTCGCCGCCAGCCCGCTGCTCGCGCGCATCGCGCAGCTGCACATCCGGAACATCGCCATCGGGCCGCAGCTCGCGGACCTCGGCGGCAAGGTCGTCTCGTGGATCGGCGGCTCGGCGTTCGGTCTCATCGGGACGGCCACCCGTCTCGTCCTGAACCTCACCATTTCCCTCTTCGGGCTCTACTATCTACTGCTGCGGCCCGGTGAGGCCTGGACGTCGGTGCGTCCCTACATCCCCTTTTCAACCAACAACACGGAGCTGTTGCGCGAGCGGTTTCGTAACGTGACGGTATCGACCATCATCGGGACCGGCCTGGTCGCCGCCATCCAGGGCACCGCCGTGGGTCTCGGGTTCTGGATCACGGGGCTTTCGAACGCCGTGTTCTGGGGCGTCGTGACGATGGTGTTCGCCATTCTCCCGGTCGTCGGGAGCGGCATGGTCTGGGGGCCAGGGGCGATCGCGCTGGCGCTGGGCGGCCATTGGGGGCTGGGCGTCGGACTCGCGATCTGGGGGCTGGTCGTCGTAGGCAACGTCGACTACATCGTGCGGCCGATCATCTTCCGCCGCTGGGCAAACATCCATCCGCTCGTGACGCTGGTGGGGGCGCTGGCGGGGGTGCCGTACTTCGGGTTGTTGGGGCTGCTGATCGGGCCGCTTGCCCTGAGCTACTTCTTTGAGCTGATCAGGATGTACCGCGAGGAATACCTCACCGAAGACGCACAGACGGCGAGTTGACGGGAAGACGCCGAGCCGCCGCGCAGACCGCGGCTACAGCGTCTCCCCCGCCGCCTGATTTTTGCCAACACGTTGCCGCCAATAGAGGTAGACTGGCACACCGAGAAGAATCAGTCCCGTTCCGATCAGAGCGTTTCCTGGATTGGCTCCTATTGAACTTGCGACGACGTATCCCGCCGCCACCACGAAGAACCCCGGTGTCCATATTCCTCCCGGCGCCCGGAACGGCGGCGGGTCCCCTCCTCCTCGTGCCCGATAGATGAAGAGCCCCGTCACCGTCAGCCCGAAGAAGATCCAGTCGCCGAAGGCGACGTAATCCACCAGCGCGGTGAAGCTGCGATTCAGCGTCAGCACGATCGACCAGACCCCCTGGACGAGAATGGCCACGGTTGGGGTGCGATAGACCGGGTGCAGCCGCGCGAGCCGTGGGAAAAACACGCCGTCGGCCGCCATCGCCTGGAAGACACGCGGGGTCACGAGGATGACGAGGTTCAGGAAGCCGAAGGTCGACGCGGCGATCCCGGCCGCGATGATCGTGCCCCCGGCGGGGCCGAGCAGCCCGCGCATCACGTCGGCGGCGGGCGCCGTGCTCTGTGCCAACCCGGCGGATCCGAGCACCCGCAGGTACGCGATGTTGGCGAGAAGGTAGACCGTCACCACGCCGATCACTCCCAGCACGAGGGCGCGCGGTAGATTGCGCTCCGGCTCGATGATCTCTTCGGCGATGAAGTTGGTCTGCTGCCAACCGCCGTAGGTAAAGAGGATCGGCACCAGGGCGGCGCCGACGGCAACCAACGCCCCTCCCGTTCCCTCCGGAACGGGAGAAGACGGTAGCGTACGGTAGGGGGTGGTGAACGTGAGACCGACCGCGATCAGTGCCGCCAGGGCGGCGAGCTTCAGAATCGTGAAGACGTTCTGAGTAACGGCGGCTGGCTTCACGCCCAGGTAATTGATCCCCACGAGCAGGACGATCGCGGCGACGGCCACTGGAACGGTGAGCGTCTCGGGCAGGCCGGTGAGGGCGAGGAAGTACCCGGCAAACGTCTTGGCCACGGCGGCGATGGCCCCCGTCGCCATGACGAACAACAGCGCCCAGCCGTAGAGGAACGCCGGGAGGGGACCCAGCGTTTCCCTCAAATACACATACCCGCCGCCGGCCCTGGGCTGGCGGCTGCCCAGCTCGCCGTAGCAGAACCCCCCGGCGAGGGCGACTAACCCGCCCAGCACCCAGGCTATAAGGAAGAGCGGGGCCGTGCCGACGCGCTCGGCGACCGACGCCGGTGTCCGGAAGATGCCGCCGCCGATGATGCCCCCGATGACGGCCATCGTGGCGGAAAAGAGACCGAGGCGACGCGCGTAGGTGGTCAAGTAGGGCCGTTAAGGTCATGATTCAGTGAGGTCCGTCAAGGCCCCGGGCGGGGGAACATTTGAACCGAAGTGGAACTGCGTGGTATCACGTGAGGGAATTCGCCACCCTCCAAGCGGCCTACAACGAGGTGAACACTGTGAAAGCGGGTCGGATGGTGTTGCTAGCCACGGTCCTGGGATTGTCGATCCCGGTCGTGAGCCAGGCGCAGGGATTCGGGCGCAACAAGGTCCAGTACGAAACCCTGCAGTTTCAGGTCCTCCACACCGAGCATTTCGAGGTGTTCTTCTATCCCGAGGAGCGCGAAGCGGCGCTCGAAGCGGGACGGATGGCGGAGCGCTGGTACGCGCGCTACACCTCCCTGCTCGGTCACCAGCTGCGTGGCACGCAGCCGCTCGTGCTCTACGCCAGCCATCCTCACTTCGAGCAGACCAACGTCGTGAGCGGTGACCTCGACGAAAGTACCGGTGGCGTCACGGAGGCCCTGAAGCGCCGCATCGTGCTGCCGCTCGCGGGTCCCCTCTCCGAGACCGATCACGTGATCGGCCACGAGCTGGTCCACGCTTTCCAGTACGACATCACCGGCACCGGCCGCACGGGATCGCTCCCCGCGGCCACCCGGCTGCCGCTCTGGTTCATCGAAGGGATGGCGGAGTACCTGTCGCTCGGGTCCACCGACCCGAACACCGCGATGTGGCTGCGCGACGCGGTGATGCACAACAAGATCCCCTCCATCAAGCAACTCGACGATCCGCGCTACTTCCCCTATCGCTGGGGACAGGCGTTCTGGGCCTACCTCACGAGCCGCTATGGCGAAGCGGTGGTGCCGATGCTGCTCAAGTCCGCGGGGAGAAGCGGCAACGTGACGATGGAGCTCGAGCGGCTCTCGGGGGAGAAGCTCGACTCGCTGTCGCACCAGTGGCAGGATGCCGTCCGCTCCACGTACGCGCCGCTACAGAGTATCACCAGCGCTCCCGAGGCGTACGGCCAGCAGCTCGCGTCGGAGAAGAGTGGCGCGTCGCTCAACGTCGCGCCCGCGTTGAGCCCCGACGGGAGCCACATCGCCTTCTTTTCGGAACGGGGCCTGTTCTCGATCGATCTGTATCTCGCCGACGTGAAGAGCGGCAAGGTCGAGCGCACACTCACGAACACCGCACTCGACCCCCATTACGAGAGCGTCGGATTCATCAGCTCGGCCGGGGCCTGGGACAATACCGGGAACCGCTTCGCCTTCGGCGTCGTCGAGAAGGGCCGGCCGGTGCTGTCCATCCTCGACGTGAGTTCGGGAAAGGCGGAGAAAGAGATCCGATTCCCTACCCTCGGGCAGATCTTCAGCACGACGTGGTCGCCCGACGGGAAGTCGGTCGCCTTTTCGGCACAAGTCGACGGGTGGACCGACCTGTACGTGTATGACGTAGCGACCGGCACGGAACGCCGCCTCACGAACGATCTCTACGCCGACCTGCAGCCGGTCTGGTCACCCGACGGCCGTACCATCGCCTTCGTCACCGACCGGTTCGACACCGACACCGCACTGCTGAAGGCGGGGACCTATCAGCTGGCGCTGCTCGATCTCGAGACGGGCAACATCCGCCAGCTGCCGGGGTTCCGGGGCGCGAAGCACATCAGCCCGCAGTGGAGCGCCGATGGTAAGAGTCTGTACTTCGTCTCCGACCGCGGCGGCATCGACAATGTGTACCGCATGGATATCGCGTCGGGCGACATCTCCCAGGTGACGAACCTCTTCGTCGGGGCGAGCGGCATCACCGCCTCGAGCCCCGTCATCTCGGTGGCCGAGCGGACCGGGGAGCTCGTCTTCACGGCGTACGATTCGATCGGGTACCGGCTGTACACGATCAAGGACCCCGCGCTGCTCGCCGGCAAGCCGCTGTCGGCAATTCCCTCCCCCGGCGCCGACATCCTCCCGCTGGCGACACGCCAGCCGGATTCGCTCGAGGCGAAGCTCGCCGACGCGCGGACCGGTCTCCCCTCTCCGAGTGACACCCGGGTGACGGCCTACAGCCCCGGTCTCTCGCTCGACTACGTGTCGCAGCCCTACCTCGCCATCGGCGCGAGCTCCTACGGCACGTTCATCGGAGGCGGCGCGACCCTCGTCTGGAGCGATATGCTGGGAGATCGCACGCTGATCACCGGCCTGCAGGTGAACGGCGGGTTCAAGGACGTCGGCGCGGTGGTCGCGTACATCAATCAACGCCGCCGCCTCAACTGGGGAGTCGCCGTCCAGCAGGTCCCGTACCTGACGGGAGGATTCGCGGCGGGTACCGGAACAGTGAACGGCCAACCCGCCTATATCGAAGAGGCCCAGCTCGTCCGCCAGACCGAACGCTCGGCGGTCGGGTTTACGACCTATCCCTTGAGCCGGGTCCAGCGGGTCGAATTCTCCGCCGGTTACGAGAACATCTCGTTTTCGAACGAGCTGCAGATCCGGGCGTTCGATTTCAACGGTTCGCAGATCCTCGACTCGACGGTCAGTCTGCCGGCGCCGAACGCTCTGAACCTCGGCATCACTTCCGGCGCGCTGGTATACGACAACTCCTTCTTCGGGGCGACGAGCCCGATCCTCGGCACCCGCTACCGGCTCGAGGCCGATCCGTGGTTCGGCTCGCTCCGCATGGTGAGCGTGACCGCAGATTATCGCAAATACATCATGCCGGTGCGCCGGTGGACGATCGCCGCCCGGATCGCGCACGCGGGCCGCTACGGCCCGGACGCCGAGAACTCGGTGCTGTTCCCGCTGTTCCTCGGGTATCCCCAGCTGGTGCGTGGCTACGATTACAACTCGTTCAGTGCCGCGGAGTGCGACTCGAGCGGCACGACATGCCCCGCGTTCGACCGGCTGTTCGGCAGTCGCCTGCTGCTCGGCAACGTCGAGCTTCGCTTCCCCCTGCTCGGCGTGCTCGGCCTGGGGAGCGGGTACTATGGCGCACTCCCGATCGAAGCCGGGATCTTCGCGGACGCCGGAGTCGCCTGGAACAGGGAGCAGGCGACGTCGCTCTCCCACCGCCAAGCGGTCACGAGCACGGGACTCGCGTTGCGCATGAACCTGTTCGGCTTCGCGGTCGCCGAGGCGGACTACGTGAAACCATTCCAGCGGCCGGTGAAGGGCTGGTACTGGGAGTTCAGTCTGTCCCCGGGATTCTAAGCGGCGTTATCGGTAGTCGGTCATCGGTCGCTGATCTGGAAGCATCGGCCGCCGATGACCGATTACGCCTCAGTCTCTAGCCCTCCCCGTCCTCGCATCCACATCCCGAATCCCCCGTAGCACCACGATCCGGAAGTGGATCCGCTTGATCAGCGTCCAGTAGCGATCGAGCGTCTCCGGATCGAGGGCGATGGCGCGCTCACGCGTGACACCGGCGGGCGGCGGCACGAGGGCCGCCAGCCGATCGTATACCGCACTCCGCTGTGCGACGTCGACCCTCGCCAGGAGGTGCCAGAGCGAGAGGGCGTCTTCGGAGCGCGCCGCGTCGAGCGCCGCGCGCACGGCGCCCTCACCACCCGCAGCGAAGGCGAACGAGTCGAGCGCCTGCCGTAGCGCCGCCGGCGCATCGGACACATAGGGGATGCCGGGCGGGCGCCCGGGCCGTGTCGCGGCGTAGGCATCGACCGGGACGATCGAGCGCGCGCCGCTCCAGGCGAATTCGACGAATCCCCCCGTGACGTGCAGCAGGCCGCGTCCGCTCGAGTCGGTTTCGAGCGTGTACTCGCATCCCAGATCCACCGCCGTGCCGGCCGGGGTATCGACAAAGAAGAGGCGTGGCGGGGCGTCCACCTTCGCGTGAATCGCCCCATAGGCGAGCGCCAGGCGGTGATCGGTCGCCTCGGCCCGCACCAGGCGCACACGGGAGTCGGGCTGCACGTCGACGTGACCGATCTCCCCGACCGCGATCGTGGCGCGCGACGAGTCGTCGGTCTCGAGCCACTGACCGACCCGCAACCGCCCCGACCCGCCGAGGAGAACGTCGCCGACCCGCGGCGCCCCCGCCACGCGCTGCACCGCCCAGGTGTCCCCACGAGGCCGGAAGAGCAGGATGCCGGCCACGACCGCGGCGGCCGCGAGCGGAAGCCACACAGGAAAGCGGCGCCTTTTCCGCCTGATTCTCTCCTGGATCCCCGGCCAGAGATCCTGCGGCGGTTCGATCGTCCGCGGCAGCCGCTCCACGGCGTCCCGCAGCTCCTTCTCGTTCATTGCTCCAGGCGCTCCCTGAGCAGGCGCTTCGCGCGGAACAGCTGGGCTTTCGATGTCCCGATCGCGATCCCCGTCATCCGGGCGATATCGTCGTGGCGGTAGCCTTCGACTTCGTACAACACGAACACCTCCCGCGCCCCCTGCGGCAACGCGGCGATGGCGCGCTCGAGATCGATCCCGAGACCCGGTGTGCCCTGCGTGCCGCCCCGCTCGTGCGTGTCGGGCTCAGCCACCGGCAACACCCGGTCTTCCCGCCGTCGATCCCCCCGATTCGCCATCCACACGACGTTCACCGCGAGGCGATACAGCCAGGAGCCGAACGCGCTTTCCCCGCGGAACGTCCCCAGTTTCTCCCAGCAGCGCACGAAGACATCCTGGGTCAAATCGGCCGCCCGGCCAGGGTCTCCGCTGAGACGCAGGCACAGGGCGTACACCCGTCCCGCGTGCTCGCGGTACAGGGCCTCGAACGCCGACTCGTCGCCCGCGCGCGCACGGACGACGCGGTCGTCTAATGACGGCGGCGCAACGGGTGTCGACACAAGGTTATGACGCCGAAGGTGAGTCACGAGGTTTGAATGCGTCCGCGGTCCTCGGTCTTCGGTAGGTATGGTGCGCGCTTCCAGATCACCACCGATGACCGATTACGCCTAGTGCGCAGTCGGCCCCACAGAATCAGAGACTAGCCTGATCAACAGCCCCGTCGTCGACACCCGAACCTCGTACTTCGCGGGGCGCAGGACGCTCACGAACGTCCCCGATCCGTAGCTCGCGTCCACGAGCGGCGCCAGGAATCGCGGATGGCGGTGCACGAATCCGAAGACGTTCACCAGATGATCCTTGCCCAGCGGGAAGACGGTGTGCGGGCGGCTGCGCTCGTCGTGGATCGCGTTGTAGCGGCCACCGACGCGGTCCAGCTCGTACGCGGTTTGCAGGCCGAGGATGTTGACGATCGGCTTCCACTTGAGGATGCGGGCGTCGACGTACAGCGCGTCGCCCAGGATGTCGAACTGGCCGACACGCCCATCGGGCATCGTCACCGTCGCCCGGAAGTGTTGCGGTCCTACAGGCTCGGTCTGCACGACCGCCGCCACTTCTTCGGCCGTCAACGCCCGATAGCCGCGAACCCCGATGGTGACGGCCGCGAAGAGCGCGGCGAGGGCCAGGCAAAGCAGTCCCGCCAGCACGCTCACCAGGCTGTGGAGCAGACGGCGGCGCCGGCCGGCCCAGACGGCCACGGCGACGAGCAGGGTGCCGACGAGCGCTGCAACGAGGGAGACACCGGTGAGGACGGACATCGCGGCTACAAGCTACCAAGCAGCGGGCCCTCTCCGCACCCACGGCGGAGAGGGCCCGTACCCCTTTGGTCCGTCGGGCCGGCTAAACCCGGGTTTCCTGCCGTGCGGGGGGTCGAACGCTCTGGCGGCGATCGGCCACGAGTCGGCGATCGAGACCCGAACGGCGATCGAGTACCATGCGGCGGTCGATGCCGCTCCGGCGCTCGATGGCCACTGCGATCACCTGCTGGCGGCGCTCAGCGCTCTCACGACGCTCGACGCGCCGCCGCTCACCGCTTATGCGTCGACCCGACCCCATGGCCAGAGGCTCCGATCGTACGGGGAAACGAATGCCCCACTCGGGGCTGCACCACAGCAGCGCAAGAGCTATGCCCCATGGTCGCAAGGTGCGACGGAGCCTAGCCCACGACGCATCAGCCACTTACTGCAACGTGTCACGCGTCACACATCTACTTCCACATGGCCGCACCGCCACGGATTGACGAACTCGAGCGACAGCCAAGGGTTCAAGACTCATGTGGCATGCCCGCAACAGGCTTTGTATCGTAGCCCTGATCCTTTTCGCCATGTGCGTTGACGGAACGACACTGTCGCACCCACCCTCCATGAGGCACGACATTTGCCAGACACGCGCCCATCCATGACCAGCGCGTCGGCGCAAACCGCCGTCCGCCCCGGCGAAGGGGCGCCGCCAGCAGTAGCCGGGGTCGAGATATACCCCCTCGACGCCCCCGCCGCGAGCCGGATCCTGACCGCCGACGCCGTGGGGTTCGTCGCGCAGCTCGCCAGGACGTTCGAAGACCGGCGTCGCGCGCTGCTCGCCGCCCGGGCCGCGCGCCAGCAGCGCATCCTCGATGGCGAGCGCCCCGACTTCCTCCGCGACACGCGCGCGATCCGGGAATCCGACTGGGTGGTCGCCCCAATCCCCCAGGACCTCATGGACCGCCGGGTGGAGATCACCGGCCCTGTCGACCGCAAGATGATCATCAACGCCCTCAATTCAGGGGCGCGCGTGTTCATGGCCGATTTCGAGGATTCGCACTCGCCCACCTGGGCGGGCACGATCGACGGCCAGATGAACCTGTACGACGCGATACGCGGGACGATCGCGTACGACAGCCCGGAGGGGAAGCACTACTCCCTCGCCCCGGCAACCGCGACGCTGATGGTCCGGCCGCGCGGCTGGCACCTGGTGGAAAAGCACGTGCTGGTGGACGGCCGACCGATATCGGCTTCGCTCTTCGATTTCGGGCTGTTTTTCTTCCACAACGCCATGGCGCTGTGCCGCAAGGGCACGGGCCCGTACTTCTACCTGCCGAAGATGGAGAGCCATCTCGAGGCGCGGCTGTGGAATGACGTGTTCGTCGCCGCTCAGCAGGCGCTGGGCCTGCCCCGGGGCACGATCCGGGCGACCGTCCTCATCGAGACGATTCTCGCCGCTTACGAGATGCACGAGATCCTGTGGGAGCTGCGCGACCACTCCGCTGGGCTGAACTGCGGGCGCTGGGATTACATCTTCAGCTTCATCAAGAAGTTCCGGAACGATCCGCGGTTCGTCCTCCCCGACCGCTCCGCGGTCACGATGGACAAGGCATTCCTCAAGGCGTACGTCGGCCTGTTGATTCAAACCTGCCACCGCCGCCGCATTCACGCGATGGGCGGCATGGCGGCCCAGATCCCGATCAAAAACGATCCGGCGGCCAATGCGGCCGCCCTCGCCAAGGTCACGCAGGACAAGCTACGGGAGGTCAATGCCGGGCATGACGGTACCTGGGTAGCGCATCCAGGGCTGGTGCCGGTGGCCAGGGGCGTGTTCGACGCCCAGATGGCGGCTTCCCACCAACTGCAGGTGACGCGCCCAGACGTGCACGTCACCGCGCAGGACCTGCTCGCCGTCCCTGACGGCGAGATCACGTTCCAGGGGCTGCGCACCAATATCGACGTAGGGATCCAGTACCTCGAAGCGTGGCTCTCCGGCGTCGGGTGCGTCCCGATCTACAATCTGATGGAGGACGCCGCGACGGCCGAAATCTCGCGCACCCAGGTGTGGCAGTGGCTGGCGCACGGCGCGAAGCTTGCGGATGGGCGCCGGGTAACCGCGGAGCTCGTGCGGCACACGATCCGGGACGAGCTGGGCCAGCTGCGCGAGCGGCTCGGCCCCGCCCGCTTCGACTCCGGCAAGTTTGCGCTCGCGTCGAAGCTCTTCGATCAGATGATGACCGGGGCGGACTTCCCGGAGTTTTTGACGACCGTGGGGTACGAGTATCTCGACTAGTCCTCGGAGGGGACGTATGCCGAAACAGCAATTCATCGCCGACCTGGAGCGCCGCTGGGCGTCGAGTCCGCGCTGGGCCGGCAGTGCCCGGCCTTACGGCGCCGAGGACGTCTGGCGGCTCAAGGGTTCGCTGGACATCAGCTATACGCTGGCGGAAGCGGGCGCCACCAAGCTGTGGCACCTGCTGCACGATGAGTCCTACATCGCCGCCCTGTCGGCGGTGAGCGGCGGGCAGGCGGTGCAGGAAGTGAAGGCCGGGCTCAAGGCCATCTACATCTCCGGCTGGCAGGTCGCAGGCGACATGAACACGTCGCTCGAGACCTATCCCGATCAGAGCCTTTACCCCGCCGACAGCGTGCCGCGTCTGGTGGAGCGCATCAACAACGCGCTACAGCGGGCGGATGAGATCGACCACATGAACGGGCGGACCGAGATCGACTGGTACGCTCCGCTGGTAGCGGACGCGGAAGCCGGGTTCGGTGGCTTGCTCAACGCCTACGAGCTGATGAAGCACATGATCCGCGCCGGAGCGGCCGGCGTGCATTTCGAAGACCAGCTTGCCTCACTCAAGAAGTGCGGTCACCTGGGCGGCAAGGTGCTCGTCCCGACGAGCGAGTTCATCACCAAGCTCGTGGCGGCGCGCCTGGCGGCCGACGTGATGGACGTTCCCACCGTGCTGATCGCGCGGACCGATGCCCTGAGCGCCACGATCCTGGCTAACGACATCGATCCCTACGACCGGGAGTTCGTCATCGGCGACCGCACGCCGGAAGGCTTCGTCGCCGTGCAGCCGGGAATCCGCGCCGCGATCGCCCGTGGTCTGGCGTACGCTCCATACGCCGATCTGCTCTGGTTCGAGACGAGCAAGCCCGACATGGAGCAGGCGCAGGAGTTCGCCGCGGCGATTCACGCCAAGTTCCCGGGAAAGATGATGGCGTACAACTGCTCCCCGTCCTTCAACTGGAAGCAGCATCTGTCCGACCGGCAGATCGCCGGTTTCCAGAGCGAGCTCGGAGCGATGGGCTACAAGTTCCAGTTCGTGACCCTGTCGGCGTTCCATGCGATGAATTACGCCATGTTCGAGCTGGCGAAGGGCTACAGGGAGCGCGGCATGGCCGCCTACTCCGACCTGCAGCAACGCGAGTTCGCGGCGGAGCAGGACGGCTACGAAGCGGTGCGGCACCAGGAGTTCGTCGGCGTGCCTTACTTCGATCAGGTGACCGACATCGTCACCGGCGGGCGCTCGTCGTCGATCGCGATGAAGGGCTCGACCGAGGAAGAGCAGTTTCACGAACGCAACATCGCGGGTGTGGCACGAGGTTGACTCGGTGAAACCCCGGAACTCCTAACTGATTGCTCAGCAAGGAATTACCGGGGCGACCCGAGATGCGGCAGGCTGGCCCGGGAGTTGCTCGGACAATTCGCAGCAGGTGATGGGGAGGATTTCTCGCCGGCAAAGGCGGCGTCCCGAGGCGCCGCGCCGGCGGCCGGGTACAGTGCACGGTTCCCGGCACCTCCCTCCGGATTCCTCAGAACGGGATGGGACATACGGGGCGGCGGGGAGGCGTCGAGTCGGACCGGGAAGCGCCTTCCCCGCATGCCTCGACTCTTGCGGCACGACATAGGGGGCAGCGCCGTGCGCGCGACGCCTTCGTTGCGCAATGCGCCAGGGACTCGAAATCCCTGGCGCATCGCGTTTCCCGGCGCGTGACATCACTCCTCCCCGGCGTGTGCCCTGCGCCACAGACTGGCACCGCATTTGCGACAAGATTTGCAGGAGGGTAGCCGATCGCCCATGACACTCGTCGCACATGGAGCACCCGAGGTGAGCGCAAAGCACGTGGATGGTGTCTTGCGGACCGCTGAGCTGCTGCAGGAGGCGCGGCAGCACGAGCGCGCGGGTCGCATCCGCGAGGCGATGGACTGCTGCATGGCGGCGGTCGCCGAAGCAGCCTGGTGCGGCGCATGGGCCGCGCAGGCGGTCGGCCTGCGTCGCCTCGGCGTGCTCCACCATCAACGCAACGAGCTCGCCGCGGCGCGCGAGACCTGCCGCACATCGGTCGACGTCGCGCTGCGCGCCGGCGAGCCGACGATCGCCGTCGAGGCACTGCTCGCCCTCGGCAACTTCGAGGCGTCACACGGGAACGTCGCGGCCGCCCGGGACTGCTACCACGAGGCGCTTCAGGCCATCGGGGATGACCGCTCCCAGACGCGGGGGCGGATCGAGTATCAGATGGAGCTCCTCGAAAAGCAGACGCAAGCCGCGTAGCGGCAGGACGCTGACCTACAGCCGCTGCGGCGGCGCCACAGCGGTCGGCACCGCCACCGATTCCGGTTCGGGCGTAAAGTCCTCCCCCGGATTGATGAACCGATCCCGCTCGAACCGGTACTGCTTGTCGTAGAGCTGACGGTAGCGCCCGCCGCGGGCCAGGAGGTCCGCGTGGGTCCCCCGCTCCACGATTTCGCCCCCCTCCATGACGAGGATCTGATCGGCGCTCTGGATGGTGGAGAGCCGGTGCGCGATGACGAACGTCGTCCGCCCGCGCCGCAGCGAGCGCAGCCCGTCCTGGATGAAGCCCTCGCTCTCCGAATCGAGGCTCGAGGTCGCCTCGTCGAGGATGAGAATGCGCGGATCCGCCACGATGGCCCGCGCGATCGCCACGCGCTGGCGCTCGCCTCCCGACAGCTTCACCCCCCGCTCCCCCACGACGGTGTCGAGTCCCTGCTCGAAGCGCGCCACGAACTGATCACAGTGTGCGATCCGGGCGGCCGCCTCGACTTCGGCGCGGGTCGCGTGAGGGCGGGCGAACCGGATGTTCTCCGCGATCGTCCCATCGAAGAGAAAATTGTCCTGCAGCACCACGCCGAGCTGCGTGCGGTAGTCGCGCAGCGGCACGGTGGCGAGGTCCCGGTCGTCGATCAGCACCCGGCCCGACTCCGGCCGGTGAAACGCCATGGCGAGACCGATCACGGTGCTCTTCCCCGCCCCCGACGAGCCGACCAGCGCCGTGGTCGAGCCGGCGGGGGCGCGGAACGAGACGTGCTTTACGACGTCGACCCCCGGCTTGTAGGCGAAGGTGACGTCCTGGAACTCGACATCGCCCTGGACGACGCCGAGGGGCGCGCGGGCCTCGTCCCCGGCATCCTCCGTCACCTGCGAGCGCAACTCGAGAATCCGGTCGATTCCGGCAAACGCCTCGGTGATCTGCGTGCCGATCGACGCGATCTGGATCACCGGCATGGCCAGCATCCCGGTGAACAGCAGGTACATGACGAGACCGCCGAGGGTCATCGATCCGCTGAGGACGGCGCGCCCGCCGACGAGGATCATGATCACGCCGATCGCCCCGATCACGACCCCCGAGAACGCCCCGACCGCCGAGATCCCGGTCATCGTCGCCGCGATGTTGCGGAACAGCTTGTTCACGCCACGAGTAAAGACGAGCCGCTCGCCGCGCTCGGCGTGATACGCCTTCACGATCCGGATCCCGCCCAGCGTCTCGGCCAGCCGGCCCGTCACCTCGGCGTTGATCTTCGAGCGCTCGCGGAAGAGCGGGCGCAGCTTCGTGAAGGCGTAGGCCATCCCGCCGCCGAACGCCCCGAGGGCGAGAATCGAGAACGCCGTCAGCCGCCAATTCAAAACGACCAGCACGCCCAGGGCGATCACGGCGGTGATCACGCCGCCGAGCAGCTGGACCAATCCCGTCCCCACCAGGTTGCGGATCCCCTCGGCGTCGGTCATCACGCGGGAGATGAGCACGCCCGTCTTGGTCGAGTCGTAGTAGCTCGTCGGGAGCCGCAGCACGTACTGTTGCACGCTGCGCCGCATGTCGGTGATCGCCCGCTGAGCGGCGACACCGAGGATCTGGGACAGGGCGAACGACGTCACCGCCTGGATCAGCGTGGCGCCGGCAACCGCCAGCGCGACCCACACCAGCAAGTCGGGCTGCTTCTGGCCGATCACCCGATCGATCACCATTTTGGACGAAGACGGCAATACGAGGCCTGTCAGTCGATTGATGACAAGCAGGCCGAGGCCGAGCGCGAGTCGCCGGCGATGGGCCCAGACCAGGGCGCGGGCCTCCTGCCAGGCGGCGGCGCTGATTCCGTGCTTTTGCTTTTTCTCTTCAGCCATACCGGATGTTAGCTTAGGAGCGGACCGTCCGTCCACACCGCAACACGGAGAGGACCGTGAAACGTTCCACCGTGGTGACGCTGCTGGCGATCGCGGTTATCGCCGGCTTGGCCATCTACAGCACGACCTCGCAAGCCGGCCATCGCTGCCAGGTCTGCGTCACCTACCATGGGCGCAGCAACTGCGCCACGGCCGCCGGCGCCACCGAGCAGGATGCCCGTGACGGAGCGCAGACGACGGCCTGCGGGCCCCTGGCATCGGGGATGGACGAATCGATCGCCTGCGGGCGGGTCCAGCCGGACTCCGTCCAGTGCCGCACCCGCTGACGGCGCCCGTCCCTGAGGCCGGCGTGAGCGGGTTTCTGCTGCCGCGGGCGGCCCTTCCGGCTCGCGTCACCCTGACGACCGGGAAGCCCCGCGCCGGGACGATTTTCGTAAGCGCCCGGGTGCCCCAGCACGATGGCCCCGAAACGCCCCTGGAGATGCTCAACCGGCCGGAGTCGTTCTTCCCGTTTCGCCCCAACGACGGTGAGATCCTGCTCGTGGCGAAGGGACAGACGGTGGCCCTGACGATCGACCACGGACCGGTCGGCGATCCCGACCGGCTGTCGGCCGCGAAAGAGCTGCAGCTGGAGCTGGTCCTCGCCAACGGCTCCACGTTGGCCGGCCGGGCGGCGGTCGAATTGCCGGAGCAGCATTCGCGCGCTCTCGATTATCTCAATGCCACTACGGCCCCGTTCTTCGAGCTGTCAACCGAGGAGAGCACCCATTTCGTGAACCGCGCGCACGTCCTGTTTGCGCGTCCGCGGGACTGACCCGTGGCGACGCGCCTCGATCCCTTCGTCGACGTCCTGCTCCGCGAGCAGGGCGATCAGCTCTACCTGCTGCCCGACGAGCCGGTGACGATCGTGAAGGCGGGCAAGCCCCGGAAAGTGAGCAAACAGCCGCTCACCGATGCCCACATCTACGCGCTGCTGACCGAGGTCGCGCCGTCGGATGCCGCGGACAAGATCGACCGGCGCGCCGAGACCGAGTTCGATTACGTCGCCGATCGCGGTCTCGTCAAAGTGCGCATCGTGCCCGAAACGGGGCGCCTGACGGCGATCATTGCCCCCGTCCGCCGCCCCGCGGCAGAACCCGAGCCCGAGCCGCTCGCAGCGCGGGCCGGTGCGCCCCTCGTGGACCAGCGCCGCGCTCCCCCGGGCATGACGCCGCGCCCACCGGGGGTGAAGCCCGCCGGACTCCCGCCCCGTCCGCCGCGCCCCTCGGCGATCGCCGCCGCTCCCATGGTCGAGACGCCGGTGGCGCCGCTTACAACTGAACCCCGCCCGCCCGCCCCGCCCCCGACGACGCTCCCCGCCGAGTTCGCCAGCGACCAGTATCACGCCGCCGAGATGCGCCTCGGCGACCTGCTCAAGGAGCTGGTGCAGAGCGAATCGTCGGACCTGCATCTGCGGGTCGGCGAGCCGCCGGTATTCCGGACCCACGGCGAGATCACCCGCCAGAAGGGGACCGCGCTCTCCGCCGACCAGCTGGCGCTCACGCTGCTCGCCATCATGCCGGAGCGGAATCGTGGGGAGTGGAAGGAGACGGGCGACACCGATTTCGCCTATGAGATCCCGGGGCTGGCGCGCTTCCGCGTCAACGCCGCCCGCGATCGCAAGGGCCCCGTCGCGGTGTTCCGCGTCATCCCGGCGAAGGTCGTCACCGTCGAAGAGCTGGGGCTCGGCAAGGACATCACGCAGCTCGCGTTCCTCAGCAAGGGCCTCGTACTCGTCTCCGGCCCGACCGGCTCCGGCAAGTCCACGACGCTGTGCGCCTTGATCGATCTGATCAACCGGGAACGCACCGACCACATCGTGACGATCGAGGACCCGATCGAATTCGTACACGAGAACAAGCGCTGCCTCATCACGCAGCGCCAGGTCCATCTCCACACGGAGAGCTTCAAGACGGCGTTGCGGGCGGCGCTGCGGGAGGATCCCGACATCGTCCTCGTGGGAGAGATGCGCGACCTCGAGACCATCGCCATCGCCATCGAGACCGCGGAGACGGGGCACCTCGTGTTCGGTACGCTGCACACCACGACCGCCGCCTCGACCGTCGATCGCATCATCGACCAGTTCCCCGCCGACCGCCAGGCGCAGATCCGCGTCATGCTGTCCGAGTCGCTCAAGGGTGTCATCAGCCAAACGTTGTGCAAGAAGGTCGGCGGTGGGCGCGTCGCGGCGCGCGAGATCCTGCTCACCACGCCGGCGGTGTCAAACCTGATTCGCGAGGGGAAGACGTTTCAGATTCCGTCGATCATCCAGACGAGCCGCAAGATCGGCATGATCACGTTGAACGACAGCCTGCTCGAGCTGGTGGAGAAGAAGCAGATCACCCCCGACGAAGCCTACCTGCGCTCCATCGAGAAGTCGACCATGCTTCAGGCATTGAAGACGCGGGGCCACACCCTCACCATGGCCACCGCCGGGTAACCTAGGGAATGATGTCGAACGGTGTGCTCGCGGCCGTGGTAAACCCGGCCGAGGCCGCGCTGAGTACGTAGCCGGTTCCCGTCAGGTTGATCGTCAGATCGTTGAAGGATGCCAAGCCCGATACGAAGACGACGGTCGTCGTTCCAGACAGCGTCGCGGCCGTTGGGTTGGTGCTGAGCGTGAGCGTGACGCCACCCGTCGCCGTGGTGTCTACGACGCCCAGGGTGTCCTCGACCGCCACTTGCACCGCGGGAGTGATGAACGCGTTGACGTGAGCGGTCGATGGCTCCGCTACGAACACGAGCAGCCGCGCGCCGCCACCACCTCCGCCCACTCCGACCAGATGCGGTGCGAGGGAATTCGGGCATCCCAGAGTCGCCAGCGCGCCGGCGCCGATCACGAGCAAGGCCCTCAGTCGCATGAGTCTCCCTTCCCACTTGTGGTCCGGTGCCCTACCTTGGGACTTCACAATTAGTTAGACGATTGCAGGGGCTTGTCAATGCCGGCAACGATCGCGTCGGCTGCCCGAGCGGCCGACGTGCCAATTTCGAACTACATCGGGGGAGGCTGGGTCCCGTCCGGGGCTGCCGAGTCGCTGCCACTCACCAACCCCGCCACCGGTGAGCCCCTGGGCCGGGTTCCCCTCTCGGGGGCCGGCGAGGTGGACGCCGCGGTGCAGGCCGCGCTGACTGCGTTCCCCAGATGGCGCAGTACGCCCCCCGTCGTGCGCGCGCGCTTCCTCTTCGCCTTCAAGGCGCTGCTCGAGGCGCACTTCGACGAGCTGGCCGGGATCGTTACGCAGGAGAACGGAAAGACGTTGGACGAGGCGCGCGGCTCGGTGCGCCGCGGCATCGAGAACGTGGAGCATGCCTGTGGCATCCCGACCCTGATGATGGGGTCGACGCTCGAGGACGTGGCAGCCGGCATCGATTGTGAATTCGTGCGCCAGCCGATGGGGGTGTTCGCAGGCGTAACGCCGTTCAATTTCCCGGCGATGGTGCCGCTGTGGTTCTGGCCCTACGGGATCGCCAGCGGCAACACGTTCATCGTCAAACCGTCCGAGCAGGTCCCGCTGTCACAGCAGCGCATGATCGAGCTGGCCCACGAGGCGGGCATCCCGGCGGGCGTCTTGAACCTGGTGCACGGCGGCAGGGATGCCGTCAACGCGCTCCTGACTCATAAGGACATCGTCGGAATCTCGTTCGTCGGCTCGTCGCCCGTCGCGCGGCACGTCTACGCTACCGCGGCACTGCACGGCAAACGGGTGCAGGCCCTGGGCGGCGCGAAGAACCACATCATTGTGATGCCCGACGCCGACCTCGAACGCACCACGCAGATCATCACCGAGTCGCTCTTCGGATGTGCCGGCCAGCGCTGTCTCGCCGGCAGCGTCGTGGTGGCTACCGGAGCCGCCTACGGGCCGCTCAAGGACCGACTGCTGGGCGCCGCGAAGTCACTCAGGCTGGGTTACGGGCTGGACCACGGGGTCACGCTCGGACCCGTCGTCTCGGCGCGTCACAAGGAGCGTGTCACCGGATACATCGATGCCGGGGTGAAGGAGGGAGCCGACCTGCTGCTCGACGGACGCACCGCCCGCGTCGCCGACTACCCCGAGGGCCAGTTCGTCGGGCCGACGATCTTCGACGGCGTCACCCCCGCCATGACGATCGGCAAAGAGGAGATCTTCGGTCCGGTGGCGTCGATCACGCGCGCCGCTGACCTCGACGAGGCGCTCGCCCTCGTGCAGGCGAGCCCCTACGCCAACGCCACCTCGATCTTCACCTCGAGCGGCAGGGTGGCGCGCGAATTCCGCTACCGCTGCGGCGTTTCGATGATCGGCGTGAACATCGGCGTCGCCGCTCCGATGGCGTTCTTCCCGTTCGGGGGGACCAAGGGGTCGTTCTACGGCGATCTCAAGGCCCATGGCCAGGATTCGGTGCAGTTCTTCACGGACAAGAAAGTCGTCATCTCGAGGTGGCTGTAATGCCGCGCACCGTCGTCGGTGGTCTCATCCAGATGTCGAATCCGATCAACGACGCGAACGCCCCCGTCACCAACGTGCGCGATGCGATGCTCGAGAAGCACCTCCCCTTCATCGAGCAGGCAGGCAAGCGCGGCGTGCAGATCCTGTGCCTGCAGGAAGTGTTCAACGGCCCCTACTTCTGTCCCTCGCAGGACTCAAGGTGGTGCGACATCGCCGAGCCGATCCCCGGCCCGACGATCGAATTGATGCAGGGGATCGCGAAGCGACACCACATGGCGATGATCGTGCCGATTTACGAGCGCGAGATGGCCGGGGTCTACTACAACACCGCGGCGGTGATCGATGCCGACGGGCGCTACCTCGGCAAGTACCGCAAGAACCACATCCCGCATACCGCGGGCTTCTGGGAGAAGTACTTCTTCAAGCCCGGCAACCTCGGCTACCCGGTATTCAAGACGCGCTACGCTACGATCGGCGTGTACATCTGCTACGATCGGCACTTCCCTGAAGGGGCACGGCTGCTCGGACTGCACGGCGCCGAGATCGTCTTCAATCCCTCGGCCACGGTGAAGGGGCTGTCGCAATACCTCTGGAAGCTCGAGCAGCCGGCGCACGCCGTGGCCAACGGCTACTTCATGGGCTGCTCGAACCGCGTCGGGACCGAAGCCCCGTGGAACATCGGGCAATTCTACGGCTCGAGCTACTTCGTCGATCCGCGCGGCAACTTCCTCGCCCAGGGCAGCGAAGACAAAGACGAGCTGGTGATGGCCGAGATGAACCTCGACATGATCGAGGAGGTGCGGCGCACCTGGCAGTTCTTCCGCGACCGCCGGCCGGAGACGTACGAGGACATGGTGAAACAAGTCCCGTGACGACCGGTGTGTGGTACAGGATGTGTGAACCCCGGCGGGGCCACACCCAACTCTCCAATCCTGCCAGGGTCGCATGCCGCTCCTAGTCAAAGGCGGCCGCGTCGTCACCGCTGCCGACGACTACCAGGCCGACGTGTATTGCGCGGGCGAGACGATCTCACGCATCGAACCGGCGATCGACCCGAAGAGCCTGCCCCCGGCAACCGAGGTGATCGACGCGACCGGGAAGTACGTGATGCCGGGATTCATCGACCCCCATGTCCACATCTACCTCCCGTTCATGGGTACCTTCGCGGCCGACGACTACGACTCGGCGAGCCGCGCGGCGCTCGTGGGCGGCACGACGACGTTGATCGAGATGATCTGCCCCGGACCCGCCGACGAGCCGTACGAGGCCTTCGAGCTGTGGCGCAGCAAGGCGAAGAACCTGGCGGCGCTCGATTACACCTTCCACATGTCGGTGGTGCGCTTCGAAGAGCAGGTGCGCGACCAGTTCCGCAAGATCGTGGCCGCAGGAGTCCCGTCGTTCAAGGTGTTCCTCGCGTACAAGGGAGCGCTGAACCTCTCCGACGAGCACCTCTTCGCGGCGATGAAGCTGGCACGCGAGCTGGGGGCGATCGTCACCGCCCACTGCGAAAACGCCGACGCGATCGACGCACTTCAGAAGTCGCTGCTCGCGGCCGGTAAGACCGGCCCAGAATGGCACGGGCCGTCGCGCCCCCCGGTCGTGGAAGCGGACGGCGTGCATCACCTCTGCACCTTCGCCGAGCTGCTCGGCACGCACGTGTACACCGTGCACACGTCCTGCGACGCAGCGGTGCGTGCGGCACTGGCGGCGCGCTACCGCGGTGTCAACGTCTGGATCGAATCGGTCATTCCGCACTTCGTGCTCGACGAGACGTACCCCGAGCGGCCCGACTTCGAGGGCGCGAAATACGTGATGTCGCCGCCGCTCCGGGCCAGGGCCAATCAGCAGGTCCTGTGGAACGGTGTGAAATCGCGGACGATCAGCACGATCGGCACCGATCACGCGCCGTTTCGCTTCAAGGACCAGAAGCAGATGGGCCGTGACGCGTTCACCAAGATCCCCAACGGCATCGCGAGCCTCCAGGAGCGCGTCGACCTCGTCCACACCCACGGGGTGTGCGCGGAGCGCATTTCGCTGCGCACGATGGTCGACGCCTGCAGCACGCAGGCGGCGCAGATTTTCGGACTCTATCCCAGGAAGGGCGCGATCCGCATCGGCTCGGACGCCGACCTCGTCGTGTACGATCCGGCATTTCGCGGCCCCTTCTCCCAGGCGACGAGCTTCTCCAGGGTCGACTACAACGCCTACGAGGGGTGGGAGCGCACCGGCCGGGCGAGTGCCGTGACGGTGCGCGGCGCGGTGCAGGCGCGCGACGGGAAGTTCGTGGGCACGATCGGACGAGGGCAGTTCCTCGAGCGGGAGCCCACCCACTGACGGCCGGCGCCCGGCCCGCCGGATACAGCACGGCGCTCTGGAACCACGACCTGGCGCCCGCGGCCCCGGCACGGCGCACCTGGACCACTCGCAACATCGCGGCACTGTGGATCGGGATGTCCATCAACATTCCGACGTATACCCTCGCCAGCTCGCTCGTCGATCAGGGGTGGACGTGGCAGGCGGCGGTCGGCGCGATCGTGCTCGGCAACATCGTGGTGCTGCTGCCGATCGTCCTCAACTCGCACGCCGGCACCCGCTACGGCATCCCCTTCCCGGTGCTGGTCCGCAGCTCGTTCGGCGTGCTCGGCGCCAACGTGCCGGCGTTGCTGCGCGCGGTGGTCGCGTGCGGCTGGTTCGGCATCCAGACCTGGATCGGGGGCTGGGCGATCTTCAAGCTGATCGAGGTGATCTGGCCCGGGATCGCCCACCTTCCCGCCGTGCTGCCGGCCAGTCTGGAGCTCGGGACGGGTGAGGCGATCTGCTTCCTCCTCTTCTGGGCCCTGAACCTCGCCATCGTGCTGCGCGGCATGGAGTCGGTTCGTCTGCTCGAGACGTGGGGAGCGCCGTTTCTGCTCTTCGTGGGTGCGGCACTTTTCATCTGGGCGTGGCGACGCGCCGGCGGGCTCGGGCCGATGCTCGCCAATCCGCCCGCCCCGGCCGGAAGACCGGCGGTCACCACCGTGCTCGGAGCCGGGTTGACCTCGGCGGTGGCGTTCTGGGGTACCATGGCGCTCTCGATTCCCGACCTGTCGCGTTTCGCCCGCGGCCAGAAGGACCAGATCGTTGGTCAAGCGCTCGGGCTCCCCGCCACGATGGCGCTGTTCGCCTTCATCGGCGCGGCGGTCACGAACGCGACGGGGGTGATCTTCGGGACCCGCATCGCTGATCCCGTGACGCTCCTGAGCCGAGTCGGCGGTGTGGGGACGATCCTCCTTTCGATGGCTGGGATCATCGTCGCGACACTCGCCGTGAACATCGCGGCGAACATCGTCGCCCCGGCGAACGACTTCTCGAACGTCCGGCCGAGCGCGATCACCTTCCGGCGGGGTGCCACGATCACGGCGCTGATCGGCATTCTGATGATGCCGTGGAAGCTCTACAGTCATGCCGCCGCGTACATCTTCACCTGGTTGATCGGCTACGGCGCATTGCTCGGGCCCGTGGGCGGGATCATGATCGCCGACTATTTCGTGATTCGCCGGCGGGAGCTGGACGTGGGTGGGCTGTATCGGCGTAACGGGCCCTACGAATACTGGGGCGGCGTGAATTGGGTGGCGATCGCCGCGTTGGTGCTCGGCGTGGCGCCGTGCGCGCCGGGGTTTCTCGCCGCGATTGGCGCGGTGCACGTCGGCCCGCTGTGGACATCGATCTACGACTGGGCGTGGTTTGTCGGGTTTGGAGTGGCGGCGGGAAGCTACCTGGCGGGAATGAGCCTGCTCGATCGAGAGCAGTTCCAGCACGCACGGAGCCGGTCGTGACGGCTCGGGAACAGGGGCCGATCCTGTCGGACGAGGAGCTGGCGCGGAATTTCGCCGACATCACGCCGCCGCTCACCGCCGACGCGGCGCTGCGCGAGGCGAACAGCTGTCTCTTCTGCTACGACGCCCCCTGCACCGCCGCCTGCCCCACGCACATCGATGTCCCCGCGTTCATCCGGAAGATCGCCACCGGCAACCGGCGCGGCGCCGCGCGCGTGATCCTCGAGGCGAATCCGTTCGGCCACTCCTGCGCGCGGGCGTGCCCGGTGGAGGTGCTGTGTGAAGGGGCGTGCGTGCTGTTGGCGCGCGACGAGCAACCGATCAAGATCGGCCTGCTGCAGCGGCATGCCACCGACTACGTGCTGGAAAACGCGGTGCGCCTGTTCGAACCCGGTCCCGCGGTCGGCAAGCGCGTGGCCGTCGTGGGCGCTGGCCCCGCAGGGCTGTCGTGCGCGCGAGACCTGCGCCGTCTCGGCTACGCCGTCACGGTGTTCGAAGCGAAGGACAAGCCGGGCGGGTTGAATACGTACGGCATCGCCGAGTACAAGATGACCCCGGAGGTCGCCCTCGCGGAGGTGCAGGATATTCTCGACCTGGGAATCGAGCTCAAGACCGGCGTTGCGATCGGCCGGGACATCCCGTTCGACCGCATCGTGTCGGAGTACGACGCGGTGTTCGTCGGAATCGGGCTCGGACGCACGAAAGCGCTCGGCATTCCGGGTGAGGAGCAGTCCGGCGTGATCGACGCGCTGACGTTCATCGAGCAGATCAAGACACGGCCCTACCGATTCACGCACGTGGGCCGCCGCGTGGTCGTCGTGGGCGCAGGCAACACCGCCATCGATGCCGCCACTCAGGCCAAGCGACTCGGCGCCGAGTCGGCGACGATCGTCTATCGCCGCGGGCCCACCGATATGCCGAGCTTTCATTACGAGCAGGAGCTCGCCAAGGCCGACGGCTGCGACTTCCGGTTCCATTGCCGGCCGGCGCGCATCCTTGGCAACGGCCAGGTCACGGGACTCGAGGTCGAGACGCCCGAGGGGACGGCGGTCATCCTCTGCGACATGGTCATTACGGCGGTGGGCCAGGCGGCGCTCGACCAGCTATCGGATCTCGCCAAACACCCGAACGTGTTTATGGGGGGCGATTTCACGAGCGGCGGCGGCGAGATCGTCAACGCGGCGGCGGATGGGGTGCGGGCGGCAAGGAAGATCCATGAATCGTTGAGCCGCTTGATGAGCCCACCCTTTCAGGGTGGGAACACGGAGGGTGGAGATGGCTGATCTCACCACGAGTTTCGCTGGTATCTCAAGCCCCAATCCGTTCTGGCTCGCATCCGGTCCCCCGACCAACACCTACGGGCAGGTAGCCCGGGCATTCGATCTCGGCTGGGGTGGCGCGGTCTGGAAGACCGTGGGTGAGCCGATCATCAACGTGTTCTCGCGCTACGGGTCGGTCGACCTCGGGACGACCCGGATGATGGGGTTCAACAACATCGAGCTGATCACCGACCGGCCGCTCGCCGATAACCTCAAGGAGATCGCGGAGGTCAAACGCAACTATCCGGGACACGCCCTGATCGTGTCGCTGATGGTCGATTCGAAGCGCGAGGCGTGGCACGAGATCGTGAAACGCACCGAGGGCACGGGCGCCGATGGCATCGAGCTCAATTTCGGCTGCCCGCACGGGATGAGCGAGCGCGGCATGGGGAGCGCCGTGGGACAAGTCCCCGAATACACCTGCCAGATCGTGAAGTGGGTGAAAGAGGTCGCGACGATCCCGGTGATCGTGAAGCTCACCCCCAACGTCACCGATATCACCTACATCGCCCGGGCGGCGGTCAAGGGCGGCGCCGACGCGCTGTCCCTCATCAACACGGTCAATTCGATCGTCGGCGTCGACCTCGAATCGTTCGCGCCGTACCCCGCGGTCGCGGGCAAGTCGAGCCACGGCGGCTATTGCGGCCCTGCGGTGAAACCGATCGCGCTGCACCTCGTCTCGACGGTAGCGAGCGATCCGGCGGTGAAGGTCCCGATCTCGGCGATCGGAGGGATCTCGACCTGGCGCGACGCCGCCGAGTTCGTCGCTCTGGGGGCGACCTCGCTCCAGGTCTGCACGGCGGTGATGCATTACGGGTTCCGGATCATCGAGGACCTCGTGGACGGGCTCGAGGTGTGGATGAACGAGCGCGGCCACGAGACGCTCGCCGATGTCCGCGGCCGGGCCCTCCCCAACGTCGTCAAGTGGGAAGATCTCGATCTCAACTATCACCTTGTCGCCCAGATCGATCAGGAGAAGTGCATCGCGTGCGAGCTGTGCTGGACGGCGTGCGAGGACGGCGCCCACCAGGCTATCCGCCGGCATCCCCGGGGCAACGGCGGCCCGGTCGTCGAGATCATCGAGGAGGCCTGCGTCGGGTGCAACCTCTGCTCGGAGGTCTGTCCCGTTCAGGGCTGCATCGCGATGCGCGAGGTGCCGAACGACTTCCGCGCCGTGAACTGGAAGGATTATGCGACGGGCCGGGGCAAACTGGCGCCGCGCTCGGAACACTTCCATACGGCGACGTGGGGCAGTCCCAGGTCGGGAGGGTGAATGAGGATGCAGAGACGTGAGGTCCGCATGCTGCCAGCAAACGGCGAAGGAGCCAAAGTGGTACCGATCACACGTCGCGAAGCCGTCAAACTCGCTACCGCCCTCGGCGCCTCGCTCGCCTGGCCATCGGCCTTCCTGCGGCCCTGGTCTCGTCCGATCCGGGAGCGTGGCGATCTCTATCCGCAGGGCGTGGCATCGGGCGATCCACGCCCCGACAGCGTGCTGCTCTGGACGCGGCGACCTCCAGAAAGCGGAGCCGCGCCGTTGCAGTTGACAGTCGAAGTCGCGGACGATCCCGACTTTGCGCATCTCGTCTCGCGAGCCCAAACCACTGTCAGCGCCGACGCGGATTGGACGTGCCGGGTCCTCGCCGCGGGGCTCCAGTCGGGTCGGGTCTATTGGTATCGATTCGTCGACCCTCGAGGGTTCGCGAGTCGCGTCGGGAGAACGATGACTGCGCCGCCAGACGATGACGCAGCCGCGGCCCGCTTCGCCTTCGTCAGCTGCCAGAACGTGCAGATGGGCGCGTGTAACGCATATCGACGCATGATCTGCGAAGACGCGCGGCGGCCGCCCGGCGAGCAGCTGCAGTTCGTTCTCCACCTCGGCGACTTCGTGTACGAGATCACCTGGTATCCGGAGGACCGCCCTCAGGGTTACTACGATCGCAAGCTCAGGGACGTCGTGCGCTATCCCAATGGCGAGAAGATCGCGGACTTCCACGTGCCGACCACCGTGGAGGACTATCGCGCGCTGTATCGCGGCTATCTGACGGATCCCGACCTGATGGACGCGCGGGCGCGCTGGCCATTCGTGTGCATGTGGGACAACCACGAGTTCTCGTGGAAGGGGTGGCAGACCCAGGAGATATTCGGAACCGTCAAGCCGGCGCAGACCCGCAAAGCCGCCGCCATGCAGGCGTGGTTCGAGTACCAACCGGCGCGAGTCGCTCACGAGGGAGGGTCGCTCGAGTGGTTCGAGGCTCCGAAGGTGGCCGATGCCCCGATCACGCAATTCGACTCCGACGGACTCGGCCAGGAGCCCGGGAACCTGGCGGTCATCAACTCGCTCAAGATCAACCGCACGTTCCGCTGCGGCCGACACCTGGAGCTCGTGCTGACGGATAATCGATCATTCCGGTCGCAGCCGCTCACCGACCGGCCCGAGACGGCGCCGTTCCATCTCAAAGAGTTCCCGTTCGTGGTGTCGGAGGACGTCACCGAGATCCTCGATGCGGGAAGCAGCTACGCGGGCGGCCGTCCACCGGCGACGATTCCGTTCGGCGGCGCGGAGCTCCCCAACCCCCGCCAGGACGCGCCGCCCCTCTCGATGCTCGGCGCGACGCAGAAGGCGTGGTTCCTGGACCGGCTGCGCGCCTCCACGGCGACGTGGAAGGTGTGGGGCAACACCGTCGCCATGCTCGATTGGCGCATCGATTTCCAGAACCTGCCGCCCGAGATCGGGCCGCGCTGGCCGACGACCGGCTACGCGCTGCTGGGCGACGACGACTGGTCGGGGTATCGCGCCGAGCGGCGCGAGATCCTCGATTTCGTTCGGGCGCACGGGATCACGGGGTTCGCGACCATCGCGGGAGACCGGCACGCGTTTCTCGCCGGACTCGTGTCGACCGATCTGCCGCCCAAGCACTTCGAGCCCGTCGGGGCCGAGTTCGTAGTGGGGTCGATTTCGGCACCGGGCCTCGCCGAGGCGGCGCGGTATGTGACGAAGGACAGCCCGTTACGGCCGATCTACGTCTATGAGCCCGCAGGCGGACCGCCCGGGCCGGCGATCAATTTCACCCTGATGAATGGCGTGCGGGCGAGCCTCGCGCTGGCGGGGACGAACGACCTGCACGCTGCGGCCGCCGAGCGCAATCCGGAGAACGCGCCCCAACTCGCCTTCGCCGATGTCGGCGGGCACGGCTATGCCGTGGTCAGAGCGGCGAGCGATCGACTGGATGTCGAGTTCGTCTGCATTCCTGAGCCGCTCGAACGCAGTCCAGACGTCAATGGTGGGCCACTTGCTTATCGCATAACCCATCAGGTGAAACTGTGGCGGGCCGGTGAATATCCCCAGGTCGAACGGACGGGAGTCGAAGGCACGCTGCCCCTCGTGTTGTGATGGTATCTCGAAGTCGGTTCTGGCGCTGGGCCCTGGCTCTCCTGGTGGGCCCTGTGGGCGCGAGCGCGCAGCTCGCGACGTCCGCGACCGAACCGTTCATCCTGAGCGCCAATCGCGTCTACGCCGAGATGGAGTTCGTTCGTCCGGACGGGACGTCCCGCAAGACATTCGTAGTCGTCGATCTGGGCAGCCCATCGATGGTTCTTTCAGAGGGGCTCATTGCGGAGCTCCACGTCGGCTCCACCGCATCGCTCACCGCGCGCATCGGGGGAATGGCGCTGGCGGTCGACGCCTCGACCGTGACGAGCGATTCCTGGCTGCCGTTTCCGATCGGCGCCAATCGCACGGTCGAGGGTGTGCTCCCGGCCGGCGTGCTCCAGCGGTATCAGCTGAGACTCGACTACGCGAGTCATATGATCACCCTCGCCCAGCCGGGGACGCTCCAGCCCGAGGGCACTGCGGTTCCGCTGCGCGTGAACGAGAAGACGGGTCTCGTCGCCGTCGACGTGACGATCGATGGCGCATCATATCCCATGACGATCGACAACGGCTCGGGCTACACGTGGATTCGACAATCGACGGCACTCGACTGGCTGTCCCGGCACCCGGAGTGGCGGCGAGGCACGGGGGCGGTCGGTCCCAGCAACATGCGGATGGCGGACGACGGCATCGAGCCAAGAGGGGTGTTGGTTCGCCTGCCGGAAATCGGGGTGGGAACGCTCCAGCTGCAGCAAGTCGGAGCGCTCGCGATCGCAGCGGACGACAGCGGGCACGACTTCATGGACTGGTATTCGACGAAGAACGCCGTGCCGGTGATCGGCTGGCTGGGCGGCAATGTGCTCCGGGCGTTTCGGCTCACGATCGACTATCCGGCACGCGTCGCCTATTGGTATCCGGAGAGCGCACTCGATGCGGATGATCTCGACTCCATCGGGCTCACATTGCTGGCCAGGCACGGCGAGTATGTCGTATCGGGGATCGTCTCGCGAGACGGCAAGCCGCTGGTTCAGGGTGTTCAGGTCGGGGACCGGGTGGTGCAGATCGGCGCGTTGCGCGTGACCGGCGCGACCCGGGATGCGGTATTCGCGGCGATGCACGGCAGGCCTGGGGAGCTGCGGTCGGTGATCCTGGAGCGCCGCGGCCGGCAACTGCAGGTGCAGGCGCGCGTGACCGCCTTTTAAGAGCCACCGGTCGGACTTGAACCGACGACCGCTCGATTACGAATCGAGAGCTCTACCACTGAGCTACGGTGGCGTAAAGGCTTCAAAGCTAGCGGAGAGCCGCACGAATCGGTACTCCGGGACGTCACGCCGCCTCACTCAACAGCGCCCGGTCCGCTTCTCTGCGATAGTCTTGTTGCCGATGATTGGCCCCTGCACCCCAATGGCCAACTCACTAGGAGCTGGCCGCGCAGCCGTGGTCCCCCGCAGGAAGTCGTACAAACGGGCTGCCATGACCATGCCGGCAACCGGAGCGAGCCAGTAGATCCAGTGGCCACGCCAGATGCCGCCGACGACCGCGGGCCCAAGAGAACGGGCGGGATTCATCGAGGCGCCCGTCAGCGGTCCGCCCGTAAGCGCACAGAACCCGACGGTTAGACCAACGGCGATACCGGCGAGCCCGTCGGCAACCCGGTCGTCCGTCGCGACGGCCATGATCACGAACATCAGAACGAACGAGAGCAGCAATTCGACTGCGATGGCCGCGCCGATTGGTACGGACGGCACCGTTGCTCCGAGGCGTCCTACGGGTCCCAGGACCGCCCGGAGAACGACGGAGGCCGCGATGGCCCCTACCGATTGGGCCAGCACATAGAGTCCGACCTCTCGAGATGGAAAGCGTCGGACCGACCAGAATCCGATCGTGACGGCGGGGTTGATGTGTGCGCCTGACAGGTGACCCAAGGCGTATACCATCGCGGTGACGACGAATGCGAAGGCAAGCGCGATTCCGGTATGACCAATAGCGCCACCAGAGTACGCGTCAACCATCATCGCGCCTGGACCAATCAAGACGAGAAAGAATGTGCCCAGTGCCTCCGCAAGGAGCCGCCGACCGTCCAACTGCCTCATCACTTCCCACCGGTTTGGAGGTACTCCGCGAATTCGTCCGGCAGATCGCTCTCGCGAATGCCCTGCGTCGCGGCCTGCAAATCGTATTCGACTCGAGTGAACTCCACGCGTGCGCCTCCTTCGTCCACATCGAGCAGCACGTAGCACGCCCGCCAGTCGCCGTCCTTGGGACGACCAACCGATCCGGTATTGACGAAGTGAATCCCCTCGACCTGGCGGTAC
This sequence comes from Gemmatimonadales bacterium, assembly GCA_033853695.1. GTDB lineage: Bacteria > Gemmatimonadota > Gemmatimonadetes > Gemmatimonadales > GWC2-71-9 > DASTHG01. The sequence goes on along the minus strand of JAWOLH010000068.1, from coordinate 10,224 downwards.
CACGGCTTGTGCGTGTGACCGAACGCCAGGACGTCCCCCGCTTTCGCCCCGGCGATGTTGGCCATCTGCAGGCAGAACGAATCAGGGCGGTCTTCAGTCCAGTAGAGCGTATTGAGTGTCGGCGTCCCGTGAACGAGGATCACCGTGGGGCGCGCGATATGCCCGCCGAGCGGCTTCAGGTCGATGCGGAACGGGAGACGCGCGAGAAATTCCTTGGTGTCAGATGAGACATGCTTTCGGGCCCACTCGTAGCTGACGTGGCTCAACTCCTCCTGTCGCGGATCCTCGTACTTGCAGCCACAGTGCTTGTAGTCTGTGCCAACGGTCGAGTCATAGTTGCCGGCCACTCCCGGTATGCGGTGATCACGCAGTAGGGCAACGGTGTCGTTGGGCCACGGAGCGTACCCCACCAAGTCGCCGAGATGGTAGGTAGCACTGGTCAGGGAGTCCCGCCCGATGCTGGCGAGCACCGCCTTCAATGCGGGGAGGTTGGCGTGGATGTCGGAAATGAGGGCGTAGCGCATATGCGTCCCTCTGGAGGCCCTACTTGCAGGGGTTGGAGCTTCTCTCGGCAACTCTTGCTTCGGCCAGCGAGCGCTCACGATCGAGCGAGTGGATTCCCCGAAAGCAGGTGCGGACACAGGAAATCAGGTTGCGGTGGATGGCATCCAACGGGTCGGCGAGGCGGTAATACGTGAACTTCAGTTCGGGTCTGGCGTGGACGAGGCCGGTGCGCCGCAGGTAGGCGAGATGGCGGGACACGGTCGGCTGCGCGATACGCAGCATGCTCACGATATCGCACACGCAGAGCTCGCCGGCGGTGAGGACGTTCAGGATGCGGATCCGTGTTGGGTCGGCAAAACCCTTGAAGAGGCTATCCAGATCCGTGACGGCGGGGACCCGCAGGGCGGACTGCGTCGCTGATCGCATTCGCATGTCAGGATCAAATATGGATACCCGTATATGATTGGCAAGGTATGGTCATCACCCTTTCAGCTCCCCTTCATGCGGCAGAGGCATCTTGCCCGCACAGTTTGTTCGTCATTCGCCGAACACCGAAGGAGTCTGGGGTGATTCGTACACGGAAAGCCACGCCACGGGACGATGCAGAGCTCGCACGCTTCGCTAAAGCCCTGGGCCATCCAGTCCGGACGCGAATTGTGCGACTGCTCGCGGGTCAGGATCGCTGCATGTACGGGTCCATCGCGGGAATCCTGCCGCTGGCACCGTCGACGATCTCCCAACATCTCCAAGTGCTCCAGGCGGCAGGGCTCATCCACGGCGAGACGAGCGGCCCCCGGGTCTGCTACTGCATCGACCGCGGCGTGCTCGCTCGCGGAAGGAGACTGCTTGCAAAGCTCTGAACTGGAGGTCTTCGACCTCGCGATGTGCTGCTCGACCGGCGTGTGCGGAGCTGAGGTCGACCCCCGGCTTGGTCAGTTCGCTGCCGACCTCGAGTGGATCGCAACCCAGGGTGTGCGGGTTTCTCGCTACAACCTCGCCCGTGAGCCGGAAGCGTTCGTGAGGAACGTCCGGGTCAGAGATCTCATGGGACGCTGGGGCACGAGCTGCCTCCCCCTGGTTGTCCACAACGACGAAGTCGTCACGAAGGGACGCTATCCGTCGCGCTCCCAACTGGCAGCCATCGCTGGGCTCTCTCAGGTGGCGCCATGAACCTGCTCGACATCACGACGCGGTATGTGTTCTTCACCGGCAAGGGCGGCGTCGGAAAGACGTCGAACGCCTGTGCCATGGCCGTCGGCCTGGCGGACCAGGGACGACGCGTCTTGCTCGTGAGCACCGATCCGGCTTCGAATCTCGATCAGGTACTTGGTGTTCACCTCGGCTCGCGGCCGACCCCGATCCCCTCGGCACCGGGCCTGTACGCCTTGAACATCGACCCCGAGGCAGCGGCGCGCGCCTATCGGGAGCGCGTAGTCGGCCCCTACCGAGGCACCCTTCCTGAGGACGCCATCCGCGGGATGGAAGAGCAACTCTCCGGGGCTTGCACGGTTGAAGTGGCGGCGTTCGACGAATTCACTGAGCTGCTGACGGGGGCTGGCCAGGTGGCCGAGTTCGAGCGCGTCATTTTTGACACCGCACCGACCGGACACACCCTCCGCCTGCTGCAATTGCCCGCCGCGTGGACAGGGTTCCTCGAGACGAACGAACGCGGCGCGTCGTGCCTCGGACCTGCGTCCGGCCTCAAGACGCAGCACGAGCGGTACCGCCAAGCCGTCAGGACCCTCTCCGACCCAAGTTCCACAACCATGGTGGTCGTCGCGCGCCCCGAGCGCACTGCGCTGCAGGAAGCCGACCGCACAGTAGCGGAGCTCGCCGCACTGGGGCTTCACAATCACCTGTTGCTGATAAACGGAGTGTTTCGAGCCACAGATCCGGAAGATCCCTTGGCCCTCGCGTTCGAAGCTCGCGGCAGGAAGGCCTTGGCGGATCTCCCTCCGGCTCTTCACGGTCTGTCGACCATGGAAGTCACGCTCCGTCCACACAACGTCCTCGGCCTGACGGCTCTTCGTGACCTGCTGCAGCCGGCGCCGCCGATCAGCGGCGCCACCAAGCACGTTGAGATCGACCTCAACCTCCCATCCCTCTCCGGCATTGTCGACCAGATCGCTGACGCCGGACATGGCCTCGTTATGGTGATGGGCAAGGGTGGCGTCGGCAAGACGACCGTCGCCGCAGCGATAGCCGCTGAGCTCGCCTCACGCGGACTACCTGTCCACCTCACGACCACCGATCCGGCCGCCCATCTGATCCACGTCCTCGGCGGAGAGGCTCCCTCCCTCAAGGTCAGCCGGATCGATCCGGCGGTCGAGACTGCGGCGTATCGCCGCAAAGTAGTGGCACAGTCCGAGAGCAAACTCGACGCGGCGGGTCTCGCTTTGCTCGAGGAAGACCTGCGCTCGCCCTGTACCGAGGAAGTGGCAGTGTTCCACGCGTTCTCGCGACTCGTATTCAGTGCCCGGCGTGAGATAGTGGTGATGGACACCGCCCCCACGGGGCACACCCTGTTGCTGCTGGATGCGACCGGTGCCTATCACCGGGAGGTATTGCGTACCGCCACGGGTGCGTCAGGCGGAGTGCATACGCCGCTGATGCGACTGCGCGATCCGGCATACACACGGGTCCTCCTGGTGACGCTACCGGAGACGACGCCGGTAACGGAAGCCGCGCAACTCCAGGCCGATTTGCGCCGAGCGGGCATCGAGCCGTTCGCCTGGATCGTCAACGCCAGCCTCGCTGCCGCAAGACCGAAAGACTCGGTGCTGGTCGAGCGTGCGGCCGCGGAGCTGGAGCAGATTGCCCTCGTGCGATCCACGCTCGCCGCACGCGTTGCCATCGTGCCGTGGTTACCCGAGGAGCCACACGGTCTCGAGGCATTGCGCCGGTTCGCAGGTGGGGCAGCGGCTGGCGGGACCATCCAACCGTCCTTGGCGGCAACACCATCGTGACGCGAACAGAGAAAACATTGGCATCGCTCGCCTCGCCTGACTGCTTGAAAGCACAACGGTCAGCGCTCCTCGGGCCGCCTGGATCCGGAGGACCAAATGAATGAAGCGGTGAAGACGACCTGGCTCCGCATCTTCTTGAGAGTCCTGGCTGTGGGATACTTCGCAGGTTTCATTCCGTGGATCACGCTCATCCTCCTCAACGCCCCCATTCTCGCACCCGGCGGTACTCTCGCACCACTGCTCAGATTCCAGCCCTACAATGCGTACTACGAGAGCATGTTGACCGCAATTCACTTGGTGTGGGCGGTCATGCTCTGGCGTGCCTCGGCTAGTCCCAAGCAACACCTTCTGTTTATCGATTTCACCATCTGGGCCAATGTGGCTCATGGTCTCGTAATGCTTATCGTGACGCCCATGCAGAAGGGACTCGTCATGATGGCCATCGAAGGTTTGCCCCTCTTCGTGATAGCAGCGGTGCTGTGGTGGCTCCGACCGAGACGCACGGAGGACGTGGTGAGTGCTGGAGGGTGATACGCGGCCGGGACCGCGGCACAGGTAGCGCCGCGGTCCCAGTTTTATCTTACAGCTTCCCGTTTGCTTCTGTGCTGCCCCGCCATCTCTTCCTTCCTCTCCACAAAGGGATCACCCCCGCGAGGCTCTTCGCAAACACGTTCGCGCCAACGCGCCCGACTCCTCTCCGAAACGCGCACTCGGGGCCCGTGGGAACGACGCTACCACCTGTCGAGGTAGACACTGAGGCGCTCCAACCCATCGACGGACGTGACGAGCAGCACGCGGTCACCGGCCTGGAACCTCGTGTCGGGGCGCGGCACCATCATGTGCTCGCCACGAATGATGGCAAACACGCGCGTGGCGCCATCGTCGACAAGGGCCTCGGCCGTGGTGCGATTGCGCCAAGGGGAGTCGGCTCGGACCACACCGATCACGAGCCGCTGCCCGCCCGGGAGTTCGATCGGAATGCCACTGCGGAGCAACGAGAGGAAGTCGACCTCCCCCGCCTCCGTGGGGTCGAGGACTTGCCGCTCCCTCAACAGCCGTAGCCCAATCTTGAGGTGTTCCAAGTGATGCGCCGGTGAATCGGCGCGCCCGGCCACCTGCGCCTCGTATAGACCTTGGTAGCGTCGATGCGACGTCAGGCGGCGTTGCACCAGATAGCTTATCAAGACGGCGAGCGACGCGGGGACGAGGAGCGTGTAGCCACCGGTCATTTCCGTGACCATCATGAGCGAGGCGATCGGAACGTGCGCCGCTCCCGAAAAGACTGCGGCCATGCCCACAACCACCAGCGGGGCGGCCGGCAGATGGGCCAATGTGGCGAGCAACCCGCCGAGCATGCCGCCGATGAAGAGAGATGGCGCAAAGACGCCGCCCGACCCGCCAGACGAGATCGTCAGGCTCATCGCGATTGGCTTGACGAGGAGCAGCGCGAGCAGCACGCCGGTGGCCAGGTGGCCGTCGATCGCCAGCTGCATCCATCCGTAACCTCCCGCGATGACACCGGGCCACGCCAGCGCCAGGAGCCCCATGCCGAGCCCGCCGATGGCGGGTTTGAGCTCGTTCGCGACCGGCAAGCGTCGGAACAAGTCGCGGGCCCCATAGAACACGAACGGGACGACCGTCGCGACCAGGCCGCCGGCGACGCCGAGGGCCAGATACCAGCCGTTATCGACCAGACGCGGAAGTGTGAGCTGCGCTGGAACCTGGAACAGGGGCTGCCAGCCAACGAAGAAGCCGTTTAGGGCGTAAGCGATCACTGAGGCGAGCAAGGCCGGCAATAGTGCCGCGGACTCGAACTCCATGTCGATGTACAACACCTCGATTGCGAACAACGCTGCCCCGATCGGCGAGCGGAAAATGGCCGCGATCCCCGCTGCCATGCCGACGACGACGAGCATGCGACGATCGGTGGCGGAACGGTCGGTGACCTGGGCGTACCACGATCCCACGCCAGCCGCTGCGAGCGCGATCGGGCCTTCCCGCCCCGCTGATCCGCCCGATCCGATCGTGAGCGCCGACGCGAGCAGTTTGATGGGCGTAACTCGGGCCCGAAGCACGCCTTCCCGGCGGTGAAAGGCCTGCACGACGGTATCCGTGCCGTGGCCTTCGGTTTCGGGCGCTAGGCGCTGAACCAGGATCCCGACGAGCAACCCACCGAGCGTAGTGGCGACCGGTACGAGCCAGAGGCCGTGGCGTCCGATCACCTCCTGCAAGCTGCCGCCTTCGTTCGGCAGGCCGGGAGGCTGGTAGTTCGCGATCACGCCGAGGAACAGGGCCGTCGCACCGCGCAACAACACGGTGAAGACCTGGGCTGCCGCGGCTCCAGCGACCCCCAACAGCGCCGCATCAATGATGAGCTGGCGCTGCCGCAGGAGCGGCCGTGCGGCAGCACTACTCATCGGAGCCGCGCTCGTCGCATTGCCCGCGATCGACGCCGAGTGGAGGAGTCACTCGTCCGAGAAGAAGAACCGAGCCTTGACGTCCGTAGCCTCCATCGACTCCACCAGCCGGTCCACGGAGCGCCGGATACGCTGCACGTCGGAGGCCCGCATCTCTTCGAGGGCATGTAACAGACGCCCCTGGGCAGCTTCGGGCGCGTCGGCGACGAACGCTCGGCCGCGGCCCGTCAGGGCAATCTCAACCACGCGGCGGTCGGCACGACCGCGGATGCGCCGCACCAATCCTCGCCGGGCGAGCCGATCCACGAGCGCCGAGATGCTGCTCTGATTCACTACGAGCGCCTCGGCGAGCTGTCCGATGGGCATTTGACCCCGGCGCTGCAACGTCTTCAACGCCCAGAGCTGCGGTCCGGTAAGTCCGTACCCGGAGCGCACGTCTTGCGAGTACGTCTCGAGGGCCTTCACGATTCGACGCAGGCCCTGCACGATGGCGGTGGTGTCACCGGATTTCCCCGGGCGAGCACGCGGGATCGGCGTGATAAACGCGTACGGTCGAGACACGGCCCCCCCCTCACATTACTTCGTCATGAATATTTATATCGAAGTAATATGCGATAGACAATGCCTGAGGCAGGATGGCGTGACGCCGTTCGCTCACTGTGCTTCACATCCCTTCCATCTTCATGGCGCCGTCATGAGCGCCGGCCGGGCGCAGCCGGACGTAGATGGCCGCACCCATCGGCGTCCGGCTGCCGTAGACCGCCTCGAGGGCCGCTGGAACGAAGTTGATGGACCCGCGAATACCCACTCCGGTGACGAGCCCCAGCTCGGTCCCCACGGTGCGGAGGTATCCGAGAGCGAGCGCGCCGACATCGTACTCGGTCGACGGCGGCACGGATGCGATTGCGAGCTCCTCCCCGCTCTTCCGCACGTACTCCGCGCGCCCGAAGAATGAATTGGTGCCATCCAAATCGAGGGCGCTCTCGATCAGGAGACTGCCCGCAACTCTTCCGGTCCCGATCCGATTGTTGGCGCCGTAGATCAATGCGCTTGACAACGTGCCGCCCTTGCCGAAGGGTCGCGTCGTCAGCGCGGCGGCCCCGAACCGATGCAGCGACTCGTCCGGGTAAAGACCTTCGGGACTCTTGAGGTACGCGTACCACGCTGCGACGCTCCACCGCGGCCCTGGATTCACGGTCAATCGGCCGCCGTATGAATCGAGTCTCCTTCCGGCATAGTCGAAGTTGGTACGATTCTCGTCGGGCTCGCGGCCATTGAACCACGAGGCCTCGAGCTTCACGCTCCGCGTGAAGATCCCGGCTGTGATCACTCCGAACGTGATGTGGGTGCCATCCTGCCAGTGGTGAGAGATCGGGGCAAATGGATCGTCTGCCGCGGAGGGTCGGTGGGGGAACGCCACCGGACCAACTGCGGGCTCGCCGACCGGCGCGAGGTAGAGGCTGAGGGCAAGGTTGCGTGCAACGGGACGCTCGAACTGCGTCGCCAACTCCATAAACAGGTCGTGTGGATGCTGGCGATCGTGCAGCGGTACCCCCCGGTAAGACTCCCCCGACTGCAAGAGCAGCGGGTAGCCTCGGCTGCCGATCGTCCATGGCTCGGCGCTGAGCATGCCCCGGAACTGAAGTTGCCCGCCGCCGAGCGAGCGGCTCGCTGCCGCCATCGCCCAGTTGACGAGACCCACCTGGCTGCTCCCGCGGGAACCGCCCTGTGCGTCGTATTGGAGATAGCCCACGCCGTGGAGCATCAGCGTCCACTCGCCCATCGTTACGTGCGCGGCGTGCATCGGCGCAGCGTCGGGTAGCCAGGAGGTCCCGGACCCCATCCTGGTCTCCGGGATCCCGAGAGGGCCGGCGCTCATGTTCATCGGATGTTGCATCTCCATCTGTCCGAAGAGCGGCGCTACTGCGCTCACAAATGTCAACAGAGCGGCCGCCCAACGGCCGAGTTCCCTTCGCATGCGGAAACGCTCCTCAAGCCAGAGTCGAAATGCGCCGCTCATGCGGCGCGAACACACTACACCCAGCTTGTCGTGCTTAGGCTTGAGGAGGCGGAGAAAGCGGGGGAGCGAGGTACGAGAGGTAGGACGTGACCGGGCCGGGGAGCACGGTCTGGATGGCCGGCTGCATATCGACAGCTGCTTCAACCGGAACCATCGCTGCGGGCCCGCCGCCTGGACAGACGCCGTCCGTCGCGCAGCCGGAACCGGTCGACTCCGGATGACACATATCGCCCGAGCCCCGCGGCATCCCTTGGACCGATCTCTGTCGGCCAGCCTGCGCACCGGCCCGGTGTCGCTGAGCATGCATCGGGCAGGCAGCCGCCGCCCCAACCATCAGGCTCAGGCACATCGATAAGCCGCTGCCAGAGGCGACCAACGAAATCGATGCGGCCAATGCGATGGCGCGCAGAGGGAGATGCCCGGAGTGACGGAGCATTGCGGGAGTATAACGCGGGAACGGGCGGATGGTTCCGCATCCGCCCGCTCCCTGGACAACTCCGCCACGCTACGACTCTGGCGTTAGGCTGCTCAGGAGGTCGTGAAGCTGAAGACCATGCCGTACGTCCCGTTGGTCCCCGACCACCCTGCCCCCATCTCCTGACCGCTCATCGGCCCCCCGCCGCCCATCATGCCGCTGCCGTTCATCATCGATGATGTCGCCCACTGCCCACCCATCATCGAGCCGTACTGGGTCATGTCGATGACATTCCCGCTCGCATCCTTCATCCCACCGCCCATATGGAGGGTGTATTGCGTCGCGGCCTTCAGCGGTGCCGACGGGATCAACGTGAGCGTGTCGCGCCCGGTCGACCACGTCGCGGTACAAGCGACGCTCGGACCCGTCACGTCGCCTTCGTGCAACGAGACATACATCTCCATCCCGGCGTACATCGCATGGCTGAAGGTGACCACGATCGGTGCACTCGGATTGACGCCCGTCGCACCCCCCTTGGGGGTCACAGACACGAGGGCGGCGGGTGTCGGCGATGTTCCACCCGTGGGACCAGTAGCGGCGTTGGAGCAGCCCAGGGCACCTCCAACGACGGCGCTCAAGAGCGTGAGTGCGGAGGTGCGAGAACGCATCAGCATTGTCCGTCATCCTGTTCGCGGGCCGAGGCACTGAAATGGGGTCCAAACCCCGGAACGGACGGGAAGCTAGGAAGGAGCCTGGGGGTCGTTAGATGAAGAATTGCTGAAGATCGCTTCACTTCTGGAGAACGCATCGAGCTTCGCGCCGGCTGGAGCGTACGGCCCTACGTGCCAGCGGATAGAGCAGCTTCGAAACCAGGGAAGGGCGATGCTGTCGCCGTACCCATGCGACGGGATCTGCTGCGCGGTCGACGAGCCACGCCAGTGCTCCGTAGCCCCGATCGCCTAGCTTCGAAAACAGGAAGCGATTCACGATCCCCGTCCGCAGCAGGCCGCCCAAACGCTGCTTCCACAGGCGGTCATAGTCCTCGGGCCGGCCGTTCATGAGCGCCCGCGCGGCGAGACTTCCGGACACCAGGGCGTAGCGCATCCCGAAACCCCAGAGTGCGTCCTGAAATCCGGCGGCTTCCCCCACGAATAACAGGTTGCCGCATCGCGCCGTCCTCGGCACGCTGAAGTTGCCGGTGCCGCCAAAGCGCCGGGGGGCGCGCATGTCAAAGCCCACCTGCTGTTGGAACAGAGCCACTGTCCGTTCGAGATAAGCTGTCTCGTTGCGAAAATCGCTGAACAGACAGGAGGCGATCGTGCCATGGCCCCGGACCACGAGCAGATACGCGTATCCCTGCGGGGCCAGGAGGTCGGAGACCGCGGCATAGGCACCGTCGGCTGCGCTGGTCTCGAAGACGTAGCCGACCGCAATCGCGTCCGCCCCACGCGGCCCTTCTGCGACGACGCCACCTTCAGGAAGGTGATGCCGCGGCTCGCCGAAGTGAATCTCAACCCCTCGCGCCAGCGCCTGAGACTTGAGACTTGAATCCAGCGTGCCCGCACCACCCCCGCGACGGACGATGTAGAAGAGCGGGCGCGTCGATCGATAGGTATGAGCGCGCTTGCGTGGGTCGAAGACCACCAGTTCGCGCACAGGCGTGTATTCGAAGGCGATGTCGATGCCCAACGCTCCGATTTCGTCAAGGATGTCGCCTTCGGCGGACCAGTTCTCGAGACCCTGGAAGTCGTTGTGGAACCGGTGACCCACGTCCCGAGACCGTTCGTACACAACCACGTGGCGTCCCGCCTGGGCTGCCGTAAGTGCGGCGGCCAGGCCGGAAGGCCCCGCTCCGGAGACGTGAATCGGCCCGTGGTCAGGCATGTGCACGTTTCTCATGAG
>JAWOLH010000067.1:0-25499 GCA_033853695.1 Gemmatimonadales bacterium | reverse complement strand
GCCCGACGGCAAGGACCTGGTCGCCTATCCCGATACCCTGGTCGGCACCGACTCGCATACCACGATGATAAACGGGCTGGGCGTCCTGGGCTGGGGCGTCGGCGGCATCGAGGCCGAGGCCGCGATGCTCGGCCAGCCGGTGTCGATGCTGGTGCCGCAGGTCGTGGGCTTCAAGCTCACCGGGACCCTCCCCGAGGGGGCCACGGCGACCGACCTGGTGCTGACCGTCACCCAGATGCTCCGCAAGAAGGGGGTGGTCGGGAAGTTCGTCGAATTCTACGGTCCCGGGATCGCCACCCTGCCTCTCGCCGACCGCGCGACGATCGGCAACATGGCCCCCGAATACGGGGCGACATGCGGCATTTTCCCGGTGGACGCCGAAACGCTCCGCTACCTCGAGTTCACCGGCCGCCCCAGGGAGCAGGTCGCGCTGGTCGAGGCGTACTGCAAAGAACAGGGACTGTTTCACACGCCGGAGTCGCCTGAAGCGGCGTATTCCGATACGTTGAGCCTCGATCTCGGCACGGTGGAGCCGAGTCTCGCCGGGCCACGGCGCCCGCAGGATCGCGTCTCGTTGGCGAAGGTTCGGGAGAACTTCCTCGCCGCTCTGCCGACGCTGGTCAAGCCGACCTCCCCTGTCGCCCCGCCGGTCGGCCGCTGGGAGAGTGAAGGGGGCGGGACCGCGGTCGCCGCGGCGCCGGCGCGACCCTCGCACGTGGCGCTCACGATCAACGGCGAAGACTGTCAGCTGCGACACGGATCGGTCGTCATCGCGGCGATCACGAGCTGCACCAACACGTCGAATCCGTCGGTGATGATTGCGGCAGGGCTGCTCGCGAAGAAGGCGGTGGAGAAGGGACTCCGCACCGCGCCGTGCGTGAAAACCAGCCTCGCCCCCGGATCGAAGGTGGTGACAGACTATCTCGACCAGGCAGGTTTGACGCCCTATCTGGAACAGCTGCGATTCAACCTGGTAGGCTATGGCTGCACGACGTGCATCGGGAACTCGGGACCCCTCCCCGAAGAGGTCTCGGCAGCGGTAGCGGAAGGCGAGCTCGTCGTCTGCTCGGTGCTCTCTGGAAACCGCAACTTCGAGGGGCGCATCCAGCAGGAAGTCCGCGCCAACTACCTCGCGTCACCGCCGCTCGTCGTCGCATACGCGCTCGCGGGAACGATCGATATCGATCTGCAGCACGACCCGCTCGGCACGGGGAAGGACGGGAAGCCCGTCTACCTGAAGGACATCTGGCCGAGTGCGAAGGAAGTGGACGGCCTGATCCGCACCTCGATCAAGTCCGCCATGTTCCAGAAGTCCTACGGAGAAGTATTCACCGGCGACGAGCGGTGGCGTGGCCTCCCCGTTCCCGCCGGCGATCGCTTCGGGTGGGAGAACGACTCGACCTACATCCGCCGCGCACCCTACTTCGACGGCATGCCGCGCACTCCTGCCCCGATCAGGGACATCACCGGTGCGCGCGTGCTCTGCGTCCTCGGTGACTCGATCACTACCGATCACATTTCGCCCGCCGGTTCGATCAAGAAGACGAGCCCCGCGGGACAGTACCTGGTATCACACGGCGTGCAGCCGCTCGACTTCAATTCGTATGGCGCGCGCCGCGGCAACCACGAGGTCATGGTCCGGGGGACGTTCGCGAACGTGCGGCTCAAGAACCTCCTCGCCCCCGGCACCGAAGGCCCGGTCACACGGCACCTGCCCGACGGGCAGGGAATGACGATCTACGACGCCTCGGTGAAGTACCAGGCGGAAGGGACGCCGCTCATCGTGCTCGCGGGGAAGGAATACGGGTCTGGCTCGTCGCGCGACTGGGCGGCGAAAGGTCCGCGCCTGCTCGGCGTGCGCGCCGTGATCGCCCAGAGCTACGAGCGGATCCACCGCTCGAATCTCGTGGGAATGGGGATCCTGCCGCTGCAGTTCGCGCCCGGCGAAGCCGCCGCGACACTCGGATTGACGGGCGAGGAGGTGTTCGATTTCGCGGGACTGGACGCCCTCCTGGCCGAGGGTTTCCCCCGTGGCAAGGGGTTATCGGTGAAGGCGACCCGCCCCGACGGGTCGAGCGTCGCCTTCAAAACCACGATTCGCATCGACACGCCGCAGGAGCTGCAGTACTACCGGCACGGCGGCATTCTGGAATTCGTGCTGCGCCAACTCGCTTCCGGCTGATCTCCGAGCAGCCTTCATGTTGACGTCTGTCGGCGTTCCGGGGTCTCAATCCCGAGAGGCGAGTTGGCGGGATCGTGAACACATCGTCAAACACGTGGAGGACGGATGAAACTGTTTCCCCTCGTCATCGGCGTGGCGGCCGTATCGGTGTTGGGCGTCGGGCGGCTGGCGGCGCAGGCAGCTGACGGCAAGTCGATCTACACCGAGGAATGTCGAACCTGCCATGGCCCGGTGGGGAAGCCGACGCAACGGGCAGCCAGCCAGTACAAGAACATCCCGACCTTCGATGCGGCGTTCTTCGCCAAGCGGTCTCAGGACTCGATCGTGGCGGTGCTGAACCACGGAGCCGGGAAGGACATGAAGTCCTTCAAGGACAAGCTCTCAGCTGAGGAGATCGCGGCGGTCGCGAAGTACGTAAAGGAAACGTTTGGCGGGCATTGAAAACGCAGCGGGGCCGGTCGTCACCGACCGGCCCCCGATCCTACCCTAGGTCAGAAGTTGAGCTGCAGCTCTGTCGCCACGTCGTTCGTCTTCGGCAGCCCACCCTGAGGACTGTCCAGCCGATATTCGAGGGTCCAGCGCAGGTACTGCGGCAGGTTGATCGGGACAACGGCGCCCGCCACAAAGTGCCGCTCCGCATCGTTCGAGACATCGGTGTTCGGATCGACGAACTCGTACCGCCCGAACAGCACGAGCGGTGTCTGGCGCACATAGTACTGGCCCGAGAACCAGTAGCCGATCCCTTTGTTCTCGTTATTCGGAAATGCAAGCGCTGTGGGAAGATCGAAGTCCTTGCCGTAGACGAGACCGCCCAGGAACTCGAAGTCCTTGTAAAGCTTATTGGCCGTGAAGGCCAGCCGCCAGAAGTGGGAATTGAGACTCGGGGCCGAGAGCGTATCCACACCCTTCAGCGTGCCGTAGTATCCGACTGCCTCTATTCCCGAGCCGGCGCTGTCGTAGAGCAGCTGGTCGATCACCGCAACGTCTTTCGACGGCCCAGGAGCCCCGGGGGCTCCGCTCCCCTCCAGGTCGATGCCGTTGACGACCTGGAACGACAACCGGTTTGCCATACGGTTCGACGCGCTCACGTAGTACGCCTCGGCGCCGAGCCCCATGTCGAACGAGAACGGGATCGCCTGAGTGATCGTGCCGAGCGGCGAGATGTCGTTGATGCTGATGGCACGGTCGAGCCCCGCCACCCCCCACTCGTTGATCGCGTGCATCTGACCGACCCGGAATCCGCCGTAGCTGTGTTCCTTCCCCCACAGCCCCGACACGTGGGCGACGAGGTCTGTGGTTCCATCAGAAACCCGCTCGAACTCGAAGAATCCTGAGAAGTTGCGACCGAGAGGCCCGGCATAGAACAGGCCCACCTCGGGCACCGCAAACGCCCCGGTCGCCGGCTCACCCTTCGTCTTCGTATATTCGTACTGAATCTCGCCGTGGCCGGCGAGATAGTTCTGCACCCGCTCGACGTCGACCTTCTCCCCGATCTCCTCGGGCATCCGGTAGCCGGCCCACTTGAAGCGCATGCCCGTCGCGTTGAGACGTGGCGGGGCCGGATAGTGGCATCCTGAGCAATTCATGTTGTACTTCCGCGCCCAGGCCGGGATCATGAGGTGCGTGGCTTCCATGTTGCGCGCCGTGTACTCGCTGACGTAGCTGCGCACACGATCGAGGGACACGTCGGTGCCCGCGCCTGAGGGGGCGCCCGCACTACCCAGTGCCGCGAGGAGCAAGAACGTTGATGTCGGCATAGAAACCCTCTCGTTCCGGGTGAGGAGTGGCACCGGGCGGGAACCCGGGCCGATACGAGGCAAAAATTCACCCCGGGAGGGGTAAATTCACCCCGGCTTCACAGAGATTCGTGAAGCCGGGGTGAAGGGTTCTTCACCGCTGCAACTACTTGGGCTTCGGCGTTTCGGGGAACGTGTCGACGAACTGCGGTTGCGCCTCCGCCCCTCCCTTCCCACGCAGGGTGGCGACGTACTGCGCCAGCTCCTCGATCTCCTCGTGGGACAGAACCGGCGGACCGTAAGCGGGCATACGCGATTCCGGATGAAACCGGGTGGGGAGCTCGATATAGCTGTGCAGCCACGCGGAGGTATGGCGCAACCCGACGGTGGTCAGATCCGGGCCCTCGTCGCCGCCCTTGCCGAGGATCTTGTGGCATCCCACGCACTGCTGCGACTGAAACAGCGCCCGTCCGGCGCGCTCCATCGAGGTAAGGGGGCGCCCGACCTCCGGCGGGATCGGCGGCCCCGCCGAACGGACGGCGGCGCCGATCAGCAGCCCAGACCCGCCGAGCACGACCACGAGCACGGCGAGGCCCACCGGCCGGTGCAGCAGGTTGCGGGTGCTGCGGCGATCGAAGAACGGCAGTGCGATGAGTGCCACGACCAGCGCCGTCGGGACCCCAACGGCCACGAGACTCTCGAGCGAGCCGGGAACGAGTTTCAGGAGCTGATACAGCGGGAGGAAGTACCACTCGGGACGCGGCACGTACGCCGTGTCGGTCGGGTCGGCGGGCGCCTCGAGCGGCGCCCCGAGCGCGAGCGCGAGCAGCACGATGATCGCTACCACGCAGAGCGCCACGATCGCATCCTTGCCGACGACATCGGGCCAGAACCGCACGCCGGCCCGCTTGGTCGCGGCGTAGGCGGTGCGGTAGTAGCCGGGGTACGTTTTGTCGTTCGTCCGTTCCGGAGCCCCCTCTTCCAGCGCGTGTGGCCGCGGCGCGATCCCTTGCCGAATCAGGATGACGAGGTGCACCAGCACCAGAATACCGAGCACGGCCGGGAACCAGAGAACATGGAACGCATAGAATCGTGTGAGCGTCGCGGCGCCGAGCTCGGCGCCGCCGCGCAGCAGCGTCGCCACCTTCGCTCCCACGAGCGGCGTCGTCCCCGCGATGTTGGTTCCAACCGCGGTCGCCCAGTAGGCCTTCTGGTCCCAGGGCAGCAGATACCCGGTGAAGCTGAAGGCGAGCACGACGAACAGCAGCCCCACGCCGACGAGCCAGTTGATCTCCCGCGGATACTTGTAGGCACCGACCGAAAACACGCGAATGAGGTGCGCCACAATCAGCACCACCATGGCGCTCGCGCCCCAATGGTGCATCCCACGCAGCAACGAGCCGCTCAGCACCTGGTGGTCGATGTAGCGGATGCTCTCGTAGGCGTGATCGGGAGACGGGGCGTAGTAGGTCGCCAGCACGATCCCGGTGATGAGCTGCACGCCGAAGGCCGCGAGTGTGGCACTCCCGAGGGTGTGCCACCAGGTGAGCCGGGCGGGCACCTCCCGATCGAGCAGCGCGCGCTTCGCGCTGCCAAGGTCGAGCCGTTCATCGAGCCAACGGAGCAGGCGCGAGATCGCTACACCTCGACTTTCTCGGGGACGCCCACGCGGTACGTCCGATAGGCACAGTAGAGATTGCCCCCGTCGATCTTCGTCTCCAGACGATCGAGGGCGCGCGGCGGCGGTCCCCCGAGCACGGCCCCGGTCTGCACGTTGAACACGCCCTGGTGGCAGGGACACTTGAACAGCTTCGAGGTCTTGTCATAGCCGAACCCGCACCCGAGGTGCGTGCATCGGCCGCTATAGACGATGAATTTCTCGCCGTCCTCGGTGTAGACCCACACGCTCCGCAGCACGCGGTTCTCGACCCAGGCGTCGCTGACGGTCTCGACGAAATCCACTTTGACCGGGTCGCCGACGTCGAAGAGATCGGCCTCGCCGAGCTTGATCCAATCCTCGGGTGCGGGACGTCGAAAGGTGGGGGACACGAACGCTCGCACTACGGGAATGCCCGCCAGCACGCCGGAGACGAGTGCGCTCACACCGGTCGCCCATCTGAGAAAGGTGCGACGACCGGGACTGGGAGCGTCCGCCGACTCCGGATGACTCATGGTGTCACCTGTGTCGCTGGAGACGAAATCAACAGCGCCGCACTTTCGCACGGCGCCGCTAATGTTGAATCGGACTATGAGTCCGTCAAGAGCCCCACTACGCCTTCTGGACTCTGAAATTCACCGTCCCGCTGTAGTTCGTGAACACGACTTTGACGATCCAGTTGCCGTGCAACCCCTTTGTCATCCCGAACGTTCCATTGGCATTGAGCGATTGCGAGTACAGCTGCGTGCCGTTGGCGTCGGAGATGGTGAGCGTGGCCGACCCCGCTGTCGTGGTGGTGGCCTGATTCACCGTCGCGCTGTCACCCGAGTTCGCCCAAGTGTAGTTGTACGTCCAGGTCACGTTCGTCACGCCGGTGGCCTGAAACTGGAAGTTGTCCGCAAGGTTGTTGATCTGCGGCTGGAACGGCGCCAGTGGGCCCGTGCTGTTGCTGCAGGCTGCGGCGAGCGTGAAGACGGCAACGGCGAGAACGCTCGCAGCGGGCGTCAATAGACGGCGAAACATTTCGACTCCCCGGGATGAAGTGAGCCGTTCATGGGGCAAAGCAGGTGCCGCGACTGCGGTTATCGGTAACTCCCCACCCTGGCGCACGATATGCCAAGCTCGTGTGAGCCACCTCACCGATTCATTCTGCATCGATTTGTGCCGTTGGGTCATTTCGAGCCAGGCTTGACGCTCGCAGCGCTCCACGTCAGGCCTCCGTGAGTGATGGGCTGCTTTCCACTTCGCGGCCGAGCTGCCAGGTACGCCACAGGTAGTAGATCGCCGGAATCACAACCAGCGTGAGCACCGTCGCCGTCACCATGCCGCCCACCATCGGCGCGGCGATCCGCTTCATGACGTCCGCTCCCGTCCCCTCACTCCAGAGAATCGGGGCCAGCCCGGCGATGATCGCCGCGACGGTCATCATCACCGGCCGCAGCCGCTCCACCGCACCACTGCGTACCGCCTCTGCGATGTGATTGGCGGTGAGTGGTCCGGGCAGCGGCCGCGGGATGCGCTGGAACGCCTCATCGAGATAGATCAGCATGACCACACCCGTTTCGGCTGCCACGCCCGCCAGGGCGATGAAGCCCACCCACACGGCGACGCTCGTGTTGTAGCCGAGCGCCCAGATGGACCAGAAGCCCCCGACCAGGGCGAACGGCAGGGCCAGCATGACGATGAGCGAGTGCGGCACGCTGCGGAAATTCAGGAACAGGAGCAGGAAGATGATCGCCAGCGTCAGCGGAACGACGAGCTTCAACTTCTCGCGCACCCGCTGCATGAATTCGAACTGGCCGCTCCAGGTGAGCGAGTAGCCGGGAGGCAGCGTCAGCTCCCGGGCGACGACCCGCTGCGCGTCGCGCACGTAGCCCCCCAGATCCCGGCCGGCGATGTCGATGTAGACGGTCGTGACCGGAAACGCGTCGTCCGTCTTCACTGCCATCGGGCCCTGCACCACTCCCACCGTCGCCACCTGCCCCAGTGGGATCTGCGGGCCACTCATCGTGGGAATCACGATTGCGCGGAGCCGGTCCAGATTGTCCCGCAGCTCCCGCGGATAGCGGACGTTGACCTCGTAGCGCTCGCGACCCTCGACGGTGATCGCCGCCGTCATTCCCCCCGCAGTCGCCATGATCGCATCATGCAGGTCCCCGGCATTCAAGCCGTAGCGTCCCGCCTCGGCGCGATCGATGTTCACGTCGACGTAGTAGCCCGACACGTTGCGCTCGGCGAAGACGTTGCGGCTCCCCGGCACCATCTGCAGGATGTGCTCGACGCGCTCCCCAAGCTGCTGCAGCGTGTCGAGGTTGGGGCCGTAGATCTTCACCCCCACGGGCGTACGGACGCCGGTCGCCAGCATGTCGATGCGGTTTTTGATCGGCATCGTCCACGCGTTGGTCACGCCCGGCATGCGCACCGCCTCGTCCATCGCGCTCACCAGACGCTCCGTCGTCATGCCGGGCCGCCACAGCTCCCGGGCTTTAAGCCCAATCGTCGTCTCGTACATGTCGAGCGGCGCCGGGTCGGTTGCCGTGTTGGCGCGGCCGGCCTTCCCGAGCACGCTGGCCACCTCCGGGAAGGAGGCGAGGATGCTGTCCTGACGCCGCATGATCGCCACCGCCTGGGCGATGGACACGCCGGGCACGGTCGTCGGCATGAAGAGCAGCGACCCTTCGTCGAGCGGCGGCATGAACTCGCTGCCGAGCCGGCTCCAGGGAAGCAGCGTTGCCGCCAGCACGACCACGGCGCCCGCCACGACGCGCCAGGGGTGGCGCAGCACCCACTCGATCACCGGCCGGTAAGCCCGCATCAGCCAACGGTTGACGGGATTGGCATCCTGAGGACGGATCTTCCCGCGCACCAGCCAGCCCATCAGCACCGGCACCAGGGTCACCGAGAGCAGCGCCGCACCGGCCATGGCGAAGGTCTTGGTGAAGGCCAGCGGCTTGAACAGCCGGCCCTCCTGCTGTTCCAGCGAGAACACCGGCAGGAACGAGACGGTGATGATGAGGAGCGAGAAGAAGAGGGGCGGTCCCACCTGCTTCGTCGCCTCGAGCACCACGTCCCACCGCGGTCGCCCCTCGGCGCGCTCGAGGTGTTTGTGCATGTTCTCGATCATGACGATCGCGGCGTCGACCATCGCGCCGATCGCGATCGCGATTCCGCCCAGGCTCATGATGTTGGCGGTGACGCCGATGCCGCGCATCACGAGGAACGAGATGAGGATCCCGAGCGGAAGCGTGACGATCGCGACCAGCGCCGAGCGCAGATGCAGCAGGAACAGAATCGAGATGGCGGCGACGATCAGCGACTCCTCGAGCAGCGTGCGGCGCAGATTGCCGATCGCGCGGTGAATCAGGTCGGAGCGATCGTAGACGGGGACGAGACGGACTCCGGCGGGCAGCATGCGCTGAATCTCGGCGATCCGCGTCTTCACCGCCTCGATCGTCTTCAGCGCGTCGGAGCCGAACCGCATGATGACGATGCCGGCCACGACCTCGCCACGGCCATTCAAGTCAGCGGCGCCACGTCGCGGCGCCGGGCCGATCTGCACCGTGGCGACATCGGAGACACGGATCGGCGTGCCGTTCATGGTCGCGCCGACCGCGACGTTACCGATGTCGTCCACGGTCCGCAGGTACCCGAGCCCCCGGATCATGTATTCCCGCCCGCCCATCTCGATCACGCGCGCTCCGACGTCGGCGTTGTGCGTACCGATCGCCTGCACGACTCGCATGACGGGGATGTTGAACGCCCGCAGCCGCTCGGGGTCCACCTCGACCTGATACTGCTTCACGAAGCCGCCCAGGCTCGCGACCTCCGACACCCCGGGGACGGCCGTGATCTGGTAGCGGATGTACCAGTCCTGCAGCGTGCGCAGCTGCGCGAGGTCGAGCGAGTCACTCTGCAGCACGTACTCGAACACCCACCCCACCCCAGTGGCGTCGGGACCGAGCGTCGGCTCCACACCCTGCGGCAGCCGCTGCCGGATGCCGTTCATGTACTCGAGCACCCGGGAACGCGCCCAGTAGAGATCGGTGCCGTCCTCGAACAGGACGTACACGAGCGACTGCCCGAAGAACGAGAAACCGCGCACCACGCGGGTCCCCGGCACCTTGAGCATCTCTGAGGCGATGGGGTAGGTGACCTGGTCCTCGACGATCTGCGGTGCCTGCTCACTGAAGTCGGTCTGAATCACGACCTGGACGTCCGAGAGATCGGGGAGTGCGTCCACGGGTGTCGTCCGGATCGCCCAGATACCGGCGATCACGAGCGCCGCCGTGCACAGCGTGATCAGGAACCGGTTCTTGAGCGACCAGGCGATGACGTTGGCGATCATGGCCTGGGCTCCTGCTTGGGCTGCTGCTTGGGCTGCTCCATGTTCATCCCGGGCATTCCGGCCATGCCGGCCCCGGAGCTGAGGCGCGATTCCGCATCGACGAGGAAGTTGGCCGAGGCCACGACGCGTTGTCCCTCGGTCACACCGCTCAGGACCTGAAGGCGGCCGTCGGCGCGGCCGCCGAGGGTCACCTCGTGCGGCTCGAGCGCACCGTCACTGGCTACCACGAACACGAGGTTTCGCTCGCCGGTCTGCACGACCGCTTCGGCCGGAAGACTGAGCAGTTCGTTACCGAGCGTTGCGTCGAACAGCAGCGTGGCGTACATCCCCGGCTTGATCAGGCCCTGCGGATTCGCGAGGACAACTCGCACGCGCCCCGTGCGACTCTGCTCCTCGACCACCGGCAGGACGAAACTCACCCGGCCGGCAAACGTCCGTCCCGGGTAGGCGGCAAGCTCGACGCGCGCCGCCGCCCCTACTTTGATGAGCGCGAGGTCCTGCTCGAACACATCTCCTTCCACCCACACCGTCGCGAGATTGGCCAACCGGTACAGCTTCATCCCCGGCATCACGCTCTGTCCCGCCACCACCATCTTCTCCATCACGACGCCATCGAACGGCGCGACGAGCGTCAACGTCTTGGTGACCTCTCCCGTGCGCTCGAGGCGGTCGATCTGTTCGGCGGAAATGTCCCAGTACGCGAGGCGCCTCCGGGCCGCTGCCACGAGATCCTGGCCATTCCGCCACGCCTCCGGGGCCGTCGAATCGACTGATTGAGCGAGGTGCAGCGCCGTGAGCAGCTCCTGCTGTGCCGACACGAGCATCGGGCTATAGATGGCGAGAAGCGGTTGCCCCCGGCGTACCGGCACACCGGTCGCGTCCACGAAGAGCCGGTCCACGAATCCATCGATCTTGGGGGTGATCTCCGCCAGATTGGGCTCTGCCGGGACCACCTGCCCCACGGTTCGCACGACCCGGCTCAGCGGGCCACGGGTGACCACGGTGAACCGCACGCCGACCGCCCGCGCCTGCTCCGCCGAGAGGTGCACCGCTTGCCGCTCTCCCGCCGCCTTCGCGGTGTCGGCGGCTCCGGCCATGCCGGGCATCCCGGCCATGTCCTGCTGCGGCGCTTGTTGTTCCTTGCGCCCGCAGGCGGTCACGAGGATGGCGCCGACCATGGTGGCGGCGACGATGCGCTTCATAGCTCTCCTCCCGTCAACGCGATCAAGTCGCCCAGCGCCTGCTGGTAGTCGGCGAGCAGGCGGATCGTCTCGATCTCGTACTGGTTCACTGTCATCTGGTTGTCGATGAGCTGCATGAAGGACACCTGACCGACGCGGTAGCTGCCGAGTGCGGCCTGGACCGCGCTGCGCGCCTGCGGCAGAATGCTCGACCGATACAGCCGGGCGAGGTCACGATCGCGCTCGGCGCGCGCTCGCGTCTCGACGATACGGGCGACCGTCTCGTTCCGGAGATTCAACAGCTCGGCCGTCGACATATCGCGCATCGCCGCCATCTGGCGGCGCATCGGCAGCTGGCGACCGCCGGCGAAGATCGGCAACGAAATGCCGACCATCAGGCTGACCATGTTGTCGTAGGCGGGGCGAGCCTGGTACGCGATCCCGACCTGGAAATCCGGATAGAGCTCGCGGCGCGCCCCGGCGAGACTCGCCTGAGCGGCCGAGACCCGCTCGGCCCCCGCGCGGAGCGCAGGCCGGTGGGCGAGGGCCAGGGCAATCAACGAATCGACCGCCGGCAAGCTCTCGGCCGCCTCCGGCAATTCGACAGCCGGGATTGGGACCGCGGCTCCGCGGCCGAGCAGCGCGTTGAGCCGGGCGGCCATGGCCACGCGTTCCTGGCTCATACGGGTGATGTCCTCACCCATCCGTGCCACCTCGACCTGGGCCCGCAGGACGTCTTGCTGCACCGCGCTCCCGACCGCGTACATCGTTGTGCTCACCTGAAGGAAGTCGCGCAGCAGGCCCTGCGTGCGGCGCATCACGTCCAGCGACCGGTCCGCCGACGCCACTTCGTAATAGGTCATACGGACTTGCGCCCCGATCATCAGGGCCTGGTCGTCGGCGTCGGCCTGCGCGGCGCTGGCGGAGAGCTCGGCGGCGCGGCGCGCGTTGCCCAGCTTTCCCGGCCAGGGCAGCATCTGCATCAGCTGCAGCTGGTTCATCGTCATCGGGTCGGCGGTGGAGCCGAACGCCGACACCATGCGATTCATCAACCCGAATTGCAGCTGCGGATCGGGTAGTGCGCCCGCGGGTCCGACTCGCTGTGCGGCAGCCACCGCGGAGAATCGCGCCGCCTGAAGCATGGGATTGGCAGCCGTGGCCTCCCGCAGCGCGTCGACGAGGCGCAGGGTGTCGGCTGACCCCGAGTCCTGGGCGATGGCACCGTGGGCGAGACCTGCGCTCGCCCACAGAGAAATGACAAGTGCGATGTTCATTCAAACCCTCCTCCACCCGGCAGCGCAGCCGGGACCACACCAGGTCAGGCCACGGAGGATCCGTGACCTGGGAGGATCAGCTGTTGGGAGGAGGCGGCGGCGGCCCGAGGGCCAGACGACCGTGCGGCGCCTGCGGAGCGGTCTGGATTGACGCGACGACGGACGACTGCAGTGATGGACGAATCGGCGGCGTGGTCAGGGCCGGGACCGGGCCGGGGCACTCGAGCATCACCGCGCACGGGGAACCCGTGCGATGATCACAACCGGGAGCACCTCCTCCTCCACCGGGCAGGCTGGACGCAGGCGTGTTCGCGGCGTGGTGACAATCGTGGGACGGATGAAGAGCCGATGCCGGCGCAGGAACGGCGAACGCGACTGCCAAGCCGGCCATTAGTAGCGCGCCGACCAGCCGTCTCGTTCCCCGCCGTAATTCGCTTCCCTTCATCAGAATCAGAATGCCTGGCCCGGCGCGCGAGGGTTGTGAAGCGCAGGTTAAGCTTCCTTCATTAGTCAGTGGAAAGTGACCCCCAGCCCGAAATCGAACACGTTGTGCTTCCACCCCGTATTCACGGTTGTGCCGCTGATCTTCATGTCGCCGTCGAAGCCCACGTAAAAGTTGCCGACCGGCGTGATGGAGATGTTCGTGCCAACTCGGATGTCGTATCCCAGTCCCGCGAGGAATCCGAAGCCGGTCGCCTCTGCGGGCGTGCCTCCGCCGTGAAGGCGCGTCGTGGCGAACCCCACTCCCCCCTTTACGAAGAAACCGGACTTCGGTTGCGGATAGAAGTACGCGGCGAACGACACATTTCCCAGGTCTTCAGTCACGTTGTTCTGCGATTTCGTCCAAGCGTTGACTTCGCCGCCGAGCAGCACCTGGTCGCTCGTCGTCCCGCCGAGCTTGATGAATGCAGAGCCGCTTCCTTCGCGGCTGGGTGAGCCACAGCCATTGCAGCTTACTGCACTCGACCCGTATCCCAGTCCAAACCCGATCCAGAATCCCTTTCTGACCTGGGGATGCTGCGCGGAGGAGACGGACACGCCCAGCACGGTGAGCACGGCGACTGCGGTAGACGAGCGAAGCGCTCCGCTTCGAATCGAACCCATACGTCCTCCCGGAGAACTCGGGTTAGTGGAAAGTCAAATCATCGAGCAAGCCGGTCAAGAACGCATCAATCGCAGCGCCCTTCACACTCTCTTGAGACAACCCTCACGATGGAGCGGGTAGGTTCGCGGGGAACGCACTTCGCGGAGGGCGCCCCCGTGCCCGACATCCAGCTCGAGCCCTACCTCGAGGCCATCGACGAGTTTCCCGTCACAGGCACGGCAGCGGAGAAGCTGCGCGCCGCCGTGCGCTACGCCGTGCGCGCGCCCTCGAGCCACAACAGCCAGCCGTGGCAGTTCCGCATTCGCGACACGGCCCTCGAGATCCGGACCGACCGCTCGCGCGGGCTCCCCGTGATCGATCCCGACGATCGCGAGCTGGTGATCAGCTGCGGTGCCGCGTTGTTCATTCTGCGACTCGCGTTGCGGCACTTCGCGAGCGCGCCGCAGGTGGAGCGCCTGCCCGAGGCCGGGGATCCCGACCTTTTGGCTCGCGTGCGCATTGCCGGAGCCTGGGAGCGCACCGCTGCCGACGAGGCGTTGTTCCATGCGATCCCGGCGCGCCACACCAATCGGCTGCCGTGCCTGGATCGCGCCCTCCCCGAGCTCTTGCCGGACGCCCTCGAGGCGGCGGCTCGCGAAGAGGGTGCATGGCTGCATGTGTTCCGCACGGCGGCGGCCCGCTCCGCGGCCGCTGACCTGATCGCCGAAGGCGATCGGTTGCAGATGGCCGACAAGCGATTTCGCCGCGAGCTGGCCGCCTGGCTCCGCCCCAATCGAAGCTCCCGGCCCGACGGAATGCCCGGATATGCGATGGGCTTCGGAGACGTGATGTCGGCTGCGGGCCCGCTCGTCGTGCGCACGTTCGACGTGGGACAAGGGCTAGCCGCTCGCGACCGGGACCTGGCGGCCGGCTCGCCGATGCTCGCGCTCCTGGGAACGCGCCGCGACACACCCGGTGACTGGCTCGCGGCCGGGGAGGCCGTGGCTCACGTGCTGCTCCGCGCGCAGGTCGACGGCGTCAGCGCATCCTTCCTCAATCAGCCGATCGAAGTTCCGGAGCTGCGGCCGCGACTCCAGTGCGTGGCAGGGCGCGACGGATTCCCGCAGCTGTTGCTGCGGCTTGGCTTCGCGCCGCTGGTACCGGCCACACCGCGCCGTCCGGTGTCCGAGGTGTTGAGCGGGTGACAAGCGAATAACCGGGGCCTCGACCTCGAAGCCCCGGGTCAGCTCAACCGGCTTCAGCTCAGCCTTTCAGCGACTTCGCGGGCGTGATGTCCACCTTGATCTGGCGGGCCTTGGCTTTCTCGAGCTTCGGGAGAGCGAGCGTGAGCACGCCGTTCTCGTAGGTGGCCTTGATCGCCTCCGGGTTCACCGTCCCCGGCAGGGTGAAGGTCCGCTCGAAAGCACCATAGGTGCGCTCATAGCGATGCACCTTCTCCGCCTTCTCCTCGGCAACCTGCTCCTTCGTGCCCTTGATCGTGAGGACGTTGTCCTCAACCGTGATCTTCACGTCTTCCGGCTTCACACCGGGAACCTCCGCGACGATGCGCAGATGATCCGGTTCCTCGAAGATGTCCACGGCCGGCACCCATGCGGCGGTCGCGACCTCCGGGATCCCCCAGTCCATGTAGGTGAGGGGCTCGTTGAAGATCTTCCCCATCCGGCGCTCGAGGTTGTACAGCAGATCGAGCATCGGATCGCGAGTTCTGCGAGTGACTCCGAACATAGATGTTCACCTCCTCTCGTGCTCCGCAACCTAGCGCGAAGGGGATGAACCCGGTCTGAAAGAAACGTGAGTGTTTGACGCCGGCCTATTGCGGGATGTTCGTGCCGTGGCAGGCGGTGCACATCTGCGGGTTCTTGCGGCGCAGCCGGGCGGCATCGAACCCCGGGCCGTGCGGATCGAAGCGCCGCCCGCCCTGCGCCGAGTGGCACGTGAGGCAATCCCGCTCGACGTGACAGCCGGTGCAGGATTCGAGATCCTGCCGCGCCGCTTGTCCGTGGCCGAGGCCGAAGAACCGCTTGGCGTCGTGATACCCGGAGGTCCCGAGCAGGCCGCGCGCCACCAACCCGACCTGCGCGTGGCACGTGACGCAGAAGGACCCCGTATTGTGGCAATCGCTGCATCGGGTCTCGCGCGAGTATGCCGCGACCGGGTGACGCGCAAGGAAGCCGGCGGGGTGGTAACCCGGCGCACTGGACGCGTTGGGCCGGTGACAGGTGAGACAGTCCGCTCTCGTGTGGCAGCCCGCACACGTCGCCGAGCGCGCGGCGGCTTCGGCCGCGTGTCCGGTGGCGAATCCGCCAGCGTGGGAAGGGGGCGCGTGCCGTGTGACGACTGCTCCGGGGCCGCGGCCTGCCCCGGCCGGGTAAAGCGCGGACACTGTCCGCGTCATGCCGACGTGGCACGTGAGACAGCTTTCCCGTGTGTGGCAAGTGGCGCAGCGCCGCATGTCCGCCCGCGCGTCGCGCCCGTGACGCTCGAGGAACCCGGCCTCCTGATGGGACGCCGGCGCGGCCAGCCGCGCCGCGATCGCCGTCCCACGCGGATCCGCAGCCAGCGCCTGAATAACCGGTTGCTCGGGCGCGTCCACATGGCACGTGAGGCAGAACTCACGGGAGTGACAAGTCGCACAGCTCGACGCCACGCCACCCCCCGGAGCAGCAGCCTGCCGCCCGTGCCCTGCGGCCGTGGCGAACCCCGCCTCACGGTGCGACGGCGGCGCCTCGAAGGCCGCCACGTCCGCACGTGTCAGGCGTACGGCGCGGGCGAGCGGCAGGTGGCAGGTGGCGCACGCCGAGTCGGGCGCCGCAAAGTGAGCCGTCTGTAGCCCGTGACAGGCGAAACAACGCGACACGACCGGCGGCTGGACCGCCATCCAGGGCGCGCCGACCTCGCCGTGGCAATCCATGCACGCCGGAGCCGCCGTGCCCGCGGCCGCAGGCCGTCCCTGGACGGCGGTTCGATGCGTGGCATGGTCGAACGTGAGATTGGTGCGCAGCGACTCCGGGTATACCCAGGCCACGCGCCGCTGTGCGACGCCGTCGTGACAGGTCACGCATTCCGTTGAATCCGGCCACAGCGGCCGGCCAGCCTGGTCGGCGCCGGCGTGACAGCCGATGCACGTAGGAAAGAGATTCCGGTGCTTCGCGTGGTCGAAGCGTTGCGGCTGTTGCCCCGCGACACGCTGCCCGGCCAGGAAACCGAGGAGCAGGATCGCGGTCGCACCACCGTTCCACGTCACGGCGAGCCGCTCCCGGTCGGCATTCGCCGAATGGCCGGCGGCAGCGATTGACCATCCGCCCCGCGCCCCAGCAGCAGGATCACACTCGCCGTCGCCCGGAATTGATTCCAATCGAGCGCCTGGGCGTCGGACCGGCGCCGGTCTTCCGTGTAGTAGATCCCGCCGAGCGCAAGCCGCAGGGACGACGCGACATCGGCTTGCACGTTGAAGCCCAGACTCTTGAGCCGCGACTCGTCGAAGCGCAGCTCGAGGGGCCGTTGGAGCGTGGCGCCCTCGATCATCACGAGCAGCCGCGGATCCGACGGCGGCGAATAACTGACGCTACCGCTCCAGCCCGCGGCGGAAGCGCCGGGTCCGAACTCCGCCTCGTAGCCCAGGCCCAGCTTCACGCCGTGAGACATGGTCGCGGTTCCGTCGAGCCCCCAGCGCCACCCTTGGCTCTCGGTTTGCACGAGGCCGGTCGCGATGTCGGCCGCATCGTATGCGTGTTTCTCGCCGCTGGCCCGTACGTCGAGCCAGTCCGTGACGCGGACGCCGAACTGCCCGAAGGTCGCGTGATAGGGGACCGGGCTGAAAGCGCCCCAGATGGTCCAGAGCGGGAAGTACGGCCGGTAGCGCCGGCCGCCGATCGTGGCGCTGAGCTGCGAGCGTGTATAGGTGGCCGACGCCTCCGCGCTGCCCCACAGACCCATCGCCAGATCCCAATCCGAGCCCGCCTGCAGCGTTACGCCCTCCAGTGGCGGCCGTACGACGGCCTGGACCGCCGCGCGCTCCGAAACAAAGTAGTCGACGCTCGGATCCACTTCCCGGAGGTAATCGGCACGCACGTCGGCCCAGCGGCTCGACCATCCCGCGCCCGCGCCGGCGACGATCTGGCGCTGGACGGGCTGAAAGTCTCCCAGTGGATTGACGGCCGGGCTCGTGACGGGAAGCGCCACCCCGTTCGTGAGCCCCCATCCCACGTAGCCATCGGCCTCGAGGCCCAGCGCGGCACTCCGCACCAGGACGTGACCTCCGTCGAAGCCTTCATAGCCGAGCCTCGAGGTGACGAGCTGACGCCCCGCCCGCGCCGTGACCCAGGATCGGGCGTATTCCAAATAGCCCTCGAGCAGCTGAAACCTCGGCGTCGTCCCGGGCCAGATCCGGGCGTCGCTCAGATCGCCCGAGACTCGCGCCGAAATCCGGGCCGAGAGGCCGGGGATACCGAAGCCCCAGAGCGAGAGGTCGGCAGAGGAGGTGACCGGCGTTCCGTGCAGTGCCGGCCCGGCGCGGTAGAAGTGGCAGTAGGACTCTCCGGGGAAGCACGTTACGGCATAGCCATCGGGACTGGCCGGTCCACCACCGGGCCCGGTCACGGTGTCGGTCACCGGGAGGCTGTCGGCGGTGAGCCCGCGAAACGTCACCGTTTGCAGCTGCGTCTCGAAACGCAGCCGATAGCCCACCTGCGCTCCCAGCACGGCCGGGAGCGCGCCCAGGAAGCAGACGACAGCGGCACGAGGGCTCAATGCAGCAACGCCCAGATGATGAGGACGACCAGCACGACTCCGACGCCCCACGAAATGAACCCCAACGACAAGGACCACAGCTGGGCGGCGCGCGACGCCGGCGGGGCGACGCGAGACTCCAGCGTACCCTCGCGACGGGCGCGCTCCATCTCCAGCGGATGCTCCTCTTCCATGTATTCCGTGGTGGCGCGCCCGGTGAAAATGACGGTATCGATGGGAAACTTTTCCGGGCGCAGATGCACGTTGAAGAAGTGGATCGTGAAAATGAACGCCGTGGCGAGCAGGGCCTCGTCGCTATGGATGATGGTCGCGACGTTGAACACCCACCCCGGGAGGAACCGCGCGAAGAACGCCGGGAACCAGAGCAACAGCCCCGAGCTCCCGATGATCGCGACCCCCCAGAAGACCCCCCAGTAATCGAACTTCTCCATGTAGCTGTAGCGATCGAAACGGGGCCGGGGCGCCCTGCCGAAGAACCACTTGAACATCTGGAACACGTCCCGGATGTCCTTGCCCTGCGGCACCATCGAAGTCGGTCCCCAGAAATACGATTTCCGGTTCGGGCTCGTGATGATCCGGGAAACGATGTAGGCGACGTGGGTGAAGAAATAGCCGAAGGTGATGAGGGCGCACACCCGGTGGATGTAACCCGCGACCTCCAGTCCACCGACCATTCGGGCCAGGACCCGGGCCCAGGGAGCGTAGGCGAACTTCAGGGGAAGGCCCGTCAGGGCCAGGCCGAGGAACGAAGCGATCACGAGGGCGTGCAGCGTACGGTTCAGCGGCGAGAAGCGCCACAGATACGGCCCCGCGCCGCGCTCGGCGACACTCAATGGGCGTGGTGTCATGATTTGGCCCCGGAGCTTGCCGGTGGTTCGCTGTCGTGGCCCGCACCGCGCAGGTGATCGATCATGCTCCGCATGAGCCACAGTCCCGTGTGGATGGCGAAGAACCCGATGACGCTCACCAGCAGCGTCGTCATGAAGAGCCACGGCCAGTACAACAGCGGGTACTTGGTGCGCTCTTTGGGATCGCCGTGTGCGTAATACTTGACGAAGTTCCAGCCGGCTCCCTGGTGGCAGCGGCCACACGTGGTCACGAGGTTCAGCGCATACACCGACGATTGCGGATCCGTTGCCGGGCGCATGTTGTGCGCCGTGTGGCAGTCGCTGCACTTCGCCGCGAGGTTGAAGCCAAGCCGCGTCACCTTGCCGTGGTAGGTGTCGAAGTACGTCTCGTATAGCCGCTGGTGACAGCTGCCGCACTCTTGCACGACGTCGAGCTGCCATTGCGGTTGATCCGCCCGCATGATGCCGTGCGCCGAGTGACAATCGATACACACCGGCCGTCGTTGCCCCACGTCCGTGGTCCGGTGCTGAGCGGGGTAGATCGGACCGTGCGCCGAAGAGTCGTAGACCTCCACGATGCCGGCGTGACAGGCGCCACAAGTCGCCGCGATGTTTGCCGGGTTGACCGAGGATTCCGAAGAGTCGGCGGGGAGCACCTTGTGCGCCCCGTGGCAATTGCTGCAGGTGGCCGACACGACGAGACCGTCGCGCGTCAATGCCACCCCGTGGACGCTCTTGGGATACTGAGTGGTCGCGATACGACCCTGCAGCTTCGCGGGGGTCGCGAAGTACGTGCCGATGATCCGCGCGTCGCCGTGACACCGGCCGCACAGAGCCGCCACGTTCAGTGGATATATGGGGGAGCGCACGTCCTTGACCCCGTACACGACGTGCGACCCGTGGCAGCCGACGCAGGTCGGCGCATCTCCTTTCGTCGACGCATTGGCCGCGTGAATCGAGGCCGTCCAGTCACGGCCCGCCTGTTCATGGCAGGTTTGGCACGGCACGACGACGGCGGTCGTGCGATGCGGATACCCCGCTTCGAAGCCACGGTGACATTCGGTGCACTTGAGGGATTGATGGACCGTGCCCTGGAGTGCGGTCGCCGGCACGAAGAGCGCCGAATCCTGCCGGGCATCCCGGCCCTTGCCGGAGAGGAAGTCGCGGTTGGCGTGACAGCGCGCGCACTCCACGACCTGTGCCGCGGCGATTCGACCCGTCGCGGCCATGACACAGAGCGCGGCGCCGAGCATCACCCCCGATCGAGCCAACGCACGCATGGGTGTTCTCCTTAGGGCCGGGCGGTGGACGGAGCGGGCGGAGCGGCGGCGCGGGCCGTTCCCATGGGAGGAACCTTGTGGCATACGTCGCATGCGCGCTCGGGATAGTGATTCACCTGCGCCGCATGGCAGGAGGTGCACACTTCGCGGGTCCACTGATTCACCCCCGCCGCCCGGGCGTGACACTGCACGCACGCGACGTGATCGGCCCGCTTGTGTTTCGCCAGCGCGCCTCCCCGATGGCACGACAAGCACTCGGCGGTCGGCCGGTGGTGCTCGTCGTGACAGCTCTCACATTGCAGATCACGTGCGCTCATGAGCGGTGCCGTGTGACACGCGGTGCACGCCAGATTGGCCGCGGCGTGCGAGCGGTGTGAGAAGTCGCCGCTCGGCAGACTGATCGTCCGGACCGGCGCTCCCCCGGCACCCTCGTGGCATCTCGCGCAGGCGAGCGGCTGGATCACGGGGTGATGACACGCGTCGCAGCTCGCGCCGGACGCGAGCGTGGTGCCTCCATGCCGGTCCAGCGGCGTGTGGCAATCGGTGCACTCCAGCCCACCGCGTAACACATGCGGTTCGTGGTCAAAGGCGATCGTCTGGAATCGCCCCGCCTGTCGCTCCACTCCCAGATGGCATTGCAGGCAGGCGTTGCCGCTCACCGGGGGACCGAGGTCGACGGCCGGCACGGCGTAGGGGAGCGATCCCGCCCGCACCGCCTGTCGCACGAGGTCGAGCGAGGCGCGCAGCAGGCGGTCCGCATACACGATGTTGTGCGCCCCTTTCCCGACCCGCACCAGCTCCACGTTGGTCTCGGCCTGTCCCAGCAGGCTGTCGGCCAGCGCCCGCTGCCGCAGCGGTCCGGCGCCCGCCACGGCCCGCGCGCCCGCCACCACGGCGGCGACGCGGTCCACCTTCATTGCCATGCTACGTTGCCACGCCGGGAGGATGTTCGCGTAGCGCACGCCATGGCAGGCGAGACAGGAAGTCTCGCCCGCCAGCTGCACGCGCTCGTGCCCCTTGAGCCGCGACGCCTCGGAGTGACACCCGAGACAGGACACGCGCGCCAGGAACATGCTGCTGGGAGCGGCGCCCGTGCCGTGCCCGCCCACCCCCGCGTAGAGCAGCTGCTGCGATTTGTGGACGTCGGCGTGGCAGCTCTTGCAGTCCAGCTCGACCGTTGTGGTGAGCGACACGATGCGATGCTCGATGGGCGTGTGGCACTGAATGCACGCCACGTCGTGATCGGCCACGTGTACGCGGTGCAGCAGCTGGGCATCCTGGAAGCGATTGAGCCGTTCGGGCTCGTTGTGGCAGCTGATGCAGCGGGACTGCTCCACCGCGCCGCTACCGGCGGTCACCTGGCTGTGGCAGGAGAGGCAGTCGATACGATCGCGGACGTATTGCGCGTGATCGACCGCGAACCCCTCGGGTGATTCGACGCGCGGCGGGGACGGATGACAGCCCGTGCACCCTGCCAGCGGCTGGCCGACGGGCCGGTCGCGGAAATGGCACAGGAAGCAGGTCGCCTCCGTCACGGCGATATGCGTGCCCTGGACGATCTGGGAATGACAACTGGTACAGCGCAGCTGAATGCCGCGGCGCACCTCGCCCAGGTGTTGCGTATGGTCGAAACGCACACCCTTGTAATCGACCACTCCGGAGATGAGGCGATCGGAATGGCACCCCGCGCGCAGGCACGACGCGTCCTCGATCTCCGCCCAGGGGCGCGTGCCGTACGCGCCGGTGAAGTACTTCACCACCATGTTCGCCGCCTGGACCTTCGTCATCGCCTCGGCCTTGATCCCCGGGGCGATATGGCACTTGATGCAGGGAACGTTGCGGTGCGTCGACGAGGCCCAGGAGTCGTAGTACGGCTGCATGATGTGGCAGTTGTTGCAGAACCCCGGACTGCTGCTGTACTCCACGAACCCGACCGTGCCCACGGACAGCAGGATGACCGCGAGAATGGCGAGGGGGAGGAGGATCCTCACGAAGCGAGAAACGCGGCCTGCGGCGCGCGGGGGAGGGGCAGTGGTCATCGCCTATCGCTCCCGGCCCTCCTCCGCGCTGCGGATCGAACGCCAGGTGAGCCACGCCAGCGCGACCGCGGAAAGCGCCAGGAACCAGATCGGTAGCAGCAAGAGCTTGTGCTCCCACCGCCGCTCGGACAGGGCCTCGGCCGCCGAGCCCAGCTCCACCGAGATCGAGCGGACCCGAAGACCCAGGTCCTCGAGACGCGGGAGATCGAGGCTGTGCTGCGCCTGCGCGATCTGCAGGTAATACGTCAGCGCCGACTCGTAACGGAACCGGTAGTCCCCCGCCCGCTGACCCGCCAGCGTCAGCTGACCCACGGCGCGCCGCGCGTCGTTGAGATCGGACGTCGCTCCCACGACGACCTTCTGGATGTCGAGCCCGAGCTGGTGAACGCGGGCATCGCCGCTATGGCACTTGTCGCACACCATCGCGATCTGGTCCGCTGGAACACGCTCCGTTCCGTGATTGGAGTGACACCCGAGACATCCGGGGAACTTGCCCGTCACCGCCGCCTGTGCATGGGGGCCGAGGGCGAAAGCCTGCCCCACCAGCTGATGACAGCGGCCGCACACACTCGCGACTTCCGTTACCGTCGGGGGCAGAGCGGAGTGCGCGCCGTGGCACCCGACACAGGTCGGCGCCGCGAAATTCTGCTTCTGGAACAACGCGATGCCGTGAGCGCTGCTGCGGTACCGCTCGAACTGGTTCGTGGGGATGCGGTACCGCGCCATGAACTGCTGATCAGCATGACAGTGTGCGCACGTCCCGGGGATGTTCGTGGGGTACACCTTGCTGCGCGCGTCGTTCGGTGGATAAATGACGTGCGTCCCGTGGCAGTCGGTGCACGTCGGCGCATTGGCGTCTCCCTGCGTCAGGAGCAGCTGGCCGTGCCGGCTCGTGCGATACTCCGCCAGCTCCCCGGTCGGAAGACCAAACTGCCGCATGCGGTTCGGATCCGCGTGGCACGAACCGCAGACCTGCGCCGTCGAGGCCTTGTCGCGTCCGCTGATGAACCGCCCCCGATGCCCCGCCGGCAGTGCGCGGGCGCTGGCATCCCCGCCGTGGCAGTCGACGCACCGGACGCCGTGCTCGGCATGTACACCGAGGACCATTCCCTCACGATGATCGGCGTGGCAGACGATGCACCCGTAGCTCGTGTCCAGCGGCACGCCTCCGCCCGCGGCCTGAGCGGCGAGCGACGCGGGACCCATCATGCCGAGCACCCAGAGGATCACGCAGCCCGCTATCGGCCTCATGGCGCCTTCCCGCTCCGGTTCCCGCTGTCGCGGGGTGGTGTGGGCGCCGCGGGTTGCGACGGAGCCTGTGCCCCCTTGGGCTGCGCCGCCGGTGCGGTGACCGGTGGCGGTTCTGGAGACAGCGACTCGATCAGCGCCTGCGGCGGCATGTTGCGCAGCTGCCTTCCGGCCAGCCACGCGACGGCGAAGCCCAAGTAGAAGACGGTGCCGAGAGCAGCTACGACCGGCCGGCGCCGCAACCGGCGCTCCGGGTCACGGTCGAAGAGCGGCAGCAGCGCCAAGGCCAGTCCGAGCAACATGAACAAACCCAGTCCCCAGGCGCCGAGGTAGTGGGTCAGGGCGCGCGAAACGTCCGCCACGATCCAGCTCGTCAGCAGCGTGCCGGGAGGCTGGGCCGGGTTCGCCGGATCGGCGATTTCGCGCGGCGACAGGATGGCGAAGGTGGCCGTGATTGAGAGGATCAGGACCGCGACGACAAAAGAGCGCAACACATGCTGCGGGAAGAACGGCACCCCTGCTTCACGCCCGGCGTTCGCCGGCTCCCGAGGGGCGAGGCCATGTTTGCGCAGCAGGGCGAAGTGCAGCATGAGCAGGCCGAACGCGATCCACGGCAGGACGATCACGTGAATGGCGAAGAACCGGCTCAGCGTCGCGCCGGACACGACGGGATCGCCCCGCAGCACGCCGTCCGACAGGCTCCCCAAGACCGGAATCCGGCCTAGCATGTCGAGGGCCTCCGTCACCGTCCAATAGGCCCACTGATCCCAGGGCAGCAGGTAGCCGGTGGCTCCGAACGCCAGGACGACGAACAGCAGCAGAACGCCGGCGAGCCAGTTGGTTTCGCGGGGCGGTTTGTAGGACGCGTCGAGAAATACCCGGGCCATGTGCACCAGCGCCGTGACGACGATCAGGTTGGCGCCCCACACGTGCAGGTCGCGGATGAACCACCCGAGCCGAACCGTCGAGACGATGTGCTGCACGCTCTGGTAGGCTTCCTCGGCCGAGGGCCGGTAGTAGAACGACAACAATCCACCGGTGACGACGAGGAGGATGAACAGCAGATAGGTGACGCCGCCCGCCGCGTGGCGCCACCCCGCATGCGAGGGCAGCCGGTACCCCAGCGCCCGGCGCAGCGCCTGATCGATCGGCAGGCGTGTGTCGATCGGGCCGTAGAGAAGCCCGAGAAACCGCAGAATCCCGAGCAGGCTGGCGTCGGTGCTTGCCTTGAGATCGGCCCAGAAGCGCCCGCTCCACTCCTTGAACGCCGTCCATGCGCGGATGGCCATCTTACGTCCCCGTGACGTAGACGACGCCGTCTCGGACGAAGACGGCGTACCGCTGCAGCGGCACGGTGGAAAGGCCCTGCACGACGTTGCCGTGGAGGTCGTAGATCAGGTAGGTGCAGGGCGAGAGCACGCGCAGCGACGCCGGATCCCACGTCAGGATGCAGCCGTCGGTCGGTGCCGTTCCCTGCAGGGCGGCGTAGGCCTGTTCCGCCGTGCGGACCACCAGGATCACCCGCTCTCCCCAGTTCACGACGCGGCTCGTCCCGACGGGGAAGTCGGCCTCCCGGGTGACCCGGTAGGCGGGCTGCAGCTCCGCCAGCTGCAGGTGCTCTGGCGGAAGGAGGTAGAGCCCAATGCCGAGGATCAGCCCCGCGACCATCAGCACGGCGATCCCGCTGAGCAGATGCTCGGTGAATCCCGGTTGCCAGTCGGGGGTTCCGGTCCTGCGCTCCGCATGGGTGCTCGTCAGCGCCGGCCTCCCTTCAACTGCTCTGGAACATACGCGTCAGCAGCAGAGACGGCATTCGTCATTACGTCAGGGCCCCGGTCGCTTCCGGCCGGGGCCC
>JAWOLH010000066.1:0-29680 GCA_033853695.1 Gemmatimonadales bacterium | reverse complement strand
GGGTGCTGGCACCCGTATCGCCGCAAATGGGGGACGGAGCGCAAGCATTTGCCGGTGCAGGACGTCGCGCAGGCGGGCGGCTGGAAGAACACCGCGACCTTGCAGACGATCTACCAGCAGCCGGACGATGCGACGCTGTACCGCGTGGTCTCGCAGCCGGCCGAGCTGCGGGAGGCGAAGGCATGAGCTGCTCCGCCAGTATCTCCGCCAACTCGCGCGTGCAGCCTGCGCGATTCGGCGATGTCGGACGCGCATCCTGCGCGCTAACTTGTTGGCGGACACGCAGGATGCGTAAACGGGCGGTCCTACGGGTCGGTTTGCAACCAGGGGGTCGTGGGTTCGAATCCCATCCGCTCCATTTCCCTCCTGCGAGCGAACCGTCCCCCCGGTCTCCTCCTACCGGGTATCTCCGCTCAGGAGGGCTGGCTTGCCAGCCGCGCCTCTACCCTTAGCTTGCTCCACGCTACTCGTCACCACCACGCTGCCGGAGTTGCGCCGTCATGAGACCGTTTTTGCTGCTGCTCGCCGTGGTACTGGCCGCCACGGGTTGCATGCGCGAGCAGCAGAATCGCCTCTCGCGCATGGTCGACTCGCTGCGCCGAGCCGGCGCTCTCGATCGCACCGTCAATCGCATCAGCCACGATCCGTGCGCGCTGCTCACCCGCGCCGAAGCGGAAGAAGTGCTCGGGTCCCTGCGCCACGATCCCTATCGCGTCGGCCCAGACGGGAACGCGCGTCCCGATGGCGCCGCGTGCCGGTACGAAACCCCGACCGGTCGCCACGTGATCATGGACGTCACCTTCGAGGGGGCGCAATTCGGCATGCGCGCCATCAATCTCGGTGTTCAGATCGCGAGCCCGGTCTTCGGCAACGACAGCGTGCAGCTCGCATCCCTGCACGGCCACTGGGACGAGCTGCACCTCCTTCCCGGACACCTCATGGTTCGCAAAGGCGATGCGATGGTCGACGTCGGCTATCAGGGGAGCGGTGCGGGAATCGGGGGAGCGGCCAAGCTCGCCGAGGAAGCGCTGGCCCGCGTGGGCTCCCCGCTGCAGTACGACGGTGGGGCCGCCGCGCGCTCGGCTCCGGGGCCGCTCGTTACACCGCGCGACCCTTGCACGCTCGTGCCACGCTCGGAGGCCGAGGCGATCATCGGCAAGCTGGCGCACGCCCCGGAACTGTCCAGCGACCAGAGCGGCTGCACCTACACCCTCGCCGCCAAACGGGGGATCGCCGGCCAACAGGTCATGCTGGCCGTGCAGTGGCGCGATGGGTTCGCGGCGCTCGATGGTGCGCGCTATACTGCGGCCGTCGTGGAGCGGCACGTCGGCGCAATGCCGCCGGGTCCGGCCGCGGGGGATACGCAGTTCGGCAAGTTCATGCAACAGGTACAGGGAGCGATGCGCGCGCAGGGCGTCGGCACCCAGATGGGCGCCGGGGGGCTGACCACGGACAGCGCGGTTTCGGGTCCATGGGATGAAGCCGCCCTGATATCCGGGATTGAATTCAGCGCCGTCAAACAGGACGTGATCTTCACCGTCGACCTGCGGACGATCCCCTACGATCAGGCACGTGCGCTGATCGCCAAGGCGGTCGAACACCTCGGAGGCTCAGGCTCATGATCCGCCACGCGGGCCCGGCCTACGCCGTCTTGTCGACGTTGGGACTGCTCTGCGCAGGCAACACGCGCGTGCTCGCCCAGCAAGCGACCGACACGACATCGTCCGCTCGCCCCCAGCCACTCTTCGAGTCGAACGAGCCGCTGACGCTGATCTTCAGCGCCGACTTCGGCGCCCTCGCCAAACAGCGTGGCACCAAGAAGGACAGCCTGCCGGGGACGATGACGTTCGTCGGACCGAAAGGAGACAGCGTCAAGCTCAACGTCCTGGTCCACACCCGCGGCCATTACCGTCTGAAGATCTGCCAGTACCCGCCGCTCAAGATCGATTTTGACCGCGACCAGGTTGCGGGCACGGTGTTCGCGCACCAGAAAAGCCTGAAGCTCGTCGGGCAATGCCGCAGCGGTCGCGGCTATGAGAATTACCTGCTCGAAGAGCAGCTCATTTACCGGGCCTACAATCGGCTGACGGAGATGAGCTTTCGGACCCGTCTCGCGCAGATCACGTACGTGGACGCGAACCCGAAGCACGCCCCCGACACGCGGTACGCCTTCTTTCTGGAGGAAGACGACCGCATGGCGAAGCGGAACCACGCGACGGTGTATCCGAGCGGAGTGAACCAGGCCGAGACCGACCCCGATCAGATGGGTCTGTTCGCGCTGTTCGAGTACATGATTGGTAACACGGACTGGGCGGTCTCGGCGCTGCACAACGTCGTCGTGCTGCGTGATTCGAGCGGCATGTTCTATCCCGTTCCATACGACTTCGACTGGTCGGGCGTGATCTGGCCCCCGTATGCGGAGCCCGATCCGTCGCTGAATCTCGTGAACGTACGGCAGCGCACGTTCCGGAACTCCGAATGCTACACCCCCGAGATCCTCGCATCACTGTTCGTGCGCTTCAACGCGCAAAAGGACTCCATCTATGCGTTGTACCATGCACAAGCCGCGCTGGAGCCGAAGCGGGTGAAGCAGGCGCTCGACTACTACGACGAGTTCTATCGCACGATCAACGATGCCGGTGCGGCCCGGCGGGAGTTCATTGCCGGGTGCGCACGTCGCTGACGTAACGCACCCGTTGTGCGCGCCATAGCAAAAAGCCGCTGGGACATCCCCACCCCCGCGCTGCTCGAGGAGCTTCTCGCCGCGCCACTGCCGCTAGGCCTCGTGGCCGGACGGCCCGAGCACACCTTCTATCGCGATCTCTTCTTCGATACGCCGGAGCGTGATCTGCAGCGGCGGGGCGCCAGCTGCCGCGTGCGCTTCGGCGTGGACGACCGTCGTTGGCTCGCGCTCCACGTGCCCGGCGCGGCTCACTGTGAGGCGGCGGTCCCGGAGATCGAGCCGTCCGAGGTGTTCCGTGGCCATACCGAACCGGCCCGGCGCCTGCGCGCGCTGGTCGACCCCGAGCGCCTGGTGCTGCAGCTGGAGCTGCAGGTGGAACGGCGGCTGCGCCACGCGCGGCTCCCGGTCATCTCGTTGGGACAATTCCTGCTCGCCTATGACACGCTCACGACGCGGGGTGGTGGCGCGACGGTCACCTTCCACGAGCTCGTGGCGTGGCGCAGCCGCTGGGGCGTGATTCCACTGACCCGCCTGGAGCGGGCCATCACGCAGACGCATCCCCTGGCGCGGGCGTCGCTCGAGCGCGTCGAGCATGCCGGACGACTGCTCGAGGCGCTGGCACACCGGGCGGCGGAGCCCGCTGCCGCTCCACGCCGGGTCGCGGTCGTCGCCGTGGCGCGCGGCCGTATGGCTCTGTGCCGGCAGGGCGCCACACTCCAGCTGCCGCTGGAGGACGGCAGCGGCCAGGATGCGTGTCGCCGGGCCATGCGACGCTGGTTCGGCAATGCCGAGGGTGAAGTGCGCCTGCTCGGCGTCACGCCGGGTGGCGACGGACATCCGGTTGTAGAGGTGTGGCTGGCGCGACGGTTGCGGCGCGATCTCGCGGCCACTCCGCCTTCGGGGGTGCAGTGGTTTGCCCCCGCGGACATCGTGGCGCGCGTGGGGTCGCCGGTGCTGCGCGAGGCGACGACCCTGGCAGCGCTCGCGGTGGCCGCGCGCTCGGAGCTCGTGCCGGAATGGTCCGCGGCGCCGCTGGAGGCCGAGTCACCCGACCAGCGCCCCGGGTCGAGGACGGACGAGATGAGCCGGATGACTCTCACGGAGCTGCGAGTCCCGGTCCTGCCGGCCAAGCTCCTGGACGCATCCAGCCGCGCGCCCGACCAGTTCATCAACGTCCAACTCAGCTCGCTCGAATTCAACGCCCGGGTACTAGCCTTGGCCGAGGACCCGGAGACCCCACTCGCGGCGCGGCTGCGGTTCCTCTCGATCTTCAGCACCAACCTCGATCACTTCTTCATGGTCGAGGTCGGAGCGCTCAAGGAGCAGGTGGCCGCCGGCGTCGCCGAGCCGTCCCCCGACGGCATGTCACCCGCCGAGCAGCTGGACGCAATCGCGATCCGGCTGCGTCCGCTCGTCGCCCGCAAGTATCGGGTCCTGGCGGAGCTCGCCCAGGGACCGCTCGCGCAGGCCGGCATCCAGTTGCGGGGCTGGAATGACCTGGAGGCCGAAAAGCGTGATATCGTCGCGCGCCGCTTCAGCGCCGAAGTCCTGCCGCTGCTGACGCCCAAGGCACTCACCCGCGCACCCGGTCACCGCTTCCCGCAGCTGGCCGACCGCCGGTTGGCGCTCGCCGTGATGTTGCGGGACCAGGCGGAAAGCCCGGTGCACTTCGCGGCGATCGAGCTGCCGGCTTCGCTGCCCAAACTCCTCACGGTCGATGGGACGACGGTGCCGCTCGAGGCGGTCGCCCGTCACGGGTTAGGCGAGCTCTTTCCGAGCCGTGAGGTCGTGGCCGCCCACGCGTTTCGGGTGACCCGCAGTGGCGACATCCATCTCGACGAGCTGGGCACGACGAGCTTCCTGCAGGCCGTCGCCGAGGAGGTGCGCCGGCGTCCTTGGGGTCCCGTGGTGCGGATCGAAGTCGAGCGCGACATGCCCCCGCCGCTGCGCGACCTGCTGCAGCGTGAGCTGCGGTTCGAGGAGAGCG
Source organism: Gemmatimonadales bacterium (assembly GCA_033853695.1). Taxonomy (GTDB): domain Bacteria; phylum Gemmatimonadota; class Gemmatimonadetes; order Gemmatimonadales; family GWC2-71-9; genus DASTHG01. The sequence continues at coordinate 25,010 of JAWOLH010000066.1, read as the reverse complement.
AGCTCCGCAGCGCGCTCGGCCCCTCCGACGTCTACCAGGCCGATGGGCCGGTCGACCTCAGTGCGTTGGATGGGGTCGCCGCCCAGGTCTCTCGCGCCGGTCTCGACTATCGTCCGTTCGTCGCCCGCGACCCGTTCGCCGCGCACCGCTCGGTGTTCGAGGCGCTCGATCAGGGCGACGTGCTGGTGCACCACCCGTACGACTCGTTCTCGGCGAGCTTCGAGCGATTCATCGCCGAGGCGGCCGACGACCCCGGGACGGTCGCGATCAAGATCACCCTGTACCGCCCGGGAGGGCCGTCGGCGATCGGCGACGCGTTGCGCCGCGCTGCGGCGCACGGCAAGGATGTCTCCGTGTTCGTCGAGCTGAAGGCGCGGTTCGACGAGGAGCTCAACATCGGCTGGGCGCAGAGTCTCGAGGCGGCGGGGATTCACGTGATCACCGGCCTCGCGACCCTCAAGACCCACGCCAAGATCGCACTCGTGGTGCGGCAGGTTGGCGGGCGCACGCGGCGCTACGTCCACGTGGGCAGCGGCAACTACAATCCCGATACGGCGAAGGTCTATACCGACTTGGGGCTGTTCACCGCGGACGACGGGATCGGGGAGGACGTGCATGCGTTGTTCAACGAGCTGACCGGTTCGTCCCGCCCCCCACAGGCCGCGTTCCGGCGGCTCCTCGTGGCGCCGACCAACATGCTGGATCGCTTTCTCGCGCTGATCGCGCGGGAAACCGAGCACGCCCGCGCCGGGCGCCGCGGGCACATCCAGGCGAAGCTCAACGGGCTCGCGGACGGTACGGTGATCAGCGCGTTGTACCGCGCGTCCCAGGCCGGGGTGCAGGTCCATCTCGTGGTGCGCGGGTTGTGCATGCTGCGTCCCGGAGTGCCCGGACTGTCGGAGGGGATTCGGGTCGTCAGCGTGCTGGGGCGCTTCCTCGAACACGCGCGGATCTATCGGTTCGAAAACGCCGGGGCGCCCGAGTACTTCACCGGATCAGCGGACTGGCGGCCTCGCAACCTGCGCCGCCGGGTGGAGGTGATCACGCCGGTGACCGACGCGGCGGCGCGGGCGCGACTAGACCACATTCTCGCGCTCGAGCTCGGGGACCGGAGCGCGTGGGAGCTCCAGTCCGACGGCTCGTACGTGCAGGTCGAGGAAGGGATGAGCCGCGCCGCCAGCGCGCAGGAGCGGCTCATCGCCGAACTCTCAGAGTGACTTCAGGAATTCGACGATCGCCGCCTGCTCGCTGCCGGAGAGCCTCAGGAAGCGGTCGGTGACGTCGCTCGCCTCGCCGCGATGGCGAACGATCGCGTCGCGCAGCGTGAGCGAAGCGGCATCGTGCATCAACCGGGGCCGCAGCCGAACTCCCCAGAGCGGCGCGGTCCGCATCTTGTTCTGGGTGTTGCCGAATTCCGGGCGCGAGTAGTTCTTCCACAGGATCTGCATCGCTCGACGCCCATAGTGCTCCTGCATCGTCATCACGATGCCGTCCCCGGTTCCCACGTTGTGCAGCAGGAAGTCCCCGAACGGATGAAACGTCTTCGAGCCGAGGGCGGTGGGGACCGTGTCGGCGCTACCGTTGATGACGGTGCCCGTGGGAGCCGTCACCAGGTTGCGCACGTGGCACGTGGAGCAACCGATCGAGTCGAACAACTTGGAGCCGAGCATCGCGAGCGCCGTCTTGGCCTGTATCGTGTCGCGCGCGGGCGCCTTGGTGGCGCGCATGAACCGCGCGAAGCGGTCGATGTCGGCGAGACCGCTCGCGTCCGCCGTGTCGTTCGGCTCGTGCACGGTGTTGCAGATCGCCGTGACCTCGTCGGGCTGCAGCCGGTTGGTGATTCCCATCTCGTTGAGGTAGGCGTCGGCCGCGAACGACAGGAGGCTCGCTTGCTGGTCCTTCCATCCAAACCGGCCCACACGGGTCGTGCCGGGCGCCTCGAGGACGGGAACGAACAGCGGCTGCCCGCAAATCTTGCCGTGGGTGCTGCGGCACTGCTCGCGGGCAATGCTCTGGAGCGTCGTGTCGTCGACCGCCTCCACGAAGCCGTCCCCGAGCAGGTTCAACGAGATGCGAAACGTGCGAACCCGCTCCGCGTCAGGCACCCGCTCCTGAATTTCCGAATCGGGGAACTGGGCGTTTGGACAGATCGCCCGGTCATTCACGAGGGTGCGGCCGTTGATGATGGTCGTGCCGCGGCCGATCGGGATGTCGGGGTTGACGAACTTCCCATCTGGATCGTTGTGCCCGACGCGAAGCTCCGTGACCTGACTGGCGCCGCCCGAGACGGTGTTCTGGTGGCACTCACGGCACGATTGGGCGTTATACAGAGGTCCCAATCCGTTGGCGATCGACTCGACCTCATCGAAGACATCGAGGTCGGCAGTGTGCGTCGATTCAGGGACGACCCCGTTGCTCTGATTGTCGAAACCGGTCAGGGCTTCCGGCCCGCCGGTGCCGGGTGGTGGGTTGGGCGGTGGCACGGGCGGACGGTTGCAGGCGACGGGGAGCAAGAACAGCGATGCGATCAACAGCAGGCGACGAGATCGGGCTGGAGGGGTCATACGATCACTCGCTCGCAGGAGGTGTAGATCGGCACACTGCCCCGGCCGAGTTCCGCAGGCGGTGAGCCGCATCACCTCCGGGGAGGTCTCGACGGCGTGCGGCGACATGCGACGCCCGATCTGGAGACCGAGCGCCACTCCGAGGCCGATCCGGACATCCCAATGCCGGTGCGTCCGGTGACCGGACCCGGCATCGTTTGTCCCACAAACGAACAGCCACGGCACTTCTTGAGCCGCCGGCATAGGGCAACATCCTGGCATGGCTGTTGCCTGCTCCCGGCGTGTCATGATCAGCGAATCGCTCAGCCTCCAGCAGGTCGCGACGCACGGCCCCACCGATGACTCCGAGCGGGTCCGGCTCGTAACGGCGGTGCGTGGGCGCTTCGATATCCAGCGCGAGCTGGGGCAGGGCGGGATGAGCAGAGTCTTTCTCGCCTGGGACCATCACGGCCGCCGCCGCGTGGCGATCAAGGTGCTGGCGGCTGGTCTGAGCTGGTCGGTCGAGCATCGTGAGCGCTTTCGCCGCGAGGCATGGATCACCACCCGCCTCGCCCATCCGCATATCGTCGCGTGCTACGACTTCGTGCGTGCCGGAGACGTCGTCTACACCGTGATGCCGTACATCGCCGGGCGCTCCCTCGCCGCGTTGCTGGCGGGCGGGCACCGCGTGACGCAGGCCGAGGCGATTGCCGTCTTCGCCCCGATCGCGAATGCGCTGGGACACGCGCATACCATCGGCGTCGTACACCGGGACGTGAAGCCCGCCAACATCCTGCTGCAACGCGGAGACGGCTGGCCGTTCCTCGCCGATTTCGGGATCGCGACCCTCCGCACCTCCGAGCATTCGCGGGCGGAGGTGACCAAGCGCTTCGGGACGCCGGAGTTCATGTCGCCCGAGCAGGCCCTCGGGGCCTGGGATGCCGATCATCGCGGCGACATCTACTCGCTCGGTCTCGTGGCGTTTCTCGCGCTGGCGGGCCGGATGCCGTTTCCCGGCGGCTCCCCGGTGGCGCACGCCGCGCAGCGCGTGGTGCTCGATGCCCCACCGCTACGGGATGTCGCCCCCGACGTTCCACCCCGGCTGGCAAAGGTCGTGGACCGGTGTCTCGCCCGGCGGCGGGAGCGGCGGTGGCAAACGGCCGCTGCGCTCTGTCGCGCGCTGATCGCCGCCGGCAGCCCACCTTCGCGGCTCGTCGTCTGGATGCGGGGGCTGAGGGAGGGCGTGTCGCATCAGCGCCGAGCGAGGCCTTCAGGTCGCGAACGCGAGGCGGCGACCTCCGCCGACTTGTCTAGAGCAGGACTCCGCGGAGCACGACACTCGCGATCGTGAAGTAGATCACGAGTCCGGTCACGTCGACGAGCGTCGCTACGAGTGGCGCCGAGGCGCTGGCAGGATCGAACCCCGCCCGGCGCAGGACGAACGGCAGCATCGATCCGGCTATGCTTCCCCAGAGCACGACCCCCACCAGGCTGAACGCGACGGTCAGGGCGATGCGCAGGTAGTGGACGCCGTAGGTTCCGCCGACGGCCTGCCAGAGGAGGATGCGCGCCAACCCGATCGATCCGAGTATGACGCCGAGGCCGAGGCCGGCCCCGACCTCACGACGCAGCACGCGCCACCAGTCGCGCACTCGCACCTCACCGAGCGCGATGGCGCGGATGACGAGCGTCGTGGCCTGCGAGCCCGAGTTGCCGCCGCTCGAGATGATGAGCGGCACGAACAGGGCCAGCACGACTGCCGAAGCGATCTCATCCTGATAGTGCGTCATCGCCGTCGCGGTGAGCATCTCGCCGAGAAACAACGCCGCCAGCCAGCCGGCCCGCTTCTTCACGAGCCGCGTGAATTCGATGGTGAGGTACGGGGCTTCGAGGGCCTCGACACCGCCGATCTTCTGGATGTCTTCCGTGGCTTCTTCACGGATCGCGTCGGCGATGTCATCGAACGTGATGATCCCGACCATCTTCCCGGCGTCGTCCACCACCGGCAGGGCGAGCACGTTGTGCTTCTGGAACAGGCGCGCCACGAGCTCCTGATCCATGTGCTCGGGAACGGTGACGATCTCGGTGACCATCACATCGCGCACGAGCTTGTCCTCGGACGCCTGGAACAGCTGCCGGAACGAGACCACACCACGCAGCGTCTGATCGCTGTCGAGCACATACGCGTAGTAGATCGTCTCGACCGACGTCGCCTGCCTGCGCAGGTACCGGATGGCCTCCCCGACCGTCATTTCGGGACGGATGCGGGCGAAGCGCGGGTTCATCAATCCCCCTGCGTCGTCCTCGGCGTGGGCCAGCAGGGCACGCACCTCGCGGCGCGTCATCTCGTCCAGTAGATCGAGCAGCCGGTCCCGCTCTTCCTGCGGCGCTTCCTGAATCAGGTCGACCGCGTCGTCGGGAGGGAGCACGCGCATCCACAGTCGCTGCTCACCCTGGGGGAGCGACAGGAGCAACGTTTCCTGCTCGCGGGGTTCGAGACTGAGAAAAAACTCGTCGGCTTCATGGCGGGGGAGCTGCTTGAAGCGCCGCACCCGTTTCTTGGCCGAAAGGGCGGGCCACTCTTCCCACAGGCGGACGGCGGCGCTGTCGACGGTGGTCTCGAACATGCTCTTGTCCCTGGGTTGATCGCAGAGCGATACATGATTTCGCGGTCAAGCTTCATAGTTCGTGCCACGACGCGGCGGGGTTCCGGCCGCGCGGACCAGGCCGGGGCGGTCAGCGCCAGAGCCGGCTGACCACGTAGATCAGGAGGCCGACGAGCCCCCCGACCAGTGTCCCGTTGATGCGGATGAATTGGAGGTCGCGACCGATCGCCAGCTCGAGGCGCTGCGCCGCCGCCTCAGGGTCCCAGCTGGCAACCGTCTGGGCGATGAGGTCCGCCGCTTCGTGGCGATACTGCTCCAGGGCCGAGGCGACGAGCCCGATGACGCCCTCGTCGATTTCGGCCACCAGGGCCTCGTTGGCGAGCAGAGACGCGCCGAACGCGGCGATGCCGTTCTCCAGGGCTCCTCCGGTACCTGTCCTCTCCTTTTCATCGGCCTGCGTGGCATAGCGGAGAATTGCGGAGCGGGTCGTGTCCCACAGCCGGGCTGAGAGCTCGAGGAACGCGGGGTCGCGCAGCCACTGCTCCTTCAACGCTTCGGCGCGGGCGATGACGTCCTGGGAGTGCTGCAGCCGGTCGATGAAGTCTCGCAGCGTGTTGTCGAACGTCGCGCGCAGCGGGTGGGCGGGGTCGGCGCCGATCTCCTGCAACAGCCGTTCGATCGCCGTCACGATGCGCTGATAGATCTTGTCGTCGATGATGCCCGGGACCCACCAGGGGCTCTCTTCCTTGACCCGCTGCCGCACGACCTCCCGGTTGTCGTCGACCGCCTGGGCCGCGAGCCGCACCGCCTCGTTGAGCAGCTCCTGCCGCCGGTTGCCGGCGAGGACCACCGCGAGCGTCTGGCCGAGGGCTGGCGCAACCCGAATCGCGCGCAACCGGTCCGTGACCGTTTGCTGCACCAGCTCGCGAACGTGCTCATCGGGGAGGGCGTCGAACGCCTTGACCATTCCCGCCGCCACCTGGCGTGCCACGCGGCGGCTGTTCTCGGGACTCGTGAGCCAGCGCGCCGAGCGCTCGGCGATGTGAATGTGGCGCAGCCGTTCGGTGAGGACGTCGCGGGCGAGAAAGTGATTCTGCACGAAGTTGCCGATGGTACGCCCGATCCGGTCCTTGCGGGTCTGGATGATGGCGGTGTGGGGGATCGGCAGCCCCAGCGGATGGCGGAAGAGTGCGGTGACGGCGAACCAGTCGGCGAGGCCGCCGACGAGTGAGGCTTCAGCGGTGGCCCGGATGTAGCCGATCCAGGGGTAGGCCGCTTCGAAGTACCGCGCGACGATGAACACGACGGCGGCAAGCGCCAGCAGCCCCGTCGCGCGTCGTTTCATCGCGTCGAGCTGCACCTGCCGCAGGGCATCATCGGGCCGCGACCAGCGGGCCGCCGCGGGCGACAAACCGGATGCGCGCTCGGAGGAGGCCGGGGCCACGGGACTCGCCGCCATGTGCGCGCAAGATAACGCGTTGCTCGTGTCTTGATGAAATCTTGATGCGGTTTCGGGAAAACCTGAGGCCATCCTGATGGGACTCCGTCTAGCATTGTCCGCCGCCGTACGTGGACGCCTCACGGGTGTTTCATCGCGGGCTCATGCAGTGGCGTCCATCGTCGACCCGTTGGGACAGGAGCGGGCATGCTGGATGTCGTCTATATCCTGGTGACCGTGGCCTTCTTCGGCCTGATGCTCGCCTACGTCCGTGGCTGCGAGATACTGGGACGCGAATCGAGCGGGGACGAGCGGCCATGAGTGCCGAGACGCTCGTCGCCGCCGTGGTATCGCTGCTGATCCTTGTGTACCTGGTCTACACCTTGCTGCGCCCCGAGAAGTTCTGAAGCCCGCGCGATGACCCCCAACGGTTGGCTCCAGATCCTGTTCTACGCCGTGGTGGTGTTCGCCATCACGAAGCCGACGGGGTTGTACATCCTCAAGGTGTACGACGGCTCGCTGCGCTGGTTCGCCCCGGTCGAGCGCCTGTTCTATCGCCTCCTCGGTGTGGACCCCGAAGAGGACCAGCACTGGACGCGGTATACCGCGGCGCTGCTCGTGTTCAGTGCGGTGTCGATGCTCGTGACGTACGTGGTGCTCCGGCTCCAGGGTCACCTGCCGCTCAACCCGTTCCAGCGGCCGGCGGTGGTGGGCCGCCAGGCGTTCGAGACGGCGGCATCATTCACGACGAATACGAACTGGCAGTCGTACTCGGGCGAGACGACGATGTCGTACCTGTCCCAGATGACGCAGCTCGCCTTCCACAATTTCGCGTCGGCGGCGTGTGGCGTCGCCGCGGCTGTGGCCCTGGCACGGGGCGTCGCTCGCCGCTCGGGTGGGAGGATCGGGAACTTCTGGGTCGATCTGATCCGCGGCACGCTGTATCTCTTTCTGCCGCTGTCGTTCGTCCTGGCGCTGCTCTTCGTGCAGCAGGGGACGATTCAGAACTTCGCCCACTACGTCACGGTGACGACCGTCGAGGGGGTGAAGCAGGTGCTCGCGATGGGTCCCGTGGCGAGCCAATCGGCGATCAAGCAGCTCGGGACCAACGGTGGCGGCTTCTTCAACGCCAACGCCGCACACCCGTTCGAGAATCCGACGCCGTGGACGAACTTCCTGTCCATGCTCGCCATCTTCGTCGTCCCGGCCGGGCTGACCTACTTCTACGGCCGCACCGTCAAGAATCAGAGACATGGCTGGGCGTTGTGGGCGGCGATGTTTGTGCTGTTCGCAGGCGGGGTGACCACCGTGTATTGGGCGGAAGCTCGCGGCAACCCAATCCACGCCGCACGCGGTGTGGACATCGTCACTTCGGCGAGCAATCCCGGCGGCAACATGGAGGGCAAGGAGGTCCGGTTCGGGATCGCCAACTCGGCGCTATACGCGACGGTAACGACGGACGCCTCCTGCGGCGCCGTCAACAGCATGCACGACTCATTCACGCCGCTCGGCGGGATGGTGCCGCTCGTCAACATCCAGCTGGGCGAGCTGATCTTCGGTGGGGTCGGGTCGGGGCTCTACGGGATGATCGTGATGGCGGTGCTGACGGTGTTCATCGCCGGACTGATGGTGGGACGCACGCCCGAATACCTCGGCAAGAAGATCCAGAGCCGGGAAGTCCGGATGGCGATGCTGTACGTCCTCATCTTCCCGGCCGTGATCCTGCTGTTCACTGCTGCCTCGTCGGTGCTGCCCGCGGGTCTGGCAGGACGGAACAACGCGGGGCCGCACGGTTTCTCGGAGATGCTGTATGCCTTCACGTCCGTGACCGGGAACAACGGCAGCGCCTTCGCCGGCCTGACCGGGACCACCTACTACTACAACACGATGCTCGGCCTCGGCACGCTGTTCGGACGGTTTGCGATGATGGTGCCGATGCTCGCCCTGGCTGGATTCCTGGCCGAGCGCAGGACGGTTCCGGAGTCCGCCGGGACGTTCCCCGTCACGACACCGCTTTTCGTGGTTTTGCTCCTGGGGGTGATCCTCATCGTCGGTGCCCTCACGTTCTTCCCGGCGCTCTCGCTCGGACCCATCGTCGAGCACTTCCTCATGCATGCCGGGAGGCTGTTCTGATATGGCGCTGACCAAGCGGCCGCTCTTCGATCCGCCGATCGTGAAGCGCGCCATCCGGGACGCGTTCGTCAAGACCGTGAATGTGCGCCACATGGTGCGCAATCCGGTGATGTTCGTCGTGCTCGTGGGCGGCATCCTCACGACGCTGGTGCTGGTGCGGGACCTCGCCAGCGGAGCGGCTGGTACCGCTTTCACGTTGCAGCTCGCGCTGTGGCTCTGGTTCACGGTTGTTTTTGCGAACTTCGCCGAGGCGATGGCGGAAGGGCGGGGCAAGGCGCAGGCCGATACGCTCCGCAAGTCACGCACCCAGACCACCGCGAAGCGGTTGCGCGATCCGGCGAACCAGGAGTCGTTCGAATCCGTCCCGGCCGATGATCTTCGCAAGGGCGACATCGTGGTGTGCATGCCGGGGGACATGATTCCTGGCGACGGCGAGGTGATCGAGGGCGTGGCGTCGGTGGACGAATCCGCGATCACGGGGGAATCGGCGCCGGTAATCCGGGAGTCCGGCGGCGACCGCTCGGCCGTCACCGGGGGGACCCGCGTCCTGTCGGACTACTTGGTCATTCGCATCACGGCCGATCCCGGGGAGACGTTCCTCGACCGGATGATCGGTCTCGTCGAAGGGGCGAAGCGGCAGAAGACGCCGAACGAGATCGCCCTGATCATCCTGCTGTCGGGGCTGACCATCGTGTTCCTCTTCGCGGTGGTCACCCTGCAGCCATTCGCGATTTACTCCGGCGGCGCGGTGGCGATACCCATCCTTGTCGCGCTGCTCGTATGCCTCATTCCCACGACGATCGGCGGATTGCTCTCGGCGATCGGCATCGCTGGGATGGATCGCATGATCCAGCACAACGTGATCGCGATGAGCGGCCGGGCAGTCGAAGCGGCGGGCGACGTCAACACCCTGCTGCTCGACAAGACCGGCACGATTACGCTGGGCAACCGCCAGGCGGTGGAGTTCGTCCCGGCGCCCGGCATCACGCGTGAGCACCTCGCCGACCGGGCACAGCTCGCGTCGCTGCCCGATGAGACTCCCGAAGGCCGCAGCATCGTGGTGCTCGCCAAGCAGTTCGGATTACGCGGCCGCCCGCTCTCGGAAGGGGAGCACGGTCACCTCGAGCTGGTGCCGTTCTCAGCGGCCAGCCGCATGAGCGGTGTGAACGCCCGTGGGCTGGAGCTGCGCAAAGGGGCGGCCGAGGCGATCGGGCGGTGGCTGCGAGAGCACGGCGCGGAAACGCCGGCGGCGCTCACCACCGAGGTCGAGCGAATCGCCAAGTCGGGCGGAACGCCGTTGGTGGTCGCGGAGCGCGAAGATGGGAAGGCGCGCGCGCTGGGCGTCATTTACCTGAAGGACGTGATCAAAGGCGGGATGCGCGAGCGGTTCGGGCAGCTGCGCGCCATGGGTATTCGCACGGTCATGATCACAGGTGACAATCAGCTCACCGCCGCGGCGATCGCCGCCGAAGCGGGGGTGGATGATTTCCTCGCTGAGGCGACCCCGGAAGACAAGATGGCGCTGATCAAGCGCGAGCAGGCGGGGGGCCGGCTCGTGGCGATGACCGGTGACGGCACGAACGACGCTCCGGCCCTCGCCCAGGCCGATGTCGCCGTGGCGATGAACACCGGCACCCAGGCGGCAAAAGAGGCCGGCAATCTGATCGATCTCGACTCTAACCCGACCAAGCTGATCGAAGTGGTGGAGATCGGCAAGCAGCTGCTGATCACGCGGGGGTCGCTCACCACGTTCTCGATCGCCAACGACGTGGCGAAGTACTTCGCGATCATCCCGGCGATGTTCGTGGCGACGTACCCGGCGCTGCAGGCGCTCAACATCATGCGGCTCCACTCCGCCCAGTCGGCGGTCCTCGCGAGCGTGATCTTCAACGCGCTCATCATCATCGCCCTCATCCCGCTCGCGCTGCGCGGCGTGCGGTGGCGGCCCGCCCCGGCGGCGACGATCCTGCGCCGCAATCTCTGGATCTACGGCGTCGGCGGGATTTTCGTGCCGTTCGCCGGGATCAAGCTCATCGACATGCTGCTCGTCCTGCTGCGGATGGTGTGACAATGCTCAACAATCAACTCCGTCCTGCGATCGTCGCGACCATCGTCATCATGGTGATCACCGGGCTGATCTATCCGGGACTCGTCACCGCGATCGCGCAGGTCGTGTTCCCGCGTCAGGCCAACGGATCGCTCGTGACCGTGAACGGGCGGGAGGTCGGCAGCGCGCTGATCGGCCAGCAGTTCACCCGCGCCGAGTACTTCCATTCACGGCCGTCGGCTGCGGGAAACGGCTACGACGACACGCTCTCGTCCGGCACCAACAAGGGGCCGACCGACCTCAAGCTGGCCGACACGCTGATCGCCGGCGCTGTGGACAGCGAAGTAAGGCTGGACGGAGCGGTGAAGGGTCACATACCAGCCGATCTCGTCACGTCGTCGGGCTCGGGGCTCGATCCTCATATCTCGCCGGCGTCGGCGGCGCTTCAGGTCACACGCGTCGCGCACGCACGGGGGCTCGACCCCGCCGTGGTACAGGCTCTCGTCGCCCGACATACCGAAGGGCGCCAGTTCGGGCTATTCGGCGACCCGCGCGTCAACGTGTTGCTCTTGAACCTCGCGCTCGACAGCCTCACGAAGGCGCCATGATCGCCGCTCTCGCCGTCGCAGCGATCCTCCAAGCTGATGCCCGAGACACGTCGCGCCACGTGACCTGGAGTGGCTTTGTGGACAGCTACTACGCCTACGACTTCGGGCGTCCCGCAAACTTCGACCGGGTCTTCACGACGCAGGCAGCACGACACGACGAGTTCAACATCAACCTGGCCTACGTCGCCGCGTCGTTGACCGGGGACCGGATTCGCGGCCGCATCGCGCTCCAGGCGGGGACCGCTGTCCAGGCCAACTATGCGAGCGAGCCATCGATCGGCGCCATCAGTGGCGCCACGTTGAGCAGGCACATCCAGGAGGCGACGGCTGGTGCACGGCTGGCCTCATCGCTGTGGATCGATGGCGGCGTGTACTTCAGCTACATCGGGTGGGAGGGGTGGATCTCACGGGACAATCCGACCTACACCCGCTCGCTCGTCGCCGAGTACACGCCGTATTACCTGAGCGGCGTGCATCTTACGTGGCAGCCTCACCTCGGCTCCCCCGGAGGGGCTCATCAACCCCGAGCGGTCGGTTCGACCCCACTGACGATCCAGCTGCACGTCGTGAACGGCTGGCAGAACGTCTCGGAAAACAACCACGGGAAAGCGATCGGGCTCAGGGTCGATTGGCAGCTCTCTCCGGGCGTCATGCTGGCGTATGGCAACTTCATCGGGAACGAGCGGCCCCAGGGGCAGTCGGCGGCGACCCGGGTTTTCAACCAATTGATGATGAAAGCAGGCTCCGATCACCTGTCTCTTCAGGGGCAGGCCGACTACGGACGCGAGGCGGGACGGGAGTGGTATGGCATGGCTGCGATCGGGCGCGAGACGGTTTCGCAGACCGTGGCGCTGTCGCTCCGAATCGAGCGCTACAGCGATCCTCATCAAGTCATCGTTGTCACCGGTGTCCCCGCGGGTCTGAAGACCAACGGAGGATCACTGGGCCTCGACGTCGGCCGCACGGACGGGCTGTTGTGGCGCACCGAAGTGCGCGGGATGCACTCCACGAGCCTGCTGTTCCCCTCGCACGGTGTGTCAGACGCTTCCCGGAACAATCTCGTCGTTGTCACCTCGCTCGCGCTTACGCTGTAATGAGCGGCTCGATATCCTAGTCCAATGACCGGACGCCGGCCCGATCCTGAGGCGCTGCTGGCGCGCGTTCGCGAGGCGGAGCGTCGCGCGTCCCGGGGCAAGCTGAAGATCTTCTTCGGCGCTTCGCCGGGCGTGGGGAAGACCTACGCGATGCTCGAGGAGGCGTGCGCGAAGCAGAGAGACGGCATTCGCGTTCTCATCGGACTGGTCGAGACGCATGGGCGTCCCGAAACGGCCGCTCTGCTTTCGGGTCTCGATGTCCTGCCACGGCGCAAGATCGAATACCGCGGAGTTACCCTGGAGGAATTCGACCTCGACGCCGCACTCGAGCGCAGGCCCGCCCTGATCCTGGTGGACGAGTTGGCCCACACCAACGCCCCCGGATCCCGGCACACCCGCCGCTACCAGGACGTCGAAGAGCTGCTCGCCGCGGGGATCGACGTCTACACGACCCTCAATGTGCAGCATCTCGAGAGCCTGAATGACGTCGTGGCCCAGATCACCGGGATTCAGGTTCGCGAGACCGTCCCCGATTCAATCCTCGATGAGGCCGACGAGGTCGAGCTCGCCGACCTCTCGGCGGAAGACCTGCTACAACGCCTGCGCGACGGGAAAGTCTACGTCCCCGACCAGGCAGCGCGGGCGATCGAGCAATTCTTCCGGAAGGGGAATCTCATCGCGCTCCGCGAGCTGGCCTTGCGCCGCACGGCGCAGCGCGTCGATGCCCAGATGCGCGGCTACATGGCGGAGCACGGCATTCGGGAGACGTGGCCGGCCGCCGAGCGCATTCTCGTCTGCATCGGTCCCAACCCGGCCGGGGCCCGGCTGGTGCGCGCCGGCAAGCGTATGGCGACGAGCCTCAAGTGCGACTGGGTCGTGCTGTGCGTCGAGTGGGCAGGCCAGGTGATCTCCCCGAAGGACCGGGATGCATTGATCGAAAACCTGCAGCTGGCGCAGGAGCTGGGGGCACAGGTGGTCACCTTGTCGGGCCACAACGTGGCCGACGAGGTGCTGTCCTATGCCCGCGCCCACAACGTCACGAAGATCATCGTCGGCAAGCCGACGCACCCGCGCTGGCGCGACAAGCTGTTCGGGTCGATGCTCGATGGGCTGGTCCGGGGCTCCGGCGACCTCGATGTCTACGTGATCACGGGTGACGTTGCGGAGGGGCAGGCGCCCCGGCGCCGGGCACTTGGGGCGCGGCCGACGCTCGGTCAATACGGCTGGGCCGCGCTGGTGGTCGCCGTGTCCACGGGCGTAGGCGCCCTGCTGGCACGCTACGCCTCGATTACGGACGTCGCGATGGTGTACCTGCTCGGCTCCGGCGTGGTGGCGACTCGGTATGGGCGTGGACCATCCGTGTTCGCCGCGTTTCTCAGCATCGCCACGTTCGATTTCTTCTTCGTCCCGCCGCATTACACCTTCTCCGTCACCGACGTGCGCTACGTGCTCACGTTCACCGTCATGCTCGGGATCGCGCTCGTGATCAGTGGTCTGACGTTGCGGATTCGCGAGCAGGCGGAGACGGCGCGGATGCGCGAACGGCGCACCGGTGCCCTCTACGCCATGAGCCGCGAGCTCGCCGCGACGCGCGGCGAACGGGAGCTCATCGAGGTGGCGACGCGGCATCTCCAGGACACGTTCGGGGCCCAGGTGCAGATGCTGCTCCCCGACTCGTTGGGTCGCGTGGGCGTTCCCGTTGGGACGCCGCCCGGCTATCCGATCGACGACAAGGAGCAGAGTGTCGCGCAATGGGCCTATGAGCGGGGGCGGCGCGCCGGCGTCGGCACCGACACCCTTCCCGCGGCGCAGGGGTTCTACCAGCCACTCATCGCTTCACGCGGGACCGTGGGCGTCGTGGGGCTGCGGCCGGCAGACAGGAAACGCTTCGAGGACCCCACGCTGCAGCAGCTGATCGAGACGTTCGCCGGCCAGGCGGCGCTGGCGCTCGAGCGGGCCCTCCTCGCCGAGCAGACTCAACGCGAGCAATTGGAGATCGAAGCGGAGCGTCTCCGCACGGCACTGCTCTCGTCGTTATCGCACGACCTGCGAACACCGCTCGGCGCCATCACCGGTGCGGCCTCGAGTCTCCTCGAAGAGCAGAGCAACCTGACGCCGGCCATGCGGCGCGATCTGTTGAAGACGATCCTCGAGGAAGCGGAGCGGATGACGCGACTGATCGCGAACCTGCTCGACATGATTCGTGTCGAGAGCGGGGCGCTCGAGGTGCAGAAAGAGTGGCAGCCGCTCGAGGAAGTGATCGGGGTGGCCCTGATCCGCCTCGATGTCCGGCTGCGTGATCACCCGGTGCAGGTGCGGCTGCCTCCCGACCTGCCGCTCGTCCCGCTCGACGCGGTGCTGATCGAGCAGGTGTTCGTGAACTTGCTGGAGAACGCCGTGAAGTACACCCCCCCCGGCACCCCGATCGAGATCGCCGCCGTGGCGGAAGGAGACGTCGTTCGAGTCGAGGTCGCCGACCGTGGTCCGGGCCTGCCGGCCGGAGAGGAAGCGCGGGTGTTCGACAAGTTCTACCGGGCGCCGGCTGCAATCGCTCAGGGCGGCGTCGGATTGGGGCTCACGATTTGCCGGGGCATCATCACGGCGCACGGCGGCCGGATCTGGGCGGAGAACCGCCCCGAGGGTGGGGCGGCGTTTCGATTCACCTTGCCCTTGAGCGGCGTTCCCCCCGTTCCCGTTCTGGCCGAGGCTCGGGAGGCACACTGATGCAATACCTGGGTGTCACTGCGCTCCTCGCGACGTGCACGCTCGTCGGAACGATTGTGCTATCGGTCCTCTCCGTGACCGACATCGCGATGTTGTTCCTCGCTGGCGTTGCCCTGGCGGCGTCGCGGGTGCGGCGTGGCGCCGCGGTGTACGCCGCGTTCCTGAGTATCGCGCTGTTCGATTTCTTCTTCGTGCCGCCGCGATTCACCTTCGCGGTGTCGGATCTGCACTATCTCTTCACCTTTGCGGTCATGCTCGCGTGTGCCCTGACGATCAGCGAGCTGTCGGTGCGACTCCGCGCCTATGGCCAGGCCGCGCGTGAGCGCGAGCGCCGCACCGCTGGCCTGTACGCGATGAGCCACGAATTGGATCCGTCCATGACCGTCGGCGACCTCGTTGGAGTTATCACGCGGCACGTGCGGCAGGCCTTCAGCGCGGAGGTGTTGGTGTTGTTGCGTGGTCCCGAGGGCCACCTCGCGCCGCCGGCCGACGCGGTGGCTGCGTTCACGCTCGACGATCAGGAGCGGTCCATCGCCCAGTGGGCATTCGACCACTGGCAAATCGCCGGTGCCGGCACGGCAGAATCCCCGGCTGCGAGAACGTTGTTCGTACCGCTCGTCGCGTCGAGCGGACGATTCGGCGTTCTGGGGCTGCGGCCGATCGGTGGCGGGGTGGGGCAGCTGGGCGAAGCGACCGTGCGGGGTGTGCTCGAGACGTTCGCCGGCCAGGCGGCGCAGGCGCTGGAGCGTGCCCGCGCGCTGCGAGCCGAGGAAGCTGCGGCGCACTAGGCCAGGTGGGGATAGTTTCGGCGGCATGACCGAGGCCGCCCCGCTCGTTCTGGTGATCGAGGACGAACCCCAGATGCGCCGCTTTCTCCGCGCGGCGCTCGAGAGCCACAACTACCGCTTCGTCGAGGCCACGACGGCCCGGGAGGGCCTGGGCCAGGCGACGAGCCGGACGCCGGACGTCATCCTGCTCGATCTGGGGCTCCCCGACGGCGACGGCATCGATCTCGCCCGGCGCATCCGTGAGTGGGCGACCACGCCGATCATCGTCATTTCGGCACGCGGCAAGGAGCAGGACAAGGTCGCGGCACTCGACGCGGGAGCCGATGACTACCTCACCAAGCCGTTCGGCACCGAGGAGCTGCTCGCGCGGCTGCGCGTGGCGTTGCGCCACGCGCGGGCGGGCGTCGCCGAAGAGCCGGTGTTCGCGGTGGGCGATCTGCGCGTCGATATGGCGGCCAGGCGCGTCTTCATCGCGGCCGAAGAAGTGCATCTCACTCCCACCGAATACAAACTGCTGACGACGCTGGTACGCGACGCGGGTAAGGTGCTGACCCACCGCCAGCTCCTGAATGAGGTGTGGGGACCGAACGCGGTCGAGCACACGCACTACCTGCGCGTCTACATGACCCAGCTGCGCCACAAGCTGGAGCGCGACCCCACGCGTCCGCGCTACCTGCAAACCGAGCCGGGTGTCGGGTATCGGCTCAAGGTCGAGTAGGCGTATCTTGGCGCCGGAGGCTTAATGATTCTGGCGCTGATCGCGCTCGGGGCCTGGCAGGCGCAGGATTCCGTGGTCTACGTCCTCGCCCCGAGCAGTCGCTTCGAAGTGACAGCCCATAAGAGCGGGCTGTTCTCGTTCGCCGGCCATGAGCACCTGGTCCGGGCCCGGTCTTTCTCCGGAGCCGTCGTCTACGTGCCGTCCGCGCCGGAGCGGTCGCACTTTGTGATCGTGGTGCCGACCGACAGCCTCGAGGTGCTGACGCCTCCCGACACCGGGGAGATCCGCAAGGTGACCGCCGCGATGCGTGCGGACGTCCTCGACGTTGTCCATTATCCGGAGATCCGGTTCGAGTCGACGGCTTTGACGCGGACCAGTGACGGATTTCATGTCACCGGCCGGCTCGCAATGGTAGGTAGGCCTGTCGAGGTGACGCTGGACGTCAGGACGGCCATAAGTCCCGACACGCTGCGCGCGTCGGGCGGGTTCGATGTGAAGCAGACCGCATTCGGGATTCATCCCTATCACGGCGGCCCCGGCGGCGTGGTCCGCGTCGCCGACCGGGTCACATTTCAATTCGAGGCAATTGGCCTGGTATGTGGGCATTCCTGCGCGCCAGAACGCTGACGCAGTGGATCGTCGTGGGCATGGTGGCCGGCACGCTGCTGGGCTGGCTCGCGCCGGACGCCGGCATGGCCATCCGGCCTCTCTCGACGGTCTTCCTGCGGATGATCAAGTCGATTGTCGTCCCGCTGATCTTCAGCACCCTGGTCATCGGCGTAGCGGGACACGGCGATGACCTGCGCCGCGTGGGGCGACTCGCACTCAAGTCGATTCTCTACTTCGAAGGGGTGACCACGCTGGCGCTAGCGGTCGGCCTGCTCGCGGTCAACACGCTGCGCCCCGGGACGGGCGTGCAGCTTCCCGCTGCCGCGCCGGGAGCCCCTCCGCCAGTGGCTGGTGGAGTGACGATCACCGGCCTGCTCGAACACCTCGTGCCCGAGAGCTTTTTCGAGGCAGCCACGAACAACGAGGTGCTGCAGATCGTCTTCTGGTCGGTGGTCTTCGCGGTGGCGCTGACGCAAGTGCGCGAGGGCCCGCGGGATGTGGTGTTGCGACTTTGCGAGGGGCTGGTCGAGATCATGTTCAAGTTCACCGCGATCGTGATGGGTTTCGCACCGATCGGCATCGGTGCGGCGATCGCGTTCACCGTGGGGCACTCCGGGCTGGGCGTGCTCTCGAGTCTCGGCAAGCTGGTGCTGACGCTGTACGCCGCGCTCGTCGTCTTCGGCGTCGCCGTCCTGCTCCCTGTCGCCTACCTCGCCGGAGTGCCGGTGCGGCGGTTCATCGGCGCAGTGAAAGAGCCCGCGTTGATCGCATTCTCTACCGCGTCATCGGAGGCGGCGCTACCGAAGGCGATGGTCCAGATGGAGGCGATCGGCGTGCCGCGCCGCATCGTCGCGTTCGTCATCCCCACCGGCTATTCCTTTAACCTCGACGGCAGTACGCTCTATCTCGCTGTGGCGGCTGTATTTGCAGCTCAGGCGGCGGGTATGGCGCTGACGCTGGGTCAACAGCTCGTGATGATGTTGACGCTGATGCTCACGAGCAAGGGTGTGGCGGGGGTCCCGAGGGCGGCTCTCGTCATTCTCTCGGGGACGCTGGCAACGTTTCACATTCCGCTCGAGGCGGTGGCGGTGATTCTCGGCGTGGACGCCTTGATGGACATGGCGCGCACCTCGGTGAATGTGGTCGGCAACTGCCTCGCATCAGTCGTGATGGCCCGGTGGGAGGGAGAGTTCCTTCATCCGGTCGTGCGCGATTCTTCATAGTGGCGAGCCTAGGTTTTGGTGCCAACCGGAGGCACGCGAATGTCGGCCGTTCCGCAGGCTATCGCCGAGGGCGCTTCGACCGCTTCGAGCGGAATCCCTTACGATAAAGACGTTCGTCGCAACTATTCCCGCCAGCTCGTCGACGAGCGTCGACGCTACATCGAAGCTCGGACTGGCGTGTCACTGCGTCACGTCGCCGCGTACTCCTTCGAACCCGAGGTGACGCGGGGCAACATCGAGAACTTCACCGGTGTGGCGCAGATTCCGATCGGGTTTGCCGGGCCATTGCGTGTCAATGGCGAACATGCGCGCGGCGAATTCCTGATCCCGCTCGCCACGACCGAAGGCTCGCTCGTCGCTTCCTACAATCGCGGTATCAAGGTGCTGAACCTCGCCGGCGGCGTGATCTGCACCGTCTCCGGCGACTGCATGCAGCGGGCGCCGGTCTTCGTGTTCGACTCGGCGCGTGAAGCTCGCGCGTTTCGAGACTGGGTCGAAGCTCACATGGGCGAGATCAGGCGCGAAGCGGAAGCCACCTCGCAGGTGGCGAAGCTGTTGTTCATCGATACCTATCTCTCGAACAAATTCGCGTATCTCCGCTTCAACTACGCCACGGGTGACGCGGCAGGTCAGAACATGGTAGGGCGCGCCACGTTCGCGGCCTGCCAGTGGATCGAGCGGCAGGCGTCCGGGATCCGGCGTTTCTACCTCGAGTCGAACTTCGCCACCGACAAGAAAGCTTCGCACGTCAACATGATGCGAACGCGCGGCAAGCGGGTCACTGCCGAAGCCGTCATTCCCCGCGCCGTGCTGCGCGACGACCTCAGGGTAGACCCGGAGACGCTCCAGGCCCACGCCGGCATCGCCAACGTCGGCGCGCTGCTCTCCGGAACGAACAACAACGGCCTGCACTCCGTCAACGCCATTACCGCCTTGTTCATCGCGACGGGACAGGATGTCGCGAACGTGGCGGAGGGGAGCGCGGCGCTCGTGTACTCCGAGGTCACGAACGGGGGCGATTTCTATATCTCCATCACGCTGCCGTCCCTGATCGTCGCCTCACACGGGGGAGGGACGGGTCTCCCGACGCAGCGCGAGTGTCTCGAGGTACTCGGCTGTTACGGGACAGGTCAGGTCAACAAGCTCGCCGAAGTCGTAGCCGGAGTCGTACTCGCGGGTGAGATCTCGCTCGCGGCGGCGATCAGCTCGCTCGAATGGGTGTCGGCCCACGAGCGCCTGGGGCGGCACCGGTGACGACCGGAACGGCGACCGCGCGCCGGCCCGCCGCCGCCCGCACACCTCCGGTTCCGGGGCCCCGGCAGGGCGTGACGGCTGCTGTGCCGCCGGGCATCGTGCGGCGCGCGCTGACGGCCAACCGGCACCTCCTGGGGCTCGCGGCGGGCGGGCTCGTGGCCCATGTTCGCGCCCGGCGCGAAGCGGGTGAGGGACGGGGGATCCGCTATCTGCTCCAGGCCAGCCTCGCCGGGCTGGTGCGGCCGCTGCTGCGTTCCGACTTCGTCCAGGCGCCGTTCCCGGTCCAGTTCCGGCGCCGGCTCGAGCTGCTGGGACCCACCTACATCAAGCTCGGCCAGATCCTCAGTCTGCGGGAGGATCTGCTGCCGCGGGCGATCACCGCCGAGCTGCGCAATCTCCTCGACGGCTTGCCTGCCGTGCCGTTCGCCGTCATCCAGCGGCTCGTGGAGCGCGAGCTGGGGCATCCGCTCGGGGCGCTCTTCCTATCGGTCGAGCCGGAACCGATCGGATCCGCGTCGATCGCCCAGATTCACCGGGCGACGACACTGGCCGGCGATCCGGTGGTATTGAAGGTCGTCAAGCCGGGGATTCCGGAAACGTTGCGGCGCGACGCGCGATTGCTGCGCATCCTGGGGGCGGTGCTACAGGTCGTGTTTCCCCGCTATCAACCGCGGCGCATCATCAGAGAGTTCGTCGATTACACCCAGCGCGAGGTGGACCTCCGCCAGGAGGCGGACAATGCCGAGACGCTGGCGGCAAACTTTCGCGATCTGCCCAGCGTCGTCTTCCCGCGCGTGTACGCCGAGCTTTCGAGCGCCAGGGTCCTGTGTCTGGAATACATCGATGGACTTCGTCCCGACACGCCGCAAGCGCAGGCACTGCCGCGCAAGACTCGCGAGAAGCTCGTCGACCTGGGCGCGGCGGCCATCATCCGGATGCTCTACCGCGACGGGTTCTTTCACGCCGACCTGCACCCGGCCAATTTGCTCGTGCTGCCCGGCGCCAGAGTGGGGTTCATCGACCTGGGAATGGTGGGCCGTCTGGATCCCGAGCTGCGCCGCACGCTGCTCTACTATTACTACAGTCTGGTGACCGGCGATGCCGACAACGCCGCCCGCTATCTCGCGGCGGTCGCGGAGGCCGGTCGGGGCGGTGATCCGCTCGGCTTCCGCCGCGAGGTGACCGAGATCGCCCGCCGCTGGCGCCAGCACGCCACGTTTCGTGGCTTCTCGCTCGGCCGTCTGGTGCTCGAGTCACTCGGCCGGGGTGCCCGCTTCCGCATGTACTTCCCGGTCGAGCTCGTGCTGATGGTCAAGGCGCTGATCACGTTCGAAGGCGTCGGTCACGTTCTCCTGCCGGGGTTCGACGTCGCCGAGGTTTCGCGCCGTCACATTCGCGAGGTCTTCCTGTTGCAGTTCAGCCCGTGGCGTGTCCTCCAGGAGGAGCTGCGGGGCGCTCCCGATCTCATCGACGCGCTGGTGAAGGTGCCGCTGCTCGTGACCGAGGGCGTCCGGGTGCTGGAGAGGTCGACCCGCCGGGCGCCGGAGAATCCGTTCGCCGGGATGCGCGGCACACTCCTCGCCGGGTTCGCTCTCGTTGCCGGTGCCATCCTCATGGCGTTCGCCGCTCCATGGCCGGTGTGGGTCGGGTTCTTCGTGCTCGCCCCGCTCCTGGCGCTGCGCCGCGGTACCTGACATGACCGTCGGCAGCGAAGCTGTCGCCGCCGTCGGCAGCGCCCGCCCGATCACTGATCCGTTCGACGCGACGTTCTGTCGTGACCTCGAGCGGCACGTCCTGGGTCCGATCACACGGCGCTATTTCCGTGCGCGTCTCCTCGGCGCCGGTCGGCTGCCGAAGCGAGGGCCCGTGATCCTGGCCGCCAACCATTCAGGAAACGCCTTTCCCCATGATGCCATCATCCTCGATGGGGCGTTGTGGGCTCACGACGGGATGCGCCCCGAGCTGAAGATGCGCAGCGTCTTCGAGCCGGAGCTGACCCGGGTGTGGTGGATGCGTCCCTTCGGGATCGACGACTTCTGGCGGCGCGGTGGCGGCGTCGACATGACCTTCGACAACTTCGCGCGCCTGCTGGAGCGGAATGAACGGGTGCTGTACTTCCCGGAAGGCGTCCCGGGTATCGGCAAGGGTTTCAACCACCGTTATCAGCTGCAGCCATTCCGGACGAGCTTCGTGCTGCTGGCGGGCCGGCACCGCGTGCCGGTCTATCCGATCTACGTGATCAACGCCGAGTGGGTGCATCCATTCGGGTATTGTTTTCGCCCGCTCGACCGGCTGATGCAGCGCGTCTTTCACGTGCCGTTTCTGCCCCTGCCGATCGGACTGCTCGCGTGCGTGTTCCCCTGGATGTGGTACCTCGCCTTTCCGTGCCGCATGGTGTTCGTGGTCGGCAAGCCGATCGACGTTCCGGGACTGCTCTGGGTTGAGGGCGTCACCGACCTGGAGCATCCCGATCGCAACGCGCTGCGCCGGGTGGCCGAGGGCGTGCGGCGCATCATGCAGCGCGAGCTGAGGGAGCTCGCCGCCATTTACGGTGAGCGTCCCTACCAGGGGCGGTCGTTGTGGCGCGCCTTGCGGCGGTCCTGGGGTCAATGGCGCCGGTTGCTCCCCTGGGGGTGGCCCGTGGCATACGTGCGTCTCGAGCGCGACCGGCGCCGGCCACCGGCGCGCAACCGCTGGCACGCGGTGTTGCGCGACTGGGATCTGATCGCGTTCTACCTGCCGTTCGGGTGGCCGCTCCTGACGCTGTTTCGCGCGCTGCGCCGCCCGCCCTGTGGCTATCGGGGGCTGTCCCGGGAGGCGAAGCGGGCGCAGCAGGGGACGTACCTGTGGCGCCTGGCGGAGCGGCCGCTGCCGTGAGGCTACCGTTCACGCGCGACCAGTTCCTCGCCCTGTTCGCGGCCTACAACCAGGCCGTGGCACCGCTGCAGCTGGTGCTGCTCGCGGGGGGGATCGGCGCGGTAGTGCTCGCACTCCGACCGGCCCCGTGGTCGCATCGCGTTATCGGGGCGGTGCTAGCCGGCCTGTGGCTGTGGATGGGGGTCGAATACCAGTGGCGGTTCTTCCGATCGATCAACCCGGCCGCGACGCTCTTCGCGGCCGCGTTCGTGATCGAGGCCGTGCTGTTGGCGGAGTATACGGTACGCCGCCAGGGCCTGCGGTTTCGGGCCAGGGCGGCGTCGTCAGGTGAGTGGGGCGGCTGGGCGCTCGGGCTCGCGATCTATGCGCTCGCGGTCTATCCGGCGCTCGGCTGGGCGCTGGGCCACCGCTATCCCTCCGCTCCTACGTTCGGTCTCCCGTGTCCCACGACGATCGTCACGCTGGGCCTGCTTGCATGGACGGAAGAGCGGCCGCCGCTTCTCCTCATGGTGATTCCATGGGCGTGGGCACTGGTGGGCACGACGGCGGCGTTCCAGCTCGGGATGCTTGAGGATCTCGGGTTGCTGGCCGCACTCGTCGTTTCCGTGCTGCGCTGGAGGACTCAGCGGCCGCGCACCGCTGCTTCGAGTCCGGCGAGGGCCTGAGCGAGCCGCCCGGCGACTCGTGTGACGGGGTGGTCCGGGACTCCTACACCCGACCAGAGATCGCGCCCTTCGTCGTCCAGCACATCATCCCGCAGGCGCAAGCCATGTCGCGCGAGGGCCTGGCGGATCCGCTCGCGCCGGCGGCGCAGGTCGCGGCGGGTCGCCGCGTAGGCCACCTGACAGACGGTGCGACGCGACGAGAAGCTGAAGATGCGGGTGAAGAACATCTGGTATTCGTCCGGCTCCGGCTCGAACAGCAGCACATCCGCCCCGGGGAACCGTGTGCGGTACCGCTCCATCCCGACCTCGAGTCGGGAGTGCACGAGCGTTCGGAACGTTTGCGACAGCACCGCCGGGAGGCCGCGACGCAGCAGCGCGTCGGGCTGCAGGATGCCGCCCGCCACGCCGAGCGTCGTGTTCGTCGGCACGAGGGGATTCACGCACAGGACCAACCCCGCGCCGTGCTCGAGGGCGACCGAGGCGTGCATCGTCTTCAGCAGGACGCCGTCGGCGCAGCGACGCCCGTCGATGGTGACGGGGGGGTAGAGACCCGGAAATGCGGTGCTGGCCTGCACGGCACGCGAAATGGGGACATCGTCGTGCCCGGGCTCACCGAAACGAACCGCCGCGCCCGATTCGAGGTCCGTGGCGACGACGATCACCTGATGGGCGAGCTTGCGAAAGTCGTCGGTGCGACCTTTGATCGAGAAGATCTTCTGCAGGTAGCGGCGAATCGGCTCGTTGTCGAAGATCCCGACGGGCAGGGCGTCGGCCAGGCGCGTGAGCGATTCGAGCAGCGTCTGATCGCCAGGGCGACGGGTGAACTGGAGCAGGGCGTCGGCCAGCAGGCGGGGGAGCATGAGGCCACGACGCCCCAGCTCCCTGTAGGCCGGCGTGAAAAACGTTTCCGGGGCAAACGGATGCTCGCCCGGCTCTTCCTTCACCAGCGCGCGAGCGAGCTGACTCGGCGTGATGCCGTTGGCCAGGGCTGCTGCCAGGAAGGCTCCGGCGCTGACGCCGACATAGGTGTGGGCGGCGTTCAGATCGAGGCCGTCAATCGCCTCCTCGAGGGCACGCAGTGCCCCGATTTCATATACCGCACCCTCTGGTCCGCCTCCCGCGAGCGCGAGCCCAATGCGCCCGCGCCGCGCGGTCGGCGGCCCGCTCGGTCGGCGGGCCATACGTCCGTTCAGGCCGTCACGACGGCGGCCGGCTCCTTATGCGCTCTGATCGCCTTCTTTCCCTTGGAGCGCGCCACGACCCGGGTGAGCTCTTCCACCCGTTTCGTCAGGGTGACGATCTCCTTGCGGGTCGGTACGCCGAACTGATGCAGCGCGGCCGTCATGCCTGCATCGAACGGATTGCCGATGCGGGTGATCGCCCGGTCCGTGTTGTCACGAACGCGATCGCGCACCTTCTCCACCCGCGAAAACACCTTCTCCAGGCGGGCTTTGTTCACCCGCTCCACCCCATGTCCTCTCTTGACGAGCGAGCCGAACAGCTTGCCGCCTTCCTCCTCGGCCATGGCCAATGCCCCGAGACCCGCGAGCCAAATCTGCTGGGCGAGTCTCTCTCTCTGCTTCTTCATGATGCCTCCCCTTCGGTCCTGATGTTCGATCTCCCGACACCCGCGGAGCGGACTCTCCGCCGGGGCCGGCGGGCGTGGCGGCGGGGCGCGCCGCC
>JAWOLH010000065.1:0-40203 GCA_033853695.1 Gemmatimonadales bacterium | reverse complement strand
GCGCCGACTCCACGTCGCCGCTCTCCAGGATGTCCCGCTGCGCGGTCGAATGTCCCCAGATCCCCGCGTAGCAGTCCGCCTGGAGTTCCATCGCCACCGATAGAGCATTGGCCTGCGACGGCCGCGCGTCCTGCAGCCGTCGCACCCGGCTTTCCGCGCCGAGCAGGCGCTGCACGTGATGGCCGAGCTCGTGCGTGATGACGTAGGCCTGCGCGAACTCGCCGCCGGCCCCGAACCGGCTGCGGAGCTCGTCGTAGAAGCCGAGGTCGATGTAGACCTTGTTGTCGCCGGGACAGTAGAACGGACCCTGCGCCGTCTCGGCGAAGCCGCACGCCGAGCTGATGCCGTCGCGGAACAGCACGAGGTGGGCATGCTGGTATTGCGTGCCCTGCGCCGCGAGCAGCTGCGTCCACGTCGCCTGTGCGGTGTCGAGAACGAACGTCACGAACTGCACCAGCGTGTCCTCACGCGGCGTGGAGACGACGCTATCGCCCACTACCGCCGCCGGAGTGCCGCCCCCCACACTGCCGTCGAGCAGCGTGAACAGATTGCGGCGGAACAGCAGGCTCAACACGAGCAGGACGACCACGCCACCGAGTCCCAGCCGCAGGCCGCCACCCCCGTAGCCGCCTCCCGCGCCGGTCTCGCCACGCCGATCCTCGACGTCCGAGCTGTCGGCTCCTGGTGTCCATCGCATACACGTCCTCCCGCAACGGCTCCGTCAGGTCGCCCAGAAACGACGGGCCAGGTCCGCGGTGCGCGAGTCCACCGGCACCGCCGTGCCATCGAGGCGCGCGATCGGGACTACACCCCGGACCGCGCTGGTGGCGAACAAACTGACCCCGCGGAGATCGGCAACGCTCGCCGTGCGCTCAGCGACGGGTACCAGGCCCTGGATGCGACTACGGGCGACCCCGGGTAGCACACCGATCGACAGCGGCGGCGTCACCAATCGGTTCGGTTCCCACCAGAAGATATTCCACGTCGTACCCTCCGCTACCAGCCCATCGGCGGTGACGAGCAGCGCGTCATCCACTTCCGCAGCGCGCGCTTCGGCGACGGCCGCTTCGAACACGGTTCGCGTGGTGATCTTGTGTGGATAGCGCCGGTGTGGAGTCATGGCGACGATGAGCGACAGCGGCGTGGCCGCGGGGACCGCGCGCGTCGCCATTTCCGCTCGACCACCACCGAACTCGATGCGAACGACGCGGTCCGGGCCGCCGAGCCACGGCGCGACAAGCTGCGCGACGGAGTCCGACGGCAGCGAGATCTCGAGCGCCGCCGACGATGCGGTGAGTCGCACCTGATGGCCGGCGATCAAGGGCGCCCGGCCATCGCGTACGCGGATCGTCTCGATGAGACGAGCGGCGCCCGCGCCGTCTACCGCGTGCCCCGTTGTGCCAGCAGCTCGACGATCTTCGCGCACCCGGCGACGATGGCCTGACGCCGCTCATCGCGCACCAGCGGCGTACTCTTCCCGCTCGTGGCGATCTGCGAACGCGCGATCTCGAGCGTGGTCCGACCGTAGGGATCCTTCAGGAGCGGGTCGCCGCCGCGCGCCAGCAGCAGTTCGACAACCTCCGGATGCCCCCAGACGGTCGCGAGCTGCAGCGCGGTCCAGCCGCCCACCAGGGCATTGACCTGCCGCCGCGGCCCCTTCACCAGCTCCTTCACGCGATCGACCAGTCCATAGGCGGCCGCACGATGGAGATCGACTTCGGCCCCCCGCGCGTACAGATACTGCACCATCTCGACATGGCCTTCTTCGTTGGCCCAGCCGATCGGCGTCATCTGGTAGGTGTCGTCGCGGGCGTTCAGGTCGGCCCCGGCGTCGAGCAGGGTATCGACCATGGCACGGTCATTGGCGATCGCGGCGAAGTGCAGCGCAGTGCCGCCCTCGTTGCGAATCGAGACCAGCGTGGGATCGCCGGCCAGTATCTCCCTGACGCGATCCGCCGACGGCTCCTGTACGGCGGCGAAGAATGCCGCGGGATCGGAGCGCCGCGTTCCCTCCGTCATAGCACCTCCAAGACACGTCACATGTGACTCGGATGAAATTGGCGGGGGCGCACCCCGCGGGTCAACGGCAGCCCGGCCTTCCACGACTCGCCCGGCCGCCGGGGTCCGTCTTATGTTTCGGCGCCGATGCCAGCCACTGCCGCTCCCCGCTCATGCCGGTGACCCCGCTCACCGCCGGGGGCCTCGTGTCGCTCGGGTTCGTGGCGGGCCTCCTCGGAGCCCTGGTCGGGGTCGGCGGGGGCGTCATCGTGGTACCGACCCTCGTCCTCGCGTTCCACCTGGGGATCAAGACGGCCATCGCCACATCGCTCGTCGCCGTCGTGGCGACGTCCACCGCCGCCGGTAGCGTGTACGTCGGACGTGGACTGACGAATATGCGCCTGGCCATGACACTCGAGATCTTCACCACGCTGGGAGGCATCGCGGGTGGGACGGTCGCGGTATGGATCTCCCCCTCGGTGCTGGCAGCGCTGTTCGGGGTGATCATGGGCGTGACCGCCACCCTGCTCCTGCGCACCAACGACCGTCCCGTACGGGTCGCGGGCTCCTCACCCGGCAGGCCCGATGTCCTGGGCGCGGAGTTCCCCGGGCGGCTCGCCGGCACCTACTACGACGCGCAACGCGGCCAGGTGATTGAATATCAGGCGGTCCGTCTCGCGCTTGGCGCCGGCGTCTCGGCCGCTGCAGGGGTGATCTCCGGGTTGCTCGGTGTGGGCGGAGGCTTTCTCAAGGTCCCCGCGATGGCGGTCGGAATGAACGTCCCCATCAAAGTGGCGGCGGCCACGTCCAATTTCATGATCGGTGTCACAGCGATCGCCAGTCTCTTCATTTACGTCGCCCGGGGCTACCTCTCGCCCCTCGTCGCGGCACCGGTCGCCGTCGGCACGGGTCTCGGGGCGTTGCTCGGCACGCGCTGGCAATCGCGCGTCTCGGGTCGGGTCCTGCGACGCGTTCTGAGCGTGATCGTCATCGTCGTCGGTATCGAGATGCTGCTGCGCGCAGCGGGAGTCTCCCTTGTCCCCTGACGCCGGCGCCGCGCGGCGCGACGTCCAGCGACTGCTACAGCTCGGCCTGGCGGTCGCCGCCGGGTTGATGACGGCCGGCTTGGGTCTGGCACTGTGGTCCGGCGCGCCCGACGTGGCGCTGCAGCCCCGCGGGCTGGTGCAGCGAGATCTCCCGCTGCCGGTCCGGCTGTGCGGGCTCGGCGTGCTGGCGCTGGCAGCGACGCCGGCCCTGCGGGTGCTCACGCTGATCGTCCTCTGGGTGCGGGAGCGGGATTGGAAGTATGCCGCCGTGGCCCTCGGCGTGGCGATCGTCCTCATCGCAGACGTCATGCTGGGCGGTCGATGAGCGTCGACCGATGAGCGCTTTCGAGCTGAGCGCGCTGATCCTGCTGGGAGCCTTTCTGGCAGGCCTCCTTGGGGCCCTGACCGGCCTCGGCGGCGGGATGGTCATCGTCCCGCTCCTCGCCGTCGGCTTCGGCGTCGACATTCGTTACGCCATCGGCGCATCGCTGATCAGTGTCATCGCCACCTCGTCGGGGGCGGCCGCCGCGTACGTGCGGGAGGGCTATTCCAACATCCGCCTCGGGATGGTGCTCGAGATCGCTACGACGACGGGAGCGCTGGTGGGGGCATTCGTCGCCGGACTGGTCTCGACCCGGTTGATTGCAGTGGTCTTCGCCGCCGTGCTGCTCCACTCGGCGTACTTGTCCAGCCGTCCCCGCGTGGAGCATGTGAGCCATGACCTGTCGGACCGCTGGGCGCTGTGGCTGCGGCTGCATTCCACCTACCCGACCGCTCAGGGCCCGGAGCCGTACGGCGTCCTGCGGGTGCCGCTGGGATTCGGGCTGATGTTCATCGCCGGCGTGCTGTCCGGCCTGCTCGGCATCGGATCTGGCGCCGTGAAGGTCCTGGCGATGGATCACGCGATGCGGCTGCCCTTCAAGGTGTCGACCACGACCAGCAACTTCATGATCGGCGTGACGGCGGCGGCCAGCGCCGGCGTCTATCTGCGGCGCGGCTACATTGACCCGGGGCTCTCCTTCTCGGTCATGCTCGGGGTCCTTGGCGGCGCGCTCGTCGGTGCGCGCCTCTTGCCGGTGGTCCACGCCCGCTGGCTTCGCATCCTGTTCGCCCTGGTGGTCGTCGGGTTGGCGATCGAGATGGTGTACAAAGCCGTTTCCGGGCGGATCTGACCGTGAAACAGTGGACCGATGAGCAGGTCGAGCAAGCGGTCGGCAAGCTGCTGCGGATAGGCGTCCTGGTAGCCGCCTGTGTGGCCGCAGTGGGTGGCGTCGCCTACCTCCTCCGGCACGGCTCGGCGCCCGTGGCCTATCACGCGTTCAACGGTGAGCCCCAGTCGCTGCGGACGGTGCGGGGCGTGGTCGACTCCGCGTTCGCGCTCAACAGCCTTGGCGTCATCCAGCTCGGCCTGTTGCTGCTCATCGCGACGCCGATCGCCCGAGTGGCCCTGTCGCTGATCGGGTTCTTCCGCCAGAAGGACGGCAAGTACGTGGTCATCACGGCGATCGTCCTCGCCATCCTCGCGTTCAGTCTAGCCGGCGGACGCCTCTAGATCACCGGAGGCCCCCACCCGCCTCCCCCCGGGGTCTCGATTCGCAGAACGTCGCCGGCGGCCAGCTGGATGTTCGCCTTCGCCGGGACGAGGGCGCCGTTTCTGAGATTCCTCCCACACGCTCCGTCGCCACCGCCAGCGGACCCCCGGGGCGGATGCCGCCGCCGCTCAGAGAGGATGCTGGCGTCTGCCGCGACCAGCAGCTCGAGCTCCCGCACGACGCCGGAGCCGCCGCGCCAGCGTCCGGCCCCGCCACTGTCCGCACGCAGCGAGTAGCAGCGTACGTGAATCGGGTACTCCATCTCGAGCACCTCGATCGGAGTATTGCGAGTGTTCGACATACCGACGTGCACGCCCGAAGCCCCCTGACCGGCCGGCCCCGCTCCCTGCCCCCCCCCGAGCGTCTCATAGTACGTCCACCCCGGAGCGCCCAGCGTCACGTTGTTCATGGTGCCCTGCCCCTGCGCCGGTACCGGCACACCGGCGGCCGCCAGCGCCCGGAACACCGTATCCGCGATGCGCTGCGACGTCTCGACGTTGCCCGCGGCCACCGCGTGGGGCCAGCGGGCATTGACGAGGCACCCCTCGGGCGCGGTGACCCGTACGGCCCGCGCCACCCCTGCATTCATGGGGATTCCCTCGCCGAGCAGCGTCTGCACCACGAAGAGCACGGCCGCGTGCGTGACGGCGAGGGGGCAGTTGACGTTGCCGGCCACCGCGGGGGCGGTCCCGGTGAAATCGGCGTGCAGCGTTCCGCTCCGGACGGCGACCGCGACGTGAACCGGAATGTCCGCATCGGAAACGCCGTCTCCTTCCAGCCAATCGACCGCGGCAACCGGACCCTGGGATGCGAGCGGCAAGCGGGACAGCACGGCGCGCGCCCTGGCTTCCGCGTCGTCCATCAGGGCACGAGCCGCCTCGCGCACGAATCCCCAACCGTGCCGCGCCGCGAGCGACCACACGCCCTCGGCCCCGCGCTCCACCGCCGCGCGCTGCGCCGCGAGATCGGCGCGGCGAACCTCCGGCGTGCGAACGTTCGCGAGCAGCAACCGTTCCACTTCCGGCGTGAACAGTACTGGGGGGAGTACGAGTCCCTCGGCAAATAGCTCGCGCGCCCCGGCCGGCATGCTGCCCGGTGTCGCGCCTCCCACGTCCGAGTGGTGGGCACGAACCACGCTGTACCCGCCGATGCCGTCGGCCGTGCGGATGACGCCGATGAGCGTCAGGTCCGGCAGATGGGAACCGCCAGCGTAGGGGTCGTTCAGGATGTACAGGTCGCCGGGCTCCGGCCGCAGCGCGCGGACCGCCGCTACGGCATCCGCCAGGGCCCCGAGGTGGACGGGGATGTGGGCGGCCTGGGCGATCATGTCACCCTCGGCGTCGAACAGCGCCGCCGAGGCATCACGACGCTCCCGGATGTTGGGGGAGACGGCCGAGTGAATCAGCACGAGACCCATCTCCTCGGCGATTCCGGCGAAGGCGTGGGCCATCACTTCACGAGCGACCGGATCGAGGGTCATACCCGCTCCAGGATGACGGCACCGCTCGAGTGCACTGTGCCGCGCCATCCGGGTTCGACGAGGGCTGTGGCATCGGGTCCCGCCAGGATCGCCGGCCCGGGGATGCGGGCCCGCGGCGGCAGCTCGCCGAGTGGCCACACCTGGGCGCGAACGCGTTCGCCTTTCACGATCAGGCGACGCGACCCGGGCGTCGGCCGACCGATGCCGGCGCGGCGGCCCAGCACGAGGCCCGGTGCCCGTCGCTCGGCGACGACCCGGACGTTGACGATCTCGACTGGTCCCTCGACGCCGCCGTGCCGGTAGCGCGCCCGGTGAGCCGCGTGGAAGGCGGCTTCGATGCTCTCGGGCTCCCCATTCGTAAGCGGGATGGTGATCTCATATCCCTGTCCCGCGAAGCGACAATCGGCGAGGCGCTGGGTGGCGGCCCCGGGCAGCAGGGCGCCGGCGCGCGTCTCGAGCTCCGCGTACGCGGCGACGACGGCGGACCGTTCCCCCACCGCCCCCGCCCGGCGATGCAGTGCCGCCACCAACTCGATGCGCTCCGCGGCAGCCGCGAGCCCGAGCGCCGACAACACCCCCGGGTGTGGTGGCACCAGGACTCTGCGCATCCCGAGCTGATCGGCGAGCGCACAGCCGAAGAGCGGACCGGCGCCGCCGAACGGCATCAGGGTGAGGTGCCGCGGATCGACCCCGCGAGCGACACTCACGCGTTTCAGCGCGCGAGCCATGACGGCCGTCGCCACATCGACGATGCCCGAAGCGGCGCGGCTCGCGTCGCAGTTGAGCGCCCGGGCGACGGACTCGAGGGCATGCGCCGCGGCCGCCGGGTCGAGGTGGACGGTTTGCGCCAGCGCCCACTGTGGATCGAGCCACCCCAGCGCGAGGCAGGCGTCGGTCACCGTCGGCTCCGTCCCGCCGCGACCGAAGCAGGCCGGTCCCGGCTTCGCCCCGGCGCTGCGCGGGCCGACCTTCAGCGCCCCGGCTTCGTCCACCCACGCGATGCTGCCTCCGCCCGCGCTCACCGTCTCGATGAGGACCGAGGGGAGGGCGAGGGGGACACCCCCGACGACCGTAGATCCCTCCTCGCGGGCTTCCCCTCCCCGCACGAGGCTGGCGTCGGCGCTGGTGCCGCCCATATCGAGGGTGAGGAGGTTGGCATCACCGACGACGGCGCCGATGACGCCCGCGCCGACGACGCCGCCAACCGGGCCCGACAATGCGAGGGAGGCGGCCGACTCCGCCGCGATCCCGGCCGACACCGTTCCCCCCGCCGACGTCATCAACCGGAACGCCCCGATGCCCCGAGACGCGGCCGCGGCGCCGGCCCGGGTGACGTATCCCGCGACGAGCTGCCGCAGATACGCCTCGGCGGTCGTCGTGGCGCACCGCTCGTATTCGCGGAACACGGGGAGCACTTCGTGGCTCGCGACGATCGGGATGTGCGGCAGTGCGGTGCGCAGCGCGTCAGCGATCCGGCGCTCATGGCCGGGATGGCGGAAGGAGAACAGGAAGACGACGGCGACCGCCTCGGGATTCAGCGCTCGCACGTTCGCGACCACGCGCTCCACTTCCACTTCGCCGAGCGGGGTGAGTACGCCGTCGGGTCCCGTGCGCTCGACCGCTCCGACCACGTCGGCACGCCGTACGAGCGGCGGTGGGTGATCCTGCCCGAGATTGTAGAGCGAAGCGCGGTCCTGGCGGCGCAACCACAGGAGATCCTCGAACCCGGCGGTCGTAACGAGGATGGTGCGGGCACCGCGCCGCTCCAGCAGCGCGTTCGTGGCGATCGTCGTGCCGTGCACCAGCAGCTCGATGGCGGCGCCGGTCGGCACGGTAAGGCTGTCGCACGCCTGGAACAGTCCGACGGAGGGATCGTCTGGCGTACTCAGCACCTTGCGGATCTCCAGCCCGCCATCCGGGGTCACGGCGACGAGATCGGTGAAGGTGCCGCCGACGTCGACACCGACTCTCATGCCCGTCGTCTCGCTCGTTGCATGAGGAGCCCGCCGATCATCACGATGGTCGCGCTGACCGCCAGCGTGCCCACCCAGTCGCCCCAACGCACGTACAACGACCGCACGTCGCTCGTGACCAGCTGCCCCGTGACGACCGTGCGTGTGACCAGCTGGCTCTGATCGGTGGCGCGACCCAGCGGATCGACGAACTCTGAAATGCCGTCGTTCGCGCCGCGTGCGATGCCCATCCGCGTCTCGATCGCCCGCAACACCAGGTGGGACGCGTGCTGGTACGGCGCCGCGGTGCGGCCGAACCAGGCATCGTTCGTGATGTTGACGAGGAAGTCCGCACCCGCTGCACGATAGCGCCGGGCCAGGTCCTCGAAGGCGGACTCGTAACACACCACGACGCCGGCACGACCGAGGGGGGTCGGAAACAGAGGCAGCGAATCGCCCCGCCCGAATCCTCCCGACCATCGACCCAGCCCGGGGAGGATCCGGAACCACCCCACCGGCACGAACGGCACGCGCTCGACCACGGGGACGAGGTAATGCTTCTCGTAGACGCCGTGCGGCCGCCATTGGCCCAGCGTGTCGAAGAACACGGCGGCGTTGTAATAGGTGTATCCGCTTCCGTGAAACTGGACGTGCACCACGCCGGTCAGCACCGGGATCCGTCGCTCGACGGCGAACGCCCCGATCCTGGCCTGCCAATCAGGGTGCTCGATGAGGTAGCCCGGCACTGCCGCCTCCGGCCACACCACGAGACCCGGTCGGGTGTCCTGGGTCGCGGTTCTCGACAGGCCGAGCAACAGACCCACCTCGCTGTCGGCGACGGCCGGATCCCATTTTTCGTCGAAGCCGATGTTCGGCTGCACCAACGTGACCGTGCCGACGGTGCGCAGGGAGAGCGTCCGTTCGCGCCATGTGCCGTAGCCCCAGGCGAGGAGTACGCTGAGCACCACGGGGAGCAGTCGCTTCACGTAGCGCCGGGCTCCCTCCTCGCCCTGTCCGGCGAGCGCCGTCGCCAAGAGGACGTTGCACCACACAAGCCACAGCGTCACCCCACGCGCCCCGGCGATGTCCGCCCACTGCACCAGCACCCGCCCATCGGCGAGCGACGTGCCGAGGCCCAGCCAGGGAAACGCGATATCGCCGAGGTGACCGACTCCCCACTCGAGAGCGGTCCACGCCAGGGGAAACACGAGCGGCAGCGGCAGCCGCGGATAGACGCTGCGCACGCGCGTGACGAACCAGAAGAGCGTACCGGTGAACACGGCGAGGAGCAACACGGTGAGCGCGTAGCCGAGCGCCGCAAGGGGGGTGAAGTGCCACAGCGCGACCACCATCCAGTACAGCACCAGGGCGTTGGTGACGAGCCCATATCGGAATCCCCAGCGCCACGCGGCGCGCGCGTTCGCCTCGGTGTCGAACAGCAGGAAGACGGCCGGTACGAGGGCGACGAAGCTGAGAAACGGCAGGGGAAACGGTGGATAGCACCCCGCGAGCGCGAGGGCACCGAGCGCGACCAGGAACCAGCCGCGGCGGGAAGACGGAGTCACAACAGGAGGTCGCGGCCTTCGTCGGCGGAGCGGTACACCGCCTCGAGCACCCGGTGCAGCAGCACCTGATCCTTCGGCGGCGGTGCGTTCACCTCCCCGCGGATCACGGCCAGGAAGTAGGTCCACTCCGCGCGGTAGGATTGAATGAACGGCGTCTCCCGGCCGCTCGCGCCGGTCGGCGTGACATCGGCTGGCGCGCCGTGAATCTCCTTGTAAACCCGGAGCGGGGAGATCGCCGCGGTCCCCTTGCGCCCCACCATCTCGAACCAGAACCGCTCGCCTCCGCCGAGGTGGCGCCAGCTCACGGCGATTCCGATCGACAGACCGTTCTCGCACACGATCATGGCCATCCCCATGTCTTCGACGGTGTCACGACCACCGCCGATGAGCTGGGCGGAAACGCGCTTGGGGATGGGCCAGCCGGCGAGCCAGAGCCCGAGATCGATCAACGGCAGACCGAGGTCGAGCATCGCGCCGCCGCCGGCTTCGGCGCGCCGCAGGCGCCAGCCGAGCTGCTGCCGGGCCGCCGACGGCTGGAATGTGAACCATCCACCGCGCAGCATATCGATTGTCCCGAGCTCGCCCCCGGCGAGAAAGCCGCGCACCGCCTGCACGTCGCTGCGGAAGCGGTGGTTCATCGCCACCATCACGCGCTTGCCGTAGCGCTCCGCGGCTTTCAGGACGCGCTCGACACCGTCGACGCTCATGGCGAGGGGCCGCTCACACAGCACGTTGGTCCCCGCCGAGAGCGCGGCGACCGCGTGGATATCGTGGAGATGGTTGGGCGTGCAGATCACGACGACGTCGGGGTGCGCGTACTTCAGCACCTCCTCGATGTCGTCGTAGGTCTCGCGCACATCGAAGCGGGCGGCCAGCGCCTGAGCCTTGGAAAGGTCGTTGTCGCAGATCGCGGCAATCTCGACGCCCGTGATCTTGCGCAGGACCGGGAGGTGCGCCACCTGCGCGACACTCCCCGCTCCCACGACGGCGACGCGGACCGGATCGCTCATTGGCCCCCGCGACCGGCGGGGAGCCGGTACATGAACCCGACGCGTGCCGAGAGCTGGGAGTAGTCGCTCAACAGGGTGCCGCGCAGCTCGCCGGTGAGACGCCACGCCGGCGTCAGGGCGACCGCCATTCCGGCGGTACCGTTGAGCGCGGGCGACACGCCGCTCAGCGCATCCTGCAGGAACGTCCCGTTGATGGCCCGCCCGCTGCCCTCCCGGATGTGCACCCCGCCGCCCAGTCCCAGCACGGCGGTCACCGGCCGGCCTTCGTTGAAGGCATATTGCAGATCGAGGTCGGCGATGAAGTCG
Source organism: Gemmatimonadales bacterium (assembly GCA_033853695.1). Lineage (GTDB taxonomy): Bacteria > Gemmatimonadota > Gemmatimonadetes > Gemmatimonadales > GWC2-71-9 > DASTHG01. The sequence continues at coordinate 29,254 of JAWOLH010000065.1, read as the reverse complement.
GACAGGTGCACCCGCCCCACGTCGATTGTGGAATTCGAATCGGGATCGTTCACCAGTTTGAGCAGCTGCCGGTCGAGCCGGGCGACGGCGCGGTCGGTGAAGCGAGAGCGCGTGTAGGATGCGCCCAGGAGCACCCGGACATGGGGCGCCAGATACCCGGCGTCCATGCGCAGGCCGCCGATCATGGCCCCACGCAGGTCGTGGGTCGCCACCGAGCCGATGTCGAGCTCGAACCCCGAGATTTGCAGCTCGTCGTACGAAAACTTCGACAGCAGCCCCTGCGCGGCGAGCGCCGGCGACGTAGCGAGCGTCGCCCACACGCCGTACACCAGCGCGGCCAGGAGGCGCCGGCGGTGTCCCGATCTATCAGTAGAGTCGATCAACGGTCGTTCCCGGAAAGTAGGTGGTGAGGATGTCACGGTACCGCTGCCCGGCGCGCGCCCGCCCGATGGCGCCCCATTGGCAAAACCCGACGCCATGGCCGGCGCCCACGCCCTGCGCCACAAGACGGCTCACGGTGCCGCCGTCGGTGGTCACGAACAGGCGAAATGCCGTGCTTTGCAGCAGCCGATCGGCGGCTGGTCGCAGGATGGACCGCACATCCGGACCGGCGATACGGACGTCGCCGTGCGCGAACACCACCCGCAGCTCCCCCACCCGGCCCGACGACGTGGTGCGCGTCACCTGCACGTCCGTGATGGGTTGCAGCCCGTCGCCGCTGACGGTCATCACCGCCGGCAGCGTTCGCGTCAATATAGCGCGCAGCGTCTGCCGGTCCCACTCCTCGCGCCATTGAAAGTGCGGCGCCAGCTCGCAATACGAGTGACCGCCTCCGCTCGCGTCGGAAACGGATCGCAGATACGGTTGGCGCTGGGCGGTGCGAAACACGTCTTCGACCGCGGCGGTACGGCCGCCGCAGCTCGCGTGGTAGTACGCGTCGATGATCGTTCCCCGGTAGCGCACCACCTGGCCCGTCGTCGCCCGCAGCGCGTCCCACACCTGCGTGGTTTCGCCGTCGACGCCTGTATACACCTGGTCGCGCGTGTCGGCGGTGGCATCGAAGCCGTTCGCTTCCCACCGACCCCGGTTGCGCAAGGCGAAGGTGCGAGCCACGACCGCCTGCGCGAGCAGCGCCTCGCGCTCCTCGGGACGCCGCGACCCCATCTCCTGACCGAGTACGCCCGCCAGATAACTCTCGATGGGCAGCCGGTTGATGAGCAGCAGGCCGCTCTTGTCACGGACCACGTTGACCCGGCCGCGATAACGGTGGCCGTTGGCCATCGCGAACCGCCCTTCCGTCACGTTCACCGCCGACACCCCCGCGTGGCGCTCGGTGCGTGTACCGTCGGGACGCAGCAGCGTAAAGCCGGGATTCGAATCCACCGTGATGGTCCACACGGTCCCCGCGGGGATCGCCCCCACCGGCTGCCCGTTGCCGTCGTCGGTGACGAACAACTCGCCGTCGCCGCCCAGCCGCAGGCCCGCGAGGCCGACGGCGAGACCGACTCGCAGCTCCGGTTCGGGGCCCATCGGAACGGCCGGGGGCTGCGGATGCGGGCACCCCATGAGGCCGGTCACGACAACCAGCACCATCCAAGAAAAAGGCGTCCGACGCGGGGCGCGGGACGCCGAAGACCGTGGAGCGGCGCGGCCGCTCACGCGAGCGCCACCGCCCGAAAATCGTAGTCCAGGCTGTCGGTGAGCCTGGCTCGTACGAAGCTGCCGGGACCGGCCCAGCCCCCTTCCCCGAGGTACGTTACGCCATCCACGTCATCCGCCTGCCAGGGAACGCGTCCCACATGGGTCGCCCCCGTTTCCATCGAGTCGGCGAGACGATCGACGAGCACCGGCACTTCCCGACCCACGAACCGCGACAGCCGCTCCGCCGAGATCGCGCGTTGCACCTCGAGCAACTCCTCCAGGCGCTCGCGCTTGACGTCGTCGGGAACGTCATCTGGGAACTGCATGGCGCGGGTGCCCTCCTGGGGGGAATACGCGAATGCGCCGAGGCGATCGAACTGCGCCTCCTCGAGAAACTCGAGGAGCTCGCGATACTCCGCATCGGTCTCTCCCGGGAATCCGACGAGACAGGTGGTCCGGATCGCGAGGTCGGGGATCGCCCCCCGCAGCCACTCCAGCTTTTCCCGCAGCGTGGCCCGGCGCTCGGGACGCCGCATCCGCTCGAGCATGCGGTCGGCCGCGTGCTGGATCGGCATGTCGATGTACGGGACGATACGGGCCTCCCGCGCCATGAGGTCGACGAGACGGTCCGTGATACCCGCCGAATAGACGTACAGCAGCCGGAACCAGGGAACCGTCGTTTCGGCAAGCAACGCGGCGAGCAGGTCGGGGAGCTTCGCCCCATCCCGGCCCAGATCGCGTCCGTAGTGTCCGAGATCCTGGGCGACGAGGTTGATCTCCCGCGCCCCCTGGGCTTCGAGTGCCTGGGCCTCGCGCACCAGGCGCTCGAGCGGCTCGGAGCGGTGCTTTCCACGCATCAGCGGAATGGCGCAGAAGGCGCAGGTGTGGTCGCACCCTTCGGAGATCTTGAGGTAGCGCACGTGCCGCTCTGCCCCGAGGAATTGACGCACGCCGGGGTGCCCCGCGACCGGATCGGCGAGGAGTCCGCGTTTGGCGAGCTCCGGCACGAGGTGATGCAGGTCCGAGAACCCGAGAAAGAGATCGACCTCGGGCATCTCGGTCGCCAGCTCGTCGCGATAGCGCTGCACCAGGCATCCGACCGCGACGACCGCCTTGACGTCGCCGGATTGCTTGAGCCGGGCGGCCTCGAGGATGGCGTTGATCGATTCCTGCTTCGCCGCATCGATGAAGCCGCAGGTGTTGACGAGCACGACGTCGGCACGCGGCAGGTCGCCCGTCACTTCGGCGCCATGTCCGACGAGCTCGCCCACCAGCCGCTCGGAGTCGACGGTGGCCTTGTCGCATCCGAGCGAGATGACGCCCAGCTTCATCCGCGGTAATTCCCGAACTTGAGCTCGATCCCGAAGTCCTGGGTGCGGAGGAAGGCGATCACCTCCTGCAGCTCGTCCTTCGACGGCGACTGGATCCGCACCTCCTCGCCCTGAATCGAGGCCTGGGCCTTCTTGAACTTCCGGTCCTTGATCGCCTTGACGATCGCCTTGGACTTCTCCTGGGAGATTCCCTGCGTGAGCTTGATCTCGCGCCGCACCGTGTCCCCCGCCGCCGGCGTGACGTCACCCAGCTCGAGGTTCCTCACCGGCACGCCGCGCTTGATCAGCTTGCCCTGCAGCACATCGAACAGCGCTTTCATCTTGAAGTCGTCGTCGGCCACGAGCGTCAGGAGCGTCTTGGCGCGGTCGAAGGCGATCGAGCACTTCGAGCCCTTGAAGTCGTACCGCTGGGCGATCTCTTTGGTCGCCTGGTTGACGGCGTTATCGACCTCCTGGAGGTCGGCGCCGGTCGAGATGTCGAATGAGGAAAGGGAAGCCATGGAGCCAAGATAACTTGGCTCCAGGCCGTTATGACAGGAAACTCTCCAGCGCGCGCGCCCGGCTGACATGCCGCAGCCGCGCCAAGGCCTTCTCCTTGATCTGGCGGACCCGCTCGCGCGTGATTCCGAGCAGTGAGCCGATCTCTTCCAGCGTCATCGGCTCCTGGCCCTCGAGACCGAAATAGAGCCGCAGGATCTTCGCTTCCCGCTCCTTGAGCGTCGACAGGACGCCCTCGATCGACTCGGTGAGGGCGTGCTCGAAGATCTCGTCATCGGGACCGGGGTTTTGGGTGTCGGGGAGGTAGTCGAGCAGCTTGTTGTCTTCACCCGGGGTGAGGGGCGCGTCGAGCGAGAGGTGCGCCTGGGAGATGGACAGGGTTTTGGCGACCTCTTCTTCCGAGATATCCATCCCCTCGGCGATCTCCTCGACCGTCGGCTCGCGACCGAGCTCCTGCAGCAGCGCGGAGGAGCGTTTGCCGATGCGATGCAGCGTGCCGGCGCGATTGAGCGGGACGCGCACGATACGTGATTGCTCGGCGAGCGCCTGGAGGATCGCCTGGCGGATCCACCATACCGCGTAGCTGATGAACTTGATGCCCTTCGTCTCGTCGAACTTATGGGCCGCGCGAATCAGGCCGAGGTTGCCCTCGTTGATCAGATCCGAGAGGGACACGCCCTGATTCTGGTATTTCTTGGCCACACTGACGACGAAACGCAGGTTCGACCGCACCAGCTTGTCGAGCGCTTCGGCGTCGTTGCGTTTGATGCGCTGCGCGAGCTCGACTTCGTCTTCCCGCGTGATCAGGGGGTACTGGCTGATCTCGCGCAGGTACTGGTCGAGCGACCCTTCGTCGAAGGACACCCGTTTAGCCGTGTTCAGGCGCATGCCTCACCCCTGGTGGCCTCACCCCTGACCCCTCTCCCTGCGGCAGAGGGGGACCAGGTGCGAGTCGGGAACCTCAGTGAATCAGCGATCCGAGTCGGCTCCAGCGAATGTCCGTCAGCCACGGGAGCGCGTCGTGCGTCCCCCGGTCATAACTGAAATACACGAGTAGCGTCCGCCCTTTCACCGCGGTCTCGTCCACAAAGCCCCAGTAACGGGAATCGGACGAGTCGTCACGATTGTCGCCCAGGACGAAGTACTTCCCGGGCGGCACGAGCAACGGACCCCAGTCGTCGCGCTCCGGGTGATAGTGATTCAGGTCCCCCTCCGAGCGGGCGAGATAGTACTGGCGCTGCCACTCGAAGTCCGGACTCGTGACGTCGTTGCCCGGATCGATGCGCTGCACGTATGGCTCCGCGAGCCAGTGGCCGTTGACGAGGACGTGCCCGTGTCGCATCGCGACCGTATCCCCGGGGGTGCCGATCACCCGCTTCACGTAGTCCTGGCTGGGATCTCGCGGATAGGCGAAGACGATCACATCGCCGCGCTTGGGCTGACGGAACCCCGGGAGGCGCGACTTGGTGCCGGGAATCTGTGCGCCGTAGAGGGCCTTGTTGACGAACAGGAAATCGCCGGTGAGAAGCGTGTGCGTCATGCTGCCACTGGCGATCTGGAATGCTTCGAAGAAGAACGTCTTGATGATGAGGAACAGCACGAGCGCCATGCCGAGCGAGCGCATCCAGCTGTCGAACCATCGTGCGAACCGGGAACGGCGGCGTTCCGGGACGACTGGCCCCCCGGGCGGTGTAACGCCTGGCGTAGGCAGGGGAGCCCCCAACTCATGCATGCGATTCACTTTACAAAGACGGGGCGCACGGCGCAACCGTCACCGCCCACTTCCGCCGGGCGGCCCAGCGCCGCACCCGGTCGCGAAACACCTCGGGAGGTTCGGCGTGGCACAGCCGGGCAGCGAGACAGGCCGAGTCCCCCTCCCGCTCGAGGCGTACCCACTGCGGCCTCGCCTCCTCGAGGGAGTCCAGCACCTCGGGGTCGATCGACTCTCCCCGGCCGGCGAGCACGACAAGCAAGCTCTCGTATGGCACGCAGCGATTCTAGCGAGCGCGTCGGCAGATGCGTCATCAGAACAACGCGACGCGCATCGCGATTATGCGTGACTTCTCTCTCAATGCCCCATCACCCATCCGCGTGACCGATAAGGACGGCGGGCGCCGTGTGCGCGGCGCGCCACGCCGGCAGCATCGCCCCTGCGAGCGCGGCGAGCGTGAGCAGCAGGGCGTAGCGCAACAGGATCATCGGCTCCCAGGGCGGGAGGCCCGCGATAATGGATGTCAGCGATCCCCAGACGAACGTCCCGAACCACAAGCCGAAGGCAACGCCGGCGGCCGCGACCCCGATAGCTCGCACGAGAATGAAGCGGAAGATGTCGCGGCGTCGCGCGCCTACCGCTCGCCGTACCGCGAGGTCATGAGAAAGGGACGCCACCCATAGCCACATCACGACGAGCGTGCCCAACGTGGCGACGGCGAGGATGATCCACCCTTCGACGCCGTAAAACATCCCGAACCAGCCCACGGGACGAGCTTCGCGCGAGATGTATCGCGCCTCCGGCTCCTCGGTGACCGAGGTGCCGCGTCCCAGAGCCGCGCGGAGCGCGCCAGGCAGCGCCGCAACGAGCGGCGAGTCCGGCGGTTCGCGCACCAGCAGATCGACCGCTTGCGCTGGATGCTGCAGCACGCTGAGGTACAGGGCCTTCCCGGGCTGGAGCCCACCCCCGTAGCCCGCGGGCAGCTGGTCCGCGACTACCCCCACGACCGTATACCAGTCGAACAGGCCATGACCAATCTGGATTCGGCGCCCGACGGCCTGGCCGCCTTCGAAATCCTCCGCGGCGAGAGAGGCACTGACGACGGCGACCCGCGGCGCGTCGAACGCATCTTGATCGGTGAGCCCGCGCCCCGCGACGACTTGCAGGTTGAGCATCCGAAACGTGTCCGCGCTCACGAGGTAGTGCATCACGAATGGGAGGCGCCAGGGCACGCCCACCCCACCCCAGGCGCATCGTCCACAATCGGTCAGAATGCCGTCGCCCGTCCCGAGACCGAGCTCGGTGCCCGCACTCGTCAAGCTCACGCCGCTGATGCCCCCTTTGCGCAGGCGCGCGAGCACAGTCGCGTACCCCCTCGCCCGCTCCACCGCCGGCCCATCGGGAGCGGTGACGGCGTAGATGGTGCCACCGCCCATCGCGCCTCCCGCTCCACGCTCGAGTCCGGCGGCGTGGCGGACGAGGAGAGCGGCGGATCCGAGCACCGCCAGCGACACGCCGAGCTGCAATGCCGGCAGTACGAGCTCAAGCGCTCGACCTTTCCTGCCGCTCAATGGCGTCCGCCGCCGCTCTCTCGTAGCGGGAAGTGAAACCCCGAAACAAACGATGAAGAGCAACGCCCCGGAAATCGCGACCGTGACCCACAGTGTTCCGGCGACGAGCTCTCCCGGCCACGCGGCAGCGGCGGCCCGCGCCCCGATCAACCCGGCGAGTCCCCCGGCCAGGACGATGGCGGACGCAACGACCGTACTCTCGAGTCCAGCGGCGAAGAGCAGCAGTGATCGCGAGGCCCCGACCGCGCGGCGCACCGAGATTTCACTCGTGCGCGCGGCGCTTCTTGCATCGGCGACGGCGAGCAACGTGATCGCGGCGACGAGCAACACCCCCGCCGCGATGAGCGCGAGTACGCTGAAGAGCGTTGCGGTGGCGGCAGACCGGAACGCCGTGGAAGTCGTCGCGAATGGACCGAGGGGAAGCTGCAGATCCGGATTCCGGACCGCCGGCGCGATGAGCCGCGAGTCGAATGCGGGCGGGCCGCCGTGGAACAGGGCGCTCACCGGGAGGAGGGCCGCGAGGGCGGCCGTGCCGGTGACCACGAGCAGCGCCGTCGTCACCCAGTGGGTTCGCAGCGCCCAGGCGGCCGGCGCGCCGACCCGCGTCAGCCCTCTACAGCACCGGGTCATGCTCCCCTGACCCGCTCGCGTCGTCTCAGCTGGGGCGGGAGGGCTCGAACCTCCAACCTTCCGGTTAACAGCCGGACGCTCCGCCAATTGAGCTACACCCCAGTACGAAAGACGAAATGCGAAGTGCCTATTCGTATGTATCGATCTGCGCCCGCTGCAGCTGTCCAGAATAATCGATGTAGCAGACCTTGGTCTCGGAATAGAACTCGTAGACCTCCCACCCCCCCTCGCGGTGGCCATTCCCGGTCTGCTTCACCCCGCCGAAGGGAAGATGCGCCTCGGCGCCGATCGTGGGGGCGTTGATGTAGGTGATGCCGTTGTCGAGGTCGCTCATCGCCCGGAAGGCCGCGTTGACGTCCCGCGTGTAGAGCGAGCTGGAGAGGCCGTATTTCACGTCGTTGTTCACGCCGATCGCTTCGTCGAGCGAACCGACCCTGATCACCGACAGCACCGGTCCGAAGATCTCCTCCTGCTCCACCCGATGCCCGGGCTTCACCCCGGCCAGGATCGTGGGCTGAAAGAACCACCCGCGGTCGAGGGCGCCGCCCGTGGCCGGCGACCCTCCGATCACCACACTCGCCCCTTCCTTCTTACCGATCTCCACGAAGCCCGTGACCCGCGTGCGCGATTCTTCATGAATCAGCGGCCCCACATCGGTGCCGTCGGCGAGTCCGGACCCGAGCCGGAGCTTGCCCGCCCGGTCCGCCACCATCTGCACGAAGCGGTCGTGAATCTTCTGGTGCAAAACGAGGCGGCTCGTCGCCGTGCAGCGCTGCCCCGTCGTGCCGAAGGCCCCCCAGATCACGCCGTCGAGGGCGAGGTCGAGATCCGCGTCATCCATCACGAGCATCGCGTTCTTGCCGCCCATCTCGAGCGACAACCGCTTGTGCATCCGGCCGCAGGTCTCGCCGATCACCGCGCCCGTTGCCGTCGAGCCGGTGAACGAGATGACGGGGATGTCGGGGTGCTCGACGATCGCCTTGCCGGCCTCGTGGCCGTACCCGTGCAGCAGCTGCACCGCTTCGGGCGGCAGCCCCGCTTCGAGCAGGATCTCGACCAGCAAATGCGCGGTGTGTGGGACGTCTTCGGCCGGCTTGAAGATCACCGCGTTCCCGCAGAGCAGCGCCGGGAACATCTTCCACGTGGGAATCGCGAGCGGGAAGTTGAACGGCGTCACGAGCCCCGCGATACCGATCGGCCGGCGGTAGGTCATCGCCCACTTGTTGCGCAACTCCGAGGGCACGACATGCCCGAAGAGCCGCCGTCCCTCGGTCGCCGCGTAAAACGCGGTGTCGATTCCCTCCTGTACGTCCCCGCGCGTTTCGGCGAGGACCTTCCCCATCTCGCGCGTCATGGCGCGGGCGATCTCTTCCTTCTTCTGCACGAGGAGCTCGCCGACGCGCTGCAGTACCGCGCCCCGCAGCGGCGCCGGGGTCTTCGACCATTGCGCGAAGCCACGCCGTGCCGATACCACCGCGCTACGGACGTCCTCCGGACCGGACCGCGGGAAGCAGCCGATCAGGTCGTTCCAGTCGGCGGGGTTGCGGTTTTCGAAGTACGCACCGGAGGCTGGAGCCACCCACTCGCCGGCGATGAAGTTCTTGAAGTTGTCTGGCATCGAGCTCCCGATACGTGCTCTAAGCTATTCGCCATCAGCTATCAGGGACAAAACCACGTCGCGCTCGTGTGTGCATACCCCACGCGCGGCAGCACCACCTGCGCCGTGAGGATCAAGCCCCAGATCACCAGCAGCTGCGAGAGCAGGTGTGCCTTCCCCATGCGGCGCTTCCACGACGACAGGCTGCTCCAGACGCCGGCCACGACGACGGTCAGCACGCCCCCGAAATACAGGAAGAGCCTGATGCCGCAGGTATGGTCGTAGGGCCAGAGCGGCATGCCTAGCCCAAGCAGCAGCCCAAGCCCGACGCGGGCCCAGGTGCCGATGCGACCACCGCCTTGATCCTCGCCAGCGCCCGGTCGCAACGCGGGGGGGGCGCGCTTCGCCGCGGCGGCGCTCGCCTGCTGCTCTTCGCGATGCGTCGGGAGCTGATTGAGCAGCCGGTCGACTTCGGCCAGCTCCTTGTCCCAGTCGCGCTCCTGGTTCTTCGGCACTCAGTTCTCCCGGCCCAGGTGATACCGCTCGATCTTCTTGTACAGGTTGCTGCGCGGCATCGCCAACGTACGCGCGGTTTCGGAAACGTTCCAGTCGTGCTCCTTGAGCTTGGCGAGGAGGTACGACTTCTCGGCTGCTTGCTTGAACTCCTCGAACGTCCCGGCCCGGAACAGCGCCCCGCCGGCGGCCGCATCCCCGGCGGCCACGGTTCGCCCACCGTCGCCCACCAGCTTGTCGACGTCGGTCTCCGTCACCGCCTCTCCCGACGCCAGAATCAGCAGACGCTCCACGGCATTGCGCAGCTCGCGGATATTGCCGGGCCAGTCGTGAAGGGCAAGCCGCTTCAGCGCCTCGGGGTCGAACTCCTTCGGCTTGAGGCCCGCCCGGCCCGTGCCGGACAGCTGAGTGGTGAAGTGACGCACCAGTTGCGGAATGTCCGCACGGCGGGCCCGGAGCGGCGGGACCTCGATCGGGACGACGTTCAACCGATAGAGGAGGTCCTCGCGGAACCGCCCCGCCGCGATCTCCTGCTCGAGCGTCTTGTTGGTCGCGGCGATCACCCGCACGTCGACCTGCAGCGGCTTCCCCGAGCCAATGCGGGAGATCACTCCCTCCTGCAGCGCCCGCAACACCTTGGCCTGGGCGGAGAGGCTCATGTCGCCGATCTCGTCGAGGAACAGGGTCCCCCCGTCGGCCAGCTCGAACTTCCCGGGACGGTCGGCGATCGCTCCGGTGAAGCTGCCCTTCAGGTGGCCGAACAGCTCGCTCTCGATCAGCTCGGCCGGAATCGCCGCGCAGTTCACTTCGACGAACGGACCCCGGGCCCTCGGGCTCAAGGCGTGGATCGCGCGCGCCACCAGCTCCTTGCCGGTTCCGTTCTCGCCCGTGATCAGGACGCGCGCTGGCGTCGGCGCCACCTTCTCGATGCGATCGATCACCGCCTTGATCGCCTTGCTCGAGCCGACGATTTCGTACTGGGCTTCGACCTCCGCCCTGAGGCGCACGTTCTCGACCGAGAGATCGACGTGCTGCAGCGCGTTGCGGAGCGTCAGCAGGATGCGGTCGGTATCGAGCGGCTTCTCGAGAAAATCGTAGGCGCCGAGCTGCGTCGCTTCCACCGCGGTCTGAATCGTCCCATGACCCGAGATCATGACGACCTGCGCGTGGGGGTCGATTTCGCGCAGTCGGCGCAGCGTCTCGAGGCCGTCCATCCCCTGCATCTTTACGTCGAGGAACACGAGGTGCGGTCGGAAGTCGCCATAGGCCTGCACGGCGTCGTAGCCGGAGGCGCACGTCTGCACCTCGAGGTCCTCGAATTCGAGGACCTGCTTCAGGGCCTCGCGTACGCCCTTCTCGTCGTCGACGACCAGGACGCGGCGGCTCATGCGGGGGAGCGGCGCTTGCGGTACAGCACGACGCCTGTCGGGTGGATCGCAAGCGCCGCCACCGCCGGATCGACCTGCAGCGTCACCGATCCGGAGGTATCGGCGCCCGCGGTCTGGCGCGCCAGCGCCTTCACTGCCGGCGCCGGGAACGGAAAGCCGCGCAGCGCGATCGACTGCACCGTCCACCGCGCCAGCCCCGGCCGGGCGATGCGCAGCGGGCCCGCGATCCGGATCGGCTCGCGCTCGGCCAAGAGCCCGCGCAACGGTCCCAGCGCATCCTGAGGGATCAGTTTCGTGTCGAGCCTCGCATTCACCGCGATTGACCCTTCCGCGAGCTCGATGCGCAGCGAGTCGAAGCTCTTGCGCACCGACCAGTCGATGCCGTTCCCGACGAGCGACGCCATCTCGTTCGGCGTCAGGATCACGGAGTCGGGACCGCGCGGCCGCGCCAGGGTGGCGAGCTTGCGCTGCGCCGCGGCCAGCGCGGAGGGCGTCGGGGCGCCGATCCCGGAATCGGGGGAGACCTTCGGCAACGCGGTATCGCGCCGCCCCACGAAACGGTCGAACGCCCGGCCGATCGGCTCGCGATACCAATAGGCCGCGGCCACGCCCACGAGGAGAAGGGCAAAGACAAAGAGTCGAAACAGCCCCTTAAGACAGCCGTTCACGGTGTACCCGGTGATACACCGAGCCGCCAGGCCCGGGCTCGGAGCGAACGAGATCCACGCCCTCGAGGACGGCCGTGGCGTCGATGGTGATCCCGTCCAGCAGATTGGCCATATCGGCCCAATCTCGCGGACGGGCATCCCGCCGCGCCCGCCCGAGCGTCAGATGCGGTCGGAACGGCCGGCCCTCGGTCGGAAATCCGAGCGCGGCGCAGGCTCGCTCGATCCGGTCGGCCAGCATCTCGATCGCCGGATCCGGCTCGACCCCCGCCCACACCACGCGGGGCGCCCGCGCATTGGGGAACATCCCCGCCTCGCGCACCACCAGCGTAATCGCCCGCGTGCCGCGAACGGCGGGGCCCAAGGCGTCAATGATTTCCGTCTTACGCCCCTCGGCGACATTCCCCAGAAACTTGAGGGTGAGGTGCACATTTTCGGCCGCGACCCACTTGACCGGCAGGTCCCGCCCCCGTAACGGCGCGAACGCCTCCCACACTACGCGTTGAAAGTCGGGCGGAGGAGTGAGGGCGACGAACAACCTCACGCGTCGCGACGGTCGAGCATGAGACTACCGCGCCGGTATCCACGCGGATCGATATCCACCGCCGCAAATCCGAGCGCCACGAGGCGGCTCGTGACCGCCTCCCGCCGGGCCTCGACCCACGGCACCCACTCCGGATCCACCTCAACCGACGCCGAGGTCCCGCGATGACGCACCCGCAGGTTCCCGGTGACCCCCAACTCGCGGAGAAACGCCTCGCCGTCCTCGACCTGCTTCAAGCGCCGCGGTGTGATGGCGACACCATATTGCACCCGGCTCGAGAGACAGGGGGCGGCCGGCGCGTCCCAGTTGGGAATGCCGAGCGCCTGGGCCACCGCCCGCACATCGGCCTTGCGAAAACCGGCTTCAGCGAGCGGCGAGCGAACCCCGGCCCGTGTCCCGGCCGCGAGCCCCGGTCGATGCTCGTGCAGGTCGTCGGCGTTCGTACCGTCGCAGACGACCGCCAGACCGCGGTCCGCCGCGAGCGCACCGAACCGGGTCCACAGCTCGGTCTTGCAGTAGAAGCAGCGGTTCGTCGGATTGGACAGGTAGTTGGGATCCTCGAGCTCGTGCGTGGCGATCTCGACGAGCGGGATGTCGAAGCGGGCGGCGAGGGCTCCCGCCGCCTCCCCGACGTTGTCCGCATATGAGGCGCTGCGCCCGATTGCCGCGAGAACGTGCTCCCGCCCCAAGGCGCGACGAGCGGCGACGGCAACGAGGGTCGAGTCGACACCCCCGGAATATCCGATCAGGACCGAACGGTAGGGACGGATCGTCTCAAGCAGCGCTTCAAGCGGCTTCATGGTCGGCAAAGTAGTCGGACGGGGTGTCCTGACTCAAGGACACTTTGCTCACAGGAATCGGATAGTTCGTCTGCGGGAACGTGTTAGAGTATACAATTGTTAAGCCATAGCTTACATACCTCGACGAAACGTCCGGATTACTATGGCCAAGCCTAACCTCGACGACATCGATCGTCGCATCCTCGGGCTCCTCGCCAGCGACGGCCGCTCCAGCTACCAGTCCATTGCCGATACCGTCGGTCTGTCTCGTCCGGCGGTGATGGAGCGGGTCAAGCGGCTCGAAGAATCGGGCTACATCACCGGCTACGGCGCCCATGTCGACCGTCGCAAGCTCGGCTACCCCGTGACGGCATTCGTCTCCGTGCGCTACGGCAACCCGACCTACGTCGTCGACGAGCCGCGGATCCGCCAGATGGCCAAACTCCCCGGCGTGCTCGAGTGTCACCACGTCGCCGGCGAGGATTGTTACGTCCTCAAAGTCGTCGCGCCCGATCTCGAAGGGGTGCAGTCGATCTTGCGCAACCTGACCGAGGGCCAGAAGTCGATCAACACGCGCACGACGATCGTCCTGGGCACGATGTTCGAGAAGCCGGGGCTCCTGGCCGAGGAGCTGGACTGATGGCGGGACTGCGCGGGAAGGCGCTCTTCGCCTGGCTCCTCGTGTGTGTCTTCTGGGGCTCGACGTATCTGGCGATCAAGATCGGGGTGGGAGTCCTGCCGCCATTTCTGTTCGCGGGACTGCGGTTCGCCATCGCCGGCGCGATCCTGCTGACCGGGGCGCTCGCCTTCGGCGACCAGCTGCCGCGTCGTCTGGAAGACTGGCGCACCTCAGTGATCGTGGGCGTCTTCCTGCTCGCCGGTGGCAACGCCTTCGTGGTGTGGTCGGAGCAATACACGCCTTCCGGAATCGCGAGCGTCTTCGTCGTGACGGTAGCGCTGTGGATGGCGTTCTTCGACGCCATGATCCCCGGCGGCACGAGCCGGTTGACGTGGCGCGTGGTGCTGGGCCTCGTCGTGGGGTTCTTCGGCACGGCGCTGCTCGTCGGCGCCAATCCCCGGGAGATCCTGTCGGCCGACTTGCGCGGACCGATCGCGCTGACGTGCGCCAGCGCGTCGTGGTCGCTCGGCTCGATCTATGCCAAGCGGCATCCGACACAGACAAGTGCCTACATGTCGGCCGCGATTCAGATGATCGCGGGCGGTCTCACCGTCGCGGTCGTGGGATCGCTCCTCGGAGAATGGAGCCGGTGGCATCTCAGCGGGCGCGGCGCGGCGGCGATCGCATACCTCGTCGTCTTTGGATCGATCGTCGGGTACAGCGCGTACAGCTACGCCCTGCGGCACGCCTCGGCGACGATCGTGGGGACGTACGCTTACGTGAATCCGGTGATCGCGGTCCTGCTCGGTTGGCTGCTCCTGGGCGAGCAGATCACCGGGCGAATGATCGTCGCGATCGCACTCACGCTGGCGGCGGTGGTGTGGATCCAACTGTCACATAAGGCGTTGTCGGTGGTCGGTCATCGGTCGTCGGTTGAGACTTCAACAACCGATGACCGATCACCAAAAACGCCGTTGCGCAACCCGGAGGCCGCTTGACGGAGCTCACCCTCGATCCGGAATCCTGGAGCGACCTGCGCGCTCTCGGGCACCGCATGATCGACGATATGGTCGACCACCTCGCGTCGGTGCGGGAGCGCCCGGTCTGGCAACCGTTCCCCGACGCCGTGCGCGCGCGTCTTGCGGAGCCCCTGCCACACGATGGGCGCCCCGCGGAAACGGTGTACGAGCAGTTCAAACGAGATGTGCTTCCCTACCCTCCCGGCAATATCCACCCGCGTTTTTGGGGATGGGTCATCGGCACGGGGACGCCGCTCGCGATGCTCGCGGACATGCTGGCGTCGGGCATGAATCCGCAAACGGCCGGTGTGCAGGAAGCCGCGCGCTACGTCGAGGAGCGCGTGCTCGCCTGGCTCGCCGAGGTGATGGGCTTCCCTGCCGGCTCGAGCGGCCTGCTCGTGTCCGGTGGATCGATGGCCAATCTCGTGGCGCTGGCCGTGGCGCGGCAGGCCCGGGCGGGATTCGACGTGCGCGAGGAGGGCGTAGGCAACGGAGCCCCGCCCCTCGTCGTGTACGCCTCCACCGAGGTCCACAGCTCGGTGAAAAAGGCGGTCGAGCTGATGGGGCTGGGACACCGGAACCTTCACCTCGTCCCAGTCGATGCCGATTATCGGATCGACGTCACCGCGCTCGAAGCGGCGATCGCGGCGGACCGCGCCCAGGGGCGCCGTCCGATTTGCGTCGTCGGCAACGCCGGGACGGTGAACACCGGCGCCACCGACGATCTGGAGGCGCTGGCTCGTCTGTGCCGGGCCGAGAACCTCTGGTTCCACGTGGACGGCGCGTTCGGCGCCCTGGTGCGCCTCGCGCCCGAGCTCGCGCCGATCGTACGCGGCCTCGAGAGCGCCGATTCTGTCGCCTTCGACCTTCACAAATGGGCATACCTGCCGTTCGAGGTCGGGTGCACACTGGTGCGCCACCCCGAGGTGCATCGCGACACCTTCGCCGCAGCGCCGAGCTATCTCGGCGCGACGGCGCGGGGACTCGCCGCGGGCGGCGTGCTCTTCGCCGATCTCGGCGTCCAGCTGTCGCGCGGCTTCCGGGCGCTCAAGGTGTGGATGGCGTTCAAGACCCACGGGGTCGACCTGATCGGCAAAGTGATCGCGCAGAACGTATCGCAGATCCGCTACCTCGTATCGCTCGTCGAGTCGCATCCCAAACTCGAGCTCCTGGCGCCGGCGCCACTCAACATCTGTTGCTTCCGCTACGTCGCTCCCGGACTCGATGTCCCCGCCCTGAACGCGCTCAACCAGGAAATCCTCTGGCGCCTGCAGGAGAGTGGGGTGGCGCTGCCGTCCCACACCGTGCTCGACGGCCGGTTTGCGATGCGCGTCGCGAACACCAATCAGCGCAGTCGACAGGAGGACTTCGATCTCCTGGTGAAGACGATTGTGGAGATCGGAGACGCCGTGAGACAAGAATCGGTGGTAGAGGTTGGTGGAAGTCGGTGATGGTGACCAGCTTTCAATACCTCCTCGAGGGACCATGACTATCAGCCGTGACGCCGTGCTCCTGGTCGTCGACGTGCAACAGGGCTTCGATCAGTACAACGAATCGCTGCATCGCAACAATCCGGGGCTCGAGCGCAACATCGCGCGGCTGTTGGACACCTGGCGGGCCACGGGCCGACCGATCATCTACGTGCAGCACGTCTCGCGGCTCCCGCAATCGCCGCTCCGCCCCAACCAGCCGGGGGTGGAGATCAAGGAAGCGGTCCGGCCGCGCCCCGGTGAGCCGATCGTACAGAAATCGGTCAACAGCGCTTTCATCGGCACGTCGCTCGAGGCGGATCTCCGAGCCGCGGGACGCCGGACCCTCGTGGTCACGGGGATGCAGACCAACCTGTGCGTGTCGACGACGGCGCGGATGGCGGGCAACCTCGGCTTCGACACGTATGTCGTGTCCGACGCCACCGCGACGTTCGACAACACGGGGCCGGACGACCGGCTCTTCCCCGCCCAGTTGCTCCACGACGTCGCGCTCGCCGACCTGCACGGGGAATTCGCGACGGTGATAGGGACCAACGAGGTGCTGAACAATCTGGAATGACGGACGCAGGTTGTGGAGGATGATGGAACCTCCGGAGGCAATGTGATAGCGAGACTCTGGCGAGGAGCCGTTCTCCCGGAACGGGGCGACGCCTATGCCGCCTATCTCGATCGAACCGGCGTGCGTGAGTGTCGGGCGACGCCGGGAAACCAGGGGGTGTGGGTCCTGCGGCGCAATCTGCCCGACCAGACGGAGTTTCTCTTCATCTCGTTGTGGGACTCGTACGACGCCATCAAGCGATTCGCCGGGGCGGATGTGGCGCGGGCCCACTACTACCCCGAGGATCGCGAGTACCTGCTGTACCTCGAGCCGACGGTCACGCACTACGAAGTCGGTGCCGGCCTCTAGGCGTCAGCGGAGCTGCGACACCCCGGCCTGAGATTTGCGCGCGGAGGGGTAGGCGAGACGCAGGTCCGGTTCGCGTCCGAATTCATCGAGCACGTCCTGCCAGATCGCGCTCTCGCTGCCGCGTCGGAACCGCGAGCGGATCAAGTACCGCAAGGTGAGCCGGATACCAGGGTCGGCGACGCGCACGTAGACGATCGGCGTGAGCTTGGTGTAAGCGATGAGGTAGCGACGCGAGGCCTCGAGCAGCTCCTTTTCGACCTGGTCGTTGAGCGGCTCGGCGTGCCGGGCCGCGATTCCCTCGAGGATTTGTTTGGCTTTTTTCCAGTTGCTCTCGGCGGTAAGCGTGACCGGAATCTCACTCCAGATGTAGCGGAACCCCTTGTCGTAGTTGGCGATGGGCTCCGATAATACTTTCCCGTTGGGGACATGGATAATGCGACCGGTGCTCTGGTCGGCGTCGACCCAGTTGCCGATTTCATTGAGGGTGAACTGAAACAGATGCAGGTCGATGACGTCCCCGGCGTGCGGCCCCACCTGCACGCGGTCACCGACGTCGAAGGGACGGCTCCATACGATGAACGCCCAGCCGGCGAGGTTCGCGATGATGTCCTTGAGCGCGATCGCGATCCCCGCGGTGAGCAGCCCGAGGAACGTTGCCAGCGCCTCGATGCGTTCTATCCAGATATGGCCGATCACGACCAGGCCGATCAGCAGCGCCACGTACGTGATCGTCTTGCGCCATTTGTAGCGAACTCTGGGATCGCTGGCCCGTCCGTACATGAGGGCCAGCGCGACGCGTTGTAGCACCCACAGCCCCGCCACCGTGATGAACGTGGCGAGCAGCCGTTGCTGCAGCGCCGGGCCTAACCCGAGGTGTTGTTCCAGCCATGACCCCATGGGGTAGAATGTCTCCGGCGGTGTTGCAGCCAAGCTACGGTTTGGCATACCCATTCGCCAGCGGGCATATTACGAATTCCCTCTTGCGGCAGTGTACGTGGCTGACTCGACCGTGACCTGCAGTCGCTGCGGTGCGGTGGTCCCGCCTGGTGCGCGCTTCTGCGCGAGCTGCGGGCTGGACATCTCGTCCCCGCAGGGCGGCGTCACCACGGTGCACGTGATGACTCCGGTCACCCCCCAACGCGGCGATGCCTTGCGCGACGCGCTGCGTCAGGCGACGCTCGGCGATTACGAGATCCTGGCCGAGCTGGGACGCGGCGGCATGGCCACGGTCTTCCTGGCGCACGACATCGCGCTGGGCCGCAAGGTGGCGATCAAGGTCATGTCCCCCGCCCTGTTCTCCGGCGAGGGAATGGCGGAGCGGTTCAAGCGCGAGGCGCGGACCGCCGCGCAGCTCTCCCACCCGCACATCATCCCGATCTATTCGGTGCAGGAGAGCGGTGACCTGCTGTTCTTCGTGATGAAGTTCATTGAGGGGCGGCCGCTCGATTCGATCATCCGCGAGGTCGGTCCGCTGCCGATCCCCATGGTGCGGACGATCCTCATGCAGGTCGGCGGCGCGCTGGGGTACGCGCACAAGCGCGGCGTGATTCATCGCGACATCAAGCCCGCCAACATCATGCTCGACGCCGACGGCTGGGCGATCGTCACCGACTTCGGCATCGCGAAAGTGTCGGAGACGCAAGGGTTGACGGTGACGGGGGCCACCGTCGGGACACCCTCTTACATGAGTCCCGAGCAGTGCGCCGCCCAGGAGCTCACCGGCGCCACCGATCAGTATTCGCTCGGGGTCGTGGCGTACGAGATGCTCTCGGGGAAGCTGCCGTTCATCGCCGAATCGGTGATGGCGGTGATGTACGCGCATTTCAACCAGCCGCCACAGCCGGTCGTGCAGATGCGTCCGGATGTCCCGATGGACCTCGCGGCGACGGTGATGCGGATGCTGGAAAAGGACCCGGCCCAGCGCTTTCCCACCATGGAAGCCGCCGTGAGCGCCATGGGGTCGCTGTCGCTGTCGCCCGACGACCCGGTCCGCACGCAGATGATGACGCTCGCCGCGGCGGGCGACAATCTGAAGCTGCTGCAGCGCTTCAGCACGCCGGTGAGCCAGCCGTCGGTGGTGCGCTCCGCCGGCGGCACGGCCCGGCGACGCTCCTCGATCGCCGTGCTCACCATCGCGCCCTCGCGGGTGACGGTCGCGGTGGGCGACGCCGTGCAGCTCCGGGCTACGCCCAAGACGCAGAACGGCCAGACGCTCCCGGGGCGGCCCGTCAGCTGGGCGTCGACCAACCCCGCCGTCGCCACGGTCTCGGAGACGGGCCTCGTCACGGCCGGCGCGCCCGGCAGCGTCACGATCACTGCGTCGAGCGCCGATACGAGCGCGACGGCGACGATCACTGTCGTCGCCGCGCGCAAGCGCGGCCGCACCCTCGGCCTCCTCGCCGGGGGCGTCGCGGTGGCGGTGATCGCCGGGCTCGCGATCCTCCACCCCTGGCGCACCGATACCGCGACGTCGGCCGGGGCCGTGAGCGCCGAGACGCTCGGCACCCGCGGCCCAAGCGTAGTCGACAGCACGAAAGCGACGCTGCCCGCGACCGCTGCTCCCGAAACGACGAAGACCAGCGGCCCGGCGCCGGTGGCGAAGCCACCCGCGCCGGCGCGCACTCCCACACGAACGGTGACGGCGCCGCCGGACAGCTCCGATGCGACGGTGGCGATGGCGCTCCTCGACGCGCGCACGACGCGCGAACACGCGGTGAGCGCAGGCGCGACGGCGGCCGATCTCGCCGCGGGCGACGCGGAGTTACAGCTGGGTCAGAATCAACGAGAGGACGGTCATCGAGCCGAGGCGTTCGACCACATGCGGGCGGCCGCGAACCTGTTCGTGACGGCGGAGAGCTCGGCGGCGGCGGCCCGGCTGGCCGCCCGCCGCGCGTTACCTCCTCCCGACACGGCGAAGGTGGCACCGCCGTCGTCCACCCCGCCGCCGCCCCAGCCGGTCGATCCGGAGCCCGCGATCCGCGAGACGATCGCGGCCTATGCCCGCGCTCTGGAGGCGAGACACCTCGACGATCTGCAACGCGCCTTCCCGGACATGACGCCGAGCCAGACGGACAACTGGCGCCAGTTCTTCGCCGGCGCGAGGGAGATCCATGCGGTCTGGAAGGCGACGCGCGTTTCGGCGACGGGCAATCAGGCCGAAGCGCGTGTCTCGATGACGCTGACGTTCAAGAGCGCCGACACGCATGAGCCGAACCGAACGGACTCGGACCAGACCTTCTACTTGTTGCAGCAGAACGGGCGCTGGGTGATCACGGCGGTCCACTGACGCCCGGGGGGGCGATCAGAAGTTGTACTCGAGCCCTCCCGTCCACACGAAGGCGGCCTGCAATCCGGCGGTGTGGACCGGCACGAGCATGTTCGTGACGATTTGAATGCCCCGCTTGGTCCGGAATTTCATCCCGAAGGACATGTTCATGAAGTTGTCCCGTTGCGACGGGATATTCGTGACGTCGAGCGTGTAGGGGAACGGCGCGTCCGGGGGGCCGTACCGGACAGGTGGCGGGACGTCGATCTTGGACGCGCCCGACTGCCATGATCCCAGCATGTCGAACGCCATGGTCGCCCACGGCGCGACCAGCTGGTCGAAGCCCAGGTTTCCTTCGACCGAATTGGTCTGCAGCGGGCCCCGCCGGACGGTGTACCCGACGTAGCCGTGCGGATTGAAGTCGCCGAAGCGACCGGAAATGACGCCGAACCCGCGTCCGCTGAACCCCCCCGAACCGAGCAGATTGTTCCGGTCCCCGGTCGCGAAGCGGCTCTCCCCTAACAGCGAAATGCCGACTTGGTGGCCCTGGACGACCCGGATCTTCAGACGGGCCTCGACATCGCCCAGTCCGCTGGCCACACCGGACGCGGATGAGGAAGAAGTCAGCACCGGGTTCGCTCCCGTTCCCCCGAAGCGGTGCAGCGTATCCCCCCCGACGAGGTAGATCTCCGCCGTGCTGCTGCCCGAGACCGAGGTGCGCACGAACGGAACCGTGACACCAAGGTCGATGCCGTCGGTCAACCCGTAGGTCGCGGAGAACGTGGACACCAGGAGATCCACGTGCATGTTGAGCCGCATCTGGACGAAATCGCGCCGGAACGGCTCCGGGTTGGGGTTGGTGTCGGTGGGCGGCCGTGGCACGTGCCGAAAGTTGAACACGATGGAGCCGAGCGGCACGCCGCGCAGTCGATCGAAATGCACTTCGGTGAATCCCATGCCCACGACCCAACGTCCCCGACCCAGCGTCTGGGCCCGCTGACCGAAGATCGGGCCCGCCGAGGTCGAGGTCTTCACCGGGACCCCGCCTTCGAACCGGAACGTCGTGCCGCTCGAAGACGAGCTGGTCGGGGTGTTCGCCACGCTGAAGCCGATCGCCGACGTCAAGAACGTGATCACCGTTCCGCCGGACGTCTCGAGCGCCGGAATGAAATGCAGGCCGTGGTTCACTCCGGTAATCGAATCGGGCTTGAGGTCGAGACAGAGTGGTGTTCCGCATACGCCGAACGTGAACAGCTTATTGATCGCTTCCACCGGGGTCTGTGCGGCGAGCCCGGTGGCGCAGGCGCATTGCGCCAGGACGGCGAGGCGAAACGCGAATCCACGCATGGCTTGCCCTCGGCTAGAAGTTGTGTTCCAGGCCGGTGGTCCACACGACGCCCGGCTGCAGCCCGGCGTCGCGGAGCGGGAAGACGGCATTGGTCACGACCTGCAGGCCTTTCGTCGTCACGAACTTGAAGCCGAGCGAGAGACTCAGGAAATCGTCGTGTCGCGACGGGATGTCGGTTACGGCGAGGGTGTGCACCACCGGAGCCTGGTAGGTCACCGGCTTGGGTACCTGCACCTTGGGCGTCCCCATTTCCCAGGAGCCCAGCACGTCCACGGCCATGGTAACGTGCGGCGCGACGAGCTGGTCGAAGCCGGCGTTCGTTTCGAACGAAGCGTTTTCGAGCGGCGCGTCCCGCACCGTCACCCCGAGGTTGAGGTGCGGATTGAACGCGCCGAAGCGGCTGGAGATGACGCCGAGAGCCCGGCCGCTGAATCGACCGGCGCCGAGGAGATCGTCCGCATTGCCGGACGGGAACCGTGCCACACCGAGAAAAGCGACCCCAACCCGGTCGGTCTGGGCCATGTTGATCTTGAGACGCGCCTCGATGTCCCCGAGGCCGCTGGCCGCGTCGTTCACCGAGGAGGCCGATGTCAGGACGGGATTGGCGCCGGTGCCGCCGAAGCGATGCAGCGTGTCTCCGCCGAACAGGTTGATCTGGGCCAGGCTGGTCCCCGATACCGCGGTGCGGACGAACGGGACCGTCACGCCCAGATCAACGCCATCGACGATGCCGTAGGTCGCCGAGAAGGACGCGACCATCAGGCTCACGTCCATCGAGACGTTGACATCGATCTGGTCGAGCTCGAACGGCTGGTCGCCGAGGACGTTTGACGGCGTGCCCGGCAGTGCGACATCCTGGTGCGGGAGCGTCAGGGAGATGTGATTCAGCGGCACGCCACGCAGCCGGGTGAAGTTCATCGCCGTGAAGCCGAAGCCGAGGAACCAGCGCCCGCGCCCCAGCGTCTGCGCCCGCTCGGCGAACACCGGGCCGGCCGACGTGGACGTCCGTATCGGGACGCCGCCCTGAAACTGAAACGTCGTTCCACTGGACGCCGAGCTGACGGGAGTGTTCGACACGCTGAGCACGATCGAGTTCGACAGAAACGAGATGAGCGTCGAGGTAATCGAGTCGCTGGCGGGGATGAAGTGCATCCCGTGCCCGAACAGCACCGTGGTGTCGAGGCAAATCAGCTTGCCACAATTGCCGAAGGTGAAGAGCTGGCGCACCTGGTCGCGCAGGTTCTGTGAGCGCGCGGGAGCGGCACAGACGGCGAGGGACGCGGCGAGCAGGGCGACGCGACGCAGCATGACGACTCCGTGGGAACGAAGGCGCGTATACTACCGCTTGGCGCTCGCCAACGCCATCACCAACCGATAAGTGAACTCGGCGCCGGTGTAGTACTCCTGCACCCCGATCCGTTCGTCCCGGCCGTGGGCCCGGATGTCGTCCGCATCGAGAAACACCCCCGAGACTCCGTACACCGGCATCCCGGCATTGCGCAGATAGAGCCCATCGGTGGCCCCCGTCTCCATGTTCGGAATGACGGGAACGCCGGGCCAGAGCTGCGCGGAGACGCGCGTGACCGCGTCGAGCACCTCGGGGACGAGTGGAGAAGGCGGAGATGGCTGCGCCGTATCGAGCGGTGTGACCGTGACCTCCGAGTCGGCGACCACGCGCCGCAACGTGGCGAGCACCGAATCGGGATCGTGACCCGGGAGCATGCGGCAATTCACCACGGCGCGCGCCGTCTGCGGCAGGGCGTTGTTGGCGTGCCCGCCCTCGAGCCGCGTCGCCACACACGTGGTGCGCAGCTGGGCATTGAAGAACGGCGACAGGGCGGAGAGGCGTGCCTGGGCGGCGCTGTCTCCCCGTGCCGCGAGCCGCATGTCGCCGGCGACCGCCGGCGGCATCGTCGCCGCGGCGCGGTCCAGGTACGCCCGGGTGATGTCGTTGAGCATCACCGGGAAGGCGTAGCCGCCCAGGCGCTCCAGCGCCGCGGCGAGACGGTAGATCGCGTTGTCCGGTGTCGGGAGCGAGCTGTGTCCGCCGGGATTCGTCACAGTGAGCTGAAAGTCATGATACACTTTCTCGCTCGCTTCCACGTTGCGCGCGAATGGAATGCGATTGCGCTCCAGGGGATCACCGGCGTCGCCGTTGATGCAGTACGCGGCATCGATCAACGCGCGCCGATGGTCGAGCAGCCAGCGCACCCCGTTGTAGTCGCCGCCCGTTTCCTCACCCGCCGTGAGCGCGAGGATGATGTCGCGGTCGGGAACGAACTTCTCCTCCTTGAGCCGGATCAGCGCGGCGACGAATAGCGCCGCCATATCCTTGATGTCGCTCGTGCCGCGGCCGTAGAAGTAGCCATCACGCTCGAGCAGGGTGAAGGGATCGACCGACCAGTCGGACGGCAGGGCCTCCACGACGTCGAGGTGGGCGAGTAACAGGATGGGACGTCGCCGCCCGGTGCCGCGCAGCCGGACCACCAGGTTCTGGTTCCGCGAGTCGGTCGGGCCCACCATCTGCACGTCCGAATCGGGGAATCCCGCAGCCGAGAGACGGCGGGCCATCGCCTGGGCCGCGGGGGTGGTGCTGCCGCGATCGTGGGTGGTGTTGATCCCGATCAACTCCGCCAGGAGGGCGCGCGCCAGCCGTTGATCGGGGTTGGCAGCCGCCCCCTGCCCCAACCCGGGGCGGGTGAGGGCGAGCACGCATCCCAGGGTGAGCAACGCGGCGCGGCGGCGGCAGCGATTCACGAACACGGTCTGTCCTCGTCGGATGGGTCGGCAGAATATATTGAGGCACGATGACCGCTCCACCCATCCCGACTTGCCCGCGGTGCGGCACGGCGGTAGCCGCCGGCGCCCGGGCCTGCTCCAACTGCGGCGCGGATGTGTCGGGGCAGCAGGGCCAGGCCGCCACCGCGTACGCCGCGCCGGGCGATGCCACCCGCATCGGCCTCAGCCAGGGCGGCCTGATCGATGCGCTGCGACGGGCGACCGTCGGCGATTACGAGATCAAGGGCGAGCTGGGGCACGGTGGGATGGCGTCGGTGTTCCTGGCGCACGAAGTTGCCCTCGATCGCAAAGTCGCGATCAAGGTGATGTCCCCCGCTCTGTTCAGCACCGCCGGGATGGTGGAGCGGTTCAAGCGCGAGGCGCGCACCGCCGCCGGCCTCAGCCACCCGCACATCATTCCGATCTTCGCGGTGCGCGAAAGCACCGAGATCGTCTATTTCGTGATGAAATTCGTCGAGGGGCGGTCGCTCGAATCGATCGTGCACCAGCTGGGGCAGATGCCGATCCCGCTGGTGCAGGCGATTCTCTATCAGGTGGGCTCCGCGCTCGGGTATGCGCACCGGCGCGGCGTCGTGCATCGCGACGTGAAGCCCGCGAACGTCATGATCGACGCCGACGGCTGGTCGGTGGTTACCGACTTCGGCATCGCGAAAGTCTCCGAGGCGAAGGGGCTGACCCAGACCGGGGCCACGATCGGCACGCCGAGCTACATGAGCCCAGAGCAGTGCGCCGCCAAGAGCGAGTTGACGGGTGCCTCGGATCAGTACTCGCTCGGCGTGGTCGCCTACGAGATGCTCGCCGGCCAGCTCCCCTTCCAGGCGGAAACGACGGTCGGGTTGCTGTTCGCCCACGTCCACGAAACGCCCCCGTCGATCGCCGATATTCGCCCCGATATGCCGCAGGAGGTCGCCGACGCGGTGATGCGGATGCTCGCCAAGGAGCCGGAGGAGCGTTGGCCCGACATCGAGACGGCGGTCGGCGCGCTCGGCGGGATGCCGGTGGCCCACGACGATCCGATCCGCGCCCAGCTCGTGGAGCTCGCCGGAGGTCGCTCGCAGACTCCGGCGGAAACGATCCGCACGCCGATCAGTCCCGTCCCCGCCAACAAACTCTCGCCCCCACCCGCCACACGCACGGCGACGCCGAAAGAGCGCCGCCCGCCGACCCGCACCGGGACGTCCGTTCCCTCGGGTCCACGCTCGCCAGCGCCGGTCGCGGCGAAACGCTCGCCGCTCGTATTCGTCGTCCCCCTCGTCCTCGCCGCGGCTGGAGGGGCGTGGTGGTTTCTTGGGCGGAGCGAGCCCGCCGCACCGACCGTTCCGCCTCCGCTCGCCGCCGTCGAAACGGTGCGTGTCGCGCAACCCGAAACGGTGCGGATGGCGGTCCCGACGCCGGCCGCTCCACCGTCCGACACCGCCAAGCCTGCTGCGCCGACTCCGACGCGCCCCGCTCCGGCTCCTTCGAACCCATCGCCGGCCTCCGGGCCCGCTCGCGCCGCCGAAGCCCGGGTTTACAAGATCGCAGAGGCTCAGGCACTCGCCGTGCGGCTGCGGGCCGCGAGCGCGGGCGCCACGCAGGACGCCCTCGCCGCGGGCGACGCCGACGCGAACGCCGCCGACGTCCTGGCGCAAACCGGGCACTATGGTGAGGCGGGCACCAAGCTCTCAGCCGCTGTCCAGGAGTGGACCAGCGCAGGCCGGGCCGCCGCACTCAATCCGCGGCGCGAAGAAGGTGGACGCCGGGGTGGTGGGAATCCGGCTCAAGGAGGATTGCAGGGAGAGGCCCAGCAGATCGCGGCGGAATTCGCCGATGCGTTCAGCAACAAGAGCCTGTCCCGCATCCGGGTCGTGTACCCGCGCATGACGGAGCAGCAGGCCCAGGAATGGGGAGACCTGTTCCTCAAGGCCAGCAACATGACGATGCAGCTGAACGTCACCGGAGTGAACCGCCTCGGGCCCTTTGAGGCCAACGCAACGCTCGAAGGCGCGTACGATTACACGGAGATTCAGGGCGGCGCGGCCGGCCACCAATCGGTGAGCTGGCAGGCCACGCTGCGGCAGACCCCCCTGGGCTGGAAGATCATTTCGCTGCGGTAAGGTTGGCGACAGCTTGGCGTTTCGCTCCGCAACCCGTTACCCACTCAAGCTGGTGTCATCTTCACACGAGGCCCAACCAGGGCCCGCACTCCAGCAAAGGATCGAGCGTCATGCTTCGCAAACTGATCGTCGTCGCAGCGGCTTGCATCATTCCGGCCGCCCTCGGCGCGCAGGACATCCCCAACTCGCACGCCTCCGATACGGCGAAGTCCAAGGTGGCAGTGCATGCGCAGGGCGCGAAGCATCGCGCCTCGCGCGTCCAGGGCGCCGCCGTCGGTCTCGACAACCGCCCGGTGACGCCGGCGACGCCGGCCGTGCCGGCGACGAAGGCGACACCTGCTACGCCCGCGACGCCGAGCTCTGGTGGCGGCGCGGCCACGCCTGCGACACCTGCGACACCCGCGACCCCGGCTACGCCAGCGGTTCCTCCATCGCCGCCCGGCAAGCCTTCGAGCACCGGCAGTTCCGCCAGCCATCGACCGTAGCTCGGTCGTGCCCGTCGGCCTTTCAAGGGAGAGGCGTAACCTGAGTCGTTACGCCTCTCCCTTGTCGCTCCTGATCGTTTCGCTGACAGCCGGCCTGGTCTCCCCGGTGTCCGGCCAGGCACAAGCGTCCATCGGCGTGGGACTCGGCTCGGTTCGTTACCCGGGCGGCAGTAGCGCCTCGACGGCCGCGGCCTCACCGTCGTTCGACATCGAGACGCCGACCATCTCCACGGGAGCCGTCGGATCGATCGCATCCTTGCCGGGAGGACTGTGGTCGAGTCAAGGACGCGCTGGTCTTTGGGGATCGATCGCCACAGGCCTCGGAAGCGCGAGACTCGCCATTGAAGCCGATGGGGCCGGCGTCACACGCTCGGATGGGATATGGAGCGGCGCCGCGTCCGGCCTCGCGGAGATCCTCTGGTCGGCGCGGAGCTGGGGTATCGCCGTCGGGGCGGGACCGTCCGCCGGGTGGATCGTGAACACTCCGCAGGTCACGGCATTTCACTCCCGGGGCCGGGCGTGGTTTCGCAGCCGCGGCCTGACGTACGCCGCCAACGTTGAGCCCACGCACTTCCTCGGGGCCTGGTTCACCGACGTGACTGCGGGCGTCACGCTCGACGAGCCCAGAGCCGCAGTCTCGATCTGGGGAGGAGCACGGCTCAGCCCGACCTACGGATCCAAAGGAGCAGGCAGCATTACCGTGCAATACTTCGTCTTTCCCACACTCGCACTCGAGTTGGGGGGTGGCGCCTACCTCCCCGATCCGTACCAGGGCTTGCCGCGGGCAGGGTACGCGACGGCGGGGTTCCGGTTCTTTGCCCGTCGGCGGTCAGTTCCCGAGCGACCCGCCACGCCGGTGTGGTCTCCGCTCCGGCCGTCACGTCGCGGCGATAGCGTGGTGGTGCGGATACGGATGGAAGGCGCCCGGTCGGTGGCCATCGCGGGGGATTGGGACAACTGGCAGCCCCACCCGATGCGCACCCTCGGTGGCGACCTCTGGGAGGACGCGCTCGTGTTGCCCCCCGGAACCTACCGGTTCGATCTGCAGGTGGACAATCGCGACTGGGTCGTCCCCTCGGGAGTCGCCATCGAGAGCGATCGCGATGGAGGGATGGTCGCGCTGCTCGCGGTTCCGTAGCCGGGATACTCTCCACTCACGGTGCAGAACCACCGCGTCGGGGATTCGCTCCGCCGAGCTGGTGCGACTGTATGACACCATCACCGATCGCCACCCGCGGGACCGTTTGATCCGCATGATGGCGGATCGCGGCGATGCGGTATCGCGGGACAAGCTCGCAAGGATCGCCGCGGGCGATCCCAATGCCGATCTCCGCGAACGGGCGCGGAGGAAGCTCCCCCAGCGCTAACCAACACCTCTCCGGTCGAGGCTGCGGTACTGGATCGCCTCACTCACATGCTTCGCCTCGAGCTCGGGCCTCTCGTCGAGATCGGCGACGGTGCGGGCGATCTTGAGGACACGGTGGTAGCCGCGGGCGGACAAGCCGAGTCGGGTGAGGGCCGTGCGGAGCAGGGCATCGGCACCGTCCGACACGCGGCAGAAGGCGCGGATGTCGCGTGGCGCCATGTGCGCATTCGCGTAGATCCCCGGCCGCTTGGCGAAGCGCTCCCGCTGCAAGAGGCGCGCGCGGTCCACCCGCTCGCGAATCGCCTCGCTCGACTCCCCCGCCCCGCGCTCCGCCAGCGCCTGGTAGGCGACGGCCGGTACCTCGAGATGCAGGTCGATCCGGTCGAGCAGCGGCCCCGACACGCGCGCCAGGTAGCGCTGGACGCCGAGCGACCCGCACGAACAGCTGTGTTGCAGATCCCCGAACCAGCCGCAGGGGCAGGGATTCATCGCTGCCGCGAGCATGAAGCGCGCGGGATAGCTGAGGCTCATCGACGCACGGGCGATCGTCACCGTGCCGTCCTCGAGCGGCTGGCGCAGCACCTCCAGTACATTCTTGCGGAATTCCGGCAGCTCGTCGAGAAACAGGACGCCGCCGTGCGCCAGACTCACCTCGCCGGGGCGCGGGTACGATCCGCCTCCGATCAACCCGGCATCGGAGATCGTATGATGCGGCGCACGGAATGGCCGCCGCGCCACGAGCGACTCGCCCAGCGCCAGGACGCCGGCGACCGAATGGATCTTGGTCGTCTCGAGCGCTTCCTCGAGACTCATCCGTGGGAGGATCGTGGGGAGACGGCGCGCCAGCATCGTCTTCCCGCTCCCCGGCGGACCGACCATCAGCAGATTGTGCGATCCCGCCGCCGCGACCTCGAGCGCGCGCTTGGCGTGCGACTGGCCTTTGACCTCGGCGAAGTCGACTTCCTCCCGCGCGCGCTCCGCGAAGAGGCGAG
>JAWOLH010000064.1:0-4515 GCA_033853695.1 Gemmatimonadales bacterium | reverse complement strand
CGGGGCGTGAACGAGACGATTGGGATGAAGCGCTGACATTGGTCGGCGCGTTCGGGTTGGACGCGCCGGTATCGCTGCGACAGCTGGACGGAAGACTGTGGGAGATTCGCGTCGGACGCCATCGGGTGGGCTACGTCGTCATCACGGGGCCAGAAATGGTGTTGCTGCATGCCTTCAAGAAACAGGGCCGCCGCACACCCGAACGGGATCTTGCTCTGGCCCGACGGCGGGCCAAGGACATTCTTGGAGGTGCGCCATGAGACAGGCCAAGCGTCACAATCCACACATCGGTCGTGATGCGCTCGGGGACGTGCGCGCCAGGGTGAAGCGCGACCCGCAGCTGCGGGCTAGAATCGATGCTGCGGTAGCCCGGGCGACGATCGGGGTGATGGTGAAGCGAGCGCGGACGGTGGCGGGTCTGACGCAAAAGCAGCTCGCGGCCCGTGCCGGTACGACGCAGGCGGTCATCGCTCGGATCGAGGGAGGGAAAGCGTTCACCGCGTCGCTCGATTTGCTGGACCGCATCGCTCGGGCCCTCGGCGGACGGCTGTCCGTGGAGTTCGAAGGCATACGTCCGCAAGCCGCGTAGGACCGCACCGTAACCTGACTTGACCTGAGTCAAGTCCGAAGCCTCCCGGAAGACCGACGTTCCTGGCCCTGGTTGGCGGCGCGATCGGTCCGATTACGTCAGCATTACGTGACGCCTGATCAAGAAGGTTGGCGGTTTTGGCAGACGATCTGGGTGAGCTCGAACGCCGCTATGACGCCCAGTCTTCGATCGCGAGTCCCTGCAGCCGCATCATGTGCCTGGCGTTCAACGTCGCGAGCCGCGCACCGAGAACGACCGCAGCGGATCCGATCGCGATGTCGAAGTCCTCGATCATCGTGCCCGTCCGCGAGAGGCGTGCCTTCTGTCGGCCGAACTCCTCGGCTGCAGCTTCCGACCAATCTTCGAAGCGGATCACCCCTCGCAGACGCGCGTACTCCGCTTCGAGAAGGCGCCTGCGCCGCGACCCGTGAGCGAGCCGCTCGAGGCCGAACCGGATCTCGGCGGCCACGGGCGAGAGCAGGATCACGTCTCGCGGGCGTTCAGCCCGAAGCCGGACCACCGCCGTGTTCAGACCGTGCATCACGGCCGATACCGCGCTCGTATCGAGCACCACCATCAGAACGGCGGCGCCTTTTTGCTGCGGCGCGCGGAGCGCAGGCGGGCCGACCAGTCGTCGTAGCTCGCGCGCAGCAGTTTCAGATCCCGTGCAGGGAGATGCTCGGTCGCGAAGAACCCGTCGGGCCACTCGTCGTAGCCTTCGCCCACGAACGAGCGACAGGCATCGACGATCAACCGGTTTCGACTGACTCGGCGGCGCTTCGCGGTGCGGCTGAGCCGCGTCAGGAGTTCGTCGGGGATGTGTATGCTCGTGCTAGGCATCGCGCCCCAACCTACCAGAACCTACTCATCCTGACAAATCGCCGGTCGGCGCGCGAAAAGACCGCACCCACTCGGGATGCACGGAATTGACCGGGCCCATCGATGGTTAGCGGCGGGATCGGCTGTCTCAGCGTCCTGCAAGCCGACGGTATTACCTCGGCCGCCGGCGGTCCGAACTCGCGGGGGTCGCCCTCGCATTCCCGGATCAGCGCGACATCGCTCGTGCTGGGAATCATGCTCGTGGTCGTAATGGGTATCGCGGGCGGCGTCTTGCCCGCACTGCGCGCGGCACGGATGCCGATCACGGCGGCCTACAGGGCGATCATCTTCAAACCGGGGATGTCTTTGAAGTCCCTCGGGTTCGAGGTGAGGAGCTTGAGGTTGTGCTGAATCGCTTGCGCTGCCAGCCAGAGGTCGTTGACGCGGACGTGCGGATCGCGGCGAGCCTTCTTGAGCTGCGCAGCAATGGTGCCGAATACCTCGGCAGTCTCTATGCTGGTCCGCAGCTGTGGTTTGCGGCGGAGCCGGCGTAGGGGGTGAAGGACCCCGCTTGCAGCGATGCGTCGAAGTGTCTATAGCCCGTGTCCATGGCCACACGAACGGTCCCGGCCGGTGCATTCAAGCAAGGGTGCCTGCGCATTCTCGACGAGGTGGCAGAAACCCACCGCGAAGTCGTGATCACCAAGCGGGGCAAAGCCATTGCGAAGCTCGTCCCGGTGCAGCACCAGCGCGAGCGCGAGCAAGAGATCCTGGCTCGGCTGCGAGGCAAGGCCAAGCTGCTAGTGCCGGAGAAGGAATTTCTCCGACCGCTGACCAAGGAAGCTGGTTGGAACCTCACCGGGAAGCGCTGAGAGCGTGTGATCACTTCGGGTGCAGACGATCGACGGCGCGGGAGACGCACAGCGACCCAACGGGGAGCGGTCCCGCCGAACAGACGCCGTCCGCAGGACTGAGCGGTGGTCGTCTTCGATACGCACGCGGCCGTCTGGTGGGCGAGTGAGCCGACGCGGCTCGGACGCCGGGCGCACGCCCGCCTCGAAACTGAAGACCGCCTGGGCATACCGGCCATTGTCTTCTGGGAAGTTGCGCTGCTCGTACGCAAGCGCAAGCTTGACCTCGGCATGCCCGTGGCCGATTGGGCCGGCGCGATCCAGAGCGTGCCGCGCGTTGAGACCCTGCCGCTGACGGCGGAGATCGCGATCGAAGCGGACGCGTTGCAGATGCACGCCGATCCAGCGGATCGTTTCATCGTGGCGACGGCGCTCCGATTCGGCGTTCCTCTGATCAGCAAAGATCGATTGCTGCGCTCGCTGCGATTCGTCGACACGATCTGGTAGGCCGGACGTCACAGCCTTGCTGTTGCACCGGCCACTGCCCCTTCGCCGCAGTTTGGGCTGCGCGTCATCGGGTGGAGACCGGCGCGATCTCCCTTGGGCCGATCCCTTTCTCTTGTGCTAGATAGCACGAGCCACATGTCGAAGGCGCGCACGATCGACGTCCATGCTCACTTCCTGCCGCCCGTCTACCTCGACGCCTTGAGGGACGCCGGGCTGAAGACTGTCGACGGCGGGATCGCGTTGCCGCAGTGGTCGCCCGTGCAGGCCCTGGCGGTCATGGACGAGATCGGCGTCGCGGGCGCGATGCTTTCGATCTCGTCACCGCACGTGAGCTTCGTCGATCCAGCCAAGGCGGTGACACTCTGCCGAGCGATCAACGACTATGCCGCCGAGATGAAGCGCCGCCATCCCCATCGCTTCGGCGCCTTCGCGATCCTCCCCCTGCCCGACATGACCGCAAGCCTGGCCGAGCTGCGCCGCGGGCTCGATCAACTCGAGCTGGACGGAGTCGCCCTGCCGACGCACACGGAAGGTCACTATCTCGGTGATGCGCACCTCACGCCGTTGCTCGAGGCGCTTGACGAGCGCGCGGCGACGGTCTTCGTCCATCCCACCTCACCGCGCTGCTTTGCGGATTTCGGCCTCGATCTGCCGGCGCCGATGATCGAGTTCCCCTTCGACACCACGCGCACCGCCGCCAGTCTTCTCTATTCCGGCGCGCTGGCGCGTCATCCCCGGATCAACTTCATCCTACCGCACGCCGGAGGCACGCTGCCGTTCCTCGCCGTGCGGATCGCCGGGATCGGCTCGTTTCCCGCCCTCGGCGCGCGCGCCCTGTCGCCCCCGGAGGCACTCCAGGCGCTCGCTCGCTTCTACTACGACACGGCGCTCTCGGTGATGCCGCAGCAGATCGCTGCCCTGCGCGCCCTCGCGCCGATCACGCAGGTCCTCTATGGGACCGACTTCCCCTTCGCCCCGGCGGATCGCGTGCGCCTGACCGAGGCGGCCTTCGCCGCGCTTCCCTTCACGCCCGAGGAAGAAGAAATGGTGCGTCACGGGAACGCGTCGCGACTGTTCGTAGAATTCGCCGAGCGCTGCCGGGCGGGCGCGTGAGCGTGCGGCGCGCTCATGCGAGCGAAGCCGCCCACTCGATCAGTGTGTGGCCGAACAACTGCGGGTCCTGCTGATGCACGGCATGGCCCATGGCGGGGAAGGACTGGTAGTCGACGCGCTGGCCGCATGCGGTGATGAGCTCTCGGGCGCGCGCGGCTTGCAGGTCCGACAGCGCACCCATGAGCACACCGGTCGTCTCGTCAACGTGGCGGAAGTGGTGGGTGAGGAGGACCGGCACCTTGACGCTCGACAGCATGCGGGCGTGGTCGCAGCTCGCAGCGACGCTACCCGTCCAGAACGCGCGACCCCACTCCGGATCGTACTCCTTCAGGTTCTGCGGTGGCTCGGAACCGGCGATCGCGGAGAACAGGCCCGCGAGCCACGGGGGCAGTTCGCGCGGGGCGGCGGCGAGCATCCCGTCCCAGTCGCCGATGCTCCATTGGTCGCCGAGGTACTTGCTCCAGAGCGCGAACATCGGACCGATGGCCTGGCGCAGCGGTGGGCCGCAAGCCGGGTTCACCTCGGAGCTAAACAGCGGCGGATCCTCGTAGAGCGCCGCGCGTATCTGACCCGGCTTCGCGTAGGCCGAAAGCCACGCCGCGAGCACGCCGCCCGACGACAGGCCGCTGACGATGA
>JAWOLH010000063.1:0-43301 GCA_033853695.1 Gemmatimonadales bacterium | reverse complement strand
GCCCTCGAGCGCCAGTTCCAGGTCGAAGGCATGCTGCGCCGCGGCACGGCGTCGCGCATCTATCTCGCGCGCGACCAGGTCACCGGCCGCCTCTGCTCGCTCAAAGTCCTGCCGCTCGCCGAGCCGGTCCCCGGCCAGATCGAACGCTTCCGCGCCGACGCTCAGCGCGCCGCCGCCCTCGACCACCCGCACATCGTCGCCCTGCACTCCTTCGGCGCCACCGACGAAGCCGTCTGGTACGCCATGGAGTACGTCCAGGGCCGCTCCCTCGGCGACCTGCTCCGCACCGCCGACCGCATGGATCTCAAGACCTGCCTGCGGCTCGTCGAGCAGATCGCGAGCGCCCTCGAGTACGGTCACCGCCGCGGCATCACCCACGGCAACGTCAAGCCCTCGAACGTGCTCGTCGACCCCGAGGGCTGGGCCCGCATCGCCGACTTCGGCCTCTCCGCCGCGTTCGGCACCGTGCCGCGCCGCCAACCCGAGCTGTCGATCGAAGAGAACTTCGGCCACGTGGCACCCGAGCGGTTTGGGCCAGAGGGCGTCGTGGGGCCCGCCTCGGACCAGTACGCTCTCGCCGTGCTCACCTTCGCCTGCCTCGCGCGGCGTCCGCCGTTCGTCGGCGAGACGCTGGACGAGATCATGGTGCACCATCTCGAGGGCCCGGTCCCGCTCCTCGCCGAGTCGCGACCCGACCTCCCCGCCAGCGTGTCGGCGGCCCTGGCGCGCGCCATGAAGCGCGACCCGAAAGACCGCTTCGCGGGAGTGCTCGACCTCGCGACCGCGCTCGCCGGCGTCGCCCTCCCCGAACCCGCGACGGTCCCGGTGCCGTCGGCACGCGCGCCCGCGCGAATCGAAGCGAAGCCCTCGCATCCGCTGCTCAGGCTCGTCGAAGCCGAGCGCACCGCCCGCGAGCCCGAGCCCGCCCGTCCTGAGCCGGCGCGTGCCGAGCCGCCGCAACCGGTCCCGGCATCCGCCGCCCCGCCGGCACCCGCGCCCGCCGCACCGGTCCCGCCGGTCGAGGTCCCGAAGGAAGAGCATCGACCGCCGCTCCTCCTCGTCGATCGCGACATCGGTGCGAGCGAATCGCATGACGACCTCGAGGTCGTCGACGAGGAAAAGGAAGAGGCGGAAGAGAAGGCCGCGGCCGGCACGCCGCCCGTCCTGCGACCCGTTCCCGACGACGATGAGGACGACGACGCTCCCACGGAGCGCGAGCCGGTGCTGCTCTGGCCCCCGCGCGAAAGCGCCCCGCACGACCAGGCCGCCGCGGCGGCCGCCGCAGCCGCGGCCGCGATGGCGAGCGAGCACCCGTCGCGATCCGGACCGGGCCTTGGTGCTCGAATCTGGGAGATCGCGGGGCGCTGGACCGAGCTCCCCCGCTCAATCCGCGTCGGCTCGAGCGCCGCCGCCGCCGTACTGCTCCTCGTGCTCGTCTGGTGGCAGGTTGCCAAGGGGCACGAACAACAGAATCGGACCGTGATCGGCCCTCCCATCGTCGATACGTTCGCGCTCCACCCGGTCGCGCCAGCGCGCAACCCGCCCCCCCATCGCCCGAATGCCGGCACGGCTCCGGGAGCTCCGGGCACGCGGACGCCGCGCAACCCTCCGCCGACCACGACCCCTCCGGACAGCGGGCGGGGCACGCAGCGCCCGCCGGCCGTTGCCGCGTCGGTCGAGCCCGCGCACCTGTTCATCAACTCGACGCCCTGGGGCGTGCTCTACGTGGATGACAAACAGATCGGGAACACGCCGCAGGCGGACGTCAAGGTCGCTCCGGGATCGCACAGCATACGCGTCTCGCGGGACGGCTACCTGTCGTACGAGACGGTGATCGCCATCGAGTCCGGGGAGCAGCTCAAGCTGACCGACATCGTGCTGCAGGAGAAGCCACAGTGACGCGCCTCGTTCGCTGCCGCACGGCGTGGCTCGCCGCCGCACTCGCCGTTGCTCCGGTCGTCGCCCGGGCGCAGGATGCGACGACGTCCGCCAGCGCGACATACCTGGCCGCCGGGGTGCGACACTATCAGCAGCTGGAATACGACTCCGCCTCGGCCTCGCTGCGCCGCGCGCTCGCGGTCACCGGCGCCGACACGCTGAGCGACGCCGGTCGCACCCGGGCCCTGAGCTACCTCGGCGCCGCCGAGCTGTTCCGCGGCAAGCGCGACTCCTCCTACGCCGTGTTCCGCCGGCTGGTGGTGCACAACCCGCGCGCCCGTCCCGACCCGCTCGTTTTCCCCCCCGAAGTCACGACCATCTACGACTTCGCGCGCGAGGCGACCAAGGTCGTGCGCGTCGAGCTCCCGCGCGACACCACGATCCGCATCGGAGCCGACCGCTATCGCGCCCGGCTCTTCGCCAGCTCGTTTCACCAGATCATCGTCTCGGTAGAGCGGGAAGACGGGTTCACCGTGAAGACGCTGTACGCCGGGGCGATCAGCGACACGCTGCAGGTCTTCTGGTCGGGCGACGACACGCTGTTCATGGCCAACGACTCCGGCCGGCTCGTGTTCTCCGTCACGTCGCTGACCAACGCCGGGCGCCAGGGCCGGGTCGTCCACATCCCGCTCGACCTCGTGATGGGACCGCAGGACACCCTTCCCTCCCCGACGCCGCTGCCCGACTCGCTCTTCCTCCCCGAGCATGAGACCACCGGGCCGGGGCTGAAGGCTCTGGGTCGCGGCGCCGGCATCGGGCTCGCCGTCGCCGTGCTCCCCGGTCTCGTCGCCGGCGGCACGTCACCGTCGGGGAGCCGCTTCGCCGTCGCGGGAGGGCTGACGATCGCCGGTCTCATCGGCTTCTTCCACCACCGCCCGGGGCGTCCGCTGCCCGAGAACATCAGTGCCAACGCCGCGCTGCGGGACGGCTGGCAGACCCAGGTGCGGACGACCGCCGCCGAGAACGTGATTCGCGCCCAGCAGAAGCGGCTCGACGTGCACGCGGGGCTCCCCGAGGTCATCGGGGGCAATCAATGACTCGCCGCGTCTTCACCGCGGGCGCTCTGCTCGCGCTCTGCGCGGGTCCGCTCGCCGCTCAGCGCTCGCTCTGGTGGAACGCCGAGATCTCCGGGATCGGCATGCGGCTCAACAGCCAGACCGGTCCCAGCACGCAGAAATGGTCCGGGGCGGCGTTCGGCTTGCAGAGTCAGATCCTCTATCTGAACCGCGTCACGGTCGACCTGGGCTACTGGCAGGGGAAGCTCAACGGCGTCGGCACCGGCGACCGGGACGTCGTCGAGGGGTTCGCGCAGCTCGGCGCGCGGCCGCTCGACTGGTTGTCGCTGCGCGTCGGTCCGCACGCCTGGACGTACGTGTCCGATGCCGGGACCCAGCGCTGGTTTCTCTGGGAAGGCCGCGCCCACGCCCAGGGCCAGATTCTCCCCGCCGTGCAGTCGTATATCGAGATGTGGAAGGTGCTGTCCGCCAACGTCAACGTCCCGCAGGCGTTCGAGACGGGGATGGGGGGCGAAGGCGGGCTGTCGCTGCGCATCCGGAACGTACCGCTCATCCCGGATCGGCTCCCCGTGCGGATCCGCCTGGCCTACGGCATCGAGCGCGTGCGCATGAGCGGCACGCCGGCCCAGGGCTCACGCGCCGAGGTGCTCGACCGTCTCACCCTCGCGCTGGGCGTCGAGGCGCCCTGACCGCGGCGGCTCAGCGGTCGGGGACGATGCGGTAGAGAATCTCCCCGTTCCGAATCAGGCCGAACTGCTCCCGCGCGACCCGCTCCTGGGTCGCGGGATCGGTCTCCAGCGCCCGCGCGACGCGCGCCAGCGAGTCGACCTGCACTCGCAGCGACGCGACCGAGTCGCGCTCCAGCTCCAGCTGGCTGCGCAGCTTGAGCCAATCGACCGTGCTGTATTCCCCGGCCAGCCCCGCCACCAGCACGAGCACGACCGCTCCGGCGATTCCGCCTATCGCCCGGCGCGTCATAGACCGTAGAGGTCCTTGCCCGGATAGTGAGCCACGTCGCCCAGCGCCTCGCTGATGCGCAGCAGCTGGTTGTACTTGGCGATGCGGTCGGTGCGCGAGCCGGAGCCGGTCTTGATCTGCCCGACGCCCGATGCCACGGCGAGGTCGGCGATGAACGTGTCCTCGGTCTCGCCGGAGCGATGCGAGATCACCGCGCCGTACCCGTTGGAGCGGGCCAGCTCGATGCACTGCAGTGTTTCGGTGAGCGTGCCGATCTGATTCACCTTGATCAGGATCGCGTTGGCGACGTCCTCCTCGATCCCGCGCGCCAGCCGCTCGACGTTGGTGCAGAACAGGTCGTCGCCGACGAGCTGCACGCGGCTTCCCAGGGTCTCGGTGAGCTTCGCCCAGCCGGTCCAGTCGTCCTCGGCCAGACCGTCCTCGATCGACACGATGGGATAGCGATCGATCCACGACTTGTAGAGCGCGACCATCTCCTCGGACGATTTCGTCCCCGCCCCGCTCTTCTTGAACACGTACGCGCCGTCCTTGTAGAGCTCGGAGGCGGCCGGGTCGAGTGCGATCGCCACGTCTTTCCCCGCCTCGAACCCCGCCGCCTCGATCGCGGCCATGATCGACTCGAGTGCCGCCTCGTCGTTGGGGAGATTGGGCGCGAAGCCGCCTTCGTCCCCCACCGCCGTCGAGAGGCCGCGCTTGGCGAGCACCTTCTTGAGGGCGTGGAACACCTCCACGCCGGTCCGCAGTCCTTCGGGGAACGTCTCGGCGCCGATCGGCACGACCATGAACTCCTGGAAGTCGACCGTGTTGGAGGCATGCGCGCCGCCGTTCACGATGTTCATCATCGGGACCGGCAGCACGTGCGCCAGCGGTCCGCCGAGGTAGCGGTACAGCGGCAGCCCCGCATCTTCGGCCGCGGCACGCGCGACGGCGAGCGACACCGCGAGGATCGCGTTGGCGCCGAGGTGCCCCTTGTTGGGCGTGCCGTCGAGCTCCAGCATCGCGTAATCGACCGAGATCTGGTCCTCGGCGGCGAGCCCCTCGAGTCGCGGCCCGATCATCTCGTTGACGTTCTTCACCGCCTCCAGCACGCCTTTGCCGCCGTAGCGCCGCTGGTCGCCGTCGCGCAGCTCGACCGCTTCGTGCTCGCCGGTGGACGCGCCACTGGGCACCGCGGCGCGGCCGCTCGCGCCGCTCGCCAGCGTGACCTCGGCTTCGACGGTCGGGTTGCCCCGGCTGTCCAGGATCTCTCGCGCGCGGACCGAAATGATCGTGCTCATAGTGGCGCCAACCTTAAGGGGCCGCGAGGCTCGCGTCAACGCGGGCGCGCATCGCGGCGATCGCGTCGTGGGCGCGCTGGCGCAGCGCTTCCCGATCGCGCAGCGTGAGGCTGGCCGTCGGGATCGGCTCTCCCACCGTGATGCGGATCGGCATCGGCGTGATGCGCCAGGCGCCCTTCGGCAGAATGCGGAACGTGTCGTGGACGTAGACCGGGACGAGAGGGACCTGGGCCGCGATGGCGAGCCCGAACGGCGCATTCTTGAACGGCAGCAGCTGCCCGGTACGGCTGCGGGTTCCCTCCGGAAAGACCACCGTCGAGGCCCCGCGGTCGTGAATGCGCCGGGCCGCTTCGGTGTAGGCATCCATCGCGCGGGAGCGATTGGTGCGGTCGATCGCCACGTGGCCAGCCGCCAGCATCGCAGGCCCGAGCAGCGGGATCCGGACCAGCTCCTGTTTCGCGACGAACCGGATGGAGCCCGGCATCCCCGCCGCCAGCGCCCAGATATCGAACATCGAGGAGTGGTTCGAGGCGTAGACGACCGGGCCCGCCGGGATCCGCTCGAGGCCCTCGATCACAAGCGGTGTCCCGGCCCCCCACAGGACCCAACGCGACCAATTGGAGGTGCCCCAGTCGTAGATCCCACCGGGACGATGCTGGACCCGGAACAGCGCCGCCACCAGCGTGCCGAGCGCGTGGATCACCGTGGCCACGACGAGGACGACGTAGTACCAGACGGTGCGCAGCATCAGGCGGCGAAGTGGTCGTATCCCGCCGGCGCGGCCACTTCGACACCCCGCTCCGTGAACCGCACGCTCCCGGCGGGACCGTCGACGCAGGTGCCGATGCGCGTGAGCTGCGTGCCGACGAGGCCGCGAAACGCCTGCGCCTGCGTTTCGCCGAACGCCGGGGGCATGGCGACGAGCAGCTCGTATTCCTCGCCGCTCGACGCGGCGACGAGCGGCGCCGCGCCGGGCCAGCAGGGGAGCCGCTCGAGCGAGATCTCGAGCCCCACCGCGGACGCCGCGGCCAGGTGCCGGGCGTCGGCGGAGAGGCCATCGGAGAGATCGATCATGGCGCGCGCACCCTGACTGGCGAGCCATTGTCCCGCCTGCAGCCGCGGCTCGGGCCCCGCGAACCGCGCCAGGAGCGCCGTTTCGGGCCTGCGCCCCGCGCGCAGATCCCGCAGCGCGAGCTCCATGCCGCCGAGCGCGCCCGTCACCCACAGCCCGTCACCCACTTCCGCGCCGCGCCGGCGTACCGGCCGCGGCGCGGTGCCGATAGAACACACGTCCACGATGATGATCGGCGCCTGGGAGAGATCCCCCCCCAATACCTTGGCGCCGGCCACTGCCGCTGCCTTCCCCACCCCGTCCATGATCTCCGTCGCGTGCTCGGGCGGTGTCTCGAGCGGCAGCGCCAGGGAGACGAGCAGCCCCGCCGCGCGGGCGCCCTCCGCCGCGAGATCGGACAGCGAAGCCGCGGCGGCGCGGTAGCCGATCTGCGCAAGGGTGAGCCAGTCACGCCGGAAGTGGACGTTCTCCACCGAGATGTCGATGCTCAACGCGATCGTCGCCTTCTCGACGCGCACCAGGGCGCAGTCGTCGCCCAACGCCTGACCGGCGGTCCCCAGTTTCGCGAAGATGGCCCGCAGCCGATCGAACTCCCCGCCTGTGCCGAGTCGCAGATGTGCGCTCACTACCGAGCTCCTACGATGGCGTCGCGCCGCAGCCGCACGACACCACTATCGGTCGCCACCCACACCCAGCGCGGCGACGCCTGCACGTCGCGCACCGGCGCCGGGAGATCCCCGGGAATCTCGAGCCGCTGATACACACTGCGGCCGATGTTCCACCAGGCGAGCCCCAGCGTCCCACCGAGCCAGACTCCACCGGCATCGCTTCCCGCCACGGCCAGCGTGCCCAATGGCACCCGCGGCCGCTCCACCGTCCAGCGCGCGGCTGCGGGATCGCGCCACGCCACCTGATCCGAAAAGGCCGCCACGAGCGTATCGCCGCACCGCGCCAGCGCCACGACGGGAGCGCGCAGCGCGGGCGCCGCCGGCATCCCGGCGTCCTCGGCCGGCGCGGGCGACCCCGGCGCCAGCACGCCGATCCCCACCGTGCTGCCCACCCAGAGCGTCTCCCCCACGGCGACGAGACTCAGGACCGCTACGCCCTCGTCGCCGAGCCGGACGATCCGGTCTCCAGTAGTGACGACGGCCAGGCCCTTCGTCGTACCCACCCAGACGCCGTCGGGCGCCGGCGCGAGCGCACGCACATCCTCGGAGGGCAAGCCGTCGCTCGCGGCGAAGCGCCGCGTCTTGCCGCTCTCCGGATCCATCCTGTAGAGACCCGACCCCGTCGCGATCCAGAGCTGGTGGCCCGCCGCAAGAAGGCGATACACCGTCGCGAAACCGAAACCGCTGCCCGGCTGGGGCTCCACCGATGACGTCGCGGAGAGCTCGTCGGGGAGCCAGGTGATGCCGCTTCTTCCCCCGGCCGGGCCGACCCCGGTGCGGAGCCCCGCGGCCGAGGTGCTGACCGCCCAGACGCCATCCGGCCCCGTCGCCAGGGCGTCGGCACCCACGCCGATCAACGTAAACGGGAGGGGCTCCCACTGCGACAGCGTCGGATCGATGCGCACCAGTCCGACGCCGTTCGTGCCGAAGAAGAGATCGCTGCCGTCCGGCGGCCGGGCGGCGGATGTGAATTGATAGGTGCGGAGCCGCGGGTCGGTGAGGATGAGGGCGCGCAGGGCCTGCGCCATCGGCGCCGACTGCAATGCCGCCTGCACGTCGAGCGGCGTCACCCGGGCGCCGGGAGGCGGGAGCGGCGTCCCCGGAATGGGAAGCAGCGCGCCGCGCGGCAAGAACCGCCACCCCGACTGGTCGCGCACGAAGATGCCGCTCACGGGGTCGCGCGCGTCGAGCATCAGCCCCGCGACACCACCGGTCGCGGGCCCCATGTCCCAGTGATGCTGATCGGCATCATAGCGCGCCCATCCCTCGTCGGTGCCGAGCCAGACGGAACTCCCGACCGGATCGGCGAGGGCGATGCGGACCCGCGCCGCCGGGAAGCCTTCGAGCGTGGTGACCGGCGACTGCCAGGCGTGCACGCGTCGGTCGTAGATCAGCAGTCCGTGGCGTGTCGCCGCGAAGATCACCCACGGCGACGCCGCGACGGCGTCGACTACGGAGAAATCCGTGATCAGGATCCGGTCTTCGGGACGCCAGTTGCGGGACTGCGCCGCGAGAACGGTCGGCAGCCAGAGACACCAACCGACCCTCATGTGGCCTCGGGCGGCTCGAGCACGGTCAGCACGGGGGGCCCGACCGGTGTGCGATCGACCCACGTGCGCCACACCTCGGGCAGCGACGCGAGCACGTCCGCGGGCCGGAGACTGCGCGCGCTCCAGGCGC
Source organism: Gemmatimonadales bacterium (assembly GCA_033853695.1). GTDB lineage: Bacteria > Gemmatimonadota > Gemmatimonadetes > Gemmatimonadales > GWC2-71-9 > DASTHG01. The sequence goes on along the minus strand of JAWOLH010000063.1, from coordinate 34,672 downwards.
GGGCCCCCAGCTCGGCCGCCCGTCCCAGCGCATGGGCACCCAGCGCGGCGGCCTCCACGGGAGTGACACCGCGCGCCAGAAAGGCGCCGATGAATCCGGACAGCACATCTCCCGATCCGCCGGTCGCGAGCCCGGGGTTGCCGGCGGCCACGACGTGCATCGGGCCCCGCACGTCGGCGATGACGGTCGGTACGCCCTTGAGCAGCACGCAGCCGCGCAGCGTCTGGGCCGCCTTCGATACCGCGGCCCAGCGGTCGTTGGCGACGGCGTCGGCGAGCTGGTCACCGGCGAGGAGACGGAACTCCCCGAGGTGGGGGGTGAACACGAGCGGGCGCTCGGTCCGCCCCTCGAACAGCACGAGCGCGTCGGCGTCGACGACGGTCGGGATCGGACGACGGGCGAGCGCCGCGGCGAGAAACGGCTTGCGCGGCAGATCCCGCCCCAGGCCGGGGCCGATCACGAGGGCGTCGGCCCACTCGAGCGCCTCTCCGACCTCAGGCTCGAGCCCGGGGCCGAGGGCAGAGGGGACGGTCAGGACATCGGGGAGACTGGCGCGGGCGGCGGCGAGCGTTTCTTCGGCGGCGACGAGCTTGACGAGTCCGGCCCCGGCGGCGAGCGCCGAACGGGCAGCGTGGAGCGCGGCGCCGGTCATCCCGGCGGCGCCCCCCACGACGGTGACGCGACCGCGATCGCCCTTGTGCATCGTGGCGTTGAGTCGCGGGAGCCGCTCGCCGGCCCAGGCATCGGTCACGAGCAACGGCGCGGCGGGATCGATGGGCGGGAAGCCGATGTCCACCACGACGACGCGCCCGCACCACTCGCGCGCCAGGAGATGGCCGCGTCGCGCGCCCCCGAACGTGATCGTGAGCCGGGCTCGCACGGGCCCGTGGCTCTCGCCGCTCGTCAGATCGAGACCGGTGGGACCGTCGAGGGCGACGATGGGCAGCGCGCTCGCGACGAGACGCTCTGCCGCGGCCAGGACCTCGCCGCGCAGCGGACCGCTCGCGCCGGTGCCGAGCAGGGCGTCGACCGCGATCGCTGCGGCCGGCCAGGGCTCCTCACGCGTCAGCTCCGGGACGCCGCTCACCCGCGCCAGCGCGCGATTGTCGATGGCGTCGTCGGTCTTGGGATCGAGGCCGTACACCCACACGCGGATGCCGGCGGCGTGCAGCGCCCGGGCGAGGACCCACCCGTCGCCGCCATTGTTGCCCGCGCCGGCCGCGACGAGCGCGCCGCGCTGCACGACGTCCGGAAAGGCGCGCGCCACCTCGATCGCGGCCGCGCGGCCCGCGCTCTCCATCAGCACGCGGCTCGGGATGAGGTATTTGCGCCGTGCCGCCGTGTCCCAGGCGGCCGCCTCGGACGCGGAGAGCACCGGAATCCCTGTCACAGGATCACCACCCCCCCATAACCCACGACCTTCCCCTCATCCCCCGTCACCCATCCGGAATGGCGGTAGTCCACCACCTCGGCCTGCGTGCTGCCGAGCGCGCGGGCGGCCGCGATCACCGCCGCCGCCGCCGCGCGGCCGCACATCGACACCCGCTCCACACGACAGCGGCGCAGCAGCTCCGCGCCGTCGAGAGCGCGGATCGCGTCCAGAACCTGGGCGTCCTTGAGCTCGGTCATCGCGGCGGGCTCGTAGTGGTTCAGGTCGCTCGAGGCCAGGAGGAGCACCGGCTCTTTCCAGCGGCGCACCAGATGCGCCAGCGCCTCACCCAGCGCGCGTGCCTCCTCCCACCCGTCCCAGGCGAGCAGCAGCGGCACGATGGCGACGCCGGAGCGGCGCAGCTGCAGGAACGGCAGCTCGACCTCGACCGCATGCTCGTCCTGGTGGGCGTCGTGATCGACCCCGACGAGTGGGCACTCGGCCATGAGTGCCGCGGCCAGCTCGTCGTCCACCGGCACCAGCCCAAGCGGCGTGGCGAACGCCCCGCTCTCCCACAGCGACACCCCGCCTGGGGCGCGACAACGACCGGTGTGGTTGGGACCCAGGATCACCACGAGCCGCGGCACGTCGAGGCGCGCGAACACATGGGCCGCCGTCACGCCCGAATAGACGTACCCGGCGTGCGGGGCGATCGCCGCCCGGGCCGTGGCGGGATGCGCCATCGGCTCGACCGGCTTGAGCAACGCCCGGACGTCTCGGTCCAACGCCTCCTTCGATCCGGCGTAAAAACGCCCGCTCGCCGCAGGCGGCCGTACCGGACCGGCAGCGGAGGCTATTTCAGGCTCTGACCGATCGCCCGGCCGAACGAGATCTCGCCGTTATCGATGCGCACGTTGAAGCCGCAATCTGGGCTGCTGCACACCCACGCCTTGTACATGATCGGGGCCCCGTCTCGTCCGTAATCCGACAAGGGAATCAGCACTCCCCGCTCGCACTTGTGGCAGGTCGGCCACTCCTTCGCATCCATCGATCCACCTCATATCCCGGGCTACGACCGCTCAACACCGGGCCAGCGGTAGCCGGCACCGAAGGCGGCATCGAAGTCATACACCCCTTCGAAGTCCTCGATTCGGTCGCTCGACTGCTGGGCCAGGAGCCCGGCGTCGATCAGCGCAAAGACCACCGCGCCGAAATCCTCGGTCCGCCGCACGCCCCAATGTTGCAGGACGGTAGGGGCGAGCAGGCCGAATTGCTCCAGGGCGAAATCGCGACAGGCCCAGGCGAGCTCCGCCCCCGACAGATGGCGGCGCGCGGGCAGACGGCCCTGCGCGTACTCGAGTGCCGCGAGGACGAAGAGATACGCCCGCTCGTGATAGCGACCATCCCGCGCGCCGATCTTCTGCAGGGCGTCGACCAGGGCGTTGTAGTCGTTCATGGCCGGGCGCCCGCCGCCACCCTGGCGCTGCGCGTCGCCCCCCGCGCCCCACGCCGCCCCGCCGGCTCGAGCAGCGCCGCCTCCAGTACCTGATCGATCGTTTCGACGCGCCGGATCTCGAGGTGTCGCGACACCTCCTCCGGGAGACCGACCAGATCGGGGCGATTGCGTTCCGGCACCAGGACGGTGCGCACGCCCGCGCGCACGGCCGCCGTCAGCTTTTCGCGCAATCCGCCCACCGGCAGGACGCGGCCGCGTAACGTCAGCTCGCCCGTCATCGCCAGATCGTGACGCGCCGGCCGGCGACACAGCAGCGAGGCCAGCGCCGTGGCGATCGTGATCCCCGCCGACGGCCCATCCTTGGGAACGGCGCCCGCCGGGACGTGCAGGTGCACGTCGGTCGAGGTGAAGAGCTGCGCGGGAATGCCCAGCGCCGCCGCCCGGCCGCGCAACAGACTCCATGCCGCCTGCGCCGACTCGCGCATCACATCGCCGAGCTGGCCGGTGAGCGTGATCTGGCCCCGCCCCGCCATCAGGATCGCTTCGACGAACATGATGTCGCCGCCCGCGGGCGTCCACGCGAGGCCCGTCGCGACGCCGATTTCCGGCTCGCGCCCCGCCACTTCGTTCAGCACCGTCGGTTGGCCGGCGAACTCCTCGAGGTTCTTCCCGTTGACTTTCACCGCCGCGCGCCCATCCTCCACGACCTGCCGCGCGACCTTGCGCAGCACGCCCTGGATCTCGCGCTCCAGCTGCCGCACGCCGGCCTCGCGCGTGTACTCGGCGATCAATCGCTCGATCGCGCCATCGGCGAGGGTCGCCAGCTCTTCGGGCAGCCCCGTCTCCTTCAGTTGCCGCGGCAGCAGGTACCGTTTCGCGATGGCGAGCTTCTCCCCCGGCGTGTAGCCGGAGAGGCTCAGCACCTCCATGCGGTCGAGCAGCGGCTCGGGAACCTGCGACAGACTGTTCGCCGTCGCGATGAACAGAACCCCCGAGAGGTCGAACGGAATCTCGAGGTAGTGATCGACGAAGTTGCTGTTCTGCGCCGGGTCGAGGACCTCGAGGAGGGCGGCGGTGGGATCCCCGCGGACGTCGGCGCCCATCTTGTCCACCTCGTCGAGCATCAACACGGGATTGCGCGTTTCGCAGCGCTCCAGGGCGTGCAGAATCCGGCCCGGAATGGCGCCGACGTAGGTGCGGCGGTGCCCGCGGATCTCCGCTTCGTCGCGCACCCCGCCCACGGACACGCGGATGAATTTCCGCCCCAGCGCTTCCGCGATGCTCTGGCCGAGGGAGGTCTTTCCCACTCCCGGCGGACCGACGAAGCAGAGGATGCTGCCCCGCGCATCCGGATTGAGCGTGCGGACGGCGAGATGCTCGAGGATACGATCTTTGATCGTCACGAGATCGTAGTGATCGCGATCGAGGATCTCGCGCGCCGCCTTGAGGTCGTGGCGGTCGGGCGAGACGCGCTCCCACGGCAACGCCGCGATCGTCTCGAGGTAGGTCCGCACCACATGGTACTCGGCCGATTGTGGCGACATCTGGCGCAGCCGCTTCAGCTCGCGGTCCACGACGCGGCGCGCCTCGGGCGACAGCCCCGCCTGGTCGAGCTTGCTGGCGAGATCCTGCACGTCGTCGTCGGTCGCCTCCTCACCCAGCTCCTGGCGAATCACCCGCAGCTGCTCGCGCAGCACGTACTCGCGCTGATGCTCGTCCAGCTTGGCGCGGACCTTTTCCTGGATCTGACTGCCGACCTCGAGCACCTCCAGCTCTTCGGCGAGGAGCTCCGCCAGCCGCTCGAGGCGCGGCCGGATCTCGCCCAGCGCCAGGAGCTCCGCCTTGGCGGGGAGAGCGAGATCGAGGTTGGCGGCGACAAAGTCGGCCAGCTTGCCGGGATCGGTGATCCCCTCGAGCACCTCGTGCAGCTCGTCGGCGAGATAGGGCGCGAGATCGATCACGCGACCGAACTGCGCCACCACGTTGCGCTTCAGCGCCTCGATCCGGGGGTCTTCGGCCCCGGTCGTCGGCAGCGTTTCGAACTCGGCGGTGAAGTAGGTCCCCGCCGGCGTGGCGGTCCGCAACATGGCGCGGTCGACGCCCTGAATCATCACCCGCATGGTGCCGTCCATCAGCTTCAGCATGCGGACGACGAGTCCCAGTGTGCCGACGGCGTAGAGATCCTCGGGCTTCGCGTCCATCGCCGGACCCTCCGGCGGGTCGCGGTTGTCGCCCGGCCGGAGGACGCCGAGCAGCAGGCGCTTGTCTCCCTGTACCACGACGTCCAGCAGCTGCACCGCGCGCGAGTCGGAGATCGACAGCGGCAGGACGACGTGGGGGTAGACGACCAGCTGACCGAGCGGCAGGACCGGGAGATGCTCCACGTCAGGTCACCTTGACGGTGTGGGGACCCGACAGGCGCTGCGGCAGCTTGGTGAGGCGGACCTCGAGAAAACCCTGGTCGTACGTCGCGCGGAGGCTCGTTGGATCGACGGAGACCGGCAGCCGCAGGCGCCGCTCGAACGGGCCGACCTGCACTTCCATGGCGTGATAGTGCGGCTTGCCCTCGTGCCGGGCCGGGCGTTCACCGGCAATGGTGAGGACGCCTTCCGCGTACTCCACGGTGAAGTCTTCCGGCTGTACCCCCGCCACGTCCATGTGGACGACGATGTCGTCGGCCGTCTCGTACACGTCGGTGGGCGGCTTCCACTTCGGCGATCCGACGAACCCGACGGGGCGGCCGTGGGCGACCTCGTTGAAGTACACCTCCAGCTCGTCGGCGAGATGAACCGGAAAGGCGCCGGAGCCTTTGGAGGAGCGGTGAGAGCTGTCGGCCATGGAGGACTAAGATAACGCCGGATCAGGAGTCGTCATCTTCGTATTCTTCGTCCTCGTCTTCGTCTTCGTCCTCCTCTTCGAGGTCTTCATCGTCCTCGAAATCTTCGTCGAGGTCCTCCTCCCACTCCTCTTCATCCAGATCCTTATCCATTTCATCGTCCTGCGGATGCGTCATCATCCTCTCCTTCGGATTGGGTAATCTCGTTCAGGTTGTAGCCCGCTCGGCCAGGTCCCACAAGCGGCCTGCCGCTGCGTCGTCCAGTGCCTCCGCGGCCGGCGGCTCTTCCTTCCAGCGGTTGAAGTACTTCCCCGATAGCCCCGCGACGTCGGTCGCCACCGCGAGGCGGACGACCGGCGCCGCCCCCTTCGTGGCGGAGGCGAGCAGCAACCGCAACAGGAGACGCGCCGGCAGCGGCGCCGCACGCCAGATCCCCGTCCAGATGGCGCCGGGATGAACCGCGGTAACGGCGAACCCGGCTTCGCGCCGCGCCAGCTCGCGCGTAAACAATATCTGCGCGAGCTTCGATTGCGCGTAGGCGCGCAGCGGCCGGAACCCCTGGGAGAGGTCCGGATCGTCCCACGCGATTCGCCCCGAGTGGTGTGCCCCCGAGCTGACGTTGACGACGCGTGGTCCCGTCGCGCGACGCAGCGCGCCCGCGAGCAGCCGCGAGAGCAGCACGTGACTCAGGAAGTTCGTCTGCCAGATTCGCTCATGGCCGTCGACCGTGACCTCGCGGCGGCGCGTCACCACCCCGGCGTTGTTCACGAGCACGTCGAGCGACAGTTGCCGCTCGAGGAATCGCGCGGCGGCCTGCCGCACGCTGGCGAACGATGCCAGGTCCATCACGAGGAGCTCCGCCTGTCCTCCGGCGGTCACCAGCTCCTGGACCACCGCCGCGCCCCGCACCGCGTCGCGGACACCGATGATCACGCGCGCGCCAGCGCGCGCCAGGGCACGAGCCGTCTCGAGCCCGATGCCGCTGGTGGCGCCGGTGACCATGATGGTCCGTCCCACCGCCGACGGCGGCAGGCGCGGTGCGCGATCGACTACCGGGCCGTCCTCACCGCCGACCGTCGGGCGGCGTACAGGGGAAACGCATCCGTGAGCTCGCGCACGTCCTGCTTCACTCGCGCCACGGTCGCGTCGTCCTTGCGGGTGAGCACGTCGTCGATCAGCTGGGCGACGCGGGTCATCTCCACTTCCGTGAACCCCCGGGTGGTGAGCGCCGGGGTGCCGAGGCGGATCCCGCTCGTCACGAACGGCGACTGCGGGTCTCCCGGGATCGTGTTCTTGTTCACCGTGATTCCCGCCCGGTCGAGCAGCTGCTCGGCTTCCTTCCCGGTCAGCTGTTTGGGGCGCAGGTCGACCAGCATGAGGTGGGTGTCCGTTCCCCCCGAGACGATGGCGTAGCCGCGCTCGACCAGTGCCGCCGCCAGCGCCCGGGCATTCCTGATCACCTGCTCCGCGTAGGTCTTGAACTCCGGCTGGCTGGCCTCGCCCAGCGCCACCGCCTTGGCGGCGATCACGTGCTCGAGGGGTCCCCCCTGCGTGCCGGGGAACACCTGCTTGTCGACCGCCTTCGCGAGGTCGGCGCGGCACAGAATCATGCCCCCGCGGGGGCCGCGGAGCGTCTTGTGGGTCGTCGTGGTAACGATCTGCGCATGCGGCACGGGAGAGGGATGCACGCCGGCGGCCACGAGTCCGGCGAAATGCGCCATGTCCACCACGAAGGTGGCACCGACCTCGTCGGCGATCGCGCGCATCGTGGTGAAGTCGATGACGCGGGCGTAGGCGCTGCCGCCTGCCACGAGCAGGCGGGGACGCTCCGCCCGCGCGATGTCGCGGATCTCGTCGTAGTCGAGGCGCCCGGTGTCCTCGCGCACGCCATACTGGACGGCGCGGAACAGGGAGCCCGAAAAATTGACGCTCGCACCGTGGGTCAGATGCCCGCCGTGGGGCAGCGCGAGGCCGAGCAGCGTCTCCCCCGGCTTGGCGACGGCGAGATAGGCCGCCATGTTCGCCTGCGCACCGGAGTGCGGCTGCACGTTGGCGTGCTCGGCGCCGAACAGCGCCTTGGCGCGATCGATCGCGAGCTGCTCGACCTCGTCCACCACCTCGCACCCGCCGTAGTAGCGCTTGCGGGGCACGCCTTCGGCGTACTTGTTCGTCAGCGCCGTTCCCATTGCCTCGAGGACGGCGACGGAGACGAAGTTCTCGCTCGCGATCAGCTCGAGACCGTGCTCCTGGCGCGCCACCTCGCGCCGGATCAGGTCCGCGATGATCGGGTCGGCTTTCGCGAGCGGCGCGAGACGGTCGATCACTAGTCGATCTTCTCCACACGGCGCTCGTGGCGACCGCCGTCGAACGGCGTATCGAGCCAGCGGCGCAGCGAGACGAGGCTCTCCTCGTCGCTCATGAAGCGTGACGGCAGGACGAGGATGTTGGCGTCGTTGTGCTTGCGCGACAGCTCGGCGATTTCCGGGCTCCACACGACGGCCGCGCGGACGTGCGGATAGCGGTTCGCGACGAACGACATGCCGAGCCCCGAGCCGCACGTGAGCACGCCGCGGTTCACCTCGCCGCGGCTCACCGCCTCGGCCACGGGCCGCGCGAAATCGGGGTAGTCGTCCTGGGGATCCATCGTCCTCGCGCCGACGTCTACCGGGTCGTAGCCCAGCCGCTTGAGCTCGTCGATCAGCTTCGCCTTGAGCTCGAACCCCGCGTGATCGGCCCCGACCAGGACCCGTTCAGACAAAGTTCTGCCGCACTTTCGCGACCATCGCGATCCGCTCCTCCGCCAGCCGGTCGGCCGCCAGGTAGCTCGGGATGCGCTCCTCGCGCGCGATGTCGAACACCCGGAGAATCGAATCGTAGATCTCGCCCGCCTTGTTGCGTGCGCGCTCCATCGTCCAGCCGTGCAGCTCGGCGTTCACGTTGATCAAGCCGCCGCCGTTGATCACGTAGTCGGGGGCGTAGAGCATCCCCCGCTTCTCGAGCTCGACGCCGTGCCGGTCCTCGGCGAGCTGGTTGTTCGCGGCCCCGGCGACGATATCGACCTCGAGCTGCGCCAGGGTCTCGTCGTTGATCACGGCGCCGAGCGCGCAGGGGGCGAAAATGTTGGCCTTCTGGGCGTAGATCGCCTCGGTGGGGACGGCGGTCGCGCCGAAGTCCTCCACCACCGACTTGACGCGCTGGGGATCGATGTCGGTGACGATGAGGCGCGCGCCTTCCTCGTGCAGCAGCCTGATGAGGGAATACCCGACGTGCCCGCACCCCTGCACCGCGACGACCTTGCCCGACAGACTGTCCGAGCCGTAGCGGATCTGCGCGCACGCCTTGATCCCGCGATACACGCCGTACGCCGTCACCGGCGAGGGGTCGCCGGACTTGCCGAGCAGGCCCGTCACGTGCTCCGTCTCGGTGCGGATGAACTCCATGTCGGCGGTCGACGTCCCGACGTCCTCGGCGGTGATGTAGCGGCCCCCGAGCGATTCCACGTGCCGGCCGTGCGCACGAAAGATCGGCTCACGCCGCGTGACGTGATTGTCGCCGATGATGACGCTCTTGCCGCCGCCCAGGTTCAACCCCGCCACCGCGGCCTTGTACGTCATGCCGCGTGACAGCCGCAGGGCGTCCACCAACGCTTCCCGGTCGTCGTGGTAGTTCCAGAACCTTGTGCCGCCCAGCGCGGGCCCGAGCCGCGTGTCGTGAATCGCGATGATGCCGCGGTACCCGCTCGCGGGATCGTAGTAGAAACTCACCTGTTCGTGCGTGTGCTCGGCGAGCAACGCGAACAGATCCCACCCTCGCGATTCGCCCGGGGACGCGGCGTGGTTATTTGCCGTAGAGACCGCGCGCGATGACAATCCGCTGGATTTCACTGGTGCCTTCATAGATCTCGGTGACCTTCGCGTCCCGAAAGAGTTTCTCCACCGGAAAATCCCGCATGTAGCCGTATCCGCCAAACAACTGCACCGCCTGCGTCGTCACCCACATCGCGGTTTCCGAGGCGAACAGCTTCGCCATGCTCGCCTGCTCGCGCACCGGCTCGCCCCGGTCCTTGCGCGCCGCGGCGGCGTGCGCCAGGGCCCGGGCGGCCGCGACCCGCGTCGCCATGTCCGCCAGCTTGAACTGCACCCCCTGGAACTCGCGCAACGGCCGGTCGAATTGCCGCCGCTCCGCGCAGTACGCCACGCTGTGCTCCAAGGCGCGCCGCGCGATGCCCACCGCCTGCGCCGCGATGCCGAGCCGTCCCGCCTCGAGCCCTTCCATCGAATAGACGAAACCCATTCCCTCTTCACCGAGCAGGGCATCCGCCGGGAGACGCAGATCCTCGAGCGCGACCGTCGCCGTGTTGGAGGCGCGTAGTCCCATTTTGTCCTCCGGCCGGCCGGCGCGATACCCCGGTGTGCCGGTCGGGACGATGAACGTCGAGATCCCCTTCGCCCCACGGCGCGCCCCGGCGGCGTCGGTGCGCACCATCACCATCATCAGGTCGGCCGTTCCTCCGTTCGTGGCCCACGCCTTCATGCCGTTCAGGACCCACCCCGAGCCGTCACGCACCGCCTGGGCGTGCATTCCCGCGGGGTCGGAGCCGGCGTCGGGCTCCGAGAGCGCGAAGCCGACGAGCAGCTCGCCCCGCGCCAGCGGCCGGAGCCAGCGGTCCTTCTGCGCCTCGCTGCCGTGGCGCAGCAGCATGGTCGCGGGAATCGCATTCTGAATGCCGACCGACACGGCGACGCCGGCGTCGGCCGCCGCGATCTCCTCGAGCGCGAGCAGATACGTGACGGTATCGAACCCCATGCCGTCGTAGCGCTCCGGCACCGTCATGCCGAGAAATCCGAGCTTGCCGAGCTCGTCCAACACCCGGCGCGGGAATTCCTTGGTGCGATCCCACTCCGCGGCGTGCGGCTCGACGTGCTCGCGCGCGAACTCGCGCGCCAAGTCCATCACCTGGCGCTGCGTGTCGGTCAGTCCGCCGGATGGGGCGTCAACGACGGTAGTCATAGAACCCCCGCCCGCTCTTCTTCCCCAGCCGGCCCGCGGCCACCATCCGCGCGAGCAGCGGGCAGGGACGATACTTGTCGTCTCCCAGGTCGCGATGCAGCACCTGGAGAATCGCGAGGCACACGTCGAGCCCGATCAGGTCGGCGAGCGCCAGCGGACCCAACGGGTGATTCATCCCCAGCCTCATCACCGTGTCGATCGCGTCGGGCGTCGCGACGCCTTCCATCACGCAGAAGATCGCCTCGTTGATCATCGGCATGAGAACGCGATTCGACACGAACCCCGGCGAGTCGTTGACCTCGACCGGCGTCTTTCCGAGAGCCCTGGCGATCTCCAGCGTGCGCGCCGCCGTCGCGTCGGATGTCTCCACGCCCCGGATGATTTCGACCAGCGGCATGAGCGGCACCGGATTCATGAAATGCATCCCGATCACCTGTCCCGGACGTCCGGTCTGCGCGCCGATGGAGGTGATGGGAATCGAGGACGTATTCGTGGCAAGGATCGCGCCGGGGGGCGCCGACCGGTCCAGGTCGCGGAAGATCCGAAACTTGGTCTCGGGATGCTCCGAGGCCGCCTCGACCACCAGCTCCGCCTGCCCCGCTCCATCGAGCAGGGTGGAGGTGGTCAACCGCCCCAGCGTCGCGTCTCTCTGCTCCGCCGTGAGCGCGCCCTTCTTGACCTGGCGGTCGAGGTTTGTGGCGATCGTCTGCCGCGCTTTCTCGAGCTGGTCCCCCGAGACATCCACGAGCAGGGTATCCCAGCCGTGCTGGGCGAAAACATGGGCGATGCCGTTTCCCATCGTTCCCGCGCCGACCACCGTCACCCGGGTCATGTCGCGGCCTGCGCCAGCCAGTCCGCGGGGCGCCGGATGCCACGGCCGAGCACCACCACACTGCCGAGCAGGAAGATGAGCGTCCCGATGACGCCGCCCTCCGGCCCGAAGCGTCCACCGTCGAGCCACATGTGCATGCCGGGCGTGTACGCGACGCCCGGCATGTTGAAATCGATGCCGCTCACCGGCGCGTCGAAGACGAGACTCAATCCCGCATTCCAGCCGAAGTGCAATCCCCAGGCGAGCGCCATCCCGCCGCTGGAAAAGAACGCGACACCCAGCCAGACCGCGGCGAGCGCGATGTTCACGGTGCTCAGCAGCTCGACGTCGGGGTTGGCGAGGTGCGCCGCGCTGAAGGCGACGGCGAGGAGCGCGGTCGCCGTGCCGGGACCGGCGGCATCGGCCAGCCGGCGCAACGGATAGCCGCGGAACATCAGCTCTTCGGCGAGCGCGGCGGTGAGCAGTCCGACGCCGATCGGCAATGCCACGTACCAGAAGCCGCCGCTCGTCGAGAGGTGCACCGTGGCCCGGTTCGTCACGACCGCCAACAGCACCGCCGCAGCCGCCATCCCGGCCCCCAGCGCCACACCGTACAGAAAGCGCCACGGGAATGTGCGCGGCGAGCGCCAGCCGAGCCGGCTCCAGCTGTGCCGGTCGAGCAGCCGTCCCACGATCCACGTTGCGGCGGCGAACCCGAGGAGCCGGAAGATCCCGTCACGCGCCAGCCACCAGAGCGGCCCGCCGATGGTCGGGAAGAGCGCGGCCAGCCCCGTCGCGACACCGATGCCGATGCCGGCGAAGAGACCGAGCCAGAGGAGGGCGATGCCCAGCGGTTTCAGCTGGTCCATAAACGACTCGCGCGCCCTCAGAGGCGCGCGCGGACGAATTGGATCGTGGGACGCAGGATGAGCACGGCCAGGACCAGTTTGACGAAGTCCCCGAGGAGGAAGGGGAACGTGCCGAACTGCGCCGCACGACTCAAGGATCCGGTGAGGATCAGGAGCTGCGCCAGGCCTCCCAGGTGAATCAGCACGAGCCCGGTGAAAGCGGCCAGCGCCACACGCCCGCGTGCCCGGCCGTCTCCCGCAATGCGGCCGACCGCGTACGCGGCCAGCGGGTAGGCGAGGAGATACCCGCCCGTGGGCCCGATCAGCCGGGCGATACCGGGCAGCCCGACCGGTGTGAACACCGGCACGCCCGCTGCCCCGAGGGCCAGGTACATGAGGAGACTCGCAGCACCGAGCCACGGCCCGAGCAGGCCCCCGACGATCAGCACGGCGAGCGGCTGCAGCGTCATCGGGACGGGCGTCCCCGGGAGCGGGACGGCGATCTGCGCGGCCGCGGCGACGAGTGCAGTGCCGAGGGTGATGGCGACGGCCCGCTTGAGCGGCAGCGTCGCATGGCGAAGCGCCAGCACCTGTTCCATTACATCGCCTCCACGCTGAGAGCGACGGCATTTCCGCCGCCGAGACAGAGGGTGGCGAGACCGGTGCGCACCTTACGATCTCGCATCGCATACAGCAGTGTCGTCAGCACCCGCGCGCCCGACGCGCCGATCGGGTGTCCGAGGGCGATCGCGCCCCCGTTGACGTTCACCCGGTTCCAATCCCATCCGAGCGCCCGGCCGTCGGCAAGCGCCTGCACGGCGAAGGCCTCGTTCGCCTCGATCAGGTCGTAGTCCCCGATCTTCGTGCCGGCCTTCTTCATGAGGTTCTGCACTGCCACGATCGGCGCGAAGAAGAGATCCTTCGGCTCCCCACCCCCGGTCGCGTAGGCCGTGATCCGGGCGAGCGGCGCGATCCCGTGGGCCCGCGCGAAGGCGAGCGAGGAGACGACGAGCGCCGACGCGCCGTCGTTAAGGCCCGGAGCGTTCCCCGCGGTCACCGTGCCGCCCTTCTCGAAGGACGGCTTGAGGGCGCCGAGTGCTTCGAGACTCGTGTCGGCGCGGGGACCCTCGTCCTTCTCGACGAGGGTCGGCCCTTTCTTCCCCGGGATCTCGACCGACACCGTTTCGGCCTTGAAGCGGCACGCCTGTATCGCGGCGACGGCTTTCTGATGACTCGCCAGGGCGAAGGCATCCTGATCGGCGCGCGACACGTTCGCCTTGCGCGCCGTGTACTCCGCCAGGTTGCCCATGTGCTGGTTGGAGAAGGAATCCCACAGCCCGTCGTGGATCATCCCGTCCACCAGCGACTGATTGCCGGCCTTGATCCCGCCGCGCATCCCATAGACGTAGAACGGGGCGTTCGACATCGACTCCATGCCGCCCGCCACCGCGCACTGGGCGTCACCCGCTTTCACGGCCTGCGCCGCGAGCATGATCGCCTTGAGCCCCGAGCCACACACCTTGTTCACGGTGAGGCTCGGGATAGTTCCCGCGAGCCCGGCGTGGATCGCGGCCTGGCGCGCGGGGGCCTGCCCCACGCCCCCCTGCAGCACGTTCCCGAGGATCACCTCATCGACCGTGTCGTCGGGGACGCCGGCCCGGCGGACCGCCTCGCGCACGACGAGTGCGCCGAGGTTCGGCGCCGGGAGAGAAGCGAGGCCTCCCAGGAAACGCCCGATCGGGGTTCGGCAGGCACTCAGAATGACAGGGGTAGTCGCGTCGCTCACGGGGCTCCCTCCACCCCGGACCTGCATCCGGGGTTAGCTGACCCCGGGCGCAAGCCCGGGGAACGTGCCAGTCAAACTAATGAAGTGAGCGAGCGGGTGGTAACCTCCTGCCGCAACCGCTCCACAAAGTCTGCGACCGAGATCACCTCCTGCTTCTTCCCGGCGCCCCGCGCGCGCACGGCGACGGTCCCGTTGTCGGCCTCGCGCTGCCCGACGACCGCCAGATATGGCACTTTCATCATCTCGCCGTCCCGCACGCGGTAGTTCAGGGTCTCGTTGCGGTCGTCCAGGTGGGCGCGCAGTCCGGATTTCGTCAGCGTCTCCGTGACCGCTCGCGCGGCCTCGAGCTGCGCGTCGGAGATCGGGAGCACGCGCACCTGCTCCGGAGAGAGCCAGAGTGGGAACGCCCCCGCGAAATGCTCGATCAGGAACCCGACGAAGCGCTCGAGGGTGCCGTAGATCGCGCGATGGATCATCACGGGCCGGTGCGGCCGGTTGTCGGCGCCGGTGTACTCGAGCGTGAAGCGCTCGGGGAGCCCGTAGTCGAGCTGGATCGTGGCGCCCTGCCACTCCCGCCCGATCGCGTCGTTGAATTTCACGTCGATCTTGGGGCCGTAGAACGCTCCGCCGCCGTGGTCGATGCGATAGGTGAGCCCACGGCGCTTGAGCGCGTCCTCGAGTCCCCGCTCGGCCACGTCCCACATCGCGTCGTCGCCCAGTTTCTTCAACGGGCGCGTCGCCAGATCGAGCCGGTAGTCGAGCCCGAACGTCTTGCCGAGCACGAGGTCGACGATGTCGAGCAGGGCGAAGATCTCCTCCTCGATCTGGTCCTCGCGCAGGAAGATGTGCGCGTCGTCCATCGAGAGCCCGCGCACCCGCAGCATGCCGTGCAGCGTCCCGGAGCGCTCGTTGCGGTACACGTTGGCGATCTCGGCGAGCCGGATCGGCAGGTCGCGGTAGCTGCGCTGCTGCGAGGCGTAGACGAGAATGTGCATCGGGCAGTTCATCGGCTTCACCCGGTACTTCACTTCCTCCGACTCACCCTCGCCCGCCGCCATCGGCGGGAACTGGTTCTCGGCGTACAACGGCAGGTGCCCCGAGCGGAGGAACAGCTGCTCGCGCGTGACGTGGGGCGTATACACGAGCTGGTAGCCGCGCGCCAGGATGACGTCCTCGATGAAGCGGCGCAGCTGGAAGTTGATCATCGCCCCCTTGGGGTGCCAGAAGATCAGCCCCGGCCCGACATCCTCCTGAATCGAGAACAGGTCGAGCTGCTTGCCGATCATGCGATGATCGCGCTTCTTCGCCTCCTCGAGCCGCCGCAGATAGGCGTCGAGGTCGTCCTTCGTGAACCACGCCGTCCCGTAGATGCGCTGCAGCATCTGGCGGCGTTCGTCGCCGCGCCAGTACGCCCCGGCCCCATGCAGCAGCTTGAAGTGCTTGACCTTCCCCGTGCTCGCGACGTGCGGCCCGCGGCACAGGTCCACGAACGGGCCGTCGGTGTACACCGAGATCACCTCGTTCGCACCGAGGTCGTCGATGCGCTCGAGCTTCAGGGGGTCGTCGGTGAAGCGGCGCTTCGCCTCCTCGCGACTCACCTCTTCCCGCACGAACGGGTAATCCCCAGCGGCGACCTCGCGCATCTTCGCCTCGATGCGCTCCAGGTCCTCGGGCGTAAACGGGGTCGGCACCTCGAAGTCGTAGTAGAACCCGTCCTCGATCGGCGGGCCGAACCCGATCCCCGCCTTGGGGAAGAGCTGCCGCACCGCCGTCGCCAGGACGTGCGCCGCTGAATGGCGCAGCACGTCGAGCGCCTGCGGGTCCTTCTCGGTGAGAATGGCGACAGAGCCGTCGTCGGGAAGCGGCCGGGCCAGATCGCGCACCTCGCCATTGACGCGAGCCGCAATCGCCGCCTTGGCCAGTCCCGGCCCGATGTGGGCGGCGAGATCGCGCGCCGTCGCGCCGGCAGGCAGGACCCGGGTACTCCCGTCGGGGAGTGTGATGTGCAGTTCGTTGGCCACGGTCAGCGCGTGGTGTCGGTTTCGACGCTCGGCTCGACGGAGCCGAAGGGCGGGAGCTGGGTACCGTTCCGGAAATACAGGACGATCCCGCCGACGAGCAGCAGCGCCAGCATGAGCCAGCGCGCGAGGCGGATCGACGAGATGACGTTCGGTTCGTCAGCCATGGGGGAAACCTAATAGAAGGTTTTAGAGGATGGTGGAGGTGGGTGGAGGATGGTGGAGGTTATTATAAGGAATGCCCGTACCATCGGAGCTCCCGCCACAATACGACCCCCGCGCCGTCGAGGCAGGGTTGTACCGGACCTGGATGGAGCGCGGGGCGTTCGCCCCGTCCCCCGGTCCGGGCCGCGAACCCTACGTCATCGTGATCCCCCCGCCCAACGTGACGGGGGTGCTGCACATGGGACACGGGCTCAACAACACGATCCAGGATGTCCTGATCCGCTTCGAGCGGGCCCGCGGCCGCGAGACGCTGTGGCTCCCCGGCACCGACCATGCCGGCATCGCCACGCAAAACGTCGTCGAGCGCCTCATCGCCAAAGAGGGCAAGACCCGCTTCGACCTGGGTCGCGAGGCGTTCGTCGAGCGCGTGTGGGCATTCGTGCGCCAGACCGGGAACACCATCCTCGAGCAGCTGAAGCAGATCGGCGCCTCGTGCGACTGGACCCGCACCCGCTTCACCCTCGACCCTGCCTACAGCCGCGCCGTGCGCGAGGTGTTCGTGCGCCTCTGGGAGGAGCGGCTGATCTACCGCGGCCACCGCGTCATCCACTGGTGTCCGCGCTGCCTCACCGCTCTCTCCGACGAAGAAGCCGAGTTCCGGGAGACGAGCGGCAACCTGTACTACATCCACTATGCGCTCGCGAACGGGCCCGGCCACGTCACCGTCGCCACGACCCGCCCCGAGACGCTGCTGGGCGACACCGCCATCGTCGTGCACCCCGACGACCCGCGCGGGGCGCCCTTCATCGGCAAGCGGGTGAAGCTGCCGCTCACGGGAATCGAGATCCCGGTCCTCGCCGACGAGAGCGTGGACAAGGAATTCGGCACCGGGTTCGTGAAGGTGACCCCGGCGCACGACGCCAACGACTTCGAGATCGGCCTGCGGCATGGGCTCGCGATGCCGCTCGTCATGCGCGAGAACGGCACGATGGGCGACGACGGCGGCGACCGGCAGGGCGACACGACACCGCGCGTTCCCGGGGACCTCGCCGGCCTCGACCGTTTCGACGCGCGCAAGAAGATCGTGAAGCAGCTCGAGGCGGCGGGGCTGCTCGCCAAAACCGAGACACACCAGCACGCGGTGCGGCGCTGCTACCGCTGCGACTCGATCGTCGAACCGCGCCTCTCGGACCAGTGGTTCGTGAAGATGAAGCCGCTCGCCGAGCCGGTGCTCGCCGCCTACCACCGGGGCGAGATCCGCATCGTGCCGGAGCGGTGGCACGCGACGTTCCTCAACTGGATGGAGAACATTCGCGACTGGAACATCTCGCGGCAGTTGTGGTGGGGACACCGGATCCCGGTGTTCACCTGCACGAAGTGCCGGCACGAGTGGGCCGACCGGGAGGACCCGACGGTGTGCCCCCAGTGCGGCGGAGCGGTGCAACAGGACCCCGACGTCCTCGACACCTGGTTCTCCTCGTGGCTCTGGCCGTTCGCGACGCTCGGCTGGCCCGACGACACACCCGACCTGCGGCGCTACTACCCCGGGCACACCCTCGTCACGGCGCCCGAGATTCTCTTCTTCTGGGTCGCGCGCATGCTGATGGCGGGCTTCCATTTCATGGGGCGGAAGCCGTTCACGACCGTATACCTCACCGGCACGGTGCGCGATGCGCAGCACCGCCGCATGTCGAAATCGCTGGGCAACGGCATCGATCCGCTCGACGTGGTGCGGCTCTACGGCGCCGACGCGTTGCGCTGGACGCTGATCGCGAGCGGCTCGCTCGGCGCCGACGTGATGCTCGACCACAACGACCTCGAGACGACCTTCGCCCCCGGGCGCAACTTCGCCAACAAACTCTGGAACATCGCGCGCTTCATCCTGCCGCAGCTCCCGTCCGAAGCAGTCCGGATCGAGTCGATCGACCCGCCATCGCTGACGCTCGCCGACCGCTGGATCCTGTCGCGCGCCGAGGGCGCCGCCGCCGACGCGACGGCGGCGCTGGAGCAGTTCCGCCTCGACGAGGCGGCGAAACGCTGCTTCGAGTTCGCCTGGGGGGAGCTGGCCGACTGGTACGTCGAGACCGTGAAGCCGCGCCTCGCGGCGCGCGATGCGAGCGCTCAGGCGGCGAGCGCCGTCCTGCTGCACTCGTGGGACATGGTGCTGCGCCTGCTGCACCCCATCGTGCCCTTCATCACCGAGGAGCTGTGGCAAAAGCTGCCGGGACGGCGCCCGGGAGAGCTGCTCATCACGGCGCCCTGGCCCACACCCGAGACCCGGCGGATCGACGCCCGGGTCGAAGCCGAATTCGGCGCGGTGCAGCAGGCCATCACGGCGATCCGGAACATCCGCGCCGAGTATCGCGTGTCCCCGAAGACCAGGCTCGCGGCGGCGATCCGGGCCTCGGGGCCCGCGGCGCGGGGCGTGTTCGAGGCCGAGCGCGAGACGATCGTGCGGCTCGCCCAGCTCGAGTCCGTGACCTCGGACGGGGCGGCGTTGCAGGGCGCCCACGCCGTGTTGAGCGACGGCAGCGAGGTGGTGGTGGCGCTGGCGGGAGCGATCGACCTCGGTCAGGAGTGCCGGCGTCTCACCGACGAGCTGACCCGGCTCGACAAGCAGCTCCAGGGGCTCGCCGCGAAGCTCGCCAACGAGCAATTCACCGCCCGCGCTCCCGCCGACGTCGTTACCCGGGAGCGCCAGAAGGAGCAGGCGTGGCGCACGCAGCGCGACGCCCTGGCCGGCAAGTTAGCGGCACTCGGCTGCTCCTGACCGCCGCGGCGGTGGCGGCGCTCATCGCCGCCTGCGCCCGCACCGGCGATCCACCAGGTGGTCCTCCCGACGTGAAGCCGCCGGTGATCCTCGGCGTGTATCCCGAATCGGGCGCCGTCATCGCCGAGCCGCGCGGTGACGCGGTCATTCAATACGACGAAGTGATCGACGAAATGGGCGGCGGCGGGACGTCGGGCAGCGCGACTGGCGGCGGCGCCTCGGGACTCGCCACCCGCGTGCTGCTGTCGCCGACCCGGGGACCCTACAAGGTGTCGTGGCACCGGTCTGCCATACACGTAAAGCCGGTCGAAGGATGGAAGGCGGGACGGGTCTACCACCTGGAGATCCTGCCGGGAATCACCGACCTGCGACGCAACAGCACCAAGGAACGGCACACGATCATTTTCAGCACCGGCCCCCCGGTGCCGACGGCACGGCTGGAAGGCACGGCCGTGCAGTGGGTCGAGCAGCGCATCCTCGGTGGCGGGCTGATCCGCGCCCAGCTGATGCCCGACACGATCGCGTATCTCGCCGTCACCGACTCGGTCGGCCACTTCCGGATCGATGCGATCCCGCCGGGCACGTACCTGGTCTACGCCGTCGTCGACCAGAACAACAACCGGCTGCGGGACCGGCGCGAGCCCTACGACTCCGCCGTCGTCACGCTCGACTCGTCGGCGTCCCTCGTGCTGTGGACCTTCGCCCACGACAGCCTCGGTCCGCGCGTGCGGCAGGTCGACGCGATCGACTCGATCACCGCCCGGCTCACCTTCTCGGCCCCGCTCGATCCGGCCCAGCCGCTCGACTCGCTCATGCTCCGGGTCCTCGCCCTCCCCGATTCGACGCCGGTGAAGGTCGCCCGGCGGTACTCGCCCGCCGATTACGACTCGCTCGCGGCGCGCGAGCGCGCCGTCGCCGAATCGATCCGGGCCGCGAGCGACACCACCAAGAAGGCGGCACCGCCACCCCGGGACACCACGGCCGACACCACGGGGCGCGCGGCGCGCGTCGCCCCGACTCCGGCCGTCGACACGTCCGCGTTGCGCGCCCTGCTGCGCCAGCGGCCGGTGCCGCAGGACAAGGTCGTCATGCGGCTCGAGGCGCCGCTCAAGCCCGACTCGAAATACTTCGTCGAGGTTCGGGGCGCGCGCAATCTCAACGGGGCGCGCGCCACCAGCCACACGGTGCTCGTCGTCCCCAAGCCCAAGCCGCCACCTACTCCGGCGGACTCCGCGAAAGCGGCAGCCGATTCGGCTCGCCGCCGGGGAGCGGCCCCCCAGCCGCCACCCAACCGTCCATGAGCGATCCCCGCCGCCGGCTCCCTTCGGTCGACGCGTTGCTCGCCCTTGACGAAGTCGCCGCGCTGACGGCGCGTCAGCCACGCGCCCTCGTGGTACGGGCCGTTCGCGCCGTGCTCGGCGCCGCACGCGAGGACGGGGGCGCGGCGCCGGCCGAGGGATGGGCCGCGGCGGTCGCGGGCCGGCTGGGCCGACTCGCGGCTCCCTCGCTCGTGCCCGTGATCAACGCCACCGGCGTCGTGCTGCACACGAACCTCGGTCGCGCGCTGTTGGCACCCGCAGCGGTCCAGGCGATGACGGCGGTCGCCCGGTCGTATGCGAGCGTCGAGTACGACCTGGGGCGCGGCGCCCGGGGCTCGCGCCACGCGATCTGCCGCGACGTCCTGGTGGAGCTGACCGGGGCCGAGGACGCGGTCGTGGTCAACAACGCGGCGGCGGGATTGCTCCTCGCATTGTCAGCGCTGGCGCGCGACGGCGAGGCGATCGTATCGCGCGGTGAGCTAGTCGAAATCGGTGGCGCGTTCCGCGTCCCCGACGTCATGGCCCGCTCGGGCACGACGCTCGTGGAAGTGGGCACCACCAATCGCACGCACCTCGACGATTACGTCCGGGCCGTGACGCCCCGTACGCGGGCCCTCCTGAAAGTGCACCGCTCGAATTTCCGCGTGACGGGCTTCACGGCGGAGGTGCGCGCCGAAGAGGTGGCGCAACTGGCGCGTGCCAGCGGCGCCGCGAGCCTCTACGACCTCGGCAGCGGGCTGCTGCTCGATCTCTCGCCCTGGGGCCTCACCGGCGAGCCGACGCAGCGCCAAGCGGTGGCGAGCGGCGTGGATATCGTCGTCTGCAGCGGCGACAAGCTCCTGGGCGGCCCGCAAGCGGGAATCCTTGTCGGCCGAAAACAGGCGATCGCGGCCTGCAAGACGGACCCGCTCGCGCGCGCGGTGCGGGCGGACAAGTACACGCTGGCGGGACTCGAGGCGACGTTAGCGTTGTACCGCGACGCAGAGACAGCGCGCGCAGAAATCCCGACGTTGCGGATGCTGACGGATGGCTACGTCGAGATTAAGCGTCGAGGAGAAGCGATCTTGAAAGACGTAGGGAACAGGACGTACGTCGAACTGGTGGACGGATTCTCAGAGGTCGGCGGAGGTTCATACCCTGAAGCGAAACTCCCGACCTGCCTCCTACAGCTGACAGCCGACCAGCCGACGGCTGACCGTCTGGTTGAGCGTCTGCGGGGTGGGGATCCACCCATCATCGCCCGCATCGAAAACGATCACGTCGTGCTCGATCCGCGGACGATTTTGCCGGGACAGGAGGAGGCGGTCGCCCGAGGGATCCGGGCCGCGCTCGATGACTGACGGCGCCGTGTTCCTCGACCGCGACGGCACGATCCTCGAGGAAGTCGAGTTCCTGCATGACCCGGCCGCCGTCCGCCTTCTCCCCGGGGCAGCGCCGGCGATCCGGCGCCTGAACGACGCGCGCTGGCCGGTCGTGCTCGTCACCAATCAATCAGGGATCGCGCGCGGGTTGTATGGCGTGCAGGACTTCTACGCCGTCCAACGACGCCTCGACGATCTCCTGCGCGCGTCGGGGGCGCGCCTCGACGCCGTGTTCTTCTGTCCTCACCACCCCGACTTCACGGGTGCCTGCGAGTGTCGGAAACCGGGGACGAAACTGTTCCGGGACGCCGGGACGCAGCTCGGCGGCATCGACTTCGCGCACTCGTGGTTCGTGGGTGACCGGGTGAGCGACGTTACGCCCGCGCTCACGCTCGCGGGGCACGGCGTTCTGATTGAAACGGGGTACGGAACCGATCATGCATCCGAGGCCCGCACACTGGGGATCCCCGTGGTGACGGACCTGACGGCTGCGGTCGAGATGATCCTCTCGTAGCCGGTGCGGAGCGCAGGCCAGATTGTGCGGCCGACCCCGGATAGCCAGATTCCACCGTTCGCGGCCGGCATCCCCGACATCGCCTGCAGGAGCAAGACGTGACACCGCTCCGCATCGCCGTCCTCGCCTCGGGCGGCGGCTCGAATCTGCAGGCACTGCTCGACGCGCTCGGGCCCACGGCCCCCGCCCGCGTCACCCACGTCATTTCCAATCGACCCGACGCCGGAGCCCTGGAGCGGGCCCGGCGGGCGGGGGTTCGAACTACCGTGCTGCGCGACCCCGCAGACGCCGAGGAGATGCTGGCGGCGCTGGCCGATGCCGACCTCGTCGTCCTCGCCGGATATCTGAAGCTCATCCCCGCGCGCGTGGTCGCGCGCTTTCGTCACCGGACGATTAATATCCACCCGGCCCTGCTGCCGTCGTTCGGCGGGCCCGGGATGTACGGCCGCCGGGTGCACGCGGCCGTGCTCGCGAGCGGGGCCACAGTCTCGGGGGCGACGGTCCACTTCGTGGACGAGCAGTTCGATCGCGGCCCCATCATCGCCCAGCGGACGGTCCCCGTCCTCCCGGGCGACACGGCCGATTCGCTCGAGCAACGCGTGCTCGCCGTGGAGCACGAGTTGTTGCCGCAGGTGGTCCTGAATCTTGCGACGGAAATCTTGACGCGAGGGGAGACACGATGACGAAGCAGGCGGTTGCGCTGCTGATGGTGGTGTCCACTTGGTCCGCCCGTCCGCTCGTCCGCCTCTCCGCCCAAGCTCCCCAGGACCTCCCTACCCTCGCCATGCGCCTCGCGACGATGACCGCCGTCTCGGGATACGAGAGCGCCATCGCGGACAGCGTGCAGCGCCTCCTCCCCGGCGCGACGCGCGACCGGCTCGGCAACGTGATCCTGACCCTTGGGAGCGGCGAGCCGCGCCGGCTCGTGTCTTGCGACCTCGACGAGCCGGGTTACGTCGTCGGCAATGTCACGGACGATGGCTTTCTCCGGCTGCGCCGCGAGGGAACGGGTCGCGCGACCAGCGCGCTGTTCGACCAGCAGATCGAGGGACAGCGCGTCACCGTGTGGGGCCGGCGCGGCGGCATCCCGGGCGTGGTCGCGGTGCGGTCGGTGCATCTCACGCGCGGCCGCACGGCCGGCGCTGAGCAGCCGTTCAGCGTCGACGACGCCTGGGTCGACGTCGGCGCCCAGTCGCGCGCGCAGGTCGAGTCCCTCGGCATTCTGCTGCTCTCCCCCGTGGCACTCACGAAGCGTCCGACGCGCTACGGTCCGCACGACGCCCTTCTCGCTGGTCCCTTCGCCGGTCGACGCGCCGCCTGCGCCGCACTGCTGTTCGCCGCAGCGGCAAACCCCAAGGTTCAGGGCACCGTCGTCGTCGCTTTCGCCGTTCAGACACAGCAGGCAGGACGGCCCGGGTTGCAGGCACTCGCTGCGCTGCACGGACCGTTTGCGGAGACAAAGGAAGCCACCGTTCCGACGTCGTTCGACGAGACGTCGGTCGAAACGGTGTCGCTCGCTGCCGTTCAGAGCGAGGCGGGCGCATTGCGAGCGTGGCTCGGTCCCGACGCCGGGAGTCCGCCGCCCGGCGTGCCCCGGCTACCGGAGAGACCGGTCGTCCCACCTCGCGCCCCAATCGGGCCGACTGCGGAAGCGGAGAGCGTGATCCGCACGCTCGTCGAAGCGTATGGCGTCTCGGGTTCCGAGGGTCCGGTACGCGAGGCGGTGTCGAAGCTGCTCCCCGCCTGGACGAAGCAGGAGACCGACACTGCGGGGAACCTCTGGGTGAAGGTCGGCACCGGCGATCCGCTGGTCGTCTTCGTGGCGCACATGGATGAGATCGGATACCGCGTGGACTCGATTCGCGCGGACGGCACGCTCGCGGTGAGCATGCGCGGCGGGTTCTTCCCCTCCCTGTTCGAAGGAAAGCCGGCGCTGGTGCACGGCCCCAGCGGGGACGTGGCAGGCGTGTTCCTCCCGCGGGACTCCGGCACCGCCGCGACGCGCACACCGCCCGCCATGCGCGTGAGCGTCGGCGTCACGTCGGCGGCGGAAGCGAGCGCGCTCGGCGTCGCCCCCGGTCAAACGGTGACGATGCCGAAGCAGTACGTCCGGCTCGCGGGGACACGGGGCACCGGCCGGTCATTCGACGACCGCGTGGGCGACGCCGCTTTCGTCCTGGCGTTGCGCCACCTCGACCGCGCGAAGCTGCGTCACGCCGTCATCTTTATCTTCAGCACGCGGGAGGAGATCGGGCTCGAGGGCGCCAAGGCGGCGGCGGCCGCTCTCGGAACGTCGACCGCCCGCGTGCATGCCGTGGACACGTTCGTCTCCGCCGACTCACCGCTCGAGCCGTCCAACTTCGCCGTCGCGCAGCTGGGGCGCGGCGCCGTCGCGCGCGCACTCGACAATTCGTCGGTGACACCACTGGCGCAGCTCGACACGCTGTTGCGTGTCGCGCGCGCCCGTGGCGTGAGCCTGCAGTATGGCACCACCAACGGCGGCAACGATGGCTCGATGTTCGTGCCGTACGGCGTGGTCGACGTCCCGCTCGCCTGGCCGCTACGCTACTCGCACTCCCCGGCCGAAGTGATCGACCTCAAGGACCTGGTGAGCCTGGGCGATCTGGTCCGCGCGGTCGCCGAGGGCTGGTGAGAGCACTGCTGTCGGTGTCGGACAAGCGGGGCCTCGCCGCCTTCGCCCGGGGGCTCTGCACGTTGGGCTGGGAGATCGTCTCCACCGGCGGCACCGCGGAGGCACTCCGCAGGGAGCAGGTTCCGGTGATCCCGATCGAGCAGGTCACCGGGTTCCCCGAGATGATGGACGGCCGGGTGAAGACGCTGCACCCCAAGGTGCACGGCGGCCTCCTGGCGCGGCGCAACCACCCCGGAGACCGAGCGGCGCTGGCGCAGCACGCCATCACACCGATCGACCTCGTCGCCGTCAACTTGTATCCCTTCCAGGAGACCGCTGCCCGTCCCGGCGTCGCCGATCACGAGGTGATCGAGCAGATCGACATCGGCGGGCCCTCGATGCTGCGCTCGGCGGCCAAGAATCACGCCGACGTGATCGTGATCGTCGATCCTACGGACTACGAATCGGTCCTCGCCGATCTGCGCGCCGGCTCCGTGGCCGCGGAGCGTCGCCGCGCCCTTGCCGCCAAAGTGTTCGCGCATACGGCGGCGTACGACGCCGCGATCACCGACTATCTGTCGCGCAGCGAGGAGGAGCTGCCGCCCCGTCTCGCCCTGGTGCTCGATCGCGCCCAGCCGCTGCGCTACGGAGAGAATCCGCAACAGCACGCCGCGCTCTACGTCACCCGGGAGCCCGGGATGCGGGAGCTGCGCCAGCTGCACGGCAAGGAGCTGTCGTTCAACAACCTCCTCGATGTGGACGCCGCGGTGCAGGCGGTGTCGGCGTGGACGGAGCGCACGGCCTGCGCGATCATCAAGCACACCACGCCCTGCGGCATCGCGCTCGGGCGTTCATGCGGCGACGCCTTTACGCGCGCGCTCGCGGCCGACCCGACGTCCGCGTTCGGCTCCGTGATCGCGTTCAACACCCCGGTCGATGGTGCGGCGGCGGAAGCGATGGCCGATCTGTTCGTCGAGGTCGTCGTCGCCCCGAAGGTCAGCGACGAGGCGCTCGCCGTCTATTCCAGGAAGAAGAACCTGCGCGTCGTGGAGCTTCCCCTCCCCGATGGCCGCCCCTCCCTCGACTTCAAGCGGGTGCGGGGTGGCTTCCTCGCCCAGGAGCGGCCGCGTCCCGCCGACGTGCTCAGGGAAACGGACTGGAAGGTCGTGACGCAGCGGTCTCCGACCGCATCTGAATGGGATGACCTGCGCTTCGCCTGGGCTGCGGTGGGGAGCGTCAAGTCGAACGCGATCCTCCTGGCCCGGAGCGCGGCGGCGATCGGGATCGGGGCGGGCCAGATGTCGCGGGTGGACGCGTCGTTCCTCGCGATTCACAAGGCGCAAGCGGCGGGGCACGACCCGAAGGGCGCGGTGCTGGCGAGCGACGCGTTCTTCCCCTTCGCCGACGGCGTACTGGAAGCCGCCCGCGCCGGCGTTACGGCGATCATTCAACCCGGCGGGTCCGTACGCGACGCCGAGGTTCAGGGGGCCGCCGATGCACATGGGCTCGCCATGATCTGCACCGGGATGCGGCAGTTCCGGCACTAACCTCAACCGATTTCGACATGACCGACGCGACAACTGCGACGCAGGAACGCCCACCGTATCTCTGGGCCCTCTTCGTCTTCATCGGGACCCTCGCGCTCTACGTGGTGACGCTGGCGCCGACGACCCAGTTCTGGGATACGTCGGAGTACATCGCGGCCGCCAAGGTGCTCGGTATCCCGCACCCCCCCGGCAACCCGCTGTTCACGATGCTGGCGCACGTGTGGGGGATGTTGCCCCTGGTCGCGGCGTACGCGACGCGCATCAACCTGTTCGCCGCGACGACGAGCGCCATCGCCGCGGCGTGCTGGTTCCTGGTCGGGGAGCGCTTCCTCCGCTCCATCGTTCCCGTCCGGCTGCCGCGCCGCCTCGCGGCGCTCGCCGGGACGCTGGTGAGCGCGACGGCGTTCACGGTGTGGAATCAGTCGGTCGTGAACGAGAAGGTGTACACGCTGAGCCTGCTCTCGATCGCGTTGATTCTCTGGTTCATCGTGCGGTGGGACGATCAGGAGCCGGGCGCCGCGCACGATCACTACCTGCTGCTGATCATGTACCTGCTGGCGCTGACCTCCACGAACCACATGATGGGGGTGCTGGCGGGCGCCGTGCCGCTGGTCCTGCTCTTTCCGCCGCTGCTGAATCGTCGCGCGTCGAGCGACGAGGGGCGCACCACGGAGTGGATGCTCTGGCTGGCGTACAGCTCGGTGCTGGCGATGCTGGTGACGCTCGGCATGGAGAGCAACGCGCTGATCTACGCCGCGGCGGCAGGGTTCCTCATCGTCCTCGCCGTGTCGGGCTTCACCGGCCACTGGCGGTTCACGCTCGCGCTCTTCGGGGTCCTGGTCGTCGGACTCTCGGTGTTCGTGTTCCTCCCGATCCGGGCGCACCATTATCCCGCGATCAACGAGGGGGAGCCGACCACCTGGCAAGCGTTCCTCGACGTTCTGCAGCGCAAGCAGTACGGCAAACCGTCGATCTTCTCCGATCCGCGCTATCCCGAAGGGCCGGGGAACCCCGGCCGGTCGCTGCTCCTGTTCGCGCAGCAGATCCTGAACTACGTGCAGTACTTCGGCTGGCAGTTCGGTCGCGACCTGGCCGATGGGACGCGGCGCGGGTTCGCCGTGTTGTTCGCGTTCCTCGGCCTGCTCGGTGCGCACCGCCACTGGAAGGCGGACCGCCGTCAGGCGCTCGGGATGATCGTGTTGATGTTCTTCCTCACCATCCTCCTGACCTTCTACCTCAACTTCAAGACCGGCTTTTCGCAGTACGTCGGCCCCGAGCAGGTGGCCCGTGAGGTGCGTGAGCGCGACTATTTCTTCATCTGCTCGTTCGCGCTCTGGGGGATCTGGGTGGGGCTCGGGCTCGCAACGCTGATGGAGTGGGTGTCGGACGGGCTGCGGGATCGCTTCGAGAACGAGTCGCGACGCTGGGCCCTCGCCTCGCCGGTGCTCGTACTGGCCGTGATCCCCCTCTACTCGAACCACCTGACGGCGAGCCGGGCACACGAGACGCTGGCGCGCGACTTCGCCGTCGACCTCCTCAATTCGGTCGAGCCGTACGGGATCCTCGTCACGGCCGGCGACAACGACACCTTCCCGCTGTGGTACGCCCAGGAAGTGGAAGGCATCCGGCGCGACGTAGTCATCATCAACCTGTCCCTCGCCAACACCGACTGGTACCTGCGCCAGATGCAACGCAGGCCGGTCGAAACGTACGACGCCGCCAATGGTCCCGCGATCTATCGCAACCGCACCTGGCCCAAGCCGGAGGGCAAGGTGCTGAGCTTCTCCGACCTGCAGCTCGACAGCATGCAACTCTACTATCCGCTCGACAAGAAGTCGGTGCTTACCTTCGGGAACGTCCAGGTCACCCTCGACCCCGACCAGGTGCATCCGCTTGGCAACGGCCAGGGGTACCTCGAGCGCGCCGACGTCGTCGTCCTGGGGGCGATCCGCGACCAGCTGGGGAAGCGACCGATCTACTTTTCCCGGACGGTCGGTACGTACGCCGACGATTTCGGCCTCACCCCCTGGCTCGAGGGCGACGGCTTCGCGCGCGCGCTGCGGCAGACGCCGCTCGTGCAGAGCGACAGCATCCAGGGGCTCGCCGGCTTCGGCTTCGTCAACGTCGCGCGCTCCAAGGCGCTGGGGTTCGATGTCTACCACTACGCCGCCGCCGCGCGCGCGCGGCCGCGCGGCTGGGTCGACCGGCCCTCGGAAGGCATTCTCGTGACGTACGGGTTGATCTACGAGGTCCTGGCGCAGACGCTGCAGAAGAGCGACCCGCAGGGTGCCACGCGCGCGGTCGCGATCGCCGACTCGATCACGAAGAACAGCAGGGAATTCCGCGCGAGTATCACGCCGCAGGCGGCACCGCAGCCGGCACCGCAGCCGCCGCAACCCGCGCCGCAGGCTCCGCCGTCGAACCGGTGACGCCGTCGTCCCCGTAACCGCTTCACCAGGGAGGCAACGATGCAGTCCCGCTTCGTCTGGCTCGCCGTGCTGGCCCTCGGCGCCGCGCCGCTCGCGGCCCAGCGCCCCACGGGCATCGTGGGCGCCTACGTCCCACCGCGCGTGTGGCCCCAGGAGCCCCGCCGCTTCGACCTGCTGCACCAAACGATGCGCATCCGCTTCGATCCCCCGAAACGCGAGCTGCTGGGGGCGGTGACGACGCGGGTCGCGATCACCGCGGCGACCGACACGGTGCGACTCGAGGCGGAGAACCTGACGATCGACAAGGCGACCGATCGGCAAGGCCGCGCGCTCAAGTTCGTCTTCGACACGAGCCACGTCACGGTGCGCCTCGGCCGGCGTGCGACGGTGGGCGATACCGTCGAGTTCACCCTCACCTATCATGGGTTTCCCGAGCGCGGCCTGTATTTCGTGCCGCGCCGCAACGTGATCTGGAGTCAGGGCGAAGCGACCGAGACGCGCGCCTGGATTCCCACCTACGACTTCTCGAACGACAAGACGACCTGGGACTTCTTCGTCACCGCCGACTCGGGGCTGGTCGTCCTGTCGAACGGCCACCTCGTGGACGTCTCCCCCGCTCCCGGTGGAAGGCAGCGCGTCTGGCATTGGGCCCAGGAGAAGCCGGCGTCGACCTACCTCTACTCGGTCGTGATCGGCCCCTTCGTGGTGCTGCGGGACGAGTGGCGCGGCCGCCCGGTCGAGTACTGGACCTACCCCGACACCGTGAACGCCGCCTGGCGCTCCTTCGGCGAGACGCCGGCGATGATCGAGCTGTACTCACAGGTGCTCGGCGTGCCGTTCCAGTGGGCGAAGTACGACCAGTCGATCATCCCCGATTTCACCTACGGCGGGATGGAGAACGTCTCGGCGACGACGCAGACCGATCTCGCCTTGACCCCGGCCGGGAGCATGCCCGAAGCGGACGCGCGCGCCCTCGTGGCCCACGAGCTGGCGCACCAGTGGTTCGGCGATCTTACGACCACCGCCGATTGGGCGGACATCTGGCTCAACGAGGGCATCACCACCTACATGGAGTCGGTGCAGAACGAGAAGACGCGCGGCTGGGATGCGGCCGCCCTCGAGTGGGGCGACCAGCAGCAGTTCGCCATGGACGCCGACAAGAACGAGGTGCGCGCGCTGGTGTGGGGGAAGTACCAGGGCACCGATCCGATCGCCCTGTTCTTCAGCGGCCACGTCTACCCCAAGGGAGCGCAGGTCGCCCATCAGCTGCGCCGCCTGCTCGGCGACTCGGTGTTCTGGGCCGGAATGCACCGGTTCCTGGTGGACAACGCCTACAAGCCGGTGACCACCGCCGACTATGCCGTGGCGATGGAGAAGACGTGCAACTGCGACCTCGACTGGTTCTTCGACCAGTGGGCCTACGGCATCGGCTACCCGCAGGTGAAGTTCTCACGGCATTGGGATGCCCCCACGAAGACGCTCCATGTCGCCGTGGAGGAGACGCAGCCCATCGATTCGATCCACCCGCTGTTCCGGTTCCCGGCGACGATCCGCGTGATCACGCAGGACTCCGTCGTGCGGCACGAGATCATGGTGTCGAAGCAGAGCGAGACGTTCGCCATTCCCCTGCCCTCCGAGCCGCTGTCGTTCCGCTTCGACGAGGGGGGGTGGCTTCTCGGCACGGTCCAGGGGGATCTTACGGGAGCCGAGCTCGCGCTGATGGCGAAGCACGATCTCGACGTCCGCGGGCGGCGCTGGGCGCTGCAGCAGCTCGCGGGCGAGCACGATTCGACCGCCGCCGAGGCGCGGCGCTTCGTCGTGTTGAACGAGTACGAGGCGACGCTGCGCCAGGAGGCGCTGGCGTCGATGATGCACGACTCGAACGACGCGACGCACGCCGTGGTCCTCGCCGCGCTGAAGGACGCGGACGGCCCGACGCGCGCCACGGCGCTCGCCACGCTCCGCGTCCTCGATCCATCGACGGCCGCGGCGCTCGCGCCGGGACTCTTCGCGACCGATCCGAACAACCAGGTGAAGCAGGTGGCGCTCGGGACGCTGGGCCGCCTGCAGCTCGGCGAGTCCCTCGATCTCCTCGTGAAGGCGGCGCAACCCGACGAACCGCTGGGGATCCGCTTCGCCGCCGTCACCTTCCTCGGCAGGAGCCGTGACACGAAAACAGAGGATGCGCTGGAGCGGCTCACGGCGCCGAGCGAAGACCGGAACCTGCGCACCGCGGCGCTCGATGCCCTGGCGGCGACGGGCGACAGCGCCCGGGCGTCGCGGGTGGCGCTGCGGCTGGTCGCGGATCCCGATCCATTGTTCGCGCAAGCCGCGGTGCGGGACGCCGCCAAGGTGGGCGGCGCAAGCGCCCGTGCCGCGCTTGCCGCGGCGTTGCCGAAGGAGTCACGAGTGTTCGTGCGCCTCGCGATTCAGAGGGCGCTGAATCCGCCGACGCCGGCCACACACTGATGCCCACGTAGTCTCTGGCATCGCTGGCGGAGTCGAAGCACATTCCCCCCGATGCATCGAGACGCCGTCGGGAGGTCCGCATGAACGCCGCGCATCCGCGCGCCCTCGGCGTCGTTGCCGCTCTGTGGGCATTGTACGGATGCAACGGCGGATCGACCGGCCCGATTTCCCCAAAGGCGTTGACCATCACGGGCGGCAACTTGCAGACCGGCTGTGTGCTGAATCCGCTCCCCGATTCGCTCGAGGTCACTCTAACGGGGAGCGACGACAGACCACTCGGCGGCGTACCGGTGACGTGGCAGGTCACGGGTGGCTCCGCGACACTCTCGAGCGCCGTCCGTACGACCGACGCGGCGGGGAGATCACGCGTGCAGCTCAACCTGGGGCTGGCGCTGTCGCCGGTTGCGGTGCAGGCGAGCGTCGGCGCTTTGCCCGCCGCCTCATTTTCGGCGAAGGGCCGGGTCGAGTCCTTCGGGCTCGGGCAAACGACGTCCAGTACATTGAACGCGAGCAGCTGCACGTTCGTGGGTGGCGGGCCTTTCGACGCCTACGCCTTGATACTCTCGGGCTCGCAGGCGTTTACAGTGTCGCTGGCCTCTGACTCGTTCGACGCGGCCCTCGAGCTGGTCGACGAGCACTTCGCGCTCGGTGGCGCTTACAACCTCGACAGCGTTCCGGGAAGGGGCGTGACGAATTCGTTTCTCAAGATGATCGCAGCCGCTGGCGCATATGGAATCGCCGCGGCGTCCTTCAATATCGGGGCGGCAGGTACGTATACGCTCACCACAACCGCTGTCCCGGTATATGCGGACAGCTGCCTCGACGACATTTGGGTGACGCGCGGCATCGTCACCCAGCAGGCGCTGAAGCCGACCGACTGCGTCGACGTCACCGGCCCCTACTACTACGACAGGTTCGAGATGGTGCTCGTGCCGGGCCAGACGGCGACGATCACGGAGACCTCGACCGCCTTCGATGCCGAGCTCTTCCTCCATTCGACATCCGGCAGCGTCATCTCCGATGACAACAGTGGCGGCGGCACAAATGCCCGTCTCAGCTACACGAACTCGTCGAGCGGTGCCGAGCAGCTCTCCATTCTGCCATCGACGGCTACCGTCGGCGCGACGGGCGCGTACACGCTCACGATCGATCCGCCGACGGCCTCGGCCGCGTCCGCGGTGCCAACGGTCGCCCTGTTCAAAACTCGAAGGCTGTTCCGTCACCCTGCGGCAGGGCTGCGCACTCAATAGCGGGCGGTAGAATCGCTCCATCCGCTGCGGTCGGTCGGGTTCAGCGATGGTGTTGGATGCACAGGCCACGCCGTTTTGTGGGATCACAGCGCGGTGATTGATCTCGTCGCTGCGGACTTTAATGGTTCATGGCCCAACCGCTCCCGATGGCCGCAGCGCCGCCAAAAGCCGCTCGTAGCGCGGATTGCCATGTAAGGCATCGAATTCAGGCCTGTGCAAATAGGCCCAGTATGATGGATCTGGCTGCGCGCGCTCGAACCGGTCCAACGCGGCCGCCGTGTCTCCTACCGCGACGAGCGCGGCCATGGCCATATAGTTATCCGTCCGCCCGGGCCAGTGCGCGATGAGGGCCCGAGCGCTGTCAACATTGCCTGCTCGGGCGAGGACGACGGCTAGAGTGTTCTCCGTCACGATGTTCCGCGGCCGCAACCGGTTTGCCAGCTCAGCATCCTCGAGGGCTCCCTGGATGTCTCCGGCAACAAGCCGAGCCGAAGCGCGGGTACGGCGGGACATGGGGTCGAGAGTCACGGCGCTGTCTGCGAGAGCGACAGCGAGTGCCGTATCGCGATAGTGCACGGCGTAAGCCAGGTCGTTGTAGGACGTCATCCGACTCGGATCGAGGGCGAGCGCCTGATGATACTCCCGGTCCGCATCACCGAGGCGCCCAAGCCAGGCGAGGACCTGTCCGTATTGGTGGTGCGCTTCAGCATTCTTCGGATCGAGGGTAATGGCGCGCTGGAACGCGTCAAGCGAGCTGTCCATCGTGCGCGGATACGCAAATGCCAGGAGATAGCCGCGCGCCATCCACACGTCCGACGAGGTCGAGTCCTGGTGGAGTGCACGGTCTACCAGGCTAAGTCCGCGAACCACCAAGCTCTCAATGGGTGTGTCTGGTAACCGGTAGTAATTGGAGCGGGCGATTGCATACGCGTACGCCGCTCGCCCGATGGCTGCCGTGAAGGTGCTATCGAGTCTCTCGGCTTCTCGGTATTCGCCGATCGCCTGGGCCGTGAATTCCGGCATGCGTCGTCCGAGCAGGAAGTTGCCCCGGAGAAAGTGGTCGTAGGCCGCAGGGCTGCGGGTGCGCAACGGGCCGAATGGTCCCGCCGGCGCCGCACCCGTGCCAGCCACTCGCGTCGCGACCTCGCGAGCGATCACCGACGGCAACGCGAGCAGCTCTTCCGGGGCGCGGTCATAGATCTGCCCCCATTTCGACACCGCCGTCCCGGCCACCACGAGCCGCGCGGTGATGCGGAGCTGCCCCTCGGTGCGCCGGACCGTGCCATCCACCAGGTAACGCACTCCCAGGGCACGGGCGATGGCGGCGAGGTCCTGTGGCGTGGCCCGTTGTGCGTGTCGCACTACGCCTGGTGACTTCACTTGGACGTTTGCCGCATCGCCCAGGAGTGTCGCGATGTCTTCGGTGAGACCATTGGCGAGGTAGACGTCCGCGGTGTCGCCGGCCTGGAAATACAAGACAGCGACGCTATTCGCCGCGGGCGGCAATGGTCGCGCTGCCGCTCGACCGCAGGGTGGCGGGGAGCCATCGGGGCATTGGGCAGCCAACGGAGCGACCAGCCAGGTACCGACGATCGAAAGGGCGACGAGACGAAGCAGTATCCGCACGGCTACAACAGTGCCACCCGCCAAACGACTACGCCAGCGACTAGCCATCACGGGCGCGGGCGTGACCCGCCTTCGGCAGTCCGGAACCCTCAGATTCGGCTCGGCCGGTGCGTTCCGTATTTCCATGAAGCTTGGTTGCCAGCGATACGGGTGAGCCATCCAGAACCGGCCTCCAGCATTCCGCACCCGGCGAGAGCGCGCGACTTCCGCCGTACCGGCTTCGGAGGTGTCATCATGGGCGAAGCGATTCGCTATGGAAAACATTCGGCAAGACGCAGAGGGGTGACGGAGCCGCCCGAGTCGGCTAGTCCGTTAGATTAACACCACTTGGAGGGCTGGCCGAATGGTAAGGCACCGGTCTTGAAAACCGGCGGGTGAAAGCCCTTAGAGGTTCGAGTCCTCTGCCCTCCGCTTTACGTTACAACTACTTCGCTGTCACCTGCTACGCGCAT
The DNA here is from genome assembly GCA_033853695.1 of Gemmatimonadales bacterium. Taxonomy (GTDB): domain Bacteria; phylum Gemmatimonadota; class Gemmatimonadetes; order Gemmatimonadales; family GWC2-71-9; genus DASTHG01. The sequence goes on along the minus strand of JAWOLH010000063.1, from coordinate 4 downwards.
CACG
>JAWOLH010000062.1:0-4447 GCA_033853695.1 Gemmatimonadales bacterium | reverse complement strand
AGAACGCTAGGGTACACCATGTCCATGGACTGCAAACTCTGCGGTGAGCGGGCCCTGGCGTTGTTCTACACCCAGGGCGACCACGATCAGTTCCGCTTCTATCGCTGCCGGCGCTGCAAACTGGTGCTGTACGACACGCGCACCGGGGTCAACCAGGATAAGTACGTCATGTCGACGATCGACCCCGACCGGCCGACGCGACAAAATCGCGGACATCGCCAGACCTACGCCTTCATTCGACGCTACCGCCGACCTCCGGGCCGGATGCTCGATCTGGGGTGCGGCGACGGCGTCGTGTTGCACCTGGCGCGCAAGGACGGATGGGAGGTGCACGGCGTCGAGCTGTTCCCCGAGCAGGTCGCGCTGGTGCGCGAGACTTTGGGCCTCGATGTAGAAGTGTCCGGCATCGAGAGCTTCCGGGACGCGCCGGGGAGCTGGGATGTCGTGCTCCTGACCCATGTGCTCGAGCATCTCCCCGATCCGGTGGGAGCGCTGCGCAAAATCCGCGAGCTGGTCGCTCCCGGCGGTATCGGCGTCCTCGAGTTTCCCAACATCGATGCCCTGGACGCGAGACTGCGCCGTGGGTTGCGGCGCTGGCATGTGCACCGGCATCGCTACCGCCCCGATTACGTCCCGGGTCACGTACAGGAGTTCTGCCGGGCGTCGTTCGCGTTCGCGGCGGCGCAGGCGGGGCTCGAGCTGGCGCACTGGGAGACCTACGCCGTGAACCCGGTGAAGTACTTCTTCTACCGCTACCTGCCGTTGGGGAACAAGGCGCGGGTGTTGGTGCAACGGTCCGCCGAGCAGTGAGCAGCCGGGCGCTCACGGTGCTGGAGCATCGCGTGACGCGATGCAGGCGCTGTCCGCGACTCGTCGCCTACCGGCGGCGCATCGCACGGGACAGGCGCCGCGCCTACGCGGGCGAGACGTACTGGGGACGGCCCGTTCCGGCGTTCGGGGACCCGCGCGCCCGGCTCGTCATCGTCGGTCTCGCTCCGGGCGCACACGGGTCGAACCGCACCGGCCGCATGTTCACCGGGGACGCGAGCGGCGACTGGCTGTACGCCGCGCTGCACCGCTTCGGCTTCGCCAATCAACCCACCGCCACCAGCCGCACGGACGGCCTCACGCTGCACGATTGCTGGATCACCGCGGCCGCCCGCTGCGCGCCTCCTGGCAACAAGCCGACGGCGCGCGAGCTCGCTACCTGCCGTCCTTACCTCGCGCACGAGCTCGAGCTGCTCAGACGGCGGCGCGTGGTGCTCGCTCTCGGACGGGTCGGGCACGACGCCTTTCTCGAGGCGTCGGGGTGGCGTGCGCGGTTGCCTGCGGCGAGCCGTCCACGGTTCGCCCACGGCGCGGTCACGCGGCTGCCCGATGGGACGTACCTCGTGGCTTCCTACCACCCCAGTCGACAGAACACGAACACGGGGAAGCTCACGCGGTCGATGTGGCACGCAGTGTTTCGTCGGGTGCGGTCGCTGCTCGATCGCGTGTGAAGGGGCTCGGCCTACGAGCCGAGCAGCGATGCATCGGCGCGGGCAGCGGCGGAGCGCAGCTCTCCGCCAGGCGCCATCGGGGCGGTGGCGCCCGGATCCGCGGGGCGCGATTGCACGCCGCCCGGCACCATGACGACGCTGATGCCTTCGATCGACGGCGCTGCTGTCTCGAGCGGCTTCGGGACCGGCTGCCCGTTGCGGCGAATTTCCTTCAGGTACCCGGGGAGGATGCGCCACAACCGCGCTTCCGCCTCACTCATCGATCGGCCCTGCACCATGCAGCCCGGCAGCTCTTCGAACGTCGCGAGCCACCATTCGGTGCCGTCGGGCCGCGACGGGGGCCAGTGCAGGCGGACGTGATAGAACGGCAGCGATCGCGACACCGGGTTACGCATCCGTCGCGTGGTTCAGCCCGGCCGAGTCGAGCGACCGGATCAGATGGGCGGCATAGTCCACGACGTAGCGAGGGAGGGGCCCGCCGATCGGGATCGACATATGCAGAAAGCGGTGCTCGGGATGCACGTAGAACAGCGCGGTTTCCGGGTCGTCACCGTCGAGCCGCTCGCCGCGGACGAATCCCCACGCTTCCAGGAGCGAGGCGACCTCGATCCCCCCGGTAGTGCGGTCGGGTCGCGACAGCTCGACGAGCATCGCCTGCGCGGTCGCAACGCGTTCTTTGCCGCTCATATCTCGCGTGCCACGACGCGCAGGGGGATGTGCACGTGGGTCTCGCCGGCGTCCACCAGGAAGCGATACCGTCCCGGTCCGTAAAAGGTCGTGTTGTTGAGCTGATAGATGAGGTTGGTGCTGGGTAGCTCGCCCGGGGCGATGCGCCCGATCTGCGTGCGCGTGCGCTGCTCGAAGAGACGGCGGCCTCGAGTATCGACGAGGCGGATGCGGACGGCGTGCTCGCGATCGGCGTCGGCCGGCCCGAGCTGCAGGCGAACCACCAACACCATCTTGGCGTGCACGGCCGGAAACATCTCGGCGAAGACGGTGTCGAAGACGCCCTGCACGGTCAGCTTGTCGCCCGCGCCGACTTGAGCCGAATCCGCGATCGCGGCGAGCAGTGCCCTCACCGACACCCTCCCGGCCTCACGTCAGGAAATTCCCGACGCTGAGAGTCGCCCGCCAGTGGAGCGAAAGTCGTGCCGCCCGCGCCTACCCGGGCCAGTGACACTTCTGCAGCTGAGGGAGCGCCTCGCGCAGCCCGGCGAGGTGAAACGACACCGCGCGCGCCTCACCGTAGGCGCGAAAGGTCACCGAAAGACGCTCGGCGTCCATCAGCCGTGCAAGGAGCGTCGGCGAGAAGTAGGGGCTCTGGTCGGTTCCGAGGAACGCCACCTGGCGGTCGCGGCGGACCTCTCCCACCTCGAGGATCGTGAGGTAGGTCTTGATGGGGGGCTGATCGTCGAAGCGCAACTCGGCGTAGGCGAGCTCGTTGCCGAATGGTTCGAGCGCCTGTCCCGCGAAGAACAACAGGCTCTTCCCGTCGGCGCCGGGGAGCCGGTCGCCGCACGCCACCACGAGCGTGGCATTGGTGGAGCCGTTGCGGGGGACGGCGGCGGACCAGTTGTCCGCGCGCAAGATGAGGCGGCGGTCGGTGGCACCCGTGAGGTCGTCGGTCGTCTCGACGAGCCGCCAGGCCGAATCGGTCGGACGGACGGCGGCGAGCGGGACGAGCGTTGCCAGCAGCGGGAGTAACCGACGCGGGGTCATGGCAGGCCTACCTCGGCGGTGTTGGGAGTGGCGGAATGTGGCCCATCTTGACCCCGAGCGACAGGGCTGCCAGCGTACTGAAACCGGCCCGTTGCCGGTCCGTTGGGAGCTCCAGAGCAGAGATTCTCGTCTCCTGAGGTGCTCATGGACCAATCTGACATCGCGTTCTTGAAGGCCGTCATTGCTTTTCTGCTGATCGCCGGGACCGGGATGACCGGCATTTGGCTGTGGTTCCGCCTCCGCGCAGCCTACAGGCCTCAATCGAATCCGGTCATCGACACGCTGCGCGAGGAGCAGGCCCGGCTCGAGGCCGAGCTGGGCAGTCGGATGGCCGAGCTCGAGGACCGGGTCGATTTCGTCGAGCGGCGCCTGGTGCAGGGACGACCGCCCGCGAGCCTGCCCGAGCGACCGGAGCGCACACCCGTCTAGCGATACGGGTTATGGACAGCCTGCGACGGGCCGCGATCTGGACGGTGGCGATCGAGCTGCCGCTTGCGGTGCTCGCCCTGCTGTCGACGATCCCGCCCCTCTATCGAACGGTTCCCCTGGTGCTCACGACACATCTCCCGGGGATCGCCCTGCTCGACACGCTGGACTTGTGCTGCGGCATCCACCGACCGAGTTTCAAGCCCCCGATGCTCCTCAGCGTCACGATCCTCGCCGTGGCGAATGCCGTCGTCGTTCTGCTGTGCGCCTGGATGGTGTCCGCCATCCGCGTCCGGCTGGTGGATCGGCATTCACCGGCGCGTCCGTGACCTCCGCCACCGTCGGGCGGCTGGCGGATCTGTTTCGGGAAACGGGCGCGTTTCACCACCGCGCGTTCGCAGCGACCGCCGGCGACGATCCCGAGTGGCCCACCTGGTACGCCGAGTCTCTGGCGCCGCGCCTCCCGGCCCTGGTGGGGCGGTCGTTCTCGGTGCCGGAAATCGCGGACCTGTTGCGGCAGTGGGATCGCGAATACTCCGCCGGTCACGTGCACGATCCGTGGCCAGAGTTCTACGCCCGGAGCCTTCTGAGTTTACGAGACCCGGGCAATTGAATTGCACGGGGTGGCGAGAGAAGTTCCAGATTGAAGAGTGCGTTCCTGCTTGTGAGTCGTTCCGGCAGGGCGCAGTTTGGAGGCTCGTGATACCTGCGTCGTCAGGAGATTCGCGTCCCATGAAACCATTGTTCCTGCCGGCGGCCATGGCGGTGGCGGCGCTGGCGTTCGGCGTTGCTCCCGCCTCCGC
>JAWOLH010000061.1:0-28149 GCA_033853695.1 Gemmatimonadales bacterium | reverse complement strand
CGGAGTGCGCACCGCCGACGCCACGGTCGACTCGGCGGTCGCGCTCGCACGACGGCTCGGCAAGACACCCATCGTGGTGAGGGATTTCCCGGGCTTTGCGACGTCGCGCCTCGGCGTGGCGCTCGGCGCCGAGGCGATGCGGATGCTCGAGCAGGGCGTCGCGTCGGCCGAGGACATCGACAAAGCAATGGAGCTGGGCTACAACCATCCGATGGGGCCGCTCAAGCTCTCGGACCTCGTCGGACTCGACGTGCGACTCGCCATCGCGGAGTACCTGTACCAGCAGCTGCGCATGCCGCATTACGCGCCGCCACAGATCCTCAAGGACAAGGTGGCGCGGGGCGAGCTCGGCCAGAAGACCGGGAAGGGGTTCTACACGTGGGGCGACGGGTGACCGCGCCTGCCGCGCCGTACCGCATCACCGACGTCCATATCCATATCCAGCCGTGGCGGGATTTGAAGCCGCACGTACAGGCGGTCATGCGCGCTGGCAAGGAGGACCACTGGGACTTCCTGCTCTCCCTGATGGACGATCCGAAGGCGCTGCTCGAGGTCATGGACCGGGCCGGGGTGTGGCGAGTCGGGCTGGTCAATTATCCGAGCCCCGACATCATGGGGTTCACCGCTTCGACCAACGACTTCGCGGCGCGCTACGCCAGTACCAACCCCGAGCGGCTCCTCCCCTACGGCGGCGTGCACCCCCGCTTCAGCACTGATCCGGCGGGCGACGTGGACCGGCTGGTGGATCTCGGGATCCGCATGCTCAAGATTCATCCCAACCACCAGGCATTCCCGGCCAATGCCTACACCCAGGGTCTCGACGCTCTCGCCGGGATCTACCGGCGCTGCGAAGAGCGCGGCCTGCCGGTGCTGGTCCATACGGGAACGTCGATCTTTCCGGGCGCTCGCTCCAAGTGGGGCAATCCGCTGGAGCTGGACGACATCGCGATCGACTTCCCCGATCTGCCGCTCGTCATGGCACACGGGGGACGGCCGCTCTACATGGAAGAAGCCTTCTTCATTCTGCGACGTCATCGTCGTGTCAGGCTCGACGTCTCCGGCATTCCGCCGCTCAAGTTGCTGGACTACTTTCCCCGGCTGACGGAGATCGGGGACCGTGTGTTGTGGGGAACCGATTGGCCCAGTCCCGGAGTGAGAGACCTCCGGGGGAACATCGACCAGTTTCTGACACTGCCCTTGAGCGACGCCCAACGCCGCGCCATTCTCGAGACCAACGCTCTGGCGCTGTTTCCGGCGCCGTAGCAGCCCCTCTGGGGCAGACCCCTCTCACGTCCGGAGTCACCCGCATGCGTCTGTACCTCCTCACCGCCCTCGCCGTGGGCGGGGTGTCGGCCGTCGCGCCCCCCCTCACCGGCCAGGCCGGCCGCATCAGCTACGACACGTTCTCGCTCGCCAACGGTCTGCAGGTCATCACCTCGGAAGACCACTCGACGCCGGTGGTGGCGGTCGACGTGTGGTACAACACCGGTTCGCGCAACGAGCGCATCGGCCGATCGGGCTTCGCCCACCTCTTCGAGCATATGATGTTCCAGGGCTCGGCGCACGTGAAGAAGACCGAGCACTTTCAGCTCGTGGAGCGAGCGGGGGGCGAGGAGAACGGAAGCACGCAGGAGGATCGCACCAACTACTACGACGTGGTCCCCTCCAATCGGCTCAACCTCGTGCTGTGGCTCGAGGCGGACCGGATGCGCTCACTCGCGATCACACAGGAAAACTTCGACAACCAGCGCGAGACGGTGAAGGAAGAGCGGCGGCTGCGAGTGGACAACCAGCCGTACAGCCGGGCATTCGTCGACGGGCTCACCCTGCCCTATGACAGTACGGCCTGCTTCGCCTACGCTCACTCGACGATCGGCGACATGGCCGATCTGAACGCCGCCAAGCTTCCCGATGTGCAGGCCTTCTTCGATACGTACTACGCGCCGAACAACGCCCGGCTCGCAGTCGTGGGAGATTTCAACCCCACGGAGCTGCGCCGTCTGATCAATCAGTACTACGCGGACATCCCGCGACACGCCCCACCGCCCGCCGTGACGTGCGACTACAAGCTCGATCCGGGATTGATCCGGCGGGAGTTCGCCGACTCGCACGCCAATCTGCCCGCGGTCGTGCGGCTTTATCGTGTCCCGCCGCACGACGATGCCGATACCCCCGCCCTCGAGCTGATGAACATCATCCTCGGTCAGGGAGAAAGCTCGCGGCTCAACGTCGCGATCGTGCGGCGTGCCAAGGCGGCCCTCGCGGCTGGAGCGGGGAGCGCGGGGATACACCGCGGACCCGGCACGATGTTCGTTTTCGGCATCGCCAATCAGGGCGTCGGGGTGGACCACCTCGACAGCCTCCTCGCCGACCAGGTCGACACGCTGCGGGTGAGCGGCGTGACGCCCGAGGAGCTGGCCAAGGCGAAGAACACATTCCGCGCCGGTTTCATCCAGAATCGCGAGACAGCGTTGAGCAAGGCGGAGGAGCTGCAGCACTATGCGATGTTTCACGACAACCTCGCCGAAATCGACTCCGACCTGGACAAGTTCATGGCCGTGACCAACGACGACATCCGGCGAGTCGCGGGGAAATACCTCGACTCATCGAATGCGGTGATCCTGATCGTGAAGCCGGCGGGAGGTGGACAATGACGCCGCTCCGCCTGACGCTGATCGGCGTGGCGCTACTGCTCACCGCCCGGCCGGACGTCCGCCTGGTCGCACAGGACTCGTTTCCTCCCACGCCTCCCCCGCCGGCTCCGCTGGCGCCGGTACGGTTCCCGCCATTCCAGGAAGCGACGCTGGCAAACGGGATGACGCTGCTCGTCGTCGAGAACCACGAGCAGCCGGTCGTGTCCGTGAACCTCAGCTTCCCGGCCGGCGCCCTCTATGACGCTCCAGGGAAGGAGGGGACCTCGGAGCTCGTGGCGCAGCTGCTCACGAAAGGCACCACCTCCCGGACCGCCGATCAGATCGCGGAGATGATCGAGGGCGTGGGTGGGTCGTTGAGCGCGTCTTCGGGCGACGATTACCTGACCGTGTCGGCCGGCGTGCTGAGTGATCACGCCGACCTCGCCTTCGAACTGCTGGGCGATGTCATGCGCCGCGCCACATTTCCGACGGACGAACTCGAGCTGGCACGTACCCAGGCCCTTTCCTCACTCGCGCTGGCCCTGTCGCAGCCCAGCAATGTGGCCGATCGCTTCTTCCGGCGAGCGATCTTCGGCCGCCACCCGTATGGACGGAGTCCGACGGAGTCGTCCTATAAGGCGATCACTCAGGAGGATGTGAAGAGCTTCGCAGCGCGCCGGCTGCGTCCGGGCGGGGCGCTGCTCGTAATCGCGGGCGACGCCACGCTGGCACAGGCCCGGGCGCTCGCGACGAAGGCATTCGGCGGCTGGACCGGCACGCCGGCCGCGGTCGTGCCCCCCGCCCTGCCGACGCCGAAGAAGGCGACCGACATTCTCCTCGTACACCGTCCGGCTTCGGTCCAGGCGAATATCGTGCTCGGTAACACGACGTTCGGCCCGACCGATCCATCGTACTACGCCGCCCGCCTCGCCACCCAGACGCTCGGTGGTGGCGCGGATGCCCGCCTCTTCCTGATTCTCCGAGAGCAGAAGAGCTGGACCTACGGCTCGTACGCCAGCCTCGAGCGCCATCGCGGTATGGGCGATTGGAACGCGACCTTCGAGGGGCGCACCGAGGTCGCGGATAGCGCGCTGCGAGAGATGCTGCACCAGGTCGATCGCATCCGGACAGAGCTCATTCCCGACAGCGAATTCAACAATACGAAAGGCCGCCTGATCGGCTCGTTCCCTCTCACGATCGAGACCCCGGATCAGGTCGCCGCGGCGGTCGCCAATGCGCGGCTCCTGGGACTGGGAAGCGATTACGTCCGCCTGTATCGCGAGCGCCTTGCCGCGGTTACCCCGATCCAGGCCCGGGCCGCCGCGGCCCGCACCTACCGGCGCAACGGACTCAGCATCGTCGTCGTCGGCGATGGCGAGCAGTTGTACGAGCGGCTCAAGATGATCGCCCCGGTGCGTATGGTGGACGTCGACGGGAAGCCACTCACCCTCGCCGACCTCCACCCCAAGGCCGCGGCGCCGAATCTCGATCGAGCCCAAATCGTGAGCCACGCCGACAGCTTCGAGGTGCTGGTGCAAGGCAACGTCATGGGCGCGATGACCGGCGCGCTGCAAACCGGCGCGGACTCGGTCACCTATACCGAGCGCACCATCATCGCCGGAGGCACCGTGCAACAGAATACGACGGTGCGGTTCAATCCGGCCGACCTGTCCGTGTCCGCCGTGGATCAGACGGGCAGCGTCCAGGGTCAGGCAACGGGCATCCACCTCACCTACGGCGCCGGACGGGTCAAGGGCACAGCGACGACGGCGCAGCAGAGCGGCACGCCGCAGACGATCGAGATCGACACGACCGTCGTTGCGGGCACGTACGACGACAACGCATTGTCGGTCGTCTTTCCCGCACTGCCCCTCGCCGAAGGCCAGACGTTCAATCTCAACGTGTTCGAGTCGGGCAAGGGGCTGCCCCAGATCATTCAGGTCAAGGTATCCGACGGCGGCACGGTCGTCGTTCCGGCCGGCAGCTTCCCGGCGTTCAAGCTCGACGTGACCGGCGGCCAGGTGCCGACGACGTTCTACGTTAGCCGGGCCACGCCGCGACGCATCGTCAAGATCGAGCTCGTGGGAGCGCCGTTCATATTCCAGCTGGTCAAGTAGCCTCGCGCAAGGAGAGCACGTGAAGCGCACGTGGTGGGCATTCACCGCTTCCCTTTCTCTCGTCGTCGCCTGCGCCAGCGGCCAGGCGCGCCCCGCGGCGCAGGCCACCGTGCCGGCACTCGCCGCAGCGACCGAAACGACGAGCGTCAATCGGCCACAGTACCCGTCGACCTATCACCGGCACGCCAATCCGCCGGTACTGGTCAAAAACGCGACGATCATGACGGCCGCCGGACAGCAGATCGCGAATGGCTCCATTCTGTTCCGCGACGGCCGCATCGTGGCGGTCGGGGCGACGGTCGTCGCGCCGGCGGAGGCCGTGGTCGTCGACGGCACCGGCAAGTTCGTCACGCCGGGGATCATCGACGATCACTCACACCTCGGCGTGTACGCCGCGCCGGGAACCGACGCCGAATCGGACGGCAACGAGGCGACGAACCCTGTAACGGCCGAGGTCTGGGCGGAGCACTCGTTCTGGCCGCAGGACCCGCAGATCCCGCTGGCGATCGCCGGTGGGATCACCACGATTCAAGCACTTCCCGGGTCGGCGAACCTGATCGGCGGGCGCAGCGCCGTGCTGAAGCTGATTCCAGCGCGGACCGTGCAGGAAATGAAGTTCCCCGGCGCCCCGTACGGCCTGAAGATGGCCTGTGGTGAGAATCCCAAGCGGGTCTACCGTAACCGCGGGCCGTCGACCCGGATGGGCAATATGGCGGGATACCGTGCCGCATTCATCCAGGCGGAGGGGTACCGGGAGAAGTGGGACAAGTGGAACAAGACTCACCAGGGCGATCCGCCCGCCCGCGACCTGAGGCTCGAATCTTTGGCCGAGGTGCTGCGCGGCCACATGCTGGTCCAGAATCACTGCTACCGCGCCGATGAGATGGCGCAGATGCTCGACCTGGGCCATGAGTTCGGCTTCAAGATCCGGTCGTTCCACCACGCCGTGGAGTCGTACAAGATCGCCGACCTGCTGGCGCGCGAGGGTACGGCGGTGTCGGTGTGGGCGGACTGGTGGGGGTTCAAGGAAGAGGCGATGGACGGCATCCACGAGAACGCCGCTTTGAACCAGGCCGCGGGCGTTCGCGTGATCATCCACTCCGACGACCCGAGCGGTATCCAACGCTTGAACCAGGAGGCCGCCAAGGCAATGTACGCCGGCCAGCGAGCCGGCATCCCGATCACCGAAGACCAGGCATTGCGCTGGGTCACGGCCAATCCCGCCTGGGCGCTCGGGATCGATTCGATCGTCGGTACACTGGAGCCCGGGAAGATGGCCGATGTCGTGGTCTGGTCCGCCGACCCCTTCTCGGTCTACGCCAAGGCACTGCAGGTCTACAATGACGGATGGCTGGTGTTCGATCGCAACGATCCAGCGCACCAGCCCCGTACCGATTTCGAGCTGGGCCAGGTTCCTACCACGGGGGAGGATCGATGATCGCGCTCATCCTCGCCCAGACGATCGCCATCACCGGCGGGACCGTGTACCCGGTCTCCGGGCCCAAACTGGAGCATGCGACGGTATTGATCCGCGACGGCAAGATCGCGGCGGTGGGCACGACCGTGACGGTCCCGCCGGATGCCACCCGCATCGACGCAACGGGCAAATGGGTTACACCCGGACTGATCGACGGCGCCGGGCAGATGGGACTCGTGGAGATTGGTGCCGTCCCCGGAACGCGCGAAGGATCGTTGCGCGGCGATACGATCGCCGCCGCGTTCAACGTCGCCGAGGGCGTCAATCCGGCGTCGCAGGTCATCCCGGTCACGCGCGTCGAGGGCATCACGACGGCGCTCGCGACCCCCGCCGGCAACCTCGTCAGCGGTCAGGCAGTGCTGCTCGACCTCGCCGGTGCCACCATCGAAGAGATGATGGTGAAGTCGCCGGTCGCGATCGTCGCCGACCTGTCGGAGAACGGAAAGGACGATGCGGGCGGTACACGCGCCGGAATCGCCGAGCGGCTGCGCGGAGTGTTCCGCGACGCGCTCGAATACGAGCGGCGCAAGACCGATTTCAGTCGTGCCCAGATGCAACCGCTCGGCGCCAGCGCCAGGGATCTGGAGGCGCTGTTGCCGATGCTGCACGGGCAGCTTCCCTTCCTCACGATCGCCAACCGGCGCAGCGACATCGAGACCGCCCTGCGGCTGGCCCGCGAATTCAAGCTGCACCTCGTTCTCGGCGGCGCGCAGGAAGCGTGGGAGATCGCCGGCGAGATTGCCGCGGCGGGTGTTCCGGTGCTCGTGGAGCCGCTCGACAACATCCCGTCCTACGATGCCCTGGGAGTCCGCTACGAGAACGCCGCGCTGCTGGCCAAGGCAGGCGTCAAGGTCGTGCTGCTGGAGACCGACACGCACAATTCCCGTAACTTGAAGCAGCAGGCGGGGAACGCGGTGTCCTACGGGCTGCCCTGGGACCAGGCGTTGCGCGCGGTTACGCTCTCACCCGCCGAGGTGTTCGGGGTGGCGGACCGGTACGGGTCGCTGGAGGCGGGAAAGGTGGCGAACGTCGTGGTGTGGTCGGGAGATCCCTTCGAGTTCTCCACGGCCGTGGAGCACGTCTACATACGAGGCAAGGAGATTCCGTTGAAGAGCCGTCAAACCGAGCTCTTTGAACGATACCGCAAGCTTCCCCCCAGCTACTAAAACACGGGCGGGAGAGGTAAAGACCTCTCCCGCCCTGTGCCATCTGCTACCGACCTCTCGTCACGGAGCCGGGTAGACGCTCACCTGCATTCTCTTCTTGTCCTTGTGCTCGAATTTGACGTGGCCGTCCACCACACTGAAGAGCGAGTCATTGGAGGCCCGCCGCACGTTGGTGCCGGGATGGAACTTCGTACCCCGTTGCATCACGATGATGCTGCCCGCGGTCACGAACTCGCCGCCATAGCGCTTCACCCCGAGGTATTTCGGGTTCGAATCGCGGCCGTTGCGGGAGGAGCCTACGCCTTTCTTGTGAGCCATGTGTCCTCAGCCGAGCGTCACGTCGCCGATTTTCACTTCGGTGAACTGCTGGCGGTGCCCAGCATGGCGGCGATACCCCGCGCGCCGGGCGAACCGGAAGATGCGGATCTTTTCGCCCTTGCCGTGCCGGACCACTTCGCCCGTCACCTTGGCGCCGCGAACAACGGGGGCGCCGGTATTGATCTGCTTCCCGTCGCTCGTCAGCAGAATCCGGTCGAACGTCACCTTCGCCCCGGGCTCGGCGGCGAGCTTCGGCACCTGGACTGTCTTCCCCGGCTCGGCGCGGAACTGCTGCCCGCCGGAAACGAAAATGGCGTACGTCATAGGGGCCGGAACGTAAATGGAGGCAAGATGTTAGTCAAGCCACCGCATACAGCTCGGTGACGTCCCGCCCGGCCGGCTTGGCCATCATGCGGAACTCGTCGAGCCGCATCATCGGGTCGTCCCGCACTTCGAGCTCCAGTCCCGTCTGCTTCTCGAGCTGCCGCAAGAAGTTGGGTTCCTGCTCGAGGAGATAGAGAGCGACGTCGGGGTGCAGCCGCACCGCCAGCTGCCGTTCCTTGTGATCGGCCCCTGCCCGTTTCAAGGACCGCTCCATCCGACGCACCACCACTTCGGGCCGGAATACCCGCCCCGTGCCGGAACAGGAGGGGCACGCCTCGGTCATCGATTGGAGCAGCGAGGGACGTACCCGCTGCCGCGTCATCTCGATCAGCCCCAGCTCGCTCACGGCGAACGCCTTGGTCCGCGCGCGGTCCCGACCGAGGTGGGTGCGCAGCTCCTGCAACACTTTGTCGCGGTTGCCCCGTGTCTCCATGTCGATGAAGTCCACGACGATGATGCCGCCGATATCCCGCAAGCGCAGCTGACGCGCCACCTCACGCGCTGCCTCCAGATTGGTGCGCAAGATGGTACTCTCCGGGTCCTTCTTGCCCGTGTAGCGGCCGGTGTTGACGTCGATCGAGGTGAGTGCCTCGGTGGGCTGAATGATGAGGTAGCCACCGGTAGGGAGCTCGACCCGCTGCTGGAACAGCCCCCGGATCTCCGCCTCGATGTCGTACTTGTCGAACAGCGGCGTCTCGTCCCGGTAGAGATGCACCCGCTGTTGCAGCTCTGGATCGATCTGGGCGAGGTACTGCGCGATTTCGCCGTGCAGCTGGCGGGAATCGACGAGCAGCGAGTCGACCTTGTCGCTGAACAGATCGCGCACGATCCCGCGGGTGAGGCTGGTTTCGCGCTGCAGCAATGCGGGCGGGCGGACCGAACCCGCCTTGCGCTTGATCTTTTTCCACAGTCCGACAAGGTGATCGATCTCCCGCCTGCAGCGCTCCTCGGTGAGATCGTCGGCGACGGTGCGGATGATCCATCCCCCCTCGTCCTTGGGAACGAGGCGACTCACCAGCTCGCGGAGCCGCGCCCGCTGATCGCGTCCCTCGATCTTTCGGGAGACGCCTACACGCGAGGCGAACGGCATATAGACGAGAAACCGCCCTGCCAGGGACACCTGTGCGGTGACCCGGGACCCCTTGGTACTGATCGGCTCTTTGATGACCTGGACGAGCTTCGATTCGCCGCGCTTCAGCTCGTCGGCGACGTTGGGGAGGCGGCGCCGGGAGCGTCCGCGCCCCCCGCCGCCATTGCCATTGGGTTCTCCGTTCTCGTCGTCCTCTTCACCCGGCTCGGACGGATCTTCGTCCTCTTCAGCTTCCACCAGATCCGACGCGTGCAGAAATGCGCTCTTCTCGGCCCCTATGTCGACGAAAGCGGCCTGAATGCCGGGTAATACGGCCTCGACACGACCGAGATAGATGTCGCCGACGGTGCGCCGGGAATCCGGTCGATCGACGAGGAGCTCAACGAGACGGTCGTCCTCCAGGATAGCCACGCGTGTCTCGCGTGGGTTGCCGCTGATCAGTATTTCGCGCTTCAAAGCAAGAACCCTCGATCCCGGGAGGCCAACAGCCCCGCGGGATCCCGATAGTGTGCCAGCAATCGCTTGTGCCAATGGATGTCTGGGTACGACGGGCCGGCCGACCGGACTCGATGCCCGGCGCGTCTGCGAGCATCGCGGACGTCGCGGACAACGGTGTTAGCGTCCGGTACATGTCTTAAATCTAAGTCGCCTTGTAACTTACGTCAATGCGTCGTAATTTGAGCACTAATTCTCGCCATCCATGCGCCCCTGCACCTCAGCGATCCTCTTCAACTTGCTCGTGCCCGCGATCGTTCAAACCCCTCGCGCGGAGGCTCAGCGGCCCCGCTATCCCGTTACCCGGCGGGACTCCCAGGTCGACGACTACCACGGCACCACCGTCGCCGATCCCTACCGTTGGCTGGAAGACGTCGACGCCAAGGACACCCGCGCATGGATCGAGGCCGAGAACGCGGTGACATTCGCCTACCTCGGGACGATACCCGAGCGCGATGCGATCCGGCGGCGTCTGACCGCGGTGTGGGACTACCCCCGCTATGGCACGCCCTTCAAGAAGCACGGGGAGTACTTCTTCTTCAAGAACGACGGCTTACAGAACCAGCCGGTGCTGTATCACCAGGCGAACCGCACCGCGTCGCCTCGGGTGTTGCTCGACCCCAACCTGTTGTCGCCGGACGGGACGATCGCCGTCTCGACGGTGTCGATCTCGGAAGACGGGCGCCACCTGGCGTATGCAACCTCGGTGAGCGGGTCGGACTGGAACGAAATCCGGGTGCGGGACATCGCCACCGGACTGGATCTACCGGATCACATCCGCTGGGCGAAGTTCTCGGAGATCAGCTGGTCGCACGACCAGGCGGGGTTCTTCTACAGCCGCTATCCGGCGCCGGAGAACGACAACCCGCTCCTCGCGGTGAATCGTTTCCACCGGCTGTACTACCACCGCTTGGGTACCGAGCAGTCGGCCGACCTGGTCATCTACCAGCGGCTCGATCATCCGGATTGGGGCATCAGCGGGCACGTGACCGAGGACGGCCGCTATCTCGTGCTGAGCCTGTGGCTCGGAACCGATCGCCGTAACCGGGTCTACGTCGCCGACCTGAAGGACCCGCTGCATCCAGACCTCACGGCCACCCCCCTTACGCTACTCGACGATTTCGACGCCCACTACAGCTTCGTCGCAAACGACGGCTCGCTGTTCTACTTCCACACCGACCTCGATGCCCAACGCGGGCGCCTGATCGCCATCGATCTGGCCCATCCGGAGCGCACCGCCTGGCGTGAGATCATCCCCCAGTCTCCCGACGTTCTCGAACACGTCGTCCTGGTACATCGGACGTTCGTCGCCACCTACCTGCACGACGCGCATTCGCGGCTCGCCCTGTTCGCTACTGACGGCCACGCCACGGGGAAGATCGCCCTTCCCTCCCTCGGTACGGCCGCCGAGCTGTCGGCCGAGTCGGCTGCGGACTCCGAGCTGTTCTTCTCGTTCACGTCTTATCTCACGCCGACGACGATCTTCCGACACGACTTCCTGAGCGGCGCCACCGAAGTGTTTCAGGCCCCGCGGCTCGACTTCGACGCCGGCCGCTACCTGACGGAGCAGGTCTTCTATACGAGCAAGGACGGCACCAGCATCCCGATGTTCCTCACGCACCGGCGCGATCTCGTGCGCGACGGCTCGAATCCCACCTATCTCTACGGCTATGGCGGGTTCGACATCAGCCTGACGCCCGCGTTCTCCTCCGGGGTACTCGTCTGGCTCGAGATGGGGGGCGTGTTCGCCGTGCCGAACCTGCGTGGCGGCGGGGAGTATGGGGAGTCCTGGCACGAGGCCGGGATGCACGAGAAGAAGCAGAACGTGTTCGATGATTTCATCGCCGCGGCGGAGTTTCTCATCCGGGAGCGCTACACGTCGACTCCCAAGCTCGCGATCGGGGGAGGATCCAATGGCGGGTTGCTCGTCGGGGCGGTGATGACGCAACGCCCCGAGCTGTTCGGCGCGGTGCTACCCGCGGTCGGGGTGATGGACATGCTGCGGTTTCACCAGTTCACGATCGGGTGGGCGTGGGTCACGGAGTACGGCACCGCCGACAGCGCCGAGCAGTTTCCGTACCTGTACGCGTATTCCCCGCTGCATCGGTTGCGGCCCGGAACCGCCTATCCGGCGACGCTCGTGACGACCGCCGATCACGATGACCGCGTCGTCCCCGGCCATTCATTCAAATTCATCGCCGCGTTGCAGGCGGCGCAGGCGGGGGAGCAGCCGGTCCTGATCCGCATCGAGACGAAGGCGGGTCACGGCGCCGGCAAGCCGACGCTGAAGCTCATCGACGAAGCGGCGGATCGATGGGCGTTCCTGGTGCGTGTCCTCGACATCCATCCCGGGCTTCCCTAGCCCGGCCGGGAGCTAGTCGATGAGATCGCCGAGGAGTTGTCGCGCGATCACGATCCGCTGGATTTCACTCGTGCCTTCGCCGATCTCGCAGATCTTCGCGTCGCGCATCATGCGCTCCACCGGATACTCGGTCGTGTAGCCGTAGCCGCCGTGCAGTTGCACCGCCTTCGTAGTCGCCCGCATGGCGAGCTCGGAGGCGTACAGCTTGGCCATCGCCGCTTCCTTCTTGTGCGGCTCGCCGCGCTGCTTCAGCCACGCTGCGTGGAACACGAGGTGTTTCGCCGCCTCCACCTCGGTCGCCATGTCGGCGAGGGCGAAGTGCACCCCCTGGAAGCTCGCGATCGGCCGGCCGAACTGCTTGCGCTGCGCCGTGTAGCCGAGGCACTCCTCGAGCGCACCTTCGGCGATTCCCAACGCCAGCGCCCCGATCCCGATGCGGCCGCCGTCCAGCGTATGCAGCATCTGACGGAATCCGTTGCCCCTGGGGCCCAGCATGTTCTCCTTCGGCACGATGGCATCTTCGAACACCAGCTCGCGCGTATCCGACGCGCGCCACCCCAGCTTGTCCTCCTTCTTGGCGGCCTTGACACCCGGGGTCTTCGACAGCTCGGCGGCGTGCCCGACACCGACCCGTTTGGCCTCGTCGAGGTCGGTGGTGTCCTTGGTGACGATGAACGACGAAATGCCGCGCGTCTTGCCGGCCCCCGGATCGGTCCGGGCCGTGACGACGAAGATTTCGCCCACCCCGGCGTGCGTAATGAAGATCTTCGATCCGCTCAGCACGAAGTGGTCGCCGCGCTCTACCGCCACGGTCTTCGTCCCGCCGGCGTCGGAGCCCGCAGCGGGCTCGGTGAGCCCGAACCCGCCGAGCACCTTGCCCTGCGCCAGGAGCGGGACGAACCGTTGCTTCTGTTCGGCCGAGCCGAAGTCCATGATCGGCGACGTACCGAGCGTCGTATGGGCGCTGACAGTGATGGCGTGGCTGGCGTCGATCTTGGCCAGCTCGTGGATCACGATCATGTAGGACAGGTAGTCCATCCCCGCGCCCCCGAGCTCTTCGGGCCACGGGATGCCGAAGAGCCCCAGGTCGGCCATCTGTCTGACGTTGTCCCACGGGAACAACGATTCCAGATCGTATTTCCGGGCGCTCGGCTTGACGACGGTGCGGGCGAAGTCCCGCACCATGTCACGGACCTGGAGGTGGTGGTCGGAGAAGTAAAAGGCGTCGTGCATAGACGGAATATAGTGACGGCGGCTGTAACGGCTGCCTCACCCGCACACGTCGCATCCGGCACACTGGTCCAGCCGCTCCCCGAAATGCTCCAGCAGCTGCCGCCGGCGGCAGCGCCGCCGCTCCACGTAGCCCCGCATCTCCGGCGTGAGGTCACCCCACCGCAGGTCCTCGCGCCGCCACAGCACCAGGCAGAGCGATGCGTGGCCATCGCGCCCGGCTCGGCCCGCCTCCTGGTAATACGCCTCCAGCGTCCGCGGCGGTCCCCAATGCAGCACCAGCCTGACGTCCGGTTTGTCGATCCCCATGCCGAAGGCGCTCGTCGCCACAACGACGGGCGCCCGGTCGTGCAGAAAGGCGCCCAGCACCGGCCGCCGCACGTCCGGATCGAGTCCCGCATGGTATGGCGCGGCGCGAATGCCGCGGTAGCGCAGTGCCCGGGCGATGAGCTCCGTGATGCGGCGCGTCGGCGCATAGACGATCACCTGGCCGCGGGCGTGCTCGACTTCCTCGAGGAGGCGCGCGAAGCGCACGCGATCGTCCTTCACCCGCACGACGGCAAAGCGCAGATTGGGGCGATCGAACGAGGCCGTGACGATACTCGCCCGCGGGATGCGCAACACGTCGAGAATTTCGGTCTGGGCGGCAGGGGTGGCGCTGCCGGTAAGCGCCAGGGTCTGCGGCTCTCGCAGGTGATAGCGGAATTCTCCCAGTTGCCGGTACACGGGCCGGAAGGCGTTGCCCCACTCGACGATGCAGTGCGCTTCGTCGACTGCGAGCAGCGGCACATTGACTCCCGCGTCCCGAATCAGACGACACAACGTGGCCAGGCGCTCGGGAGCGCAATACAGCAACCGTGCCGCCCCGCTGAGGGCGAGGTCGAGAATCGTCCGCTGATCGTCCTTGGAGAGGGTGCTGTTCAGGTAGGCCGCTGGGATGTTGCGGCGCCTGAGGCTCGCCACCTGATCCTGCATCAGCGAGATGAGCGGCGACACAACGATCGTCAGTCCGCCCGCCAGTACTGCCGGGACCTGGTAGCACAGCGACTTCCCCGCCCCCGTAGGGAGCACCGCGAGCACGTGCCGGCCCTCGAGCAAGGGATGCAGGACGC
The DNA here is from genome assembly GCA_033853695.1 of Gemmatimonadales bacterium. Lineage (GTDB taxonomy): Bacteria > Gemmatimonadota > Gemmatimonadetes > Gemmatimonadales > GWC2-71-9 > DASTHG01. The sequence continues at coordinate 13,765 of JAWOLH010000061.1, read as the reverse complement.
GCAGCTGTGCCGCCCGGAAGCTCGCGTACCCGAAGTTCTCGGCGAGCACCGTGCGGGCCTGGTACAGGGCGGAAGGGGTTCCGAACACAGCCGCCAAAGAAAACGACCCGGGCCGAAAAACCGGGGTCGCTTTCACGCGAGCCACATCGCTTTATTCCGGCTCGCCCACCTCCCGCCGCACCAGGACCAGGATCGCCGCCTGCGGGACGACGAGATACGTCTTGCCTTCGAACGTCAGCTCGACCGCGGCCTTCCGAAAGAAGAGCGCATAGTCGCCGACATCCGCCTGCATCGGCAGGTACTTCACGTCGGGGCCGCGGATCTTCCACGGCTCATCGTCCATACTGGTCGGCTCGGACATCGGCGTCCCGGGGCCCGTCGCGACGATCCGCCCTCCCTGCACCTGCCGGGCCTCGACGGCGGTCGCCGGAAGATAGAGTCCGACGTTGGTCCGCTCCTCGCCCGCCTCGGGGACGATCAGCACGCGGTCTCCGACGACGATCAAGCGCTTCGGTGCCTCCTCCGGCGGCGGAGCCTCAGCAGAATCGCTCAAAGGCATCCACCAGATCGGCGGCGATATCCGCCGCTGCACGGCCCTCGATATTGCGCCGCTCGAGCATGAACACCGGCTTGCCACCCTTCAGCAGCGCGATCTGCGGAGACGAGGGGGCGTATCCCGTGAAGTAACTACGGGCCCGCGCCGTCGCATCCGCATCCTGACCCGCGAACACTGTCACGAGCTTCGCGGGTCGCTTGGCATGCTGAATCGCGAGCGCCGCCGCGGGACGAGCGTTGCGTGCGGCGCAGCCGCAGACCGAGTTGACCACCACGAGGGTGGGCGCGGTCTCCGTGGCAAGAGCGGCGTCGACCTGCGCCGCGGTGCGCAGCTCCTGGAAGCCGATGCGCGTCAATTCTTCCCGCATTGGCTGCACGAGCCGCGGGTCGTACAAGGAAACGTTCAAGGGTGCCATATGGCTGAAATGTAACCATTCCGGCAGCCGCCTAGTCCGGCTGGCGCTTGCGGCTTGAACCCCGCCCGTGGCGGGCGTGGTGGTGATTGGGCGGGTCGGCCAGGGCGTCGACCGACGCCAGCTGTCCGGCGAGCGCGGACTGAATTACTTCGGTCACACCGCTCGTGGCGAGCGCGGGTGGGGCGGCACCATCGCCCTTCGCCGATACCAGATTGGCGTTGGCCAATGCCTGGGCGATTGCCGGCGTGAGCTTCGGCAGCATTTCGATCAGGCGGTACCGGAAATAGCTGTCGCCACCCTCACGGATCGTGTCGTTCACCTTCCGGAAGCCATCGGCCTGCGCCGCCGCAATCTTGGTGATCCGCAACGCCTCATCGAGCGCGAGGCCGAATTGCGCGCCGCGGAGCGCTTCCTGAGCGGCCTCCGCCTCGGCCCGGACCCGCTGCGCGTTTGCCTCCGCCTCGATCGCCTGCTGTTTCGCCTTCGCCTGCGCGATCAGTCCGGCGTTCTCCGTCCGGGCCTGCTCCAGCTCCCGTTCCCGATCCGAGATCGCTCGATCGGACTCGAGCTGAGCCTCCCGCGCGCGGCGCGTCTGCTGCGCCACGGCGATGTCCGCGCTGGCTCGCGCCTCCGCGTCCACCGCTCGACGCTTCGCCTCGACCAACTCCGAGGAAATTGATTTGACGTACAGGGACCGCAGCACGAGCCCCAGGTCCGCCAACTCGCGCGCGGCTGCGTGACGGGTCATCACCGCCAGCGGGTGCCCCTCGCGCTCCGCGGAGGTCGCGTCCTCCGCCGGGACGGCAGCGAACAGCTGATCGTGTCGTAACAGGTTGAGGGCGCGGACGCCGGCACTCACCATGAGGTCCCGGAGAGTGTCGGCCTGCTCCGCCGCTCCCTTGGTGAAGAAGCTCGTCGCCGACGTCCGCACCATCGCATCCGGATCGCCCACGGACACGATCGCGGTACCCGAGGCATGCACGGCGACGGCATCGACGGTCTGGTCGGTGAGATCGAGTGCCACGTTGATCGGGACGCTCGGAATCATCGTACCGGTGGAAAGAACGGGGAACTCCCAGGATTTCGCCGGCCCATGGTAAATCCGCGTGCGACCGTGGAACCACGTCACCAACCGGATTTGACCGGAGGGCACGTCACGCAGCAAGGCGAATGCGACGAGCCAGGATGCGAGGACCGCCCCGAGGAGCACCCCGCCAATGCCCAACGCGATCGTCAGCATTTCCCCTCCGATTCGAACGGCCCTCTCCCATTCAGGGCACGTTATGCCGAACCACGCGGGGGCGACCCCATGCAGCCGGATCCACGCCGGACAATCGAGTTGTCATCTGGTGCAAGTTGCGCGCCCGCAGGGCTACGCTGGACCTCAGGAGGGATCCGTCCCGGGCCCCGGCAGAAAGCGCAGCAGGAACGCGACAACCAGGAGTCCCACGGCCACCCACACCAACCAGCGCAGCGTCAACGCCATGCCAACGATTCCCGTCGCCAGCCCGAGCGCAAATGCCGCCGCTTTGAGGTTCATTGCTTGAGAAAGGCCGCGATCGCCGACCGGAAGTCGGGAGTCGTCCGGCTCACCGCGTTGACGTCGGCGGACAAGTGGACCCCCTCCTCGAAACCGACCCCGTCGAGCCTGTACAACTGCTGCTTGGTGAGTGCCAGGGCCGTCGGACTCAACCCGGCGACGGTCCGCACGAGCTGATCGGCTGCGGCCTCGAACTCCGCGTCGGGCCACACCCGCGAAACGAGACCGGCCCGCTCGGCTTCGCGCGCCGTCATCAGCCGGCCCGTCGCCGCCAGATCGAAGGCGACCTTCTCGCCAACCGCCCGGCGCAGCATGTTCATCACCAGGGCAGGCACGAAGCCCCGCTGCACCTCGGGGTAGCCGAAGCGGGCCGATTCCGGAGCCAGCACCAGATCGCAGGCGGTTGCGAGGCCACAGCCACCCGCGAGAGCTCGCCCCTGCACCACCCCGATCACGGGCTTCGGGAGCGAGCGCATCCGGAGGAACAGCCCGCCGAATCTCAGCGCATCCGCCCGATTCTCCTCCATCGTCCGATCCGCCGATCGCAGCAGCTCTGCGAGATCCATCCCGGCACAAAAGTCCTTGCCGGCTCCCCGCAGCACGACCACGCGCACCGCCGCCTCCAGCTCGGCGCGCTCGAGCAGCGTCGCCAACCCGTCGATCATCGCCGAGTCGATGGCGTTCTTCTTCTCCGGGCGATTGAGGATTCCGGTCAGCACACCGTCGACCAGCGCCGCCGTGATTCGCTGCGTCACCGGCCCACCTCGATTTCCATGCGCAACAGAGCGGTCGAGAACACCTTCCCCTGGGCGTCCGTCTTCAGGGAAATCGTGCCGCCGCCGTCCAGCGCGCCGTGCAATAGAAAGTTCAGCGCCCGGAGATTCGGCAGCTCGAACCGCTCCACCGGACCCCGGATCATCCCCTTGAAATGCCGGGCCACCCGCGCCGCGGTCACGTGGCGCACGAGGACGGGATAGTCCTCGGCCCGCCGGGCGATCAAACCGACGTTGGCGGTGTCGCCTTTGTCCCCCGAGCGGGCATGCGCCAGCTCGACGAGACGGACGGTGCGGCGACGACCGGCCTTCACACCTGCACGAGATCGACGCACGGTTGCACCTCGGTCTTGGCGAGCAGGGCGGGCCAGTATGCCACGATTTCTTCAGGCTTGGGACGGCCACCGGCAAACCCCGTGACGCTGGGCGGGCCGTTCAGGATGAGTGGCGCGAGCTCGCGCGTGAACCGCTCGACGGGATCGCGTTGTGGTGACCGTACGCCGATGCGCAGCTGGACCTCCGGAGCGTCCTCCGCTCCGCGCTCGCGCAGCGCCAGTGGTCCGTGCGTCGCGTCGACCCCAACAAACTCCGTCAGGATCGTCTCGAACTGGAGGCCGAGATCCGCGAGCCGCCGGCGCAGTACGCGGTCGGCGGCGCGGGCCTTCTTCAAGGCATCCGGCCAGGCGTACACGAGCGTCCCGACGGCCTTGTATCCGTAGGAATACGCCGCCGAGACCTTCAGCTTGTCGGTGGCGGGACGGCCGCGGATGCCCGAGAAATGCACGCGATCCTTGCCGGCCTGCCGCAGCTCGATGGTCGTGAAATCCGCGACGCAGTCGGGCGTGATGTATGCACGGGGGTCCCCCATTTCGTACACGAGCTGCTCGGTGACGCCGGCGACGCTGACCCGTCCACCGGTCCCCGGGTGTTTCGTGATCTCGAACGTGCCATCGGCGTGCGCCTCGACGATCGGATAGCCGACGTTGGCGAGATCCGGGATGCGTTGCCAATCGACGAGGCAGTTACCGCCCGAGCACTGCGCGCCGCACTCGATCGTGTGGCCCGCGACGGTCCCCGCCGCGAGCAGGTCCCAGGCATCCGCCGCCCACCCGAATTCGTGCATCATCGGTCCGAGGGTGAGCCCGGTATCGGTCACCCGACCGGTGACGACGATGTCGGCCTCGCCTCGCAACGCCTCGACGATCGGGGCGGCGCCGAGGTACGCATTGACCGACTGGAGCCGGTCGCGCACGTCCCGTAGTGGGCGCCCGGTATCGAGATTCGCGAGCGCGTGCCCGTCGGCGAGCAGCTGATCGACCCTTCCCAGGAGGTCATCGCCCGAGACGACACCGATCGTCAGCTTGCCGCCGAGGCCCAAGCGGCGCGCCACCTGGGCGACGGCTTCGGCGCAGGCCCGGGGATTCACGCCCCCGGCATTGGTGGTCACCTTGACCCGCCGCCGCACCAGCTCCGGGAGCAGCCGCTCCATCAGCGGCACGAAATCCTTGGCGTACCCGAGCGTCGGATCGCGGGATTTCTGCTTCTGCATGATGGACATGGTGACTTCGGCGAGATAATCCATCATCAGGTAGTCGATGGGACCGCCAGTGACCTGGCGCCAGGGAGCCTCGAGCCAGTCTCCCCAGAACCCCTGTCCGGCCGCGATCCGGATCGAGCGAGGAACGGTCACGGTCGGCGGGCTTCCTGGTATCCCAACGCCGGTGCACCATCGCCACCGGAGGTCGAGAGGCGCCACTCGATGAGCGGTGCGAAGCCGTCGGGGAGCGACATGGCGGGGACGCTCACCGCCGGCAGGACACCCCGGCCACCGGCCACGACGTCGAGCGGGTGGACCGGCCCCGCCGCTTCGAGCGAATCCGTAAAGAACCGGACGCGGACCGTCGCCTGCCAGGACGGCGCGGAGTCTGGCCGTGCGAAAGCCGGGAACAGCTCGATCACCGCCGCGTGCCCGGCGAGCTTCGTGGGGACGTCGAACGTCTGGCGTCCTCGCGCATAGTTCATCGGGGTGGCATTGACCTGCTGACCGCTCGAATCGTATACGGTCACGCCGAAATCGGTGAACAGCTCCCACTGCGGACGCGGCATCTCGACGAGCACTTCGGCGCGCGCTGCCCAGTCTGGCACCTGCACCCACAGGCTCTCGGCCTCCGCATCGCGACCCGTGACATCCACACGACGCTCGGCGCCGGCGAGCGACGCGAGCGCGCTGAGGCTCGCCGATGCGGCCCCCACATTGGTGACTTCGATCGTCCCATCCGCGCGGGCCGTCAATGCCACCGGGGCCTCCTGCACGCGCACCGACACAGTCGCCGGCGTCGTGCCCTGGTTCACCAGGTCGAGCTCGTACACACCCGGCCGTACGTCCTCGGCCGGGACGAGCACGCTACCCGACGCGGATTTCCCGTATCCGACCTCCACGACGCTGTCCGAGGTCGCGGCAGCGGGCCGTCCGTCGGGATCGTACAGCAGCGCCAGGACCCCGTTGTCCACGTTCGCGACGGACACGGTATACGAGAACGACGTCGCCGCCGGCACCCGCAGGAAGTAGCGGCGCACGGCGCCCGGACCGAGCATGCGCGCCGTGTCGACGAGAAGCCGTGCGAGATCGTTCGGCATGACAACCACGCTGACGAGCCGAAACCGCTCCCCCGCGAGGCTGTCAGTCGGCGTGCGGCCGGTGACGGTGGCGACGTACACGCCCGGTCCGGGCAACAGCGCGGGTCGATACGTAACGCGGATCGTCGTCGAGCGGGCCTGAGAAGTGACCACCGGCGGGACGGTGGCCCAGGGTGCGTTACTCGTCAGCAGAAACTGCGCCCCCCGCAGACCGTCAGCATGGGTAACCGTGAAGAGATCGGTCGTATCGCCGGCGTTCGCGAAGCCGTTCCGACGCAGCGACGCAGGCGCGCCACTCGCCGTGCGCACGACGTAGCGCGATCCCTGGTGTCCCGCCACGAGCCAGCGATACGCGGCCTCGAGCTTCGGTACGCCCGCCCCCTGCTCCACCGCGCTCCACCCGGCCAGCGGCACGGCGGTGGTGCGCAGCGCCTGGATGACGTCGGCGGCCGTCACGGGCCGCCCCTCCTGCGACATCGCCGACAGCAGGCACGCCACGAACCCCGCCATCTGAGGCGCCGCCATGCTGGTACCGGACTTGATCTCGTCGCCCAGGTTCCAGCGAGGCACGGAGGAAAACGCCTCGCCCGGGGCCACGACGTCGGGCTTTGCGAGATCGCCGCCGCGCGAGCTCCACCACCCCATGCGATCGGGCGGGGGCGGGGTCGCTTGCGGCGGTCGGGTGAACGCACCGGGCTCGAGCGCGCCGACCGACAGCGCGAGGTCCGCAGAGCCCGGGAAGCCGACCGTCGACAGACCCGGACCGTCGTTCCCGGCGCTGATCGTGAGCACGACATTCGGGTGCGCCAGCAGGAAGGCGTTCACGATCGAGTCGATCGCGGCATGTCCCTCCTGCTCGTTGCCGACGCCGAAGCTCAAATTCAATACCAGCGGCAGCGCCCGCTCCGCCGCGAACCGTGCGGCGTACTGCATCGCGCGTTGCATGCTCCCCGTCACCGAGATGCCGCCGCGTGCATCGTTCGCGATCTTCAGGCCGATGAGCTGCGCGCCGGGGGCCACGCCGTCGAACCCGGCCACGCCGAACAACCAGTGGCCGGCGGCGATGCCGGCGACGTGGGTGCCGTGCCCGGACGTATCGAAATACAGGTCGAGACTCGGCACGCCGCTCGAGTCGGAGAAATTCGCGGCCAGCGTCAGGGGCTGGCGCCCGAGGGAGATCGTCTCCCGACCCTGGCGGTAGTCGTGCAGCGGCTGCTCGTCTTCGAACGATCCATTGAGGTTGGAATCGAAGAACACCACCCAACCGTCGCTCGCGCGCACCACCACGAGCGGGAAGGCGTCGGTGTTCGTCCCATTCCCGTTGACATCCGCGGCCGGAAGCGGTCCGAGCGGGAGCTCCCGGAACACGCCCGCGTACCACGTTCCCCCCGCCGCCAGCCGTCCGATGCGGGAAGCGCCGCGGAGCGTCCGCCCCCCGATCGCCAGCGACCCGTCGGCACCGGGCGACACCGGATGCAGGGCGATGTGCCCCTCGCCAGAGAAGTCGCGCAGGTCGAGCACTTTGGGGCCGCCGGCGGAAGTGATGACCAGACCCGCGACCCCCGGATCGATTCCTGAATCGAGGATGGCGATGAGAACGCCACGGCCATCGTACGTCGGGTGCGCCGCTCGGAACTGGTCCACGCCCGTGCTGTGCAACGGCATGAGCCCGGCGAGCAGCGCGAGCGGCGGCGGCACCGCCGGACTCGTCGGCCGGGCCTGGGGCGCCGGCGTCGCGGCCACGGCGTCCGTCGCTGCCGGGGCACCAGGGGACCCGGGCGCGGGTGCGACGGTGCTCGGCGTATCCGCCGGAGCGGGGACCTGTACGGCAGCGGCGTGAGTGCAGGCCGCTGCCACGAGCAGCACGAGAAGGCGTCCGCGCATCAAGGAGTCGGTGATCAAGGAGTCGGTGAGAGAACGAACGACCCGAGGTGGGGGCCCGAGAATTCTCCGGTTATCTCGAGCAGGAACGAGAGCATGGCCCGCGTCTCCTCAGGCAGCACGATGGCATCCACGTACCCCCGGGCGGCGGCGTAGCGGGCATCGAGCTGGTGCTCATAGTCGGCGCGCATCGCGTCGACCGCGGCTGCGTTGTCCGGCTTGGCGGCGTCGCTTCCGAATACCGCCTGCACGGCCGACTCCCCTTCCATGACGCCCATGCGACCGGTCGGCCAGGAGAGGATGAAATCGGGATCGAATCCCTGTCCCGCCATCGCGTAGTAGCCGGCCCCCGACGCGTGGTTCACCGTGAGGACCAGCTTGGGAACCGTGGCCGTAGCCATCGCTTCGACGAACCGCGCCCCGGCGCGAATGATCCCCGAGTGCTCCGCATCGATACCGACCATGAAGCCCGACACGTCCTGGACGAAGAGGATCGGGATCCGCTCACGGTCGGCATTCTCGATGAAATACGCGACCTTCTCCGCACTTTCGGTATAGACGATGCCCCCGATGCGCGGCGGCTGGCCCGGCTTTCCCTTGATCACGCCGCGGGCGTTGGCGATCACCGCCACGGTCCGGCCGGCGATCGCTCCGTGCCCGCAGATCATCTCGTGCCCGATGTCGGGCTGGAACTGATCGAGGCGCCCCTGATCGAGGAGACAATCGAGCACCGCGCCGACGTCGTAGCTCATCCGGTGGTCGGGCGGGAGCAGCGTGTAGAGATCGGTAGCGGGACGCTTGGGAGGGGGGGCTTTCCCGTTCGGTGCGGGCGGCGAGACCCGCGGCAATCGACCGACGTACTCGCGGACTTGCTCGAGGCACTTGGCGTCGCTCGCGGCGCGGTAGTGGGCGACCGCGCTGATCGCGGTGTGCATCGCAGCTCCGCCGAGCGTTTCGGCGTCCACCGTCTGGCCGGTCGCTCCTTTGACGAGATTCGGTCCGCCCAGTCCCATGAAGGAGGTCCCGTCGACCATGAAGATCACGTCTGACAGCGCTGGTAAGTACGCGCCACCGGCGATGCACGGTCCCATCACGGCTGCGATCTGCGGCACGCGTAGATAGCGGCGCATGATCGAGCTGTAATGGAAGATCCGGGCCGCACCGTACTGCCCCGGAAACACGCCCCCCTGGTACGGCAGGTTCACCCCCGCCGAATCGACCAGGTAAATGATGGGGATGCGCTGGCGCATCGCGACTTCCTGCGCCCGGAGGATTTTCGTTATCGTCTCGGGCCACCACGATCCCGCTTTCACCGTTGCGTCGTTCGCCACGACGACCACGGGACGTCCGGCGACGCGACCCAGCCCGGTGACGACTCCGGCGCCTGGGGCCTGGCCGTCATAGCGGTCATAGGCGACCAGCAGGCCGATCTCGAGCCAGAGAGCGCCTGGATCGAGCAGGCCCTTGAGGCGCTCGCGGGCCGTGAGCTTCCCCTGATCGTGCTGGCGCTTGATCCGCTCCGCGCCGCCCCCTTGCTCCAGGCGGGCTGCGAGCTCACGGTATTCCCGGGAGAGCGTCTGCAGACGGCTCATCTACGCCGATACATGCTCGGCCGCCCATCCCTCGATGTAGGCGACGAGATCGGAGGTCGGCGTGCCGGGGCCGAACAGCCTGCCGATTCCCTGGCGTTCGAGCTCGACAACGTCTTCCGGAGGGATGATGCCGCCCCCGGTCACCAGGACGTCGGAGCGCCCGGCATCGAGCAGCAGTCTGCGCACCCGCGGGAAGAGCGTCATGTGTGCACCAGAGAGAATCGAAAGCCCGACCACATCCACGTCTTCCTGAATCGCCGCCTGGGCGATCATCTCCGGCGTCTGGTGCAGGCCTGTGTAAATGACCTCCATCCCCGCGTCGCGCAGGGCGGCGGCGACCACTTTCGCACCGCGATCATGCCCGTCGAGGCCCGGCTTCGCGACGAGCACCCGGATCGGCCGCTTGCGGCCGGCGTGGGGAGGGGTCATGAGCGGCGGAACCGCAGCAAGGCGGCGAGGCCGTTGACGGATCGGCGGGCGCGGTCGTCCTGGAGCACGTCCACCTGCGCCCGTTGTGCCAGGGCCTCTTCCACGGCGTCGTCGATCCGGGTGTCGTCGTCCCGGCCATCGGCCAGGAGGGTGCGCACCTGACCACGTTCCAGCGCTTTCAGCGTCGCCTCCACGCCGTTGACCGCCCATCCGGTAGCGAGGCCGTCGCGCACCGCCTCGGCGTGGGCACGCTCCCACGCGCGTTGTCGCTCGTCGCGCAGGGCCAGCGTCGCTTCCCGCACCTCCGCTGCCGTGGCCGTCTTGGGATTCAGACGAACGACGCCGAAGAGCAGGTCGTGGAGATAGGTGTGGAGGTGCGGCACGAGAGCGGCCGCATCCACGCCGATCCCTGCGACCACGAGTCCGGACAACGGCCGCTGTGAGTGGATGCGGAAGATCGTTTCCGCCACGCGCGCGTAGTGCCGGTGTTTCTCCTCCCGGATTCGCCCGTGGTACCCGTGCTCTCCGGCGGATCCGATGACGGCTCCGCGCATCACCTGGCGCTCGCCGTGGAACTTTTCCGTACGGGAAGCGAGCGAGATGACGCCCGGCAGCTCGACGATGTTGAACGCCGTCACCTCGAAGCATCGCGCACCGGTGCGGTCACAGGCCGCGACGAGGATCGTGCCGAACTCCTGTTCGAGCGCGACCAGTTCTCGCGTGGCGGGCGCATCGGCCACGACGAGGCGGGAGCGGTACACCTGCGGCAGCGCGATCGACTCGAACAACCCGGCGCGGCCACAGGCGAACACCGCGATCCCGCGCGCCTGGGGGAGTCGACCCGGCTCCTCGAGATGGCGCACAATGCGCTCGAGGTCATGCGCCACCGCTTCCCGATCGGCATGCACGAGGGGGCGCTTGGCGAGCGCGGCGACGGTGTCGCGCACCCGGTTCTTCATCTTGATGAGGTACTTGCCCCGGGTTTTGTCCCGGGGCTCGAGCTTCAGGTAGCACGACGACACGAGACCCGCGCCTGCGGGGATCGCGTTCAACCGGGACAGGACGTTTTGGAGGGACGCGGTCGGGGCGGCCGCCGGGATGGCCGCCATCAGAAGAAGACCGGTTCGCGATACGCACCGTAGACGCGTTCGAGTGCGTTGCGAATCTCATAGAGGGTGCAGTAGGCCCGGGCGCAATCGAGCATCGGGCCGATGACGTTCTGATCGTGCTCCGCCGCGGCCCGCAGCCCCTGCAGCCGGCGCTCGACCAGCTCGCCATCTCGCTCGGCACGCAGCCGGCCGAGACGAGCGCGCTGCGAGTCCTCGGCATCGTTCGTGATCCGGAGTACCTCCACCGGATGATCGCCCTCGGAGAAAAAGTCGTTGACGCCCACGATGATCTGCTCACGCTCTTCGACCGCGCGCTGAAACTCCGCCGCCGATCGAGCGATCTGTCGCTGGAACCAGCCGCTCTCGATGCCCTTGACCACGCCGCCGATCGACTGAATCTCGGCGAACAGCGCCTCAGCCTCCCGCTCCAGCTGATCGGTGAGCGCCTCGACGTAATAGGATCCCCCCAGAGGATCGATGACTTCGGGGATCCCCGTTTCGGCTGCCAGGATCTGCTGCGTCCGCAGCGCCACCTGGACCGCCTGTTCGGTCGGTAGGGCGAGTGTCTCGTCGAGCGAATTGGTGTGCAGGGACTGGGTGCCGCCCAGCACCGCCGCGAGGGCCTGGTAGGCCACGCGCACGATGTTGTTCATCGGCTGCTGGGCGGTGAGCGTCACGCCGGCCGTCTGTGAGTGGAAGCGCAACATCCACGAGCGCAGGCTCTTCGCACCGTAGCGCTCGCGCAGATGCCGTGCCCAGATGCGGCGTGCCGCCCGGAGCTTCGCGATCTCCTCGAAGAAGCCGTTATGGATGTCCCAGAAGAAAGAGAGCCGCGGGCAGAACGTGTCGACGTCGAGCCCGCGGGCCAGGCCGCGCTCGACGTACGTGAATCCGTTTGCCAGGGTAAATGCGAGCTCCTGCGCCGCGGTCGCGCCCGCCTCGCGAATGTGGTAGCCGGAGATCGAAATCGTGTTCCACAGGGGGGTGTGTTCGGAGCACCACTCGAACATGTCGACGATGATCTTCAGCGCCGGCTCGGCGGGATAGACCCAGGCATGCTGGGCCATGTACTCCTTCAGGATGTCGTTCTGCACCGTGCCGCGCAACTTCGCGATCGGGACGCCCTGGCGCTCGCCGGCAGCGACGTAGAAGCAGAAGAGGATGGCCGCCGGCCCGTTGATCGTCATCGACGTCGAGACCTGCTCGAGCGGGATGCCCCGAAACAGATCTTCCATGTCTGCGAGACTCGAGATCGCGACGCCGCACTTCCCCACCTCTCCTTCGGAGCGCGGATGATCGGAGTCGTAGCCCATCAACGTGGGGAAATCGAAGGCGACCGAGAGCCCCGTCTGGCCGCGCTCGAGCAGGAATTTGTATCGGCGATTCGTATCGTCGGCCGTGCCGAAGCCCGCGAACTGGCGCATCGTCCACAACCGCCCGCGGTACATCGTGGGGTGAATGCCGCGCGTGAATGGATACGCGCCCGGCTCGCCCAGCTGCGCCGCGGCGTCCCATCCCTCCAGGTCGGTGGCCGTATACAGCGGCTTCCGCTCGATGCTCATCGGGTTGCTCCGCTCCTCGCCTGCTCCAGGATCTCCGCCGCGACATCGTACGGACTGCGCGTGCCGGCCGTCATGTCGTCCAACGCCTGCGTCAGAATCGTCTCCGCCGCGGACTCCTCCCACACCCAGTGCTGCATCGCCCGATTCACCGCGGCCCGGGTCCGCTCGGCAAGCCGCGCCCGCCGCCGGGCGTCGAGGCGACCACTCGCTTCGAGGTAGGATCGATGGCGGTCGAGCGCGTCGAGCAGCGCGGGAACACCCTCGCCCTTCGGTGCCACCGTGAGAAGTACCGCCGGCTCCCACTCGGGCGACTCGACGGCCGGGCGATTGGGAAACGTCCTCGTGCGCCGATCCGGCGCATGATGCGCCCCCACGTGCCGGTAGGCGTTTCCGCGGCGAATCCCGAGCATGATTTCGATCTCGCGCTGCATCTGCTCGGCCCCGGGGCGGTCCGCCTTATTGATCACGTACACGTCCGCGACTTCCATGACTCCCGCTTTCAGGGTCTGAATCCCGTCACCCGACTCGGGGACCAGGATCAGGACCGTCGACTCCGCCGTCCGGGCCACGTCCAGCTCCGTCTGACCTACCCCCACGGTCTCAATGAGAATGCGCTGGAAGCCGAATGCATCGAGCACGTCGCAGACTTCTTCGGTCGTGGTCGCCAGGCCGCCGATCGATCCACGCGTCGCCATCGATCGGATGAACACCCCGGGATCGGTCCCGGCGGTCTCCATCCGGATACGGTCGCCCAACAGGGCCCCGCCGCTGAATGGGCTCGTCGGGTCGACTGCCACCACCGCAACCTTCAGGCCCTGGCCCCGATACGCCCGGATCAGCTGCTCGGTGAGCGTGCTTTTCCCGGCGCCCGGAGGGCCTGTGATGCCGATGCGGCGCGCCCCGGTCCGCCCCAACCGCTCGTGCGCGTGAGTCAGCACCCGCTCGAACCCGTCGCGTTGGTTCTCCACGAGGCTGATGGCCCGCGCCAGGGCGGTCACATCGCCCGAATCGAGGCCCTGCAAGATGGGGTCAAGAGGCATGCACGCAGCCTGGAAGATAATAGCTCATGGTGCCCGCTCCTCACCGCCATCCAGCACGACGGCTCGACCCGGCGCCGTTCGTACGACCACGCGCTCCACCCGCATCGCCGTGGCGGCGAGGACGTCGAACTCCCATCCGCCCAGAACGAAGCGCTCTCCCGCACGCGGAATCCTGCCGAGGGCTTGCGTCAGGAGACCGCCGAGGGTCTGCGCCGCGCCGGCCCCCCGGCC
>JAWOLH010000060.1:0-8380 GCA_033853695.1 Gemmatimonadales bacterium | reverse complement strand
GAACCCGACGCCCGGCGTCCTGGTGCGCAGCACATTGTGCCCGGGTGAGAAATCACCCAGGATCGTTCCCCTCCCTGCCTGGGTCGACGTACGCCGGTGCGCCGTCTGCGCGAAGCTGTCGACGATGTTCTGATGACAGCCGCGGCAGGTCGGCGCCGTGGCGACGGGTCCGGCGGCCGGCCGCTGCGCCGGGCCCGGTCCCGCCACCACGAGCGCGCTCACCAGGAGCCGCCACATTTAGTGGCAGCCGGCGGGTCCGGTGATCACGGGAGTCACGAACGTGCCCCGGATCGGCAGGAGCCCGCTCGGATCGTCGAAGCGGTCGGTGCGCTGGACCGGCAGATAGAAGTGCCCGCTAATGGCGAGACCGTTCGGCACCACCACGATCTGCGAGACCGTGAGACTCCCGCCGGGCCGCGACACCGCGTCCACTCGAGCGCCCTGGAGCAACGTGAACCACTGGCCCCAGTCGCGCGGCGGACTGCAATATGGATCGAGCGTTTGACTGGCGGACTCCTGAACGCCGAGCGAGTCGATCGGGAACACCCCGGGACCCGCCGGGGGCGTCTGCAGCACGATGTCGGCTTCCTCCGTGGTGATCGCTCCGTCCGTCGTCGTGAGGCTGAGACGGAACGTCGGCGCCCCGCCCGTCCTGGGGTAAATCGACCCGCGTACCGCGACGCGTCGTGCGCGTTGTACGGTACCGAAAATCGTGTAGTACGCGGAGCCACCGGTGGTGTCCGCGAGCTGCAGGACCTCGACGGTGCCGCCGTCCGTCACCGTATCGGGGGCGAGCGCCGCATGGGCCGTGATCGACACCGGGCCCGTGACGACATTGGCCGTCACGAGGCCGGTCGCCGAATCGACCGTGGCCGCTGCACTCGGGTTCTGGGAAAACCAGACGCTGGGAGCGCCAGCGGTCTTGTGCAAGACCTCGATCGGGACCGTGTAGGTGTCCCCCGGCATCATGATGAGGGTATCGACGAGCATCGTCACCTTGAGCGTCGGCGACACCACGATCACCGCGAAGCCCTGGGTGCTCTGGGCGTCCGCAAAGAGTGCCGCGATGCCCGGTGCGTGCCCCGTGATCCGTCCGGTGGAGGGATCGACGGAGATCACCGAAGTGTCGTTCGTCGACCACGTCACGGTGCCGGGGTCGGCGACGTTGCCCTGCTCATCGAAGTAGGTGACCTGCCGCTTCACCAGGAGGTCGCCGACGAACACGCTGTCGAGGACGGGTGTGAGGATGAGCTTGGGTGTGTGGAGCGGTGCGACGTCGAGCGAGCACGCCACGAGGATCACCGAGAGCGCTGCCAGAACAGGGAGTCGTTTCATTACACCTTCCTGAGAGTGCGTCTGTGAGACTACAGGGAGCGACGCTCCGTGGCCAGGTGCCTGCCCCTTGTCCCCAGCGTAACTTGGAAGACAGCCATGCGCGACGTCCCGATTTCACGCCGTTCCCTGCTCGCCGGCGCCGCCGGTGTCCTCGGCGCCCACGCGATCCAACAGACCGGACTCGGTCGCGGGCATGGAACGACGCAAACGCCCGTGCTGCCGCCCGACCCCACCAAGGTGCCCGGGGCCCCGATGCGCGCGCTGGGGCAGCGCTCCCCCTTCGAGCAGCCGCGGCGGATCGTCACGCAGGACAGCTCCCTCACGCCGCTGCAGGATCTCTACGGGATTATCACGCCGTCGGATCTCCACTTCGAGCGCCACCATGCCGGCGTGCCGGCCATCGATCCGCAGCGCTACAGACTGTTGATCCACGGGATGGTCGAGCGCCCGATGGTGTTCGATCTCGAGGCCCTGAAGCGCTTCCCCGCCGTTTCTCGCCTGCACTTTCTCGAGTGCGGCGGCAACGGCACGCTGAGCTACCGCGGCATTCGACCTGATTTCTCCCCGCAGCTCGTCGACGGGTTGACGAGCACGAGCGAATGGATCGGGGTGCCGCTCGCCACGCTGTTCCGCGAAGTGGGCGTGAAGCCCGGCGCCACGTGGTTCCTCGCCGAGGGCGGGGACGCGGCCGTCTTGACCCGCAGCATCCCGATCGACAAGGCGTGGGACGACGCGATGATCGCCTACGGCCAGAACGGCGAGGCGCTGCGCCCCGAGCAGGGATATCCGGCCCGGCTCTTTCTACCGGGCTGGGAAGGCAACACCAACGTCAAATGGATTCGCCGGATCGAAATCGCCGATCGACCGTTCATGACCCGAGAGGAAACGGCGCGCTACACCGATCCCCTGGCCAACGACACGGCCCGGCAGTTCAGCTTCGTGATGGACGCGAAATCGATCATCACATTCCCCGCCTTTCCCGTGGGGCTCGAGCCGGGGTGGTGGGAGATCTCAGGCATCGCCTGGAGCGGTCGCGGGATCATCACCCGGGTGGATGTGAGCACCGATGGCGGCCGGAGCTGGACCCCGGCCGAGCTGCAGCAACCCGTGCTCCCCAAGTGCCACACCCTGTTTCGGTACCTGTGGAAGTGGGACGGCAAGGAGGCCATGCTGATGAGCCGCGCCACAGACCAGACCGGCTACATGCAGCCGACGCTGGACGAGCTGCGGCGAGTGCGCGGACTCGGTACGAGCTACCACTTCAACCACATCCGGGCCTGGCGGGTGCGATCCGACGGCGCGGTGTTTTTCGGATTGGAGGGCTGAGCGATGCGCAGTGGCGCCGCCCTCCTCATGGTGCTGCTCGGCGCGAGCTGCAGGAGCGAGGGTCGGGCGACCGGGCGGGCGGAAGCGCCGCCGACGTTCGGATTCGGGAGACCCGCCACCACAGCCGAGATCGCGGCCTGGGACATCGACGTGCGGCCGGACGGCACCGGCTTGCCGCCGGGAAGCGGAACGGCGACCGCGGGAGCCGCCATCTACGCGGTGCGGTGCGCGATGTGCCACGGCAAGACCGGCACAGAGGCCCCGTGGCCCTATCCGCGCCTCGTCGGCCGCGAGCCGCGTCAGGGGTTCGCCTTCGGACGCGACCCCACGCTCGTGAAGACGGTCGGGAACTACTGGCCCTATGCCACGACGCTGTACGACTACATCAACCGGGCGATGCCGCTGTACGCGCCCGGCTCATTGAAGCCGGACGAAGTGTACGGCCTCGTCGCGTTTCTGCTGTGGCGCAACGAGATCGTTGCGGACACGGCGGTAATGAATGCGCAGTCGCTGCCGCGGGTCGTCATGCCTGCGCGCGACCGCTTCGTACCCGACAATCGGCGCGGTGGACCGGAGATCCGTTAATCCCCCCGGCCGACCCCCAGCGCGTCGGCGACCCGGTTGATGTAGTTGAACCAGCTGGCGATCAGAGTGATCTGGAGGATCCCGGTGTCGTCGAACCCCGCCGCCCGCAAGCGCGCGTGGTGCTGCGGATTGATCCGCGTGGCATCCTTGGTCAGCTGCACAACGTACTCGACCATGGTGCGCTCGGCATCGGTGAGCGGCGCCTTCGTGTAGTCGTCCTGCAGCGCCGCCACCAGCTGCTCGTCCAGGGTAACCCGACGCAGAAACTCTGCGTGCGATTCAATTCAGTATCGGCACCGGTTGGTGACCGACACCATCGTGGTGATGATCTCGTGGTGGCGCCGGGTGAGCGGCAGCGTGGGAGCCATGAGCGCCCCGAACGTCGAAAACGCGTGATGCAGCGCCTCGGGGATCAGCGAGTGCGACGCCACGATGCCGGATGTGCCGTCACCGGTGGGGTGGACCGGGGTGGCGTATTCGACCGGGTACATCGCCTGCTGCACCTCGATGGCTCGTCGCAGCTGCTCGTTCGCTTCGGTGAGCGGGATAGTGCGGATCCAGGTCATGGCCGAAAGCTGCCTCTGTCGAGGGACGGCATCAAGCCTATTATTCTTACGCATGCGACTCGTCATCCTGGGTCTTCTCGTCACGCTGATTCCCGCGGGACAGCACCCGTCCGACCCCCTCGCCGCCCGTACCAAGGGCAGCCCCAAAGCCCCGGTGATCGTATACGAAATGGCGGACTTCCAGTGTCCGGCATGCCGGGAGTTCGCGCTCAACACCCTCCCGGCGCTGGACCAGGCGTATGTCCAGTCGGGGAAGGTGCGCTGGGTGTTCGTCAACTTTCCGCTGACCAGCATTCACAAGAACGCCGTCGCGGCAGCGCAAGTCGCGATGTGCGCGGCGCGCCAGAATCGGTTCTGGCCCGTGCACGACGCACTCTACCTCCATCAGCCCGAGTGGGCGCCGCTCGCCGATCCCGATTCGGCCTTGCTGGCCCTCGCGGCATCCGCCGGCGTGCGCCGCGATTCCCTCGCGGCCTGCGTGGCGAGTCGCGCCACGGTGGAGGCGATCCAGCAGGACGCGCAGGGGTCGGTGCGTGCCGGCGCGAACGCGACGCCGAGCTTCTATATCGAAGGGGGCCTCGCTTCGGGAGCCATCCCGGCTCCCGAGTTCTCGCGCATTCTCGACTCGATCTACAACGCCAAGACGGCGAGCCGCTGAGCCGGCCGTCATCGTGGTATCGCCTCGCAGTGGCGGCAGCGACCGCAGCCGGTCCACTCGGAGCGCTCGTCAACGACAAGTTCCGGCAGGGGATTGGCGGTCGCCGGGGACTGCCGCAACGCATCGCCGCCTGGGGTTCCACCGGGCGCGACCGCAGTCGCCCCCTCGTGTGGTTTCATGCACCGTCGGTCGGTGAGGGCCTCCAGACAAAGCCGGTGATCGAGGCGCTGCGAGCCGGACACCCCGATTGGCAGATCGCCTACACGTACTTCTCCCCGTCGGCGGTCGCGTTCGCGGAGAGCCTCGCGGTCGATTACGCCGACTACCTCCCGTTCGACCGGCCGGGCGACGTGGGGCAGGCGCTCGACGCCATCGCGCCGACCGCGCTGGTCTACGGAAAGCTCGACGTCTGGCCCGAGCTGACGCTCACCGCGCACCAGCGGGGAGTCCGCCTCGGGCTCATCGCGGCCACGGTCGCGCCGGCCAGCTCCCGGCTCTCCTGGCCGGTGCGCGGTTGGGCGGCCCCGGCGTACGCGGCGCTCGACCGGGTGGGAGCCGTCGCCGCCGAGGACGCCGACCGTCTCGTCCGGCTCGGCGCCCGGCGGGAAGCGATCAGCATCACCGGCGACAGCCGCTACGACAGCGTGTCGCAACGAGCGGCGCGACTCGACCGATCCCGCCAGCCGTTTGCGGCGCTGGCGTCGGGACGCTGGGACTTCACGATCGTGGCCGGATCGACCTGGCCGGTCGATGAAGACGTTCTCCTCCCCGCATTCGCCGACCTCCAGCGCCTGCACTCGGGGGCGTCATGCCGGCTCGTTCTCGTTCCGCACGAGCCGAAACCCTCGCACCTCGCCCGCGTCGACGCCGCCACCCGCGCAGCGGGCCTTCCCCGAGCGGTTCGCTCGTCCGGCTCCGCCGGCGCAGAGCTCGCCCGAGCGAGCGTCGTCGTCGTCGACCAGGTCGGAGTGCTCGCGGACCTCTACGCGCTCGCCCAGGTCGCGTACGTCGGCGGAGGCTACCATCGAGCCGGACTGCATTCGGTGCTCGAGCCGGCGGTGTGGGGCGTCCCGGTCTCGGTGGGTCCGCGTTGGGGGTCGAGCCGCGACGCGGGACTGCTCATTGGCCGCGGCGCAGCGTTGCCGCTTCCAGGCGACGGGCGGGACGCGCTTGCGCGTCAGTGGCGGCAGTGGCTCGGTGATCCGAGTGCCCGTGACCGCGCTGGTCGCGCGGGGGCCGAGCTGGTGAAAGAAGGAACGGGGGCCGCTGAGCGGTCGACCGCCCTCGTTCGTCTGCTGGTTGAAAGTGCGGGCTAGGGTCCGGCGGGCGCGGCAGGTGTCTGTACCGTCCCCTCGAACGTCACCGTGCGGGGAGAAAAGAGACCCACCGTCAGGCCGGTGATCAGGAGGTCGGTCCAGCGGGCCCGCACGTGAATCTTGAGATTCGTCACCCCCGCGCCGTTGGCGACCTGGCCGGCGAGGACGTCCTCGAGGTTCGGCATGGCGGCGGTAATCGCTCCCCAGCCGATGAATACGGGATGCTTGTTGACACGGAACGGCGTGCCGGCCGCCGTGTTGGACGCCGCTGCAGCCATCGTGACCGGCACACCGAGATGGGTCGAATCGAACGACATCGCACAGCCGCTGGCGCCCACGCCGAACAGGGCGGCGGCGATCGAAGTGATCCGGCTCACGGGGCTCCCTGAGAGACAGATAGGGCGCGCCGGAGATCGGCGCGCCCCCACAAGGTAGTGGTGCACCCTGCTGTTGTGAACCGGGCTACATCCCCAGAGGCACCTTCAGGGAGAGGTGCAGGCCGACACCGAAAATGCCGCTGGTGCCGCCGCCCCGATGCTCCGAATCGTACGCGATGTGGGCGCCCAGCACCTCTCCGAAACCGAGGTTCGCTCCGATCGTCCAGCCCAAACCCGACTCGGTGGTGGAGGGCGTCGCTGGCAAGGAGCCGAAGTGGTGCCACCGCTCGGCGAGGGAGACATATGGCTCGAGCGAGATAGCGGGTGTCGGAAGGGTGAGACTCACTCCACCGCCGGCGACGATATTCGTCAGATTGGGAAGACCCGACCCCGTCGAACGGGAACCGCCAACGAGCAGGTTGACGTTGATCGGGAGGAGGCTGCCCCCGATCACCCGGAAGGCGGCGCTGCCGCCGACGGACTTGTAGGTCGGAACGGTATCGGGGCGATTCCACGAAGCGAAGCCGATGGTCGCCGTCAGGTTACCGATCCCGATCGAGCCGCGCGCGCCCAGCGCGTCGCCGCTTCCCCAGTTGCTGTTCGGCTTGCCATAGTCGCCGCTGATGGTGATGCCGGTGCCCCCTTTGGGGCTGTTCCACACCGGCATCCCCAACCACTGGGCAGATGCCGGCGTGGACACGACAACGCCCGCCAGAACGGCGAGCAGAACTCGCTTCATGCCATCCCTCCGGATGCGGAAGAGTACCAAAATGGAAGCTGCGCCAACGCTAGAAGCGAGTCCCGCGAACGTCAACCGTGTGTCGCTTCAATGCACCCACACGGCGCCAAGTGACACGCCCTCCACGTCACCGAGGCCGGCCGAGAAGCGGAAATCAAACGAGCGGCTGAGCCGGAAATCGGCTCCGAGACCGAGCGCGAACAGCACGTCCGAACCGCCGTCCACAGTCACGAACATCGTGGGCTGCACGTACGGGACGATGCTCACGCTGCCCTGCGTATCGAGACGCCGCCCGAGCGACAGACCGACGGGGATGATGAGCTGGGAATTGCCGGACTGAAAGCTGCCGCCCAGGCCCACGATCAGGGCGCCGTCCAAGGGAAATTCCTGCGAGTGCGAGAGCACACGTTCCCGGGCCTCGGTGCCGAGCAGCAGAAACGCCGACCCCGGTCCGGAGGGATCGAGGATGCCGCCCTTGAATCCGATATCGAAGCGATCCGACGACAGCCGGTATTCGCCTTCGAACGCCGTGCCGCCGCCGTTGGGAAAGCTGATCAGGAACCCGAACTCGGTATTGGTGAACGCGCGATAGGGCGCATTGAAGGTCGTGGTACCGGTCGCCTGGGCATGCATGGCCGCCGGAGCTCCGATACCGAACAACGCGACCAGGGGCAACCATCGTCGGACGTTCATGCAATTCCTCCCGGTACGCTGAAGGACATCAGCCGCCGGCCCCTGCCGGCGACTTTCGACGTACCCGAGGGCCCCTGATCCGTTCCGGAAGCCGGGCGTCCCTCACCGATCGCGCGTGACCGCACTCACAGTCCTCCCTCTCACGCCTCTCAGTGCCACAGCGAGAGTCCCACCCTGGCGCCGACATTCAGCGTGTTCGGCAGATTCTTACCGGTGTTCTTCAGCAGGTACTGCGTGAACGCCTCGAGGCGAATCACGCCGGACTCCCATGGCACGCGTGTCCCCAATCCGCCGTTGAACCCGAACTGGGTCGTCGAGACGCCGAAGTTCTCGAGGTTGAGGCCGGCGCCGGCGGTCAGGTAGGGGCCGTGCTTGTTGCTCTCGAATCCCCACAGCAGGTTGACATCGGGATTGAACACGTAGGAGGACTTGGTCGTCAACGTCAGCGTGTCGACCCCGCCCTTGCTGTCGTAGGCGAACACGAAGCGCGCTTCAACGCTGAGCTTGTCGCCCGACAGGAACCCCGCCCGCACATCGACCGGGGTCATGACGATCACGTGGTTGAAGCTGCCCGCGGTGAGCGACTGGTGCTGATAGTAGCCGATGAGGTCGACGCCAACCTCGTGCTTCGGGTTCTCCATGTGGCTCATGCCGTGCTGTGCCGCGGCGAGCGACGGTGCCAGAACGAACGCGGCGGTCGTCGCGACTCGATGGAAGGTCTGCTGCATCGTACGATCCCCCTCAGTGGTTACACGATGGAACAGCTGGCCAGCCTGCTTTCTATA
>JAWOLH010000059.1:0-56818 GCA_033853695.1 Gemmatimonadales bacterium | reverse complement strand
GCATACCCCCTCCTCGTTTTCCAACGGGGATGAGTAGCGGTGGGGGAGTGAAGGGAAGATGAGTTGGTGGTGAGCGCGTGATGCAGACCGACCTCACGATATCTTCAGCTCGACGAGACTGCCCCTTGAGAAGTGAAGTCGGTAACTTCAAGCGCCACGTAACCAGACCGGGTAGCTCAGTCGGTAGAGCAGCGGACTTTTAATCCGCAGGCCGCGGGTTCGATCCCCGCCCCGGTCACTAAGCGGGACAATCGGTTACGCGCGTCGACGCGCGCGAGCGGTGATCAGAATGGTGATCATCCGCGCGCGATCCCGCCGTTCCACCGCGAGTGTCAGTAGCGTAGATTTAGTTCCGCAGTCGTCGGACCGACGACCCTCGAGTCGAGGAGAGCAGCGAGTCCCGAGCGCCAAAGCGGCGCCGGGTGGCGCGTCTCCCGAACGAGGGTCGTTCCATGTCAGGTCAGGTGGTAAGCGGCGATCCCCTCGCCGCGCTCGACGCCATCCCCGTCGAGCAGGTTCCCGCAGCGATCACCCGTCTCACGGCGCGCCTGCTCGCAGCGCCGACGGACCGAGCGGACGACGAGCTGCTCACGCCGCCGCAGGTCGCGGCGCTACTCCAGACGTCGGTCCGCTACGTCTACCGCCACGCCAAGGCGCTGGGCGCGATCCGCGTCTCGCGGCGCAAGCTGCGGTTCCGGCGCGCGGCCTTCGAACGCCATCTCAAGCGAAACGGAGACTAGGATGATCACCACCGTCGCGACGGGCGTCTACCGCCGCGCCTCGGGCCGGCTGATCGTCGCCTGGCGGCAGGGCGGGCGGCTCTGCCGCAAGATGCTGCCGCGGGGCGCGACGATCACGGACGCGAAGGCCTTCCGCAAGGTCAAGCTCGGCGAGGCGGCGAGCGGCAAGCTCGGCGTGCTGCCCGGCCGGTTCACGTTCGAGGCGCTGCTCAAGCTGCTCCCGACGGGACGGAAGGGCCCGTCGCGGGCGCTGCGCGAGGCGTGGTCGGGCACGATGCTGGCCCGCGACATCACGGCCGATAAGATCGCGGCGTTCGAGCGCGAGCGGCTCGCCGCCGGGCGGGCGCGGGCGACGGTGAACAACGATCTCGCAGCGCTGCGGCACGCGTGCCGGCTCGCCGTCCGCGCCAGACTGTTGGCGGAGGCGCCGTACGTCAGCACGCCCGATCCGCACAACGCGAGGCAGGGCTTCTTCGAGCCCGCCGAGCTGGCGAAGGTGGTCGACAAGCTCGAGCCGTGGGCACGCGGGCCGGTTGAATGTGGTCATCTTCAGTGCTCCTCTGATGGGGTAGCGAACCCGCTGGCTGGTGTTTGTACCATGAGCCTCCCAAGCTTGCCCCAGAGCCGGGTGGACTGCAATCGATGCACTGCGGGATCACGATGGCTGACGTTCACCCACTTTTCACGCCCATTTCACCCATGCCCCGGCAGGATGCGGATTTCGCGGGGCGGAAGAACCCGTTCCGCATACCGTAGAGTCCTTCTCCGGAGGTGATGATGTTCAGACCTTCTCTCGCCGGGCTCGCGCTCGTGCTATGCGTGGGTAATGCCGCAGCGCAGCAGGAGCCGGCGAAGCCCAAACCGCAACAGCAGCCCGCGGCCAAGCCAATTTCCCTCGCGGCCGTCGCCGGCAAGTGGAAACTGCGCGCGACGGACCTGTCGGGAGGCAACGTGGTGGAAGTTGCGCTGACCGCCACAGCCGACAGCTCAGACTGGATCATCACGGGCGGAAACCGGCCGCCCATTCGGGAGCGCATCATCGCGGTGGCCGGCGACAGCATCGTCGGCGAGGCGGGGCCGTATGAGAGCTTTCTGCTCAAGGGCGTGCAGGTCCGGCAGCGCGACGTGTACCGGCTCAAGGACGGCAAGCTTGTCAGTCTAATGCAAGGTACGTACTCCACGGCGCGGGGCGACTCGACGACCGTACGGCGCGTCGAAGGAACGCGGATGCCATAGGAGAACCGGTCCAACTCATCGACACGCAAGACCCTGACTGGCCACGCACCGCGCCAATTGATGTATCTTGGTCGGCTCATGGCCGTCACCCACGAGGACTTCGTCTCATCCTCTTCGGCGGAGCCGCACAAGGCTCGGACCCAGAGGATCCTGGACGCGCATCCCAATATCCGGGCACTCATCGGCACGAATCCCGCCACGTTTCTGTGGACAGCGGGCATCGTGGCACTGCAGCTCCTGGCCGCCTGGCTCGTTGCCGCACAGCCGTGGTGGGTCGTCGTGGTCGCCGCGTACACGCTCGGTGCGGCAGCCAACCACGCGCTCTTCGTCTTGATTCATGAGTGCGCGCACCGACTCGTCTTCAAGCGAAAGGTGCCGAACTACCTCACCGCCCTCCTCGCAAACGTCCCGCAGTTCTTTCCGGGCGCGATCGCGTTCGTGCGGTATCACCTCAAGCATCATGTCTTTCAGGGCGTCTACGAGCTCGATGCCGACCTCCCCAGCCGCTGGGAGGCAGATCTCGTAGGGCATTCGGCCATCGGCAAAGCGCTCTGGTTGCTGCTCTACCCCGTCTTTCAAGTCACCCGGCCGTATCGAATCAAGGAAGTTCCGCTCTGGGATCGCTGGACCGTCGCCAACGTCCTGACGCAGGCCGCGGTGGACGTGGGTGTGTGGCTGGCGCTCGGACCGAGGGCGCTCGTGTACTTCGCCTTGTCGCTCTTCTTCTCGGTCGGCCTGCACCCGCTCGGCGCGCGCTGGATTCAGCGTCACTACCTGACCGGCGGTGAGGGCACGGCCGAACAGGAAACGTTCAGCTATTACGGCCCGCTCAACCGGATCGCGTTCAACGTCGGCTACCACAATGAGCATCACGACTTCCCGTCGGTTCCCTGGAACCGACTGCCCCGCGTCGCGGCCCTGGCCCCGGAAGCGTATGAGTCGCTCTCCGCGCACCGGTCGTGGACACGACTCCTGTTCCAGTTTCTCTTCGACAAGCGGATTTCGCTCTTTTCCCGGATGGTGCGCACGGAACGCAATCAGCGACTGCTCAATGACCCCGTCCGGCCGGACATCGAATCGATCGAAGCAGCCGGCAAGCCGCGCTAACGGCCAGCCGCGTCCAGCTGCTGCAGCATGACGGCCACCTCCGGGTTGGCCATGAAGTTCCTCCACAACAGGCCAGTGCGATAATTCTCGACCATCACCACGATCGGTGCCTGATTGAGCCCCATGTAGATCGGTGAGAGCCAACCGGCGGAGGGGTTGTAGGCGTCGCGCGGTCCGTAAATGTCCCACAACTCCGCCCCCAGATCGCGATAATAGTGCCGGAACGCGGCCATCGACGCGTCGGGCGTGTACGGGAACGATGCCAGGGCCCCGGTCGGTGTGAGCGTGCCCGTATCAAACGCGCTGTCCGGTGCGTGAGGGACATAGCCGTCCGGACCGTCGCTCGCGGTCAGTCCCCAGGCGTCGGGGCCGTACCCCGCATGGTGCTTCGGGTTGGCCATGCAGTAGGCGCGATTGATCAGGGCGATGTGACGGTTGTTTTCGAAGTAGGAGGAGGTGTAGCGATCGCGCAGCTGGTGCGGATCGACGCCCATATAGGAGTAGTGAGTGAAGAACAGCGGCCCGCCACTCCCCACGCCCACATCGAGCGTGATGCCGAAGTAGCGCTTGCCGTTGGCGTAATGGTTTCCATCGGCTGTGCCCGACCAGCCCTGGCGGTAGGACTGAGCGCTCTCGAGCTGGCTCGCCCACCCCGAGTAGTACATCTGGGCCGGCACACCGTGCGTCGGCGAGGCGATCGCCAACAGATACACCACCTGGACTTCATTGAAGCCGATCAGCGGATGATGAATCTGGAATCCCCACTCGGGCGACCAGTGCCAGTACAGGAAGTCGTGTTGCGGCGCGTCGCGATACCAGTCCCACTCGACCGATTCCCAGAGCTTCGTGATGCGCTGGTAGAGAGCGCGCTCGGCCTCGCTCGATCCCTTGAAGTACTGCCGCGCGGTCAGGAGCCCCTGCATCAGGAACGCGGTCTCCACGAGGTCCCCGCCGTTGTCCAGCATGCCGAACACCGGCAGGGTCTGGCCGGTCGCACCGTTGTTGTAGTGTGACCACGCGCCGTGATAACGCTGGGCGTGCTCGAGGAAGCCCACGATCTTGGTGAGGCGCGCGAGGCCCTCCGCGCGGGTGATGAAATGCCGGTCGACACCGACGACCAGCGCCTCGATCCCGAACCCGCTCGCGCCGGTGGCGACGATGCGGTCGTCGCCCGGAATATTCTCACGCGCCATCCCGGAGGAGGGATCGGCGCCCTCCCAGTAATACTGAAACGCCGCTTCCTGCAGCATCGTCAGCAGCTCATCGTCGCTCATCGCATGAGTCGACGCGGTGGTCGGTGCGGACAGCGCCGAAATCCGATTCGCCCAGTCGGCGGCTGCCACCGTGTAAGAGGCGGTGACGTTGGTGCGGCCCAGCCAATCCACGAAGCGATGGGTCCCGGGCAGCTGAATCCCCACGGGGGCGTAGGCACCGCCGTTCAGCGAGCGGTAGATCACGTAATGCGCGAGTCCGGGCGACTCCGCTGAATCCGCATCCCAGCGCACCAGAACATGCCGTTCGTAGCCCTGTGCCGTCACCCGCACCGGTGTCCTGGGCGGCGTCACCTCCACAAGGTCGTCATCCACGTACACCTGGTCGACGATGAGCGTGTGCTCCGCTCCGTCGGCGGGTCCTTGATGAAACACGACACTCTGCAAACGCTCCGGAGCGAAGTCGTACACGGAAGCGGAACGCAGCGCCGTCATCGGGATGCGAACCGGCACCCAGCGCCCGGCGGGGAGATCCCCGATGTAACGCCCCAGCGGTTCGGGAGCGGTGAAGCTGCCCGGAAACGTCGCGACCTGGAGTCCCTCGCGGGCGTCGGATAAGACCAGATCGGGGAGGTCAGCCGCGGCGATCGCCTGGGGCGCATACACCCAGAAGTGCAGCGTGTGGCCACTCAGCTCCGGAGAGCGGTTCCGGAAATTGACCAGGTGGATCTCCGCGTCCCACGCGCCACCCGGCTGCGATCGCCAATGCAGGCGCAGGGCGTTCGGCGGCGAGAGGAAATCGCTCGTGTCGACCGGCAGGCGCCGGTTCTTCCCCTCGAGCGTACTCGGCGCGGTAGCCTGGGCCGTGCTGTTCCAGTAGTAGTCCGGCTGCTGGCTGTTGTCGAAAACCGCGTGGCGATAATAGGCGGTCTGCGCCCGCCCGACATTCGGCAATACCAGGCTGAGCGAGAGCAGAGCGGCAATGTGAGGTCGTATCATGCCTCCCTCGGATCCGCAAAGGACATCATCGCCCACAGGACCCACAGCGCACTGATGAGGACGAGACCGATCACCGGAAACCACCACGAAACCATCGCGGTAATCAGATAGACAGCCCCCCCGGCCCGCGACTTGGCGCGGAACGTTGCGAAGTGCGCGCGGCTGATCCCCGGCTTCAGCAAATTGACCGGGCGGTGCATGGCCGCCACCCACGTCAAGAACGCCGTGTTGGTGAGGAGGGCGTACCCCGCGTAGAACACCGTGGCGACCGCAGCGAATTTCGTGTCGATGTAGCGGGCGAGGAGCGCTGTCGGAAAGGGAATGAAGGTGATCGTCAGCAGCAGGAATCCGTTGGCGTATAGGAAGGCCTTCGACGATCGGTTCAACATCCGTATGGCGTTGTGGTGATTGACCCACATGACGAGGATCGAGCCGAAGCTGATGACGAACGCGAGATAGGACGGCCACAGGTCCGCCAACTTGCTCCATAGCTCGCCGACCTGGGCGTCAGCGCCGACGGTCGGCACTCTGATCTCCAGCACGAGGAGCGTAGAGGCAATGGCAAAGATGCCGTCGCTGAACGCTTCCAGTCTGGCCAATGGATTGTCGTGTGACACGGGTCAGTCCAGTAATGGAGCCGGGTCCAGAATATCGCTCCCCCTTTCTTTTGGGCACAAGAAACGCATAGAGCTGCTCGTTTGCCGTCGTTATCGTAGCGCGATGCATCGGACGATCGAACCGAGGATCCTCTTTTGGGGCCCCCGTTGCGCTGATCTCGACCCTGAACGAGGACGACACGCCGAACATCGCGCCGATGTCCTCCCTCCGAGAACCTGATCGAGGCGGTTCGTGACTGTGGGTTCACAGCGGACCCCAGGGAATTGGTGCAGATTGAGGCTCCCGCTAGACCGGCAGGTGAGCGACGATGCGCGGAGTGGTTCGGGAGCTACTGGTCCTCTGTGTGGCCTGGCCGGGAGCAGCGGCCGGCCAAGGGGCGGCGACGACCGACTCGCAGCTCGAGCGTGTACCGGGTGCTCGGGTCGTCACCATCTCGCTGCCCGAACAACGGGGCGCGGAGCCGGCGATTGCCCTCAACACCTTCAGCCCGAACCAGCTCGTCGCGGCGTACGGGGGACCGTTCGTCGCCTGGTCGTCCGATTCGGGCCGGACCTTCACCCGCGTCGATAGCACGCAACCCGAGGGCTGGCGGATCGGGGGCGACGTGTCACTCGCGTTCGACGATCGGGGTGCGGCCTACCTCTCTTACCTGACGAGTGCGGGGCTCGGCACGGCGAGCTATTGGGCGCACAACGCCAAGAAGAGCGGGATCTGGGTGCGGCGCTCGCCCGACGGGGGAAAGACCTGGGAGCGAGAGCCCGTCGCGGTCAAGGTGTGGCCGAACCCGTTCGACACGGCGCCGCAGATGGTGGACATGTCGCGCATCTGGTCCGATGCGGCTCCCAGGAGCCCGTACCGCGGGAACCTGTACGTCGCCTGGATCAACTGGGAGCTCGATCGCTCGCTGATTCTCCTGTCCCGCTCCACCGATCACGGGACAACCTGGTCGCGTCCGATCCGGATCAGCACCAGGCCCGGGCTGCCCCGCGACGACAACGGGGCGCTCGTCGCTCCGATCGGCACGGTGGGCCCGGACGGCACGCTGTATGTCATCTGGAACGACCTGAACTCGATCGTGTTCACGACCTCGCACGATGGGGGGAAGACGTTCGCACCGTCGCGGTCGGTCGTCCCCGTCGGGCCACCGTATTTCGGCGGCGCGACGGGGATTCCCGGGCTGGTGCGGGCCATGGGCTTTCCCCAGATCGGGCTCGATTGGTGGACGGGGACGTTGTACGTCAGCTGGAGCGATTACCGCAACGGCGATGTCGACGTCTTTCTCTCCCGCAGCACGGATCACGGCCGTACCTGGTCGCAGGCGATGCGGGTGAACGATGACCCGGTGCACGACGGGAACGACCAGTTCTTCCAATGGCTCTCGGTCGACCCGGTACGGGGGGACCTGTATGTCCAGTTCTACGACCGTCGCGGGGATCCGGAGAACTGGAAGACCACCGTGACGTTGGCCCGGTCGACGGACGGTGGGAGGAGTTTCCGGAACTACCGCTGGTCCGAGGAGCCGTTCGTGGGCGAGCGCGTCTTCCTGGGTGACTACGAGTGGCTCACCGCCTATGACGGGCGGGCGTATGGCATCTGGGCCGAGGCCCTGCCGCCGGACAGCGCCGGCGCAGCCGGCGGGCGATCGTCGCGAGGGAGCACGATCATCAAGGTGGGAACGGCGGACTTTACGGGGTCGCACTAGTGACCTCTCTGCCGGAACGCCCGTGTCGCAGGGGCATGGGAGAGGTGGTGACGCTGCTGCGGGTCTAGTCGTGACGCAGTGCCTCGATCGGATCGAGCCGCGCAGCCTTTCGTGCCGGATACCAGCCGAAGAACACCCCGACAGCAGCCGAGAATGCCACGGCGACGGCTACCGCACCAGGCGGTGTCGCGGTGCTCCACCCGGTGAGGCGCCCGAGCAGGGCTGCTCCGACGAAGCCCAGCGCCAGGCCGAACAAGCCGCCCAGGAGACTCATCGCGACGCTCTCGGCCAGGAACTGGGTGAGCACGTCGGACCCGCGCGCCCCGACGGCGAGCCGGATCCCGATTTCGCGAGTCCGTTCCGTGACGGACACGAGCATGATGTTCATGATGCCTATGCCCCCCACGACCAGAGAGATGGAGGCAATGGCCGCGAGGAGCGCTGACATCACTTGCGTGGTGCTCTGCGCCGCCTGGGCGAGGTCGCTCTGGTTGCGGACGGTGAAGTCGTCGAGCTCGTCGGCTGTGAGGCGGTGTGATTCGCGCAGGATAGCGCGAATCTCCTCCTGCGCCGCGGGAATATCGGCGGCGGAAGTGGCGCTCGCGATAATCTGGCCGATGAACGTTGTGCCGCTCAGACGCGCCTGGGCGGTCGTGTACGGGACCAGAATCACGTCATCCTGATCGGCGCCTCCCGCCGTCTGCCCCTTGGCGGAAAGCACTCCGACAATGGTGAACGGCTCGTTGCGCAGCCGGACCTCCTGTCCCACGGGATCCACGCCGGGAAACAGGTTGTCCGCGACCGTCTTGCCGAGCACCGCTACCTTGCGTCTGGCCCGAAGATCGTCGTCGCCGAAGAATGTTCCGGCCGTCATGGGCCACTCGCGGATCGTCTGATAGGCGGTCGAGACGCCGTTGATCGGGGCGCGCCAGTTACCCACCCCTCCCACGATCTGGGCGCGCGTCATGGTCACCGGAGATACGCCCGAGAAAGTGGTCCCCTCCCGGCTGAGCTTGTCGGCATCCGCCACCGTCAGGCGATTGAAGGTCTGAGCGCCCAGGCTTACGCCAGCCTGGGTGGCCGCTCCCGCAGTGATGACGAGGAGGTTCGTGCCCAGGCTCAAGACCTGCTCGCGGATGCGTGCCTGTGCGCCGTAGCCGACCGCAACGGTGAGGATGACGGCAGCCACCCCGATCACGATGCCCAGCATCGTGAGCAAGGTGCGCATCGTGTTCCTCAACATGCTCTGGGATGCGGCCTTGAGCAGTCTGGAGGGGCTCATACCGGCAGCAGCGTCTCCGTGTCGCGAAGTTCCCGGCGGTCCTGCGTCGCGCGGTGGCGCTGCGACACCGGCTGATCGCGAATGACGCGCCCGTCGCGCAGCTCGATGAGCCGTTTCGCGTACTGGGCGACATCCGGATCATGGGTCACGACGACCAGTGTGATTCCCTGATCGTTCAGGTTCTGGAACAGCGCCATGATCTCCGCGGACGCGGCGCTGTCGAGGTTCCCCGTCGGTTCATCCGCGAGGACGAGGCTCGGCTGCGTCACGAGCGCTCGGGCGATCGCGACGCGCTGTTGCTGGCCTCCGGAGAGCTCATTCGGTTCATGGTCTCGTCGGTCATCCAGGCCCACGCGCTGGAGCGCTTGACTGGCGAGCGCCCGCGTGTCGCCGTGGCGGCCGGAGCGATCGTACAGGAGCGGCAGCTCGACGTTTTCGAGGGCCGACGTCCGCGACAGGAGGTTGAAGCCCTGGAAGACGAACCCGAGCTTCCGGTTGCGGAGATCGGCGAGCTGGTTCCGGTCGAGTTGATCGACCCGGCGTCCATCGAGCCAGTAGCTGCCCGACGTCGGGGTGTCGAGGCAGCCGATGATGTTCAGCAGTGTCGACTTGCCGGATCCGGATGCCCCCATGAGGGCGATCATCTCGCCGGGCTCGACGGTCAAATCGACGCCGCGGAGCGCCCGGACCCGGGTCTGCCCCGTGTGGTAGATCTTGGTGACGCGCTCTATCCGAATCACCGCCTGGGGTGTTGCTGCGGCGTCGCTCATGATCAGAATGGACGCCCCTGCGGTCCCTGTCGCGAGGGCTGGAACGGACTGGACGTACCGGTGGTCGGCGCTCCCTCCGCCAGGGCCGTGACGACCCGCATGCCCTCGCTGACGGCGGTCCCCTCTATGACGGTCCGCTGGCCGTCGTTCAGTCCTTTGGTGACACGCACGCTCGACAGGCGCCCGTCCGCGCCGACGTACCAGAGCCGCGGTGCCGTATCCGGCTGGACGCCGCTCGGACGGAACCGCAGCGCCGCGTTGGGGGCCAGCAAGACGCCGGTTGCCGACCCAGTGACGAACGCGGCGGTCGCGGTCATGCCGGGCAGGAGAATCCCGGCGGGGTTCTGTACCGCGACCACGACCGTGTAGTTGACGACGTTCTCCTCGGTGCTTGACTGCAGCCGCACTTGGCGCACGGTGCCGCGGAATGTCCGCTGGGGATACGCTTGGACCGTGAAGTGGACAGCCTGCCCTTCGTGGATCTGTCCGATGTCGCTCTCGTCGACCGACGCGAGAATCTGCATGCGGGAGAGGTCGTTCGCGATGAGAAACAGCTGCGGCGCCTGCAGGCTCGCGGCCACGGTCTGCCCGACATCGACGTTCCGCTCGACCACGATTCCGTCGATGGGAGCGTAAATCGATGTATACGCCAGATTCTGGCGCGCCTTGTCGAGCGTCACCTGGGCCGACTTGGAATCGGCACGCGCCGACGCCAGGGCGTATTCCGTCGCGGCGAAGTCGCTCTTCGTCAGGGTCTGCGATTCGTAGAGCTGCAGATCACGCGCGTAGTCGCTCTGGGCTTTCTGCATCTCGGCCAGCGTGCGGTCGAGCCCCGCTTCCGCGTCGCGCACCGCCTGTTCCTGGAGCGTCGGGTCGATCCGCGCGATCAGTTGGCCCTTCTTCACCCGGTCGTTGAAGTCCGCATAGATCGCCGAAACTTGTCCGGACACCTGGGTGCCGACCTGGACGGTCGTCACGGCGGCCAGTGTGCCCGTAGCGGACACGGTAGCCTCGATGTCGCCCCGTTCGACGGTCGCGAAGCGATACGCGGGGGGTTGAGCGCCGCCCGCATGCGCACGAAGCCATGCGGCAGCGCCGGCCAGCAGCAGCAGACCGAGGATGACCAGTAAGACCCGCCGCTGACGCCACCAAGCCTGGGGAGGTAGTGCCTCGGCTTGCTCCTCGAGCACCTCCTCCTCGCGGGGAGGAGGCGGCGCGACTGCAGTAGGACTCATGGGTTCAGCTTAGACGCGCGACAGTGAAGGACCGCTGATATTCGGGCTCAACGTTCCTTCACGCGGGGAAGTGCGTCTCAGCCGCGAGGTTCCTCGGCGTCTCTGGGAGCCAGCGGTGGCCGCGAATCAAGCGCTGCGTTGCTGCGGAATCGGAACGGTGACGGCGACCACCGTTCCCACGCCCAACGCCGACTCGACCGTGACCTCTCCGCCGAACATATGCCTCGTGGTTTCGCGCACGACGGTGAGTCCCATTCCGGATCCGGCGCCAAGCGGCTTGGTGGTGAAGCCGGGCTCGAAGATGCGGTCGAGGTGCGCTGAGGCGATTCCGGTGCCCTGGTCGCGCACCGTGAGGCGAAGCGTCGCCGCGTCCTGTGCCAGGCCGACCGTGACGATGCTGTTCCCCTGGGGCGACGCATCGACTGCGTTGTGGACCAGGTTGGCGAGGATGCGATACAGCGCGTTGGGATCTCCCTGGAGATACACGGCGCTCGCGGCGCTGTCCCAGTCGAGCGTCACTCCACGCTTGCGCGCGAGGGGCCGCTCGAGAGTGACGCACGACCGGAGCACGGCCACTGCGTCGAAGCGTTCGGAACGAGCGAGTGTCCCGCGGGCCCGATCCTGGACCGACCGCAGGTAGGCCACCGCTCGCTCGACACTATCGGCAACCGCCGCGAGGCCCTCGAGCAGGTCAGCGCGGAATGCCGGCTCCAGGTGTTCCGCCTTCTCGACCGTATCGCGGCAGCTGTCGGCGCCGAACAACGCTGCCGTCAGCGGACTCGCGACTTCATGGGCCACGACACTCGGGTGGCGCGCAAGCTCGGCCAACGCATCCGCTTCGGGCAGGCGGCGGGAACCGGTGACGGCCGGCCGTTCCACGAGACCCAGGCAGAGACCGGCAAGCTCGAGGGTGATGCGCTCGCGACTGCGCCGCTCCACCCCGGCGGGTGGAGGCGCGGCGGGGTGCGTGCGAACGGGCGCCACGCACCAGCGTCCATCCTCGTCCAGGCGACACCCAACCCACTGGCTGCCCTCGATGATGTACGCCCCCCAGCGCCGGAGCGTGCCGTCCACGTCGAGCGTCGTCGCGAACGGCCCCGGCGCGGGATGACTCGTCAGGGCAGGAACTACCTCGGCATGGGGCGATACGGCCCACAGGGTGACGACCCGACCCTGCAGCGCGACGCTCGCCTGGCGCAAGACTTCACGCTGGCGCGCCTCCGTTGCTTCCCCTCCGGTGACGGCGTCCAATGGGAGACCTGGCCTCCGGCTTCTCGGGCCTGGCATTGCAGCCCGGCGCCTCCAAGCTCGCAGGCCAGGTCGATCTTGCCTAGGGCGTTTTTGCGGCTGAGGTCGGCGCAATTGCGACACACGGGCGGCGGCCTGGCCCCCCCGGGCCGATCGCCGGTCCTCGCGGTTGCTCCGGGGGCCGGCGGTCCCGGGTCGGCCTCAGAACATGCCGTGCGCCGTGTACCAGTCGTGGACCCGAGCGAGCATCGTCGTGTCGGTGCGCGACTGGTCGTGTGTCTCCCCGGGGTACACGTAGAGCTCGTGCTGCAGCCCTTCGGCCGTGAACAGCGAATCGAGCCGCTCGTCGAAGCTGAGCGGCACCGTAGAATCAGCATCGCCGTGGTGTTGCTGGTACGGCGTCCGGATCTTGGCGGCCTGGGTGAGCGTGGGGCCCGGGCCGGACACGATCTGGGGCGGCCGCACTCCACCACCGGTGTGCGAGGCGACGCGGAAGTCGAAGGGATAGGCCCCGGCGACGGCGACCGTGACGAACGCGCCCATGCTGTGACCGTGCAGCGCGACGCGCGACATGTCCACATAGCCGAGCCGTGCGAGCAGCTTGTAGGTCTCATGCGCACGCAGCACGTTCGCTTGGCTCGCCCCGGGCTGGGTGGTGTCGCCCGGGGCACCGACCGGGACGCCGGTCGCATGCGTGTAGTTGGTGGCGATGCAGACGAGTCCCCAGCTCACCATCGTCGGCGCGAGGAGGGACGCATAGAAGGCGGCGTTGCCGTCGTGTCCGTGGCTGAGAATGACGGCGGGGAAGGGTCCGGGTCCAAGTGGTTTGTACAGGACGCCGGCGAGATCGTACGCCACGCCGCTGTCCGTGCCGACGAACGTATAGGTGGCGCCGCTCGGCGACTCGGGGTCGCCGCTGACGACGAACACCCCCGTATCCGGCGGCGTCACGCTCGCCACCGTGCTGCCGCTGCACGCGGCCGTGGCAACCGCGATGGCAGTGAGCGCGGCGCTGCGGGCTCGTGACATGGTCCCTCCCTGCACTTGTCGGAAGGCGTGCGGTCGCTGATTCTTGGACTATGTCGGACGGGATTCGGTCACAGCCGTTAAGACGCTCCACGATCTGGGTGACGGTCTACGCCATCGCCATGGCATTCGTGGAAGCTGCCGTCGTCGTCTACCTCCGACAGATCCTCACTCCGGGAGATCCGAACACCGCGACGCCGGCCGCCGGAGTCGCCGCGATTCCGGTCGTCGAGGCGTTTCGCGAAGCCGCCACGATCGTCATGCTCGCGGCCGTCGGCGTGCTCGCCGGCAGTGATGCCTGGGAGCGGTTCTTGTGGTTCTGCATCGCCTTCGGCATCTGGGACATCGGCTACTACGTCTGGCTGCGGGTGCTGATTGGCTGGCCCTCCTCGCTCCTCTCATGGGACGTGTTGTTCCTGATCCCGGTTCCCTGGACGGCGCCCGTGCTGGCGCCGGTCATTGTCAGCCTGGGCCTGATATCGGGATCGCTGTGGTTGCTGAGACTTCAGGGGAAGGGGGCCGTGCTGCGCTTCTCGCCCTGGCTCTGGGCGCTCGCCTTCCTCGGTGGGGCGATCGTCCTCGTCTCCTTCACCCTCGACTACCGCCTCGCGGCACAGGGTCTCGAGCCGCACGCATTTCGTTGGGCCGTCTTCGGGACGGGGGTGGGCATCGCCGTACTGGCGCTCGGCCTGGGTGTGCGACGGCTGGAATGGAAATCCGAGAGACCCTGACGGTGTCGAAACCCCGTGCCTCCACAGCCCGTACGTTCCGGACACCCAGAACCGGAGCGGGGGCGGAGTGACGAACCGGGGAACAGCGCTGCTGCTCGATACCGTCATGTTCATCGGGTTCGCGGGTGTCATGTCATGGCGGTTGACCGGCCTCGCGGCCCACGAGTGGATCGGCATCGCGCTCATCGCCCTTATCCTCGTGCACCTGGTCGTCCACTGGGCCTGGATCGAGGGCCAGATCGCGCATGCGCTGCGCTCCTCGCGCCGCGGTCGGCTCGTTCCCTTCCTCTTGAATGCCGCCCTGTTCGTCGCGATGGGGACTACGCTCGTTTCCGGCGTGGCGATTTCGAAGGTCGCCGTCCCGAACGGTTTGTCGCCCGAGGTCTACCTCCGGTGGCACGGCATCCACGAAACCGCGACCACATTCACCGTGCTCATCCTTGGCCTGCACATCGCGCTCAACTGGGATCACATCCGGGGCTGGATTCGCCGGGCCCGCAACGGATCGCGGCGGCCGACACCTGCCGTGCCGGCGTGGTGGCGCGTGCCGCCGGGGGTGGTGGTCCGCCGGCTGGGCTGGATCGCGGCCGTCTCGGTCCTGCTCATCGCCGGCGTCTGGGGAGGCGCGCGGCTGTTCCCTGCCCCCACGGAGGTCACGATGGTCTTTGCCGACGGGCACATGGAGCGTCGCGCTCCGCCGGCGGAGATTACGCGACTATCCCCGCAGGCCAATCGACCCACACCCGCCAACGGGGCCGGGCGCTTCCTGATGAGCCTGGCGCTGCTATCCGCAGTGGCAGTGGGAGGCCGGCGGGCCCTCAGGCCGCGATCGACGCGCCGTCAGATCACCACTCGTGCATGACCTCCTGACGGTTGTGGTGGTCGGCGCGGTGCTCATCGCACTGCCGAAGCTCTGCCGTAAACCGGCCGGATTCCCCGGCAAGATGTCGCTGTTGCTCATGAACAGGCGCCATTCGAGCGTCACCGACTGGGGATTGGGCCACGTGCAGATCGAGCCGGCATTCACGATCCTGGATGTCGGGTGCGGCGGGGGCAGAACGATCGACAAGCTGGCCGCACGAGCGAGTGCGGGAAGGGTCTGCGGCGTCGATATCTCCGACCAGAGCGTCGTCCTCTCCCGGAAGACCAACGCGCGCTGGATCGAGGCGGGGCGCGTCGACATCCAGCAGGCCTCCGTCTCCAGGCTGCCGTTCTCTGACGGGACCTTCGACCTCGTCACGGCGGTCGAAACCCACTATTACTGGCCCGACACCGTCGTCGATCTCCGGGAGATTCTCCGCGTGCTGAAGCCCGGCGGACGCGTTGTGATCATCGCCGAGACCTACAAGGGCAGGAGCCTCGACGTCGTGTACCGGCCGGCGATGAAGCTGCTCGGCGCGACGTACCTCACCCCCGACGAGCACCGCGATGTCCTCTCCGCCGCCGGGTTTGCGGAGGTCATGGTCGACGTGGACCACGGCAAGGGCTGGATCTGCTGCGTCGCCAGAAAACCCGCGTAACGCCCTTTCTGACATCGTCGACAAATAGGCATGAAGAAGCTCTCACCTTTTCTTTCGATCAGTGAGAGGGTGCGCGCGGCAACTATGGGGTGACCCCGCATCGACTCTCAGGTGAGGAGGATCCCCATGCGTACGCAAACCCGCGACATCCTGGTTGGTGGACTCTGGGCGGGAGTCATCGGCTATGCCACGGTGGTCGTGGTGATGGCGATCCTGAACGTCGCCATGGGTCGCTCGCCGTTCTATACCGCCGCACTGTTCGGCTCGACACTGTTCTACGGATTGAAGGACCCGGCGCACCTCGCCATCGCGGCCGGACCGGTGCTGGCCTACAATGCCACCCACATGGTGGCGTTTCTGGCACTCGGCTTTGGCGCCTCATGGTTGACGGCCCTCGCCGAGCGGTATCCGACGGCGCAGTACTTCATCCTGTTCGTCCTGATCTTCGTCGCCTTCCATGTCTACGGCGCGCTGGGTTTCTTCGCCGAACCGTTGCTGGGCGCGGCGGGGTGGTGGGAGATCGGTATCGGAACCATGGCTGCGGCCGTTACCATGGGCGTGTACCTCTGGCGTGGTCACCCACTACTGCGTCGCGAGCTGCACGAGTTGCCGATGGGAGCGACGCCAACGGCGCCCTGACCACCGCTCCTTGACGATCCGTTCATGGTGATCGAGTCCTTCAACAACGGATCATGGCCTAGATTCGCTCCAGGGAAGGGGAGCGAGGCAGCGATGGTCAAGCTCAAACAGGTCGACCTCAACGGTACCAATACCAACGACGCGATCGTTCCATACGACGTGCAGTACCTCGCCAGGGTCTATGGACGGTGGCGGGCCGGAACGTTCGATCGCCGGTGGTACGGCCTGAACTTCACGGATTACGGGTCCGACGGGATCGAGCTTGAGGCGGTCGAGGAGATCTACGAGATCGTCGCGGAGGTCGGGGACGACGCCCTGACCCTCCCCGCCGAGTATCTGGAGAACGTCTGACGCCTTAGCGACGCTCCAGCCGTCTGGCGACTTCCGCCAGGCCTTCCGGCCCGAGCAGGGTGCGAGCCGTCGGAAACAAGACCGTGTTCTCCCGCTCGATGTGGGCTCGCAGGACGTGCACGATGTCGTGGGAGACCTGCGCGACCCGGGCAGCGTCGCGCCGCTCGAGCGCCGCGGACAACTCCGCCTCGCGCCGCCGCAGGACCCCGTGCTCATCGAGAAACGGCGCGAGGGGGGCTTCCGTCCCGAGGAGAGGGAAGAGGGCGTCCTCTTCGTCCTCGTTGTGCCGCCGCACCGCCCCGCACAAGAGCTCGAGTACCTCGCGGGCGGTCGTAAAGTGCTGCTCGGCGGCTTGACCCGTCCGCAACGCGTCCGCCGCCGCTTCGAGCCGGGCCAGCCCGGCGAGAGCCACGTCGTGCTCCTCCTCGAAACGCCGGAGCGGGTCGGCGATCACGGCGTCACCACCCAGCGCACGCCTTCGCCGCGACGCAGACGATCGAACCCCTCGTTGATGCGGTCGAGTGGGAACGTCCCGCTGACGATCGGACCGAGGTCGATGCGCCCCGCCGCCACCAGCGCCACGATCTCCGGATACAGCCCGCCCCCGCAGCCGAGACTGCCGACGAGCTCCAGCTCGTAAAACATCAGTTTGGCCGCGTTGATGGGAACGGGCTCGTGTGAGAACCCGATGACCACGAGGCGGCCCCCTTTGCGCAGCAGGTTGAACGCAAGATCGATTGTCTTCGGATTGCCGACCACTTCGAACGCGACGTCGACCCCCCCGTCGGTGAGCGTGCGAACCTCCTTGTCCACGCGCTCGGTGGTGGCGGGGTTGATCGTATGCCGCGCGCCCATGCGACTGGCCAGCGCAAGCCGCCCGTCGTTCAGATCCACCGCGATGACGGTCGCTCCAGCCAGGGCGGCGCATTGGACGACATTGAGCCCGACGCCGCCGCACCCAACCACCGCGACGGTGTCGCCCGGGCGCACCTGCCCGCGCTGTTTCACCGCGTGGTACGGGGTCGAGACGGCATCGGCGATGACGCAGGCGCGCTCGAGCGGCAGCTCCGGCGGCAGGCGCACCAGCTCCTTCGCGGGAACAGCGAGAAACTCGGCGAAGCCCCCGTGCATGTGGTTGCCCGGCATCACGAGATCGACGCAGAGGTTCTCCCGGCCCACGCGGCAATAGCGGCAGCGCCCGCACGCCCAGACCGAGGGCGCAAGCACGCGGTCGCCGGCGGCGACGCCTTTCACACCGGCGCCGATGCGTTCGACGGTGCCGGCGGCCTCGTGTCCCAGGATGATCGGCGGCTTCTGGAACGTGGGGACTCCGTGATCGAGATAGTGCAGGTCGGTGTGACACAACCCGCACGCCGCGACCCGCAGCAGGACTTCTCCATCGCGGAGCGTGGGGGTCGGCATCTCCTCGATCGTGAGACGCGATCCGTTGCCGTGGTAGACGGCGGCCTTCATCGGTCCCCTCCTTCGGGGCGGTGGGGGCGGCGCGTGTAGATCACGCGGAAGTACCCCGCCTTGATGAGCCAGCACGACTCACATTCATCGCGCAGGTCCTCGGGGAGCCCCGGCTCCACGCGGACCTCGAACCCCGCTTGCCGGTACAGCTCCACCACTTCGCGCGCCCGTTCCGGATCGGCGACGAAGCGCCGCTCCCACTCGTCAGCCGGCACGCGAGGCGGCGTCGGCGGCGAGCCGGCGCAGGCGGCGCTGCCCCAGGAGTGCGGCGCCGAACGCCGAGGTGTACTGCACCAGGTCGCCGGGGAGGACGTTCACGCGCGCGCCGAGCGCTCCTTCCACGACTCGGACCATACGCTCGAAGCGCAGGATGCCCCCGACGAGGGTGAACTCGGGTTCCATGCGGACGCGCTTCATCAGCTGGATGGAGCGGTCCACCAGCGACACGATGGCCCCGTGCATGATGTCGGCGGGCGCGGCCCCTTCGGACAGCTGATTGATCACTTCGGACTCGGCGAACACGGCGCAGACGCCGGAGATGGACACCGGCGTCTTGGAGGTCGCGACGAGGGGGCCGATCTCGTCCGTCGAGTAGCCCATGTAGCGGGCGGTCTTCTCGAGGAAGGCGCCGGTGCCGGCGGCGCACTTGTCGTTCAAGCGAAAGCTCTGGACCTTGGCGTCGGCCCCGAGGCGGCTCGCCTTCATCGTTTGCCCGCCGACGTCGAGAATGGTGCGGGTGTTGGGGAAGTAATGCGTCGCGCCGCGTGCGGCGGCCGTCAGATCGGTGACGGAGACGTCCCCGATCGCCGCCTGGTGGCGACCGAAGCCGGTCGTCACGAGGTAAGCGATGCCGTCGCGCCTGAGGCCGGCCTCGGCCAACGCCCGCCCGAGCGCCCGTTCGGCCGCCTGGGCGAGCTTGAAGCCGGTGGGTTCCATGCCGCGACCGAGGATCGTGCCATCCTCGCCGACGACGACGGCCTTGGTGTAGGTCGACCCGATGTCGAGACCCGCGGTGGAGCTCATGCGGCGCCTTTCGCCGGTGCCGGCGCACGGGCCGACACGATCCGGTCGAGCGCGAACAGCGCCGCGCCGAGCGCGCCGATGTAGTGCGATTCCTCGCTGACGTTCACGGAGAGGCCGAGGCGCTTGTTCAGGGTGTCCACCATCGCCCGGTTTCTGGTGACCCCTCCTGTGAACGTCACCTCCGACTCGATGCCGACGCGCCGCAGCAGGCCGATCGAGCGGGCGGCGATGGATTCATGCACGCCGAGCAGGATGTCCTCGATCTTCTTGCCCTTGCCGAGCCACGACAGCACCTCGGACTCGGCGAAGACGGTGCAGGTGGTGCTGATCTTCACGGCCCGCTCGCCGCGCAGGGCGGTCGGTCCCAGCTCGGAGAGCGGCAGGTCGAGCGCGACCGCCGCCGCGCCGAGGAAACGCCCGGTCCCGGCGGCGCACTTGTCGTTCATGCAGAAGTCGATGATCTCGCCGGTCGGCTGCACCCGGATCGCCTTGGTGTCCTGCCCCCCCATATCGAGCACGGTGCGCGTGCCCGGGAACAGCTGCACCGCGCCGCGCGCGTGGCAGCTGATCTCGGTGACCTGCGTATTGCCGAACGTCACCTTGTAGCGGCCGTATCCCGTTCCCACGACGAACTCGACTTCCTCTTCGGGGATGCCGCCGTCGGTCAGCGCCTCGCGAAACGCCGTTTCGGCGGCGCGCATGACGTTGGCGCCGGTATCCGTCAACGACCGGCCGGCGATTCTGCGTGCCTCGTCGATCACCACCGCCTTGGTCTGCGTGGATCCGACGTCTACCCCTGCCGCATAGGCCATGCGTCCTCCCACCTTACGCCGGCGACGCGGCCGCCTGGTGGCGCCGCGCCGCGAGGCCCTCGAAGAAGGCGTCGATCCGGTTCTTCATCTGCGCTTCCGACACCACCCGCTTGTCCATCATGTCCGATTCGACGAAGAGGCTGGGAATGTCCCGCTCCGCCATCAGCGCGCGCCGCGTGTCGGCGAGGCCGGTCGACACCGTACGGCAGCTCTTGATCGGGTGATACACGACGCCGTCGACGGCGTAGTCGTCGATCATCCGGACCAATGCCCGGGTCTGGAAGAACATGCTGTCCATCGCGTCGCGCACGCCGAGCAGCACCCCCTCGGCGAGACTGTCGAGCGGCCGTTGCAGGTCGTAGTGGAACCCGAGGTTCGCGCCCCCGGAGGCGAACCAGAGGTAGGTCGAATTGACAAACACGCCGCCCCAATCGCTGAACAGCTCCGAGAAGCGGCGGAAGATGGGATAGCAGGGAACGCCTACGAAGATGAGGCGCCACTTTTCCTCTATGGGCGTTCCGATGCCGAGGTGGGCCTTGTGGGTCATCTCGGCGACGAGATCGCTGAAGAACGCGGCTCCTTCGGGCGCACCCCGGAAGCCGTTGGCGACCCCCAGGTAGATGGTGCCATCGGAGAGCGCGTTGAACACGGCGGGCCGGGAGCGGTTGAGCTCCAGCACGCGCTGCCATCCCGCATTCAGCTCGTTGGCCCAGCCGAGGTGCAGGCGGAGGCGGTCGATGTCGAACTTCCGGCCGGAGACGCGCTCGCACAGCGCGATCAGCTCCTCGAGCTGACCGGCGACGTAGCGACGGTCGCGCTCGAAGTCCTCGCCGCCGCGCGGGCTTGCCAGCCCCGCGCCGCGCGAGCCGGGAATGTCGAGAGTGAAGAGCGGCATGCCGTACATCCGCTCCCAGATCTCGCCCCACTTGATGTAGGTGTTGCAGGCGTTGGTGGCGATGGCGAGGGCGGGCTTCGGAATCTTCCCCATCGGGTGAGCGCCGCCGCGCAGCTGCGTCGCGACGTCGGCCTTCACGTAGCCGCAGATATCGGGCGAGTAGCCGTAGTTCTCGGCTTCGTTGAGGTATTCGTGCGCGACGCGGCGCACCGCCGCCTGGAGCGAATTGATCTCCGGGAACACGACCGGGAAATCGAACACGCGCAGGAGCTCGCACAGACTGCCCATGACGAACACATAGGCGGCGCCGCGGCCCTCGTTCGCCGCGGCGGTCAGGCTCTCGAACCACTGCCGGAACAGGCGCGCGCCGGCGTCGTTGCCGCGCCCGACGATGTCCGTTGGATCGGTTCTCGCCGTCATGACTCCCTCAGTCGAACACCAGGTTCTCGACGAACGTCTCGAGCTGGATCTCCAGCGAATCGAAGCTCGTCATGTTCTCCTCGAATTCGCTCACGAAATACCGGACGCCCCGGCCGTCGAGCGCACGGGTATGCACGACGAGCTCCTCGAGACCCGGCTCGCACATCTTCGCCGCCATCAGGATCGCCGCCTGGGCATCGGCCTGCTCCAGTCGCTCGAGCAGCATGCGGTCCTTGGGCTTGCGGAGGTCGTGCTGGACGGGACTGTGCGCCGAGCGGTCGATGTAGCTCTCCGCCAGCGCCTGGAGGGGATCGCCGGCGGTGGGCACATCCTCCACCAGCCAGCGCAGCCCGATCAGCAGATCGTCGTCGACGACGTAGCAGGAGCGCGCGATGGCGCGCAGCAGGTCGAGCGGCGGCTGCTCACAGAAGCCACCCTCGAGAATCACGCGGATCTGGTCGCGCCGCGGCAGCGAGCGGTCCGCGAGCGCCGGCAGGACGGCGCGCAGCAGCTCGTTGTGCTCCTCGCGCGGCACGAGCCCGCCCACCGCCATCAGCACGTAGGCGTCATCCACGGGCAGGAGCCAGGGTTGCTCGCGCTTCAGCGCGTAGAGCCGCCGCAGCAGCGCGCGGTTCTCGTTGAACACCGCGATCGAGCGGCGCAGGTCGTCGTCCGTGATGTCGCGCCCCGCCAGTTCGGCGCACACCCGCCGCATCCGGTCGTATTCGTCGCGCAGGTATCGCGCCGCGAAGCCCGAGTTGGGATTCTGCGGCAGGTAGAGAATCCGGCACGGGTACGGGACGTTGCGACCCCACACGCCGGCCAGGTTGCGCGCGGCGTCGCAGATCGGGTGCGTGACGAACAGGTCGAGCTGGACGCGTCCCGACAGGGCGAGCTCCAGCGACGTCTTGATGATCGAACAGAGATAGGACCCGAAGCGCGAATCGGCCTGCGTCGGCTCGACGGGGGCCCCGCGCACCTTGAACGGCAACAGGCCGGCGGCGTGGGCGATCTCCTCGGGGAAGTAGACCTGAAAGTGGCCGACGACCTTCCCCCCGGCGTCCCGCCAGCGGCGCACGGTGGGGAACTCGGCGTCTTCGACGAGCTCGCGACACCGGCCCAGGGTCTCCTCGAGCGGCAGGCCGCGCCACTCGGGGAAGGTCACGGGGGTCACTCGTGC
Organism: Gemmatimonadales bacterium; assembly: GCA_033853695.1. Taxonomy (GTDB): domain Bacteria; phylum Gemmatimonadota; class Gemmatimonadetes; order Gemmatimonadales; family GWC2-71-9; genus DASTHG01. The sequence goes on along the minus strand of JAWOLH010000059.1, from coordinate 34,600 downwards.
CTCCAGACCGGCCGGCGCTTTTCGGTGAACGCGCGGAGTCCTTCCACCGCGTCGTGCGACTCCATCAGGTCGTGCATGTAGATGTTGCCGGCCGCCCGGAGCGCCGCGCGGCGGGTCGCGGCGCCGGGGCCGCGCAGCGCGGCCTTCGCCGCTCTGAGCGCGACGGCGCTATGGTGCGTGAGCCGTTGGGCCTCCTCCAGTGCTGCGCGCTCCACGTCCTCATCCGCCACCACCCGCGCGACGAATCCCCAGCGCTCGGCCTCCGCGGCCGTCATCGGATCGCCGCGGTAGATGAGCCGGGCCGCCACCGCGGCCGGGACACGCTCCGGGAGCAGGATGCAGGCGGCCGGCGGAAAGACGCCGAGCACGATCTCGGGCTGCCCGAAGACGGCACTCTCTCCCGCGACGACGACGTCGACCGGTTGCACCAGCTCGAAGCCGCCGCCGAGGCACTTGCCGCGAACGGCCGCCACTACGGGGAGCGGAAAGCCGTCGAGGGCCGCGACGGTATCGAGGAAATCGGGGATCAGACTCAGATGGTGCGGGGGGAGGTGCTCGCCGACGTCCGCGCCCGCCGAGAAGTGCGCTCCCGCTCCGGTGAGGATCAGGACGCGGAGATCGGGCTGCTCGGACAGGCGCTGCACCTCCGTGGTGAGCTTGCGGAGCAGCTCGCGCGTCAGAATGTTGAGGGGAGGGCGGTCCAGCTCGATCCGCCCGATACCGTCTTCCGTCGTGATTCTCGCCGTCATCGTGCCCCCAGGAGCTGGCCCCCGTCGATCGGCACGACAGCGCCGGTGACGAACCCCGCGCCGTCGCTGCACAGATATCGCACGAGCCGCGCGACCTCCTCCGCCGTGCCGGCTCGCCCGAGTGGCGTGCGGGCCACGGCTCGCGCTCGCGCGTCCGGAGCCAGCCCGCGAGTCATCCGCGTGTCGATGAACCCCGGCGCTACGACATTCACCGTGACGTTGTGCCGCGCCAGCTCCAACGCGAGCGAGCGGGCGAGACCGACGAGCCCGGCCTTGGCGGCCGCGTAGTTCGCCTGGCCGAAGTTCCCGCGCAGCCCGTTGATCGACGAGATGAACACGACGCGGCCCTGCGCGGACTGGCGCAGCGCCGGTAGCGCGGCGCGCACCGTCTTGAACGCGCCGGACAGGTTCACGTCGAGCACGTCATCCCATTCGCTGTCGCTCATCTTCCAGCTCACGCGATCGCGAACGATGCCCGCCGCGCAGACCACCCAGTCGAGCCCTCCTCGTTCCCCGAGAATTCGCTCGACTGCCGCGCCGACCGCCGGGCCATCCCGCACGTCGACCGGGAGGGCCGCCGCCGCGGCGCCCGGACCGTCGGGGAAGTCGCAGTCGAGCGACGCCACCCAGGCGTCCTCGGCCAGTGCGGCGACGATGGCCCCGCCGATGCCGCGGGCCCCGCCGGTTACAAGAGCCGTGCGCCGCACAGACCGCAGTGGATGTGGGAAGCGGGAAGATTCGTTGCGCCACAGGCCGGACAGTCGCGCACCGGAGCGCCCCATGGCGACTCGGAAGAGCCCCCCTGCGCCGCCCGCTCGCGCAGCAAGCCATAGCGCGCGGCGCGCTTTTCGGTGAACGCACGCATCCCCTCGACCGGCTCCCAGCAGGCGTAGTGCAGCGACAGCCAATCCTGCGCGTGACGCACCGTCTGATGCCAGGCGAGATCCTTCCAGAAGTTCGTCTGCTGTTTGGTGTAGCGCGTGCACTCCGGGAACGAAGCGAGCAACCGGCGGGCGAGATCGTCGACGGCGGTGTCGAGCTGCGACAAGTCGATGCGGTATCCGTCGCGGCCTTTCTGGGCGGCCGCGATCTGCTCCGGCGAGGCCGACTCGATCCACGTGTCGCCGTTGCGCACCGACGGCACCACACGACTCACCAAACCCCAGGCCAGCGCCCGCTCGGCGGGGACCGGCTCGTTGAGCAGCAGCATCTCCCGGGCCCGCCGGTCCCCGATGGTGATCGGCAGCCATTGCGTGGCGCCGCCGCAGGCAACCGAGCCCACGTGCGTACCTACCTGTTTCAGGTAGGCGTGTTGCGCCATCACCGAGAGGTCGCACGCCAGCTGACTCTCGTTGCCGCCGCCCACGGCGATGCCGTTGATGCGCGCGATCACCGGCTTCCCGGTGTTGAGGATGCTTTCGATGTAGGCGCGGAACAGCGCCATGTACTTCCAGTAGTCGCGGGGCGTGGCCACATAGGACTCGGCGTATTCCTTGACGTCGCCCCCGGTGCAAAACGCCCGATCCCCGGCGCCAGTGAGCACGATCACGCCGACCGCGTCATCGAACGTCGCGTCACGGAATGCGGTCGCGAGCTCCTCCAGCGCGGCGGTGGAGTAGGCGTTGTAGTTGTGCGGGCGATCGATCGTGATGCGCGCGATACCTGCCGCCTTGTCGTAGCCCACCTCCCGGAACGCGAAGCTCGCGGGAGAGCGCGACGGGAACTGGCGCGAGGGCGCTGGGGGGGTGGGGGGGGCGGGAGGGGCGATCGGCGTAGTCGTCGTCATGGCGCGAGGAGTCCGCGTAAGAGGTGATCGGCATAGTGGAGCCCGAGATCCAGGGGGTGCACGGGTCCGTCGGGCGAGTACCAGCGGGCAACCCAGTTGATGGCGCCGAGGATCGCGAAGACGGCGAGCTTCGGATCGACCTGGCGAAACTCCCCGGTCACCACACCGTGTCGCACGATGTCGCGCAGCGCCTGCTCGTAGCGGTCGCGGGCGGTGATCACCTCGGCGCGGTGCGCCGGCGAGAGCGCCGAGACCTCGAGGGCCAGGGAAGAGCCTTCCAGGGTGTCCGTCATCACCTGTACGTGCTCGCGGATCGCGCGGGAGAGCTGCTCGGCGTGGGAGGCGTACTGCCGGGCCCTGGCGATGAGGCCTGCTACTGCTTCGAGCCCCTCACGGTGGCAGGCGTAGAGGATCGCTTCCTTGTCGGGGAAGTAGTAGTACAACGCCGTCTTTCGAACCCCGAGCTGCCGGGCGATGTCCTCGAGCGTTGTGCCGTGATAGCCCTTGTCGCGAAAGGCGCGCAGGGCGGCGTGCAGAATCTCGGTTCGACGCCGCTGGCGCTTGGCGCGCACATGGGCGGAGCTGACTGCCGGGGCTGCCATCCCGAGCCTTTCCGAGGGTCGGGACGGAATTTGAACGGAGATTCAAGAATTCATCGTGAAGTTCGTATGAAGGTCGTCGCCTCCTCGAGCGCGCCCCGCGCGGCATCCACACGGGCCACGAGATCGCCGAGCTCCCGCTCGGTCGTTGCCGGATCGGCGTAGCGAATCGCTTCGTTCACCGACGGGAACGCGAGCGTGGCGTAGCCGTTGTCCACGTCGGATGCGAATTGCAGGCTCTTGAACCACGCGTCGCTCACGAGCCCGCGGTCCCGGGTCATGCGGCGTTCCACCTGCATCAGCGCGGCGTTCACGCGCGGCCAGGCGCGATCCGCCGACGATGCCAGCGCGCTGTCGCGGGCGGTCGCCAGCGACTCGGCGGCGGCCGTGAAGCGGTCCAGCGCGTCGCGCAGTCCCTTCGTCTGCACATCCCACCCGTGCTTTGTGACGCCGCTGTCGAGCTGCGAGACGAGCCGGGTCATCTCTTTCCCCCACCCGACATAGTCGAGCGGCACGACGCGCGCATTGGCGAGACGCGCAGAGATCACCGTCACGAGCTGCGCCGCGGCGCGATGCTCCCGCCACCCCGGGTCGCCGAAGCGGTCCATCCACGTGAACGAATCGTAGAGGGAGTGATAGACGCCGCTCGGACCACCGAAGCCGATCTCGCTCGCCGGGATGCCGAGGTGGTGATAGAAGCCCGCGAAATCCGACCCGCCGCCGATGTTGCCGATCCTGAGCGCCGTGGTGTCGCCCTTGTTGCGCTTGAGCCAGACGTCAAAGACCGACCCCGGCCCCGTCGGATCGCGCACCACGAGGGTCGCCTCACGGATCAGCCGCTTCAGCGACGGCGAGCCGTCGCCCGCGAAGTTGGGGCCCTGCGTGTCGTCATCCTCGTTGACATACGCCACGACGTGCGCACGCAGGCTGTCGGCCATCTCCTCGACCCACTCCGTCGACCCGATCAGTCCCCATTCTTCCGCGTCCCACGTGGCGAAGATGATCGTTCGCGCCGGCCGCTGTCCGTCCTTCGCCAGCTGCGCAAACGCCCGCGCGGCCTCGAGCACCGTCACCGTTCCGCTGATGTTGTCCGCCGCTCCCGGGCTCCACGCGTCGCGATGTCCGCCGACGACCACCCACTCATCGGGATACAGCGCTCCACGAATCGTCCCGAACGTGTCCCAGATCGTATGCATCGCGCGCCGGCCCTGCTCGCGCCGCACGTCGAGCCGAGCCTCCACGGGGCCGGGTCCGACGTGATAGTGGAACGGCAGTCCTCCCTGCCACCCATTCGGACCGCTCGGCCCCTTGAGGGCCGCCAAGAACTGCTGCGCGTTGCCGTAACTCATCGGGATGACGGGGATGTGCGGCACCGGCAGGGACTCCTCCGGCACGCGCCGCGCTCCGGCGACCGACGCGTACCCCGGGGTCGTCGGGTCGCCATCCATGTTGAGAATGCTGCCGCGCTGGATCCCGCCCGCGGGTCGCATCGCACCTGCCGGATAGACGTCGCCGCGCACGTAGCCATCGTCCTGCGGATCCGAATAGATGATCAGGCCCGCTGCGCCGTGTCGCTCCGCCTCGCGGGCCTTGATGCCACGAAACGAGCGTCCGTAGCGCGCGATCGCGATTTTTCCCTTGACGCTGATCCCGAGCGAGTCGAGCGTCCTGTAGTCCTCGATCAATCCAAAGTTGACGAAGACCACGGGGGCGGTGACATCGCCGCTCGCCGTGTAGCCGTTGAACGGCGGGACCTGGGGGCCGGCCGTCACGGGATCACCAGGGACACGCGGCTCAGTGAGGACGAGGGGTAGCGGCGCGGCGCCGTGGCCCGGGAGGAGCCAGGCCCGTACCGTGTCGACCTGCGGGATATAGACGTCGTACGCCTTGACCGACGTCTCGAGGCCCCAGCTCTTCATCTGAGCGAGGACCACGTCGCGCGTCGCCGCTTGCGCTGGCGTCCCCGACATGTGCGGGACCCGGCTCAGCGTCCGGGTCAGCTCGCGTGCGGAGATGGTGTCGGGAACGGCGATGAGGCGCGCTTCAAACGCCCGCTCCGCGGCGCTGTCCGGTGCGCCGAAGCCCAGGGGGATTCCCTGCGCCGCCAGGGAAACCGTCGTGCTACCCGCCAGCGCCAAGAGCAGAGACACCCGCACGACAACCTCCCGGGGTGAATGTGAGGATCGACGTCCCGGGAAGTTAACGCAGCAGGTCCTGTTCAATGGCTGGCCGGACCTCGCTGGCCTTGGGCCTGCAGGTAGAGGAGAATGTCCCCCGTTTGCGTAGCGGTCGGGGGCTTCACCTGCATACGTTCCATGTTGCGCTCCATCCGCGAATACACCGCCGGCCAGTCCTGCGGCGAGTGGACCCTCGGGTCGGGAAGCGCGTGGCACTGGCTGCAAACGGTCGCGAACTCATCCCGCCCTTTGCCCGCCGGCAGCACGCTGCCACTGACCTTGAGGGAGTTGGCCAGGAGGTAGGTCAGGATGGTGTACCGGTCGGCGGCGGGTGGTACCTGCACACCCACCGACGTTGGCAGCATTTCCATCCGCAGCCACATCCGCCGCGCCACGCTCGGCCAGTCGGTCGCGCTGTGCATCGTCGGGGCCGGCAGCGAGTGGCACTGCGTGCAGTAGCGGATGACGAGCTGTGCGCCACGCGATGTGGGATCCGGGAGATCACCCGCCGCGAGCCCTGGCGGCGGCAGCGCGACCTTCGCGGCGGCCAGCAGCAGCTGGTCCGCCCGGTCGAGCGCCGGAGGCGACTGCGTCTCGGCGCGCGGCGGCTGAGCCGCACGACAGGCGAGGCAGCCGATCAGGACCAGAGTCGTGCAGGAAGCGGATCGCATGAATGACCTCCGGAGCGGGGAGTGCGGGCCAGGCAAGTGTACCGCTAGTGCTGAAACGAGAGTGTAAGGCCATATGAAGTTTTCTTCATTGTTTCTTTAGCCGCCCTTCTCTGGTCATAGGCTAAAACTTGCCCCCATCCTTTTCGGCGCAGAAGCCCTTCCCTTGTGAGGAGGACTCATGTTGCTCGCGATCGGGCTGTCGATGATGCTAGCACACTCGGCGACGACGGGGAGTGTTGCCGCCGAGCGGCTCCGGAGGTACGAGGCAGCGTATGTGCTGGTGAGTCACGATCTGACGCCCAGTTTCGCCCGTCAAACCGGCCTCGCCTGCAGCGTCTGCCACACGCACTATCCCGAGTTGACCGCCACCGGTCGGGCCTTCAAGCTCAACGGCTACGTCTATCGACGCGCCGACTCGCTGCAGGGACGCAGTCCCGAAGGACAGCAGAACCTGCTGCTCAACCTCGTGACGCCGCTGTCGTTCATGCTGCAAACCTCATATACGGCCACGAAGCGGGCACAACCCGGAACCCAGAACGGCGTGGTCTTCTTCCCCGATCAGCTGAGCCTGTTCACCGGTGGTGAAGTAACGCCTCACGTCGGGGGATTCCTCCAGGTTACATTCGATCCGCAGAGCGGCTCGCTCGGCCTGGACAACGCCGACTTCCGCTACGCCAACCACACCTCGGTGTTCGGTGCGCACACCACGTACGGCGTGAGCCTGAACAACAACCCGACGGTGCAGGACATCTGGAACAGCACGCCGGCGTGGGGATTCCCCTATGGGTCGTCCGCTGCCGCCCCGACGCCCGCCGCGGCGACGCAGATCGACGGGACCCTGGGACAGCAGGTGGCCGGACTCACTGCGTACACCCTGTGGAACGACCACGTGTATCTGGAAGCGGGGGCATACCGGTCCGCTCCGGTCGGGATCACGCGACCGCTCGATTCCACCGCGGCCGGTGTGCTGAGTGGCGTGGCACCCTACTGGCGGGTTGCCTTCCCGAATTCCTTCGGCTCGCAGTACCTCTCGGTCGGGACCTACGGGATGTCGATGAAGATGTTCCCGGCCGGCGTCAGCGGGCCCGCCAACAAGTTCACCGACGTGGCGTTCGATGCGAGCTATCTCCTGCCACTCGGGCCCAACAGCTTCACGACCGACGCGACGTGGATCCACGAGACGCAGCACTGGGACGCGGGAGGAACGGCCAACCCCAAGAACACGCTCAATACCTTCCGCATCGATGCCATGTATCACATCGGGCACGAGTATGCCTTTACGATTGCGCCATTCGTGACCAGCGGGTCGACCGATACCCTGCTGTATGCCCCGGCCCCGATGACCGGGAGCCGCCTGGGCAGCCCGGACTTTTCGGGGGTGATCGGCGAGGTCGACGTGATGCCGTGGCAAAACCTGCGGATGCAGTTCCAGTACATCTACTACGGGAAGTTCAACGGCAGCAGCACCAATTACGACGGATCGGGGAGAAACGCGTCGGACAATAACACGGTCTACGTATTGTTCTGGCTGCTCTTCTAAAGCCAGCCTCCACCACCTCGAACACCTCGTGAGGTTTCGACATGAAGCGCGCTCTGGTTCTCTCCATCCTCGCTACCAGTCCGTTGGCGGCGCAGGCCCCCGTCAAGGTCGACCCCAGCTGGCTCAAAGTGGACAGCGGGCCCAGGGTCGAATTCTCCCTGGTGGCCGGGCTCACGTCCGCCAACGGCGGCATGAACTTCAACGGTGCGAGTGGGGGTGGGTTGACCCTTACCGTTCCGGCCCACTGGACCGTAATCCTGCACTTTCGCAACAGCGATCAAGTGCTGCCACATTCCGCGATGGTGATCGCGGCAGTGACGCCGGTGCCGGTGAGTGGTGCCAAGCCGGCGTTTGAGCACGCCGTGACGCGCCAGGCAGAACAGGGGTTGCCGCCCGAGGGCCACGAGGATGTGCAGTTCGTGGCCGACAAGCCGGGTTCGTATTTGCTGTACTGTGCGGTGCCCGGTCACGGCGCGGCCGGGATGTGGATCCACCTGGAGGTGTCGGCCACCGCCACGAAACCGGAGCTGGTGGCTACGGCAGCCAAGGGTCCGTAGGGCCATGCCAGGTCGCACGATTCTCCGCTTCACTCTGGCGGGCGGTGTCGTTGCCGCCGCTATGGGCTGCCGGGCGAAGGGGCCCGCTCCCGGGACGATCGCCTTCGGGCTCTCCGCGCGCCACCCGGCGCCGGGTCCGGCGGCCGGCGCCGCGCCGCACGCCGGCCGCACTGCCGCGCGCGCGCCGCTCGTGTACGCGGACAGCTTCGTGGCTCAGGGGCGGGATACCATCTTCCTGCGCCGCGTCCAGCTCGTCCTGGCGGATATGGCCATCGCGCCATCGGTGTCAAACGAGTGTGAGGAGGAGCAAGGCGAGGACAATCCTCCCTGCGTCGAGTTCCAGGAGGACCCTGCGGTTCTCGATCTGCCGCTTGGACGCGGAACCGTGCGACAGAGCGCCCGGCGCGCTCCAGCGACCGACTACAATCTGTTTCAGCTAGTCGTCTACAAGATCGATCCCGATCATGACGCCGCGTTGCTGCGCGCCAATCCCGAGCTCGCGGGCGCTTCGGTACGCGTCGAGGGAGTTGTGAGCCACGGCGGCGCGCGTCACGATTTCACCTTCACCTCGGCGTTCAACGAGCAGGAGGAGATCTCCCTCGAGCCGGCGGTCGTGGTTCCCTCGCGTGATACGCTGCGGGTCACCCTCAACGTCGACGTGGGCTCCTGGTTCACGAGCGGCGATCGCGAGTCGTTGCTCGACCCCGCCACGGCGGCGGCGCAGGGGCCGAACGAGCACACCGTAAAGGACAATATCCGCACCTCGTTGAAGGTCTTTCCGGATGATGCGTTGTCTCGCTTTGATCCACGCCGTTGACCCGTTTCGCTCCACCTCAGCTCTCTGTGATCCACGACACGAAGCACAACTCACGCAGCTGCTAGCAGTTGCGCGGTAGGACGAAATCGCCCCCCGGGCACGGCGCGTGCGAACCCACGCCGCCCGGTTGGGCAGCTCACTCCTTACTCACCCTGGAGACTGACATGGTTCGCGCACGGTCGTATTCCGTACTCCGCCTCTTCCCGGCGGCCGCCCTCGTGTGGCTCGCCGCGTGTTCCAATGGCGGGGGCGGTGCTGGCTCTGTCTCGCTTTCACTCTCAGCGCGCCCGGCGCCGGTTGCGGCGACCACGGGGAGCGGGCCAACGGCATCGGTGGTGACCGCAGGCGACAGCACCGTCATCGCACTCGGCAATGACACCTTGATCCTGCGCAGCCTGGCCGTCGTGCTCGAGCAAATCGAGATGAAACGGCTCGATACCCCGAGCTGTGACAGCATTCCCACGAACGGCGACTGCGAGGAGTTCGAATCCGGTCCGGTGCTCGCGACCTTCCCGCTCGGCGCCACGAATGCCGCCGCCGCGGTCTCGGTGAGCGCCCCGGCCGGGCAGTACGACAAGCTCGAGTTCCAGATCCACAAGACCGATTCGACGTCGAGCAAGGACGCCGCGCTCATCGCGGCCAACCCGGACTTCAAGGACATCTCGATTCGCGTCACCGGCACCTTCAGTCAGAGCGGCACGCGCAGTGACTTCGTGTTCACGTCGCCTCTCGATGCCTCCGAGGAGATCGGCTTCAATCCGCCCCTCACGGTGGTCGACGGCACGCCGGCGAATCTCACGATCCGGCTCGACGTCTCGACCTGGTTCGTGAACAACGGCGCGCTCATCGATCCGGCGTCGGCGAACGTGGGTGGTCCCAACGAGGGGATCGTGCAGAACAACATCAAGAGCTCGATCGACGCTTTCGAGGACGACAACCGTGATGGTCGCGACGATCATCACGAGGGCAGCTGAGCCGGGTAGTTGACCGGCCGCGAGGGCCGTGGTCCGCTGGACTCCCGGGACCCGGCCCTTCGCTGCCCTGCCACGCGACAGCTGAATCATTTCGGGTCAGAGCAGGGCCTGACCATACTTCCTGGCCATCACGCAACCGCTTCGAGCACAGCGACTTATGGGTTTGCGGACAGGCTCTCGTAAGGGGCACACCGTCTGCCACTCCCTTCCGCCCGGCAGTGTACTACGCAGCGGATCACGAACTCATGAGGTGCTCACCATGAAACGTGCGTTGCTACTGTTGACCATTCCTGTCGCGCTCGCCGGCTGCAACATGGACAGCGGTGGAACCACCGCAGGGCAGGGGAGAGTCAATCTGGCGGTCTCCGGTCGGCGTTCGATGTTTGCCGCGACGAATGCCTCGGTGACGCAGGCGGGAGACTCGACGATCATCGCCGCGGATTCCGATACGGTGGTCGTCGATAGCGTCCTGCTTGTTGTGCGCCGCATCGAGCTGAAGCCGGTCGAGACCGCCGCGTGCGACACGGTGGGCGGCGGCAGCGATCACCCCGACTCCGCGCAGCACGATTCCGCCGGTGCCAGCGGTATGGCCGAGCGCGACAGCGAGGGGTGCGAAGAGATCAAGGCGGGACCGGTCCTCGTCTCCCTCCCGCTCGGCGACACGGCGGTCAGTGCGCTCGTGAGCGTCAGCGCGCCGGCCGGCCAGTACGACAGGCTCGAGTTCAAGATTCACGCCCCGCGTCTGCCGCGGGACTCGGCGTTCCTCGCGGCCAATCCCGGGTTTGACAGCGTGTCGATCGAGGTGAAGGGAACGTTCAGCAACAAGGGGAAACGCACGGGCTTCGACTTCAAGTCCCCGCTCGAGGCGGAGGAAGAGGTCGCCCTTTCTCCACCGCTCGTCGTCGATTCTTCGAAGACAGCGAACGTCACGTTGCGCTTCGACATCTCCGGCTGGTTCGCGGGCGCGGGTGGAGCGGGCCTCGTCGATCCCTCGGACTCCACGAACACCGGATTGATCGACGAAAACATCCACCGCTCGATCAACGCCTTCGAGGATGACAATCACGACGGCCACGACGATCACAGCGTCGAGGGCGGCGGCAACGGCGGCACCGGCGAAGGCGACGGCTGAGGCAGGGTTGTCACGGTCGGCCGGGGAGGGCAGATTACCTCCCCGGCATGACCACTATCTGGATCGACGGGAAGTACTACGATCGCGAAACGGCCGCGGTCAGCGTGTTCGACCACGGTCTGTTGTACGGTGACGGCGTCTTCGAAGGGATCCGCGCGTACAGCGGTCGCATCTTCCGGCTCGATGCCCACCTCGACCGCTTGTACGCGTCAGCCAAGGCGATCTGTCTCGATGTGCCGCTTTCCCGGGCCGAGATGGAGTCGATGGTCCAGGAAGCGTACGCGAAGAGCAAGATGACGGACTCCTACATCCGGCTTGTGATCACGCGTGGCGCGGGCGATCTCGGGCTGGATCCGCGCAAGTGCTCCCGTCCCACCACCATTTGCATCGTCGACACGATCCGACTGTGGCCCCAGGACCGCTACGACCGCGGGCTGGTCTGCCTCACGGCCCCGACGCCGATCAGTCACAAGGAAAATCTCTCTCCCCGCATCAAGTCGCTGAACTACCTCGCGCACATTCTCGCCAAGATCGAAGGCATCGCCGCGGGCGTCGACGAGGTCGTCATGCTCGATTCCGCCGGATATGTGGCGGAAGCGAGCGGCATGAATCTCTTTTCGGTGTCGGATCACACGTTGCGTACGCCGCCTCCCTACAGCGGCATCCTGCGCGGCGTCACGCGTGACGCGGTGCTCGAGCTGGCCCAGGAGGCCGGCTATGCGACGTCAGAAATTCCCCAGAACCGCTACGACCTCTATACCGCCGATGAGGTTTTCCTCACCGGGACCGCCGCGGAAGTAATCGGGGTGACGAAACTCGACGGGCGGACCATCGGGAGCGGCTCCCCGGGGCCCGTCACGCGCGATCTGGCGACCCGCTTCAAGGCACTGGCAACTCGCGGCGACTGACAACTCTTGACCGCCCTTGTGGTTACGTCCATATTGCGCAACCTAACGGACGTGGATCACATTCCTGGGGGTCACTATGCCCTGGCGCGTAATCGCTTATGGGGATGAGGTTTGGCACGTCCAGCCGGCAGCGGAATTGCGGCCGAACGAGCACGCCTGGCAGTTGATGCTGTCGTTTCGCGCCAGTTCAGGCAGGATGCGGGATAGGGCCTTTTGGACCTCCTATCCGATCGAGGCGACGTCCAAGTCGGCACTATTTCTGCAAGCCGAATTGATACCGGACGCTGCGCTGTCGAATCTGCTCGCCGCAAGGGGTTGAAACCCATTGTCGTTGCGGGGCTTGCGCCAGCCAGGGGAGTGAAAGGGGGCGGCAATGACTGGGGATCCTCGAGGGGCGAAAGAGCACGTGAGCGGGCCGGCGGCGACGATTGCCGAGCGGCTGCGGTTCCAGACGTTTGCGCTCGACCGGCTCGCTGACGGTAGTTGCCGGGCGCGGGTCGTATTGTCGTGGACTGACGGTCGTGAATTTCTCGGGGAAGCGCTGGGCATGTCGTCGCAGGCGGGGGAGCTGCGCTGCTCCGCCGAGGCGGCGGTACAGGCGCTGCAGCACGCCGTGGACCGTGAAGTTGAGCTCGAGCTGCTGGGTGTGAAGGCGGTGCGGGCATTCGACGCGACGGTCGTGATCGTGAGCCTGTCGGTGCGCTCGGACGGAAACTCGTGGCGCATGGTGGGCTCGTACCTGACTGAGACCGATCCGCCGCGCGGGGCCGCGCTCGCGGTACTGAACGCAACGAATCGCGTACTGGGGAATTACGTAACGACACGATGATGCGACGCGCGCCCGTTCTCCTCCTCGTAGGTGCAGGTCTCGCCGCCTGCGCCGGCCACACTGCGCCGGTCTCTCAGGCGCCGACGCCGTCCGCTCCATCGACGCCGGCCGCCCCGTCGGCCGTCGTCGCTCGATCCACCGATAGCGTTCCGAACCAGCCCGACAGCGCCACGGCAGCCGCCACGGTGCGGAGCGAGGACGTCGAGAAGGAAGCGGTGCGTCTCTTCGGACCCGAAGGGCGCGACATCGTGGCCGGCGCGGACGATACCGATCTGCCACCCACGTTCGACATCAACGTCACCAGCTATGCCACCAACCGGCGCGTGCTCGCCTACCTCGAGTTCTTCCAGGTGGACGCGCGGGACCGCTTCGCGATCTGGCTGTCGCGCTTGTCCCGTTATGAAGGAATGATCCGCGAGCGGCTGCGCGCGAAGGGGCTCCCTGAGGATCTCGTCTACCTGACGCTGATCGAGAGCGGGCTCTCCAATTCGGCCGTGAGCCGCGCCCGCGCCGTGGGGATGTGGCAGTTCGTTTCCGGAACCGCCCGGCTGTATGGCCTCGAGGTGGATCCGTGGGTCGACGAGCGGCGCGATCCCTACAAGGCGACCGACGCGGCGGTGAATTACCTGTCCGATCTGGTCCAGCGTTGGGGAAGCGTGTACCTCGCCGCCGCGGCCTACAATGCCGGGGAAGGGCGGGTCCAGCGTGGCGTTCGCCATCTGCCGGGTGGACCGTCCGATTCGCTGACCGATGAGACGTTCTTCGAGCTGGCCGACCGCCGCTACCTGCGACGCGAGACGCGCGACTACGTGCCCAAGCTGATCGCGGCCGCTCTGATCGCGAAGCAGCCGGCGCGGTACGGCTTCACCGATATTCCGCGTACCCCGCCGCTGCAGTTCGACGAAATCCAGGTTCCCGAAGCGACGGGCCTCGACGTGCTGGCCCGCCTGGCCGATACGACGACCGATGCGCTGCTCGAGCTCAACCCGCAGTTCGTGCGCGGTGTGACGCCGCCGGGACGCGAGGCGACCGTCCGCGTGCCGCGCGGCGCCGGGACGCGCGTGGCCGAGCGCTACGATACGTTGCCGGCCACGAGCCGTATCACCTTCGTCGAGCATTACGTGACGCGCGGCCAGACGCTTTCCGATATCGCGAAGCAATACCGCGTGTCGGTCGCGATAATACAGGGCGCCAACCCGACCGTGCGGGGCCGCGCCCTGCACATTGGCCAGCGGCTCGTGATTCCGATGAGCGGGCGGGCAGTCCCCGCTTCGTCCTGGAACAGTGCGACCGCCGATGACGGGGCGCGGACCGCGGCCCGCAGAGAGGGCGGGGCCACGTCGGTCGCCGCATCCCACCGCGTCCGTCGCGGCGAGACGGCGAGTCAAATCGCGCACCGCTACGGAGTGGATCTCGACGCCCTGCTCGACTACAACGGTCTGTCGCGGGATTCCGTGATCAAGGCCGGGAAGGTACTGCGGATCCCACCGCCGCAGCGGGCCAGCAAGAACCAGTCAGAGTAGGTCCTACTCCGTCGAGTTCACCCGGCGGTGGTAGCCCCGCATCACCGACTGCGCATACCCATTTGCCGGATCGACGCCGGCGGCGAGCAACTCCTGCACCTTGGACGGGCCGCGGTTGTACGCCAGCAGCGCATGCTCCAGGTTGTCGTTGTAGCGGGCCAGGAGATCGTGCAGGTAGCGGAAGCCCAACCGCAGATTCGTATCGCGGTCGTAGAGCTGCGTAGTGGTGAGCCCCGCGTCGTAGAACCGCGCGGTGCTGGGCAGCACCTGCGTCAAACCGACCGCTCCCGCTGAGCTTTTGGCGTGGAGGTCGAAGCCGGATTCGACGCTCACCAGCCGGAACGCCAGGCCCGGCTCGATTCCCTCGGCTAGTGCGATGTCGTACACTGCGGAGGCGAGGTTCGCCGGGATGTCGTAGCGTCCCGAATACTCCATGACCGCCTCGGCCCGGTCGAGCTGCAGCCGGGCCACGGACAACTCGCCGCGCAGCGATTCCAGCTGCTGCGACATGTCCTGTACCTGGCTCACCATGGTCGAGGTGGAGGTCTTCGTGTCCTCGTCCGCCGTGGCGCTACGGACCCAGCCGATGCTGGCGACCGCCACCGCGGCGAGCAGGATCAAACCCCCCTGCAAGCGCAACCGACGTGAAGCGCGCATACCCCTCCTGATTGGAGTCGAGACGGCCGGGACTTCAGACACGGCGCCAGTCACCGCGGCTTCCGCCCGTCTTTTCGAGCAGCCGGATCGCCTCAAGCTCCATCTGGCGATCGGCGCTCTTCACCATGTCGTAAACCGTCAGGAGGGCGACCGAAACCGCGGTCAGCGCCTCCATTTCGACACCGGTCTTGCCCGTCGTGCGGACGGTGGCCTGGACCCGGACTCCCGGGAGACCATCGTCGAGGCTCGCCCGCACGGCGATATGCTCGAGCCCCAACGGATGACACATCGGGATCAGCTCGGCGGTCCGCTTCGCCGCCATCGTCCCGGCGATCTGGCTTACCGTGAGGACGTCGCCCTTGGCCACGGCCCCATCCGCCACCAGGCGGAACGTCTCGGGCGACATCCGAATCGCCCCTTCGGCGGTCGCGGAGCGGAGCGTCTCGGCTTTCCCTCCGACGTCCACCATGCGGGCGCCGCCCGCGCCATCGAGATGCGTCAGCTCCTTCATGTGGCCGCCAGATCGGCCGACAGCACCGCTGTCAGGAGCTGCGGGTTCACGTTCCCCTGGGCCCGCTCGCGGGCCTCGAGCACCAGCGCGATCGCCTCCGCGATGCGGGCGGTGTCGGTGCCTGTCTTCGCCTCACGCCGCAGGCGCTCGACCAGGCCGTCCAGCATGTCGGTGAAACCGCCCCGGGCCTGGAAGGGGGCCTGCCGCAGGGCGGCCGCATAGCGATCGGCCGATGTCCCGCGGAGTGCGTTCTGAAACGCCTCGGCTGCGTCCCAACCACCGCCAGCCGCGGCAGTCACTTGGGCAAGAAGCCTGCCGATACACCCATCCGATTGTGCCACCGCGCGCGCCTGGTTTTGCAGGTCAGGGAGCTCTGCCTGTGCGAATGATGTAATGACACTGTCTGGCAACGCCAGAACACGTGTCCGCACTACGCGAGAGAGGATTGTAGGCAACAGTTTGTCCGGCTCAGCGGCCGTCAGAATCAGCACGGTATCGGCAGGCGGCTCCTCCAGCACCTTCAATAAAGCATTGGCTGCCTCAGGGTTAGCCTGCTGTGGGATGAGTCGGTCCGCGTCCCCGATCAGGAATACCTTGCGTGCTCCCATGGCGGGGGTGAGGGCGACCCGTCGCAGTAACAGTCGCACGGCCGCTACACTGTGGGACGCGAGGCCCGAAACTGCCCCGTAAAGTGGGCGTTCGCGCCTCAGCGCCATCTCCTCGGCTAATGCCGCCTCGACCACCTCAACCTGCTTCTCGGCGTCAACCGCCTTTTTGGGCGGTTCGAGAGGGAAGAACCAGTGCAGGTCCGGATGACTGAGATTTTCCACTAAACGGCATGATCGGCATGTCCCGCAGGGATCCCGCCCCTCCTGTTCGCAGAGGATGAGCTGGGTGAGCCACAGGCCGAGCCGTTGTTTGCCGACGCCACGAGGTCCGTGGAGAAGGATCGCTTGAGGGAGCCGTCCGGAACGGACTGCCTGGGAAAGACGCTCGCGGACGGCTTCATGACCGTATAAAGGGCGAAGACTCATGGCCGGCAATGTACCTACAGGACAGTCAATTGCTGATGAGATTTGCTGCAAGTCATTATTCAGTAAACACTTACATTGGCAACGGGGGGCTTGTGATAGTTTAACGCATTGTGGAGTAAGTTGTTATCGAGGAAAGTGAGCGCACGCTCACTCGCTTTATGGCGCCGATAACACTTCCCGGACTTTCCGGATCAATTCCTCAGGCGAAAACGGCTTCTGGAGAAACGCCGTTCCCGCTTCGCGCACGCCCTCACGCACGGATGCATCGTCGGTATACCCCGAGCAGAACAGGACGCGCAGCGTCGAGCGTTGCTCCGACAGGCGGCGCGCCAACTCGGGCCCGCCCATTCCAGGCATGACGACGTCGGTGACGAGCACATGAATCGGTCCCGCATGGCTCAGCGCCGTGGCCATCGCCTCGGCTCCGTCCGGCGCGGTGAGCACGCAATAGCCATTCGACTCCAGGGCACGACGCGCGAACTGCCGGACCGCGGCTTCATCTTCGACCAGCAGTATCGTTTCGGATCCCCTTGAGGGTGTGGCGGTGACCGGCGACTGGTCGGGGACGGGAACCGGCTCAGCCGCTGCCGGAAGATAGGTCCGGACGGTCGTGCCTTTCGACGCCTCCGAGTCGACGTAGATGTAGCCGCCGTTCTGCTTGACGATGCCGTACACGGTGGCGAGACCGAGGCCGGTGCCCTTGCCCAGCTCCTTCGTCGTGAAGAATGGCTCGAACAGGTGCGCGCGCGCTTCGGGCGAGAGGCCGCTGCCGGTGTCCGACACCTCGAGGAGGACGTAGGGCCCCGCTGGCGCCGGGGGATCGTTGTCCGGTTGCAGCGCCCCGAGGACGACGCTCCTGGTCCGGATGACGATCCGGCCGCCGTGTGTCAGGGCGTCGCGCGCGTTGACGACGAGGTTCAGCACGACTTGCTCGAGCTGTCCCGCGTCGCTCTTGACGGCGAGCGGTCGCGTGGCGAGGTCCATCACGAGCTCGATGTCCTCACGGATCAGGCGGCGCAGCATCGAATCGAGCGCCCGCAGCGTCTCGTTCACGTCGATGACCCTGGGCGCGACGACCTGGCGGCGGCTGTAGGCGAGCAGCTGACGGGTCAGGTCGGCGGCGCGCAGTCCGGCGCGCCGGATCTCCTCGAGGTCCTCGCGTACGACGTGCGATGGCTCGACCTCACGCAGGGCGAGCTGCGCGGAGCCGAGGATCGCCGTCAGCAGGTTGTTGAAGTCGTGCGCGATGCCGCCCGCAAGGCGCCCCACCGCCTCCATCTTCTGCGCCTGGCGCAGCTGTGCCTCCAGGCGCCGCTGCTCGGTCACGTCGCGGGCCAGGACGAGATTGGCCTGGCGTCCACCGAAGTCGATCGCGTGGGACACGACCTCCGCTTCCAGCAGGGAGCCATCCTTGCGCTGGTGGATCCAGTTGGCCGTCGTTTCCGACAACCGCACCTTCTTTGCTTCGGCCGGCGGCCACAGGTCGAACACCGTCATGCCCAGGAACTCGTCGCGGCTGTAGCCGTAGCGCGTGATGGCGGCCTGATTCACGGCCAGAAAACGGTACGTATCGAGGTCGTAGACGTACATCGCCTCGCCGTTGGATTCGAACAGCATGCGGTACTTCTGCTCGTTCTCGAGCAGCTGGCGTTCGAGGCGGCGCCGCTCCGTCACGTCGCGCGACAGGATCAGCCGCGCGGGCCGCCCGGCGAATTCGATCGAATCGGCGAGAATCTCCACGTCGATGATCGTGCCGTCCTTGCGGCGGTGATGCAGGCCGGTACGGGTGGCAGCCAGCTTCCGCGGCTCGTGCAACAGCCCGTCCAACATCGGGTGGTCGGTCGTGGGGTGAAGATCGAATACGGTCATCGACAGGAGCTCGGCTTCGGTATAGCCGTAGCTCGCGATGGCCGCGTGATTGGCGGCGAGAATCCTGAACGTTTCGTGGTCGTACACCCACATCGGTTCGGGGTTGGCCTCGAACAGCAGCCGGTATTTCGCCTCGCTGTCGGCGAGCTGCTGCTCCGCATGTTTACGCTCGATGACCAGTGCGATCTGGGTCGACACGAACTCCAGAATTTGCCGCTCCCGCTCGCCGTAGCGGACGCCCGCGGAATAGGTCTGCACGGCGATCACCCCGATGCTCTTCCCCTCGGTCTTGAGGGGCACCCCGACCCAGTCGAGTGATGGAGAGCCGATCAACTCGACCTCTCCCTCCGCGACCAGGCGATTGTAGACGTCGGGCGTGGCGAGGAGCGGGGTCCCGGTGCGCAGGACGTATTCGGTCAACCCCCGCCCCATCCGCTTCGCGGGGAACCCGGAGTCGAACTCGTCCTCGAAGTACGGGAACGACAGCATCTGCTCCGTCTCGTCGTACAGCGCGATATACAGGTTGCGCGCCGGCATCAGCTCGCCGACGATCGCGTGCACCGCGCGGTACAGCTCCGGCAGGGTGTGGGCGGTATTGGCCGCCTCGGAGATACGGTACGTGGCCGACTGGAGGTGCTCGGCGCGGCGCCGGTCGGTGACGTCGCGCTGGGTTCCCCATACCCGCACCAGCCCGCCGTTCTCGACGAAGCCGACGGAGTTGCTGACGAAGATGCGCTGATTACCCGACCGGTCGGTCTCGCGGTACTCCTTGTCGTGGTCCCGGTAGCCGGACACGATGAACGTCTTCGTCGCGTTCACGTTCTGCGGGTCGTGCCGGTCGAAGAACTCGGAGACGAATTGCCCCATCAGCTGCTCGGGCCGCTCGAAGCCGTACATCTGGGCGAACACCGTGTTGCACTCGGCGAGCACCCCGTTGCTGTACTGAGCGCTGACCTGTTCGTCGAGCGGCAGATCGACCGGCACCGGTGGCTGATACTCGATGCGGAACACCCCCTCCGAAGTGTGGGCAATGAACGCGCGATACCGTTCTTCGCTTTCGCGCAGTGCGCGCTCCGCCCGGGCGCGTGCCGTGACGTCCCGGAAGCTCCATACGCGTCCCACCGGAGCCCCGTCGAGCCGCTGCGGCAGCGAAAAGCGCTCGAAGATGCGGCCGTCCTTGAACTCGAGAAAATCGAAGCTGGCCGCGTCCGGGTTGGCATAGAGCTCCCGCACCTTGGCGAGGAACTGTTCCGGGTCGGCGAGCTGGTGGAGGACGTGGTCGACCGCCTTCTGGTCGTCGCCCGAGTCCAGGATGGGTTGGGGGATGCGCCACAGCTCCACGAAGCGGCGGTTGTAGCTGAGGATGCGGCCCATGGCGTCGACCACCAGGATCCCGTCGGTGGTGGATTCGAGCGTCGACTGCAACAGCGAGACCGCGCGGCGTCCCTCGGCCTCGGCGGCGTGGCGCGCCGTGATGTCGCGGTAGTTGACGACGATCGCGCGCACCGCCGGATCAGCCAGGCGATTGATGCCTACCCCCTCGATCTCGCGGTAGCTGCCGTCCTTGTGTCGGTAGCGCACCACCACCGTGGCCTGCTCGGCGCGGTGTTCGAGCAGATCGCTGAACAGCGCCCGGCAGCGCTCCAGGTCGTCGGGGTGCAGGAGGTCGAAGGCATTGCGCCCGGCCATCTCTTCGGGAGTGTAGCCGAGCAGCCGTGTGACGGGGGGGGAGGTGTACCGGATCGTCCCGCCGGCATCCAGCAAGGCGATGACATCCGAGCTGTGCTCGAGCAACGCCTGCATCAGCCCGCCGTCGAGTGCTACGACCGGCGCGGAGCTCTGGGTCACGGCCTAAATCTGCAACGCCTCGAGCTTGCGCTCCAGATAGTGGGTCTCGGCGGGGGTGCGGGCGAGCGCGAGCGCCCGTTCGAAACACCGCCGGGCTTCATCCGTGTGCCCCGCCAGCCGTCGGTTAGCTCCCGAGGAGGGACTCGAACCCCCGACCCGCCGGTTAACAGCCGGCTGCTCTACCAACTGAGCTACTCGGGACTGTGACGCTGTCAGCAATCACCCGTCAACGGTCGACGGACCGCTGATAATTTGGTGCGCCGGAATATCGCCAGGAGATCCATGGACTTCAACTTAGATCAGTAGCTGAAGGCTGATGGCCGGCGGTTGACGGCGCAGCGGGGAGTTCCGCGAGCACCATCCCTCCCAGAATCAGTCCGCCTCCCAACCACTGCTCCGCCGAGAGATGCTCACCCATCACGATCCAGGAGCATGCGGCCGCGAACAGCGTCTCGAAGCAGAACAGGAGCGCGGCACGCGCGGAGGACATGTAGCGCTGGGAGAGCATCTGCAGGAGGAGCGCGAGGACGGTCGGGCCGATGGCGGTATAGGTGAGCGACCAGATGAACCGCGACGTCCAATGGATCGATGCCTGTTCGACGAGCGCTGCGCCGCCTGCTCCCAGCAGAGCCGTCCCCGCGATCTGCACCCAGACGAGGCGCAGCGGATCGTAGAGGCGCGACAGTGCGGTCGTCGCCACGATCTGCACGCCGAAGAGGACCGCGGTCGCGAGTGTCATCACATCGCCGCGATTCAGGCCGCCGGAGTCGGGGGCCGTGAGCCAGTAGGTGCCCAATCCGGCGAGGAGCACCGCGGTGATGAGAGGCCAACCGGGACGCTCGCGCAGCGCCAGCGCGGCCATCGCCGGGGCGAGGACCGACGAGATGGCGACGATGAATGCCGAGCGGGACGGTGTGGTCCACACGAGCCCCGTCGTCTGAAAAAGAAAGCCGAAACCGAGCAAGGCGGCGAGGAGCAGGCCGGCGCGCAGCTCCCGCGCGGTGAGGCGGCCAAGGTGCGCGAACGGCGCCAGCAGCGCGGCGCCGATAGCGAAGCGGAGCGCTGCGAACGCAAGCGGCGTCGCGTCGTCGAGGGCGCGTTTGACGACGACGAAGCTGATGCCCCAGAGGAAGCACGCGAAGACGAGCGCCGCGTCCGCGGCGCGACGGTTCACAAGACCTGCCGCAGGTAGCGTCCCGTCACACTCGCACTCACGCCGGCCAGGACCTCCGGCGTCCCCGCCGCGACGAGGCGCCCCCCGGCCGCGCCCGCCCCGGGGCCGAGGTCGATCACCCAATCGGCGCGCTTGATGACGTCCATGTGGTGCTCAATCACGACCACCGAGTGGCCCGCGTCGACGAGGCGGTCCAGCACGCGGCACAGCGTTCGGACGTCGTCGAGGTGCAGGCCGGTGGTCGGCTCATCCAGGATATAGAGATTGCGCCTGCCGCCCCGCGCGGGGCGGGTACCGGAGAGCGTCAGCTCGCGCGCGATCTTCAGCCGCTGCGCCTCGCCTCCCGACAGCGTTGTCGCGGGCTGCCCGAGCCGCAGGTAGCCGAGCCCGACCTGTTGCAGCTGCCACAACGCGCGCGCGAGCCGCGGTTGCCTGTGAAACCGCTGCAGCGCCTCATCCACGGTCCACTCCAGCACGTCGTGGATCGAGTGGCTCCCGTCGAGCGTGACCTCGAGCACCTCGCGCTTGAATCGTTTCCCGCCACAGACGTCGCACGGCACGAAGACGTTCGCGAGGAACACCATCTCGATCTGCACCGCACCGGCGCCCTCGCAGGCGTCGCACCGGCCTCCCTTCACATTGAAGGAGAAGGTGCTCGGTGAGTAACGACGCTCGCGCGCCCGCGGCTGCGCCGCGAACAGCGCCCGGAGCTCGTCGAATGCCTTCACGTAGGTGACGGGGTTGGAGCGCGGCGTACGACCGATCGGGGACTGATCGATCAGCACCACGTCGCCGATCGCTTCCCATCCCTCGAGGGCGGCGACCTCCCCCACCGGCTCACCCAGATGCTCCTTGGCGCTGTGCCCTCCCTTTAAGCGCCGCTCGAGCTGGCGATACAGCACGTCGTGCACCAGTGTCGACTTCCCCGATCCCGACACGCCGGTGACGGCGACCAGGGTATGCAGCGGGATTCGCACCTCCACGTTCCGCAGGTTGTGCAGCCGGGCGCCTTTGAGAGCGAGCCAGCGGACGGCGGGGCGGCGCGCCGAGGGGACGGCGATGCGCTTTTCGCCGGACAGGTACTGCCCGGTCAACGTCCCGGCGCTCCGCACCGCCGCTGCGGGCCCCTGATAGACCACATTGCCTCCCGCCGTTCCGCTCCCCGGACCGAGCTCCACCATGTAATCGGCGACCGCCATTGCCGCGGGGTCGTGCTCTACGACGACGACGGTATTGCCGGCGCCGGAGAGACGGCGCAGCAGGTCGAGCAGGCGCTGAATGTCGGCCGGGTGCAGTCCGATCGTCGGCTCGTCCAGGACGTACAGCGTGTCGGTGAGCTTCGAGCCGAGAGCATTCGAGAGCGCGATCCGTTGCGCTTCACCACCCGACAGCGTGCGCGTCTGGCGGTCGAGGGTGAGGTACCCCAATCCCACGTCCACCACGAACGACACCCGGGCCACGAGCTCGCTCAGGATGTGCTGAGCCACGGCCCGTTGAAACGGCGTCCACGTCAGGCCGGCGAGCCACTCGCGGAGCTCGCTCGCCGTGAGCGCGGCAGCCTCGGCAATCGTGCGTCCGCCCACGCGCGGGGCGAGAGCCTCGGGCTGCAGGCGTGCGCCACCGCAGGCCGGGCAGGTCCGCGCCAGCTGGTACTGTCGCAGGAAGACCCGGATGTACTGCTTGTACCGCTTCGCCTCGAGACGCTCGAGGAACGGAAACACGCCGAGGTAGCGGCCCGTGGCCCCGTGCAGCAGAAACCGCCGCTGCTTGGGGTCGAGATCGCGCCAGGGGCGATCGGTGGCGACGCCGCGGGCCCGGGCGGTCTCACGCAGCAGCCGGCGGCGGCTCTCGTAGCGCGGCTTCGTCCAGGGATCGAGAGCGCCCTGCGCGATCGTGCGCCCCGGCTCCGGGACGATGAGCGACTCGTCGTACTCGAGCACGGCGCCGAACCCGTTGCAGCCGGGGCAGGCGCCACGCGGGTTGTTGAAGGAGAACAGGGCGGGGGTGAGCACCGGGGCGCTCCGGCCGCACGAGGAGCAGGTCGGGAGCGTCGAGAAGCGGCGGCGATCGCCGTTCGACAGGGCGAGCGCGATCCCCTCGCCCTCGTTGAACGCCGTAGCGAGGGCATCGGTCAGCCGTCCCCGGTTCGCGACGGTGCCGGCAAGGCGGTCCACGACGACGAGCACCTCCCGGCCCTCCCGCACGAGTCCCGGGGCGAGGGCATCGTCGAGCCGGACGAGGGTGCCGTCGACCTGCGCCCGCACGAAGCCCGCCGCCATGAGCTGCGCGGCGGCGTCGATGTCGGGGCGGTGGGCGCTCTGGGGCAAGGGAAACGCGATCGCAATCTGTAATCCGCAATCCGCGATCAGCGTATCAACCACTTCTTGCACCGTATCGGTTTTGACGACGGCCCCACAGTGACGGCAGTGCGGCGTCGCCACTCGCGCCCAGAGCAAGCGGAGGAAGTCGTAGATCTCCGTCGCCGTGCCGACCGTCGACCGGCTCGAAGTCGTAGGGTTCTTCTGCTCGATGGCGACGGCGGGGGAGAGACCCTCGAGCCCGTCGACCAGCGGCTTGGGCATCCGCTCGAGGAATTGCTTGGCGTAGGTGGACAGCGACTCGATGTAGCGCCGCTGCCCCTCGGCGTAGAGCGTGTCGAACGCGAGCGAGCTTTTCCCCGATCCAGACGGCCCGGTGATCACGGTGAGCGCCCGCCGGGGCAGCTCCACGGTGATGCCCTTCAGATTGTGCTGGCGTGCGTTGCGAATGATCACCCGATCGGGAGGTGCGGACATAACCGTCAAACTTAACCAGTCTCGCCGCGCTCAAGTGGCGAGCTTACCTTAGCAGACCCGATGACCGGCTCCCCTCCGTCACATGCCCTGACCCCCCGCCTGCTGCGGCGCGGGCTCGAAATCTTCGCCGCGATCTCAATCGTCGGTGTCATCGGGGTGCTCCTCTACGGCAACAATTTCCACGCCTTTGTCAGCGCCCTGCTCGACCTGCGGTGGTGGTGGTTGATCGTCGGTCTCGGCCTCGCCTCGATGGACTGGTTCGGCGGGGGGACGCGCCTCTGGGTCGTGGCGCGGCACGTGCACCCGGGGGTGCGCTGGCGCGACATGGTCATCTCGGGGGGGATGAGCGCCTGGGCGGCGTACCTCACACCATTTCAGACCGGCGCTGGCCCGATGATGATGTGGACGATGCGGCGGGCCGGGGTTCGCCTGCCGGAAGCGATGACCTCCACGTTCATGACGTTTGTGGCTACCGTCGTGTTCTTCGCTATCGCGGGACCGCTCGCCATCCTTCTCGGCGCCGGTCGTTCGCTTGCCCAGCACGGCGTCGTCCTCGGCATCACCCTCTACGATCTGTTCAAGACGAGCTTCCTGATCTTCATCCTGATCGGGATCCTCATGGCCTTTGCCATGTTCTTTCCGCGGTTGCTGCGGGACTTCGTCCATTGGCTGGCCACAAAGCTCGAGAAGCGCAGCACGCGCGTCGCCTCGCGCATCGACGGTCTGCGCGATGGGATCGACCGCGCGCATCAATGCCTGGTCGCGTTCGGGAGCCCGCGCGGCCTCCTGGCCCTGTTCTGGGCAATCATCCTCTCCGCGCCCTCGCACGGCAACAAACTGCTCGCCGGGTACATCGCCATGCGGGCGCTGGGCCTCCCGGCCCAGTTCTTCGACATCCTCCTCCTCCAAACATTCATCTCGTTCCTGCTGTATTTTGCCCCCACGCCCGGGGCTTCCGGGCTCGCCGAGGTGCTCTCGGTGGCGGTAATGTCGATCTACGTACCGCGTCCCTTGCTGCCCAGCTACACGCTGCTCTGGCGCTTCATCAACAGCTACGCCACGGTGGCGTTCGGCTCGCTGTTGTTCTGGCGCTGGTTGCGAGGTGGATTGGTCGACCGGGAGCTTTCCGTCGTTTCCGAGCCGGGCACGAGCCCGTAACCTGTGTCTTCTTGCCCGGTTACAGACCCGGGCGTAACTTCCGACCTCGGCAAAAGGCCCGGAGATCTCGTTCATGTCCATGCTCGAGCTTGGAGGCAGGCGGTTCACCATCCCGATGGGTGAGGTGGTGCTGGGGAGCGATCCCCAGAGCGCCATTTCGCTCAGCGGTCCGGGCCTGCTCCCTCGGCATGCGCTCCTCACGGGACAACCCGACGGCCAGGTCGTGATCCGCAAGGCCGCGCCGGAAGCCGAAGTGATGATCAACGGCGTCCGGCTCGGCGCCGAGCCGACGCCGCTCCTGCACGGCGACAAACTCCAGGTGGCGGGGCAGGAGTTGACGTTCGTCGATGAGCGGCGCAGCGGCAGCACCCAATTCGTCCCCGCCATGTCGAGCCCGCCGGGCGCCGAAGCCCGTCCCCAAACCGGGTCGAAGGGCGTCGGGACGACCGGGGGCCGGCTCGTTTCGCTGACCGACGGCCGCGAGTACGTGATCATGGCGCAGTCGCTCGTGATGGGACGCGAGGCGGGGTGCGACGTGGTCGTGCCGGGGAAGGACGTGTCGCGCCGTCACGCCGAGATCGTCCCGTCTCCAAAGGGCTATCTGCTGGTCGACTCGAGCACCAACGGCGTGTTCGTGAACGATGCGCGGGTGCAGGGGCAGCGCGTGCTCACTCGCGGAGACCTGATCCGCGTGGGCGAGGAGAGCTTTCGGTTCTACGCCGAGCAGGCTGCGGCGGCAGCGTCCTCACCGGCGCCACCACCTCCCCCTCCGCCGCCACCCGCAGGCGCCGAATCGCGGCTGCAAAACACGTCGTTCGGGATGCCGGCCAGCGCCCGCCCGGCTGCGGCGTCGGCGAAGCCTGCCGGAGGAGGCGGCTCGGGGCCGGCCCCGCTGGCGAATTTCCTGGTGCGCAGCGGTGCGCTGAAAGGGACACGGCTGCTGGTACGGACGCCGATCGTGAACATCGGCCGGGCCGACTACAACGACCTCGTCATTCCGGACGAATCGGTGTCTACTTCCCACGCCAAGCTGCAACGCCGCGAGGGCGTGTGGGTGCTGGTGGATCTCGAGTCCACCAACGGCACGTTCGTCGACGGGGAGCGGATCAAGGCCGACACGCCGATCGCACCCGGGACGATGGTGCGCTTCGGCGATACCCAGCTGGTGTTCGAGCCCACCGACGACGCCATCGGCGTCGCGAAAGGCGGCGGGACCAAGGTGCTCGAATCGTTGAAGGTGCCTCCCCCGCCACCCGCGGCGAGCGAATCTTCGACTCCGACGGCGCCGCCACAACCGCCGCCCGCGCCTCGTCCCGCCCCGGCCCCCGCCCCGGCACCCGCTGCCAGGCCGGTGGCCGCTCCCAAGGGGCCTCCGCCAAAGGCGGCGCCGGCGAAGCGGCCCGGCCCCCCCGCGGGACAGGTGCCGCAGAAGAAGGGTAAGGGGTGCGGCTCGAGCGCCGCCGTCATCGTCTTGGCCACATCGGCCCTCCTGTACTGGATACTGGCGTAACCATCGAGCGTGCACATCACCTGCGCGGGTAGAACCGACGTCGGCATCATCCGGTCGGGGAACGAGGACAGCTATCTCATGGTCCCGGACCGGGGCATCTTCGTCGTGGCCGATGGAATGGGGGGCCACGCAGCGGGAGAGGTCGCGAGCGACATGGCGGTGCGCCACATCGCGCGCGAGCTGGGTTCCCTCAGGGGTCTCGGCGACAAGGACGTGACGGAGCGGATGCAGGCCGCGATCCGGGCCGCCAATGCCGCGATCTTCCAGCGGACACTCACCGAGCACGACAAGCGCGGGATGGGCACGACGGTGACGTCGCTCGTCCTGTACGGCACGCGGTTCCTCATCGGGCAGGTGGGGGACAGCCGGGCATACCTGCTGCGGGAGGGGAAGCTCACGCAGGTCACCAAGGACCACTCGTACGTGCAGGAGCAGGTCGACGCCGGGTATCTGACCGCCGAACAGGCGCGCACGCACCCCTATAGCAACGTGATCACGCGCTGCGTCGGCGCCAACAGCGACGTGACGCCCGATGTGTACGTGGGCTCGGTGAAGGCGAAGGACCTGTTCCTCCTCGCCTCGGACGGGCTCACCGGGATGCTCGAGGATCCGCAGCTGCACGAGATCATGGGGCAGGCGGATCGGATGCCGCAGGAGCTCGTCGATCAGCTGATCGACGAAGCCAACCGGCACGGTGGGCTCGACAACATCACGGCGATCCTGGTCCGTATCGACTCGGTCGAGTTCCCCGAGGACGGCGAGACGACCCTGTCCACCGAAGCGGTCCGCTAGAGACTCGCCGCCACATCCTCGGCGGGGAGCCGCACGAGGTCGAGCACGCGCGCCGCATCGAGCGATGCGGGGCGCAACGCAAACACCCGCAGCCGCCGCGCGGACCGGTACAGCTCCGTCGCCACGCGCGGCAACCCGAGATGCGCCTCGCCTTCGGCGCTCGCCAGCGGTACCAGCTCCCCGTCGCGCCGCAGCAGCGGCAGGTCGGTTCCGAACATCATCGGCTTGGCCGGGAAGTCGAGGAACAGCTCGCCTCGTGCGAGTCCGGCCTCGACCGCCAGCCGGTCCTCCACGCGCTCGCAGAGATCGGGGTCGGCAGCGGGCCAGCCGGTGCCGTCCAGCGACAGGTCGGCGGCGGGAAGATCGAGGATGCGCTTCGCCAGCCGCCGCTCCCGCAGCCGGACTGCGAGTCCCGTTGGGTCGTCGCGCCCCAGCTCGTGGATCAATCCGTCGTCGGTGGCCACGGCCACATCCATCGGTCGGATGCGCCCGTCCGCGATCGCCCGGCGGACGAGCCGCTTGAACATCACCGTGGCGGCGCGCACCGCGTGGTGCCAGTAGACGGTGCGGTACATCTGATATTTCGCGAACAACAGCGATTCGAGCGCCGAGAGCCCCTTCTCGTGCAGGGCGAGGACGACGCGGCCGCTGGGACCCGGGGCGAGGACGAGCGAGGCGAGTAACCGCTCCACATCGATGACCCCGTAGGGCACGCCGCACATCCAGGCGTCGCGCGAGAGGTAGTCGAGTTTGTCCACGTCCACCGGCCCGGATACGATTCCGGCCAGCGGCTCGCGCGACTGGCCGCGGATCAGCGGCAACAGCTTCGCGGCCGGGGCGCCGCAGCGCGCGAGCGCGGCGGCGACATCGGGATGTGTGAGGTACCGCTCGGCCAGCTCCTCGTGGCTCGGCAGCCCCGCCTCTTCGAGGGCGTGCGAGAAGGGGTAGTGCCCGACGTCGTGCAGCAACGCGGCGAGCCGGAGGCGCAGCCCGTCCGCCGTATCGACCGTGAGCCCGGCATCGCGCAGGGCCGCGAGCGCGCGTCGCGCCAGGTGGTACGCGCCGAGCGCGTGCTCGAAGCGGCTGTGGGTGGCTCCGGGATAGACGAGGAATGCGTGCCCCAGCTGCCGCACGTAGCGCAGGCGCTGGATGGCCGGTGTGTCGAGGAGCTCGAGCGCCTCAGGCTCGAGCTGGATGTTGTTCCAGAGCGGATCGCGAACGACTTCGAGGCGCGTCACGCCCTGGGGCCCGGGGGCCCCGCCTCGCGCACCGCGGCGTGCACCTGACTGTCGAACTGCAGGAAATTCTTGCGGAACGACTCGGCGAGCCGCGCGGCCTGCGCGTCGTAGGCGGCCGGATCGGCCCAGGTGCGCCGCGGCAGCAGCACGTCGGCGGGCACGCCGGGCACGTCGGTGGGGACCGCGAGTCCGAACGCCGGCTCCCGCACCGTGGGCGTGCGATCGAGCTGGCCGCCCAGCGCCGCGCGGACCATCGCGCGCGTCAGCGGCAGCTTCATCCGCTGGCCGACGCCGAACGGTCCACCGGTCCATCCCGTGTTCACGAGCCAGCATTGCACGCCGTGCCGGCCGATCTTCTCGCCCAACATCGTGGCGTACGCGTTGGGATGGCGCGGCAGGAAGGGGGCGCCGAAGCAGGCGGAGAACGTCTCCTTCGGCTCCGTGACGCCACGCTCCGTCCCCGCGACCTTCGCGGTATAGCCGGAGAGGAAGTGATACATCGCCTGGGCTGGAGACAGCCGGGCGATCGGCGGCATCACGCCCGAGGCGTCGCACGTGAGGAAGACGATGTGAGAGGGATGCCCACCGATTCCCGACGGAACGTGGTTCGGGATGAAGTCTATCGGGTAACAGGCGCGGGTGTTCTCAGTAATCGCCGCCGAATCGAGGTCGAGTGACCGCGTGCCGGGATCGACCACCACGTTCTCGAGCACGGTACCGAAGCGCCGCGTGGTGGCATAGATCTCCGGCTCGGTTTCCCTCGACAGGCGGATCACCTTGGCGTAGCAGCCCCCCTCGAAATTGAAGACCCCGGCATCGCTCCACCCGTGCTCGTCGTCGCCGATCAGGTCGCGATGCGGATCGGCGGACAGCGTCGTCTTCCCGGTCCCCGACAGACCGAAGAACAGCGTCACGTCCCCCGCGTCCCCCACATTGGCGGAGCAGTGCATCGGCAACACGCCCTGTGCCGGCAGCAGGAAATTGAGAACCGTGAAGATCGACTTCTTCATCTCCCCGGCGTAGCGCGTACCGCCGATGAGCACGACGCGGCGCGCGAAGTTCAGCACGATGAACGTCCCCGAGCGGGTTCCGTGCACCGCGGGGTCGGCCTGCATCTCCGGCGCGTGCAGCACGTGCCAGGCGGGTTTGAACGCCGCCAGGTCGGCCCCGGTGGGGCGCAGGAACATGTTCGAGACGAACAGCGTGTGCCACGCGTTCGGGGTGAGGAACCGGACCGGCAGGCGATAGGCGGAATCCGCACCGGCGAAGAGGTCGCGCACGAACAGCTCCTGGCTGTTCAGATGGCGCATCACGTCGTTCGCCAGACGGTCGAAGAACGCGGGCGAGAGCGGGTGATTCACGTTTCCCCACCACACCTGGTCGGCGCTCGACGGCTCCTCGATGACGAACTTGTCGTTCGGGCTGCGGCCCGTGTGCGGGGACGTCACCGCGCAGAACGGCCCGCTTTCGGCGAGCACGCCCTCCCCCCGTCGCAGCGCATGCTCGTAGAGCGCCGCCGGACCGAGGTTCCAGTGCACGGGATGCTGCGGGGCAAAGCCCATCAGCGAGGCCCCCGAAGTTCGGGTGCCGATCGTTGCGGGCGGAGCGCTGGTCATATGGGATCCTTTAAGGAGTGGGACGCACCCGGCGCTGGTGCTCCAGCGCATCCAGGGCGGCCAGGACTGCGAGGTTGACGATCTCGTTCACTTCAGCGCCGCGTTGCAAGACGTGTACCGGCTGTGCCATACCGACCAGGATCGGGCCGATCGCCTCGGCCCCGCCGAGGCGGGCGAGCAGCTTGTAGGCGATATTCGCCGCGTCGAGGTCGGGAAATATCAACACGTTGGCCGGCTTGCGCAGGCGGGAGAAGGGGTAGGTCCGGGTCAGGATACGCTCCACGACCGCCGTATCAGCCTGCATCTCCCCATCGACTTGCAGCTCCGGCTCGCGCTCGTGCAGCAGCTGCACGGCGCGCCGCACCTTCTCGGTCCCGGGATGCTTCACCGAGCCGAAATTCGAGTACGAGAGCAGGGCGACGCGCGGCTCGATCCCGAGCCGCCCCACGAAGCGCGCCGTCGTCGCGGCGATCTCGGCCAGCGTCTCGCTGTCGGGCTCGATGTTCACGGTGCAGTCGGCGAAAAAGATGGTCTGCTGCTGGAACACGAGCATGTACACGCTACTGGTGTGGCGGCGGCCGGGCTCGACGCCGATGATCTGGAGTGCGGGGCGGATCACTTCGACGTAGTGCATGTCGGCGCCGGCCACCACGGCGTCGGCCCGGTGTCGCCGCAGCAGGAGCAGCGCGAAGTAGAGGGGGTCCTTCACGAGCGCGCGGGCCTCGCGCAGCGTGATGCCGCGCCGCTGCCGGAGCCCCCAGAGCTCTCGTGCCATCGCCTCCGCGTCCGGCGATGCCAGCGGATCGAGGAGCTCGACGTCCTCCAGCGTCACCCCGGCATCGTCGGCGAGGCGCCGCATCACGTCCACGTCCCCGAGGAGCACGGGCCGCGCGGCGCCGTCGTCGGCCAGCGCGCGCGCCGCCCGCACGATCCGGGCGTCTTCGCCCTCCGGAAACACGACGCGCTGCGGGTCCTGCTGGGCGCGGATCGTCAGGCCGCGCATGACCTCGCGCGCTTTGCCGAGGCGCGCGTCGAGCTCCGCGCGGTACTCCTCGACGTCGATCACCCGGCGGGCGACGCCGGAGCCGACGGCCGCCCACGCGACGGCGGGCGCCACCCACAACAGCACGCGCGGATCGAACGGCTTGGGGATCAGGTAGTCGGGCCCGAAGCGCAGCCGCTCGAGCCCGTACGCCCGCATCACCGGCTCCGGGACTTCTTCCCGGGCCAGGGACGCGAGCGCGCGCGTCGCGGCCATCTCCATGTCGACGTTGATCTGTGTCGCCCGCACGTCCAGCGCGCCGCGGAAGATGAAGGGAAAGCCGAGGACGTTATTGACCTGGTTGGGAAAGTCGGAGCGGCCGGTCGCGATCAAGGCGTCGGGCCGGGCGCGGCGGACCTCGTCCGGCATGACCTCCGGGATGGGATTGGCGAGCGCGAACACGATCGGCCGCTCCGCCATGGCGCGAATCATGTCCGCCGTCACGATGCCGCCGACCGACAATCCGATGAACACATCGGCGCCGCGCAACAGCTCCTCGAGGGACCGTTCCGACAGCGCGCGCGCGAAGCGGCGCTGGTACGGATTCAGATCGCTGCGGCTCCGCTCGATCGGCCCGCGCGCGTCACACAGGGCGATGTGCTCGCGCGGCACGCCGAGGCGGACGTAGTGCTCGGCGGTGGCGAGCGCCGCGGCGCCGGCTCCGGCGAACACCACGCGGACATTCGCGATGTCCTTGCGGGCGAGCTCCAGGGCGTTCAAGAGGGCGGCCCCGGTAATGATCGCCGTCCCGTGCTGGTCGTCATGGAACACCGGAATGGCGAGATGTTCGCGGAGGCGTTCTTCCACGTAGAAGCAGTCCGGAGAGCGGACGTCCTCGAGGTTGATGCCGCCCACCGTCGGTTCGAGCAACCGGCAGAAGCGGATCAGGTCCTCGGGATCCTCGGACCCCACCTCCAGGTCGAACACGTCGATATCGGCGAATGCCTTGAAGAGGATCGCCTTGCCCTCCATCACCGGTTTCGCGGCGAGTGCCCCGATGTTCCCCAGGCCCAGAACGGCGGTCCCGTTGGTTACGACGGCGACGAGGTTGCCGCGCGTCGTGTAGGCGTAGGCGTCCTCGGGGTGGCGGCGGATCTCGAGGCACGGCTCCGCCACTCCCGGCGTGTAGGCGAGAGACAGGTCGCGCTGGTTCTTGAAGGGCTTGGTCGGCGAGACCTGGATTTTTCCGGGTCGACCCTGCGCGTGATACTCGAGGGCCTCCTGGCGGCGACTCGACATCGGGGAGCCAGAAGTCCTTTCCGGGAAAGGGGTTATGCTATGGAAACGGACCGGACGTGTCAAGGCGACAACGGTATTTGACGACGCGGACCCGAGTTACGTCGCGACGCGTGTGCAGGGAATGTTGCTGTTTGGAACGGCCGCAGAGGGGTTGTCCGTCACGGTCCGGGACGTCCCCAACCGGGTATATGTACGACCCCAAACGATAGGACGTTCCGGTGGTTCCCAGCATTCGCGCTTCACGACTCGTTGTATGCCTTGGACTCCCGCTCGCCGTGGCGTGCAGCAGCGACCACGTGACGACGCCGCCGATCACCGCGGCCTGCTCGGCCGGCGTCGGTACGCCGATTTCGCTCGGCGTCGGGGCCTATACGGTCGTGGATCCGGCCACCGACTCGGGATGTGTGCGCTTCCCCGCGAACGCGTCTCCGGCAGACTCCACCGAGTATCTGGTCGTGGCGCAATCGGCCGCCGGGTCGTCGGGACAAAGCTCGCCGTTCAATCTCCAGGGCGGGGCGGCCGCGGCGGCAGCGCTCATGGCGTTCAGAGCGCCTGCTTCGCGCTCGCAGACCGCGGTCTCGTTCGATGCGCAGCTGCGCTGGATGGCGCGGAACCGGACCTACCCGATCGTCCCGG
The DNA here is from genome assembly GCA_033853695.1 of Gemmatimonadales bacterium. Lineage (GTDB taxonomy): Bacteria > Gemmatimonadota > Gemmatimonadetes > Gemmatimonadales > GWC2-71-9 > DASTHG01. The sequence goes on along the minus strand of JAWOLH010000059.1, from coordinate 1,219 downwards.
CGGCGCTCCAGGCCGCGGCACCGCCGAGCGCCGTCGCCGCGACGATAACCCCGCCGACCGTCGGTTCCCTGCGCGTGTTCAAGGTGTGCGGCAATCTCTCGTGCAGCTCGATCAAGAACGTCGCCGCCAAGGCGCGGGTCGTGGGGCAGCACATCGCCGTGTACGTCGATACCCTGGCCCCCGCCGCGGGGCTTGATTCCGCCCAGCTCGACTCGCTGAAGCAGGTGTTCGATACACGGCTCTACGCGATCGACACCGTGGCGTTCGGCGGCGTATCGGACATCGACAGCAATTCGGTGGTGATCGTGCTGATGACGGGGACCGTCAATGCCCTCGTCTCCCGCGCGACATGCGAGAAGAACGGCTTCGTGGCCGGATTCTTCTTTGGCGGCGACCTGGACCCCACCTTCCGTTCGTCCTTCAATTCGGGGGAGATCTTCTATTCGATCGTCGCCGATCCGGACAGTACGCTCAGCTGTGCGCACACCGCGTCGGAGCTGCTGAACCTCACTCCGGTCACGTTCGTGCACGAATTCCAGCACATGATCAGCTTCGTGCAGCACGTGCTTGTCCGGAGCGGCAATCCCGAGGAAGGGTGGCTCGACGAAGGATTGTCGAAATATTCCGAAGAGCTGGCGGGGCGCAGCTATCTGCCGGGGAACCAGCAACAGTTCTCGAATTTCGTCATCGGCGACGTGTTCGACGCGTATCAATATCTCAACGCACCGTCCGCTTCACCGCTGCTGATCCCAGAGGATACGGGGACACTCGCCGAGATCGGCGCGAGCTGGCTGTTTACGCGGTACTTGGTCGATCAATTCGGGGACTCGTTGCCGCGCAAGTTGAACCTGACCACGCAAATCGGCTCGGCGAACGTCGCGGCGCAGACCGGCCAGCCGTTCACGACCGTGGTGACGCGCTGGGCGCTCGCGAACTGGGTCTCCGATTTGCCGCTGTTCACGGCCCCCGCGGAGCTGAAGTATACGACCTGGCATTTCCGCACCACATACGCCTCGCTGAATTCGCAGGATTCAAAAGATTTCCCGCTTCCGTATCCGCTCGTGCCCGCGGCAGCGGGCGGCAGCCAGGTGAACGTGAGTGGAACGGTGACGTCGGGATCCGGGGCCTACGTGCGCGTCTTCCAGGCCCCGTCGGGCGCGGGGTTCTCGCTGCACTTCACGCGGGACGGCTCGACGGCACTGCCGTCCGCGCTCGTGCC
>JAWOLH010000058.1:0-30572 GCA_033853695.1 Gemmatimonadales bacterium | reverse complement strand
TCGGCCGCTGCGGAATCGCCCCGCGCACGGGCGACGTCCGCTTCTGCCAGGTAGTGCATCCGACACTTCCCGCAGAGACGATCCGCCACCGCAAAGAACGAATCCGCCACGACCCGGTTCCGGAGGGCCAGCGCCGCATCCGCCGCTCCGAGAACACTGCGCGGATCGTAGGGATAGATCGCGTGGGCGTCGCGATAGTACTGCAGGGCGCGGGAGGCTTGCCCGGCGCGCAGCAAGATCGAGGCGGTGAACTGGGGACCGACGTATGAATTCGGCGAATCGTTCAGGATGCTGAGCGTGACGGAATTATCGTCGCGCCACACGGGCACGCGCCACGCGGTTCGAATGGCGCCGAGTACCACGAGCGCCGCGACGACCGGTCGATAGAAGGACGGGCGGAACTCAGCGAGCCACACGCCCGCCGCTAGCGCGAGACCCACCGTCGGGAGGTAGAGGGCGCGCTCGGCGACCAGGACGCCGATCGGAACGAGCAGATTCGACGCCGGCACATAGGAGATCGCGATCCAGCCCAGCCCGAAGGCTTCCACCTTGCGGCCGCGCCGCCAGGCCAGGACGATGAGCACGAGGAGCAATGCCAGGGTTGCGACGCCGGAGATGAATCGGGCATCGAGCGGCGTCGTCACACTGGTGCGCTCCAAGGGCGAGTAATCCACCCGCAGGTGCAACGGGAAGATGATGAGCCGCGCAACATCGGTGAGCTCGGCGATTCCGGTCAGGCGCACGGAGAGCGCATCGGCGCCTACGAAGGCCGCGAGATCGCCGCGTCCCATATACCCGTGGAGCACGAGCCACCGCACCCAGAAGCATGCCGCGATCACCAGCGTCCACGCCGCGACGAACATCAGCATTCGTGCCCGCGACGGGCGGCCGATTCCCAGCAGCCACGCCCAAATCACGAGACCAGGAACGACTGCTGCATTCTCCTTGCAGAGTATGCCCGCCGTCAGCGCAGCCGCGCTCCATCCCACATTGTCCCAAACCAACGCCGCGTAGACCGACGCGACGGTAAAGAGCGCCGCCATGAGCTCTGCCCGTCCAACCAGATTGGCGACGGCTTCGACGTGCACCGGATGCACCGCAAAGAGAAGCCCCGCAATCAGCCCCGCGGTGTCCCCCCGCCAGCGACGCGCGAGTACCGCCACGAAGACGCTGACCGCGGCGTGCCACAGCAGATTGACCAGATGAAAAAGCCACGCGGCCCCATGTCCCACTTGGGCGTCCACCGTGTAGCTGACGATGGGGAGTGGACGGTAAAACTCGCCCCCGAAAGCGGGAGGCCAATACGAGTGGGTGAACGCCTGCCACACTCCGGCCCAGGAATGCACCAGGGGGTTCATCAGGATGATCGCCTGATCGTCAAACGCAAATCGGTTGGCGAGCGCGCCGAGGTATACGACCACCGCGCAGGCGCCAACACCGAGGGAGATCCGGCTCCCTGTCGACAAGTGAGACAACTGCAGGCGTGTCACCGGATGTCGGTCGGGGCGCCCAGACGTCGCGCCCGCGCGAGCAGCGAGTCGGCGACCGCGGTGTCGCCCCGCGCGAGCGCCGTACTCGCCTCGTAGTGATAGTAGGAGAAGCAGCGGTAGCACAGCTGCTCCATGCGGTCGAGCAGCGAATCCGCGAGCCGGGGGCGCCCCAGTACCAGGGCCGCGTCAGCACCCTGGAGAAACACCGGCGGGACACGATCGTAGATCGCGGTCGACAGGCGGAACGCCTCCAGCGCTTTCTCGGGCTGCCGCTCCGCGAGATAGATCCCGATCATCCGGGCTGGCCCGCTGAATGAACGCGGCGAATCTTCCAGCACGCTCAGTGCAACGGTCCGGGAGTTCCGCCATACGGGGACGCGCAGCCAGGTCCGCAGGCCACCCAGCAGGACCACGGCCCCCAGGGCAACCGTATACCACCGGTCCGGGAGACTCCAGCAGACAGCGCCGACCGCGATCGCCAATCCCACGGTGGGCAGGTACAGCGTGCGCTCCGCCACGAGCACGCCCGTGGGGAACAACAGGTTCGCGACCGGAAGAAACGCGATCCCGATCCAGCCGAGACCGAACGCCTCGACGTGACGCCCACGCCGCCAGGCCAGAACGAGCAGGGCGGCCCAGAGCAGGATGCAGCAGACCCCCGCGATGAAGCGGCCGTCGAGGGACGATGTGACGAGCGTCCGTTCGGCGGGCGAGTAATCCACCCGCAGCACCAGCGGGAATACCAGGAGCCGCGCGACGTCGGTGAATGCGGCGATCGTGGTGAGGCGGACCGCAAGCGGGCTCGCGCCCACGAAGACGGGTGCGATATGCTCCAGTCGCGCGTAGGGGTGCAGGATCGCCCAGCGCACGGCGGCGTACGTCAGCCCCACGGCGGCCCATCCCGCCGCATAGGCGACCATCCGCCGTCGGCCCGGCCGCCCGATCCCCTGAATCCAGCCCCAGACGACGAGCGCGGGAACGGCAGCGGCGGTTTCCTTGCTCAACAGCCCGAGCGCCAGCGCCGCGAGACTCAAGGCCAGCCGGTCGTATGCCAGCGCCGCGTAGACCGATGCCACCGTAAACAGCGCCGCCATCAGCTCCGCACGTCCCACGATGTTCGCGACCGCTTCGACGTGCAGCGGGTGCACCGCGAAGAGCGCGCCACCGAGGAGGGCTGCGCGATCGGACCCGGACAACCGGAGCACCATGGCCACGACCGCCGCACTCGCACCCGCGTGCCACAGCAGATTTACCGCGTGCATCCACGCGACCGATCCCAGTTGCCAGTCGAGCGCATAAGACGCGATCGGCAACGGCCGGTACATCGCGGCCCCCAGGGAGGGGGGCCAGTACGGCTGTCCGAATGCCCGCCACAGCTCGGCCCAGCGATGCACGATCGGGTTCGCGGCAATGATCGAGACGTCGTCGAGGGCGAATCCGTTGCGCAACGCCGGGAGATACACGACGACAGCGAGTGCCGAGACGGCGAGATAGACCTGCCTGCGGGCGAGGGTCACGGCGCGGTCTTGCGCAGGGCGGCGTGCGCGGCGAGCGAGTCGGCCGAGGCTGAATCCCCTCGCAGCCGGGCGGCCCCGACTTGATTCGCATAGCTCGCAGGGCATTGGGGGCAGATCCGGTCGGCGATCTGGAGCAGCGAATCGGCGAGCGCAGGCCGCTGCAGCGTGAATGCGGCATCGGCAGCGGCGATGTAGACGCGTTGATCATGCTGATACAGCTCGGTCGCGTGCAGGAAGGAAGCGAGGGCCTTATCGGTCTGACGGGCCCACAACAGCTGCCATCCGGCGAGGTCGTAGGTGCGATATGACTGCGGCGCGTCGTCGACGAGGCTCGCGGTCGCGTGCAGGTTGTCGCGCCAGACGGGAACCCGCAACGACGTCCGAACACCGCCGAGCACGACGATCGCAGCGGCGACAATCGCGAGCGGTTTCCCCTTGAGGTAGCCGAGCGCGCCGCCGACGGCGAGCGCCAGACCCGCGGACGGCAGATACAGCGTGCGCTCCGCCATGAGCACACCGATCGGAAAGAGCACGTTGGCGACTGGAGAATAGGCGATGGCGATCCACCCCAGGCCATACGCCTCGAGGACGCGTTGGCGCTTCCACGCCAGCACGAGGAGGGCCACCCAGACCGCGATCACCAGCATCCCGAGCAGGAACCTGATGTCCACGAGCGAGGTGACGGCGGTTCGCTCGGTCGGCGAATAGTCGGCTTGGAGGTGCAGTGGGAAGAGCAGTAACCGGGCGACGTCGCTCAGCGCCGCGACCGCCGTGAGTCGCACGCCGAGCGGTGAGACGCCGTTGAACACCGGCGCGACGGCCACGATGCCCACGCCATAGGAGCGGAACACCAAGTAGCGCAGCGCGAGGTATCCGGTCCCCACAATCGCCCAGGTCGCGATGAACCACGCGAGCCGGCGTGGCGCGGGCAGGGGTCGCAACCGCAGCAGCCAAGCGAACGCGATCAACGCCGGCGTCACCACGGCGTTCTCTTTGCTCAGCAGTCCGCATGCGAACGCGACACTGCTCCAGAACGGCTGCTCCCGTTCCAGTGCCCCGTACACCGCAAGGAGCACAAACGTGGCTGCCATCAACTCGTTACGCCCCACGACGTTGGCAACCGCCTCGACGTGCACCGGATGGACCGCGAACAGCACGCCGGCGATCAACGCGGCAGCGTCGCCGGCCCAGCGGCGTGCGAGTGCCGCGACGAGGATCGTCGCCGCCACGTGCCAGGCCACGTTGACGAGGTGAAACCAGGGCGCGGCCCCGACGATCCAGTCGAGTGCGTAGGTCGCGACGGCGAACGGGCGGTAAACCGTGGTATTGATGTTCCCCGCCCAGTACGACGCCCCAAACGCGCGCCAGATTCCCGACGGGGCGTGGACGAGCGGATTGAGCACCACGATGTAGAGGTCGTCGAGTGCAAAGCGGTTCCACAGCGAGCCGACGTACACCAGAGCCGCACTTCCTCCGACGACGAAGTAGAGGCGCTTCGGATTCAAGAGTTCCAGATTCAATGCGCTTGCGACGACGACTGGTACGGCACAAAGGCCGCGGCCGTGTCGCCCATGTAACGGGGGGAGCGGTAGCGATACCAGATGCGATCCGGGAATCGGTCGGCGAGTAGCGCGTTGCGGTCGCCCATGTCACGGGCAAATACAATGGCTCCTCCAAGTGCTCCGGTCGCGTCCAGCCCTTCGAGCTCGAGGAAGGGTGGGAACGGCGCATTACCCACCGTGTCCGCGGCGATTTCCTGGACACACGCTGGGGTAAGGGCGCGGCCCTCGGCGAGCAGCACGCTCTCCTCGGCGGCGACGCCCGACACCGCATGCAGTGGCGCGGGCGGGCGAGTGGCCGCCCACAACCGTTGCACCCGTCCCGCAGTATCCCCCAGGGGCTCTTCCCGCATCAGCGCTTCCTGGACCTGACACGCATCGCTCGACCTGAGCAGGTGCTCACTCTCACCAGGCGTCAGACCGAGCGCCTTGAGGCGTGCGTCAAGGCGTGCACGCCACCCCTCGTGCACGAACACAAGTGCCCGCGGGAGGTGCGCTGAGCGAAGCTGTTGCGCCAGAGAGATCTTGAGTTTCGTCCGGCCCGCATGATAGAAGTACGCACGCAGCTGCACGCTCGATGTACCCGTAGGAACGGACCACGCCCACACCACGCAGAGCGGCATGATCAGCCACACCGCACGACGGCCCGCTCCTCGCAGTCGTCGCGCCGCGAGAACCGGGGCCTGCGCCGCGAGCAGCACGAGCGACGGCACTCCCGAGTACATGAACCTCGGGCCCGCGAAGAAGCCGTCGAACCAGTACAGCGCATACGCGACCAGCAGAAGGCCGAAGGTTCCGAGCAGGACCACGTCCCAGCGAGTTGGGGATTCCACGAGCCCGAGCGTCACGACGACCGGCAGCAAGCCGGGGAGCGGCCACTCGAAGAGATAGCGATCAAGACGCATCAGATTTGCGGAAGCGAGCAGCAACCCGTGAACCGGCGTGTGGGGTTGGCCGAACGGGTCGAGATGAAAACCGAGGCGTTCGTTTGGTCCGTACAACACATCGTAGGCAAAGAGGAACGGGTGGCCGGTCGTCCGGGCATTCGCGAACAGCAATGCCGCGATGGGGATGACCCCTGCCGCCAGCTGCACACCGACCGATGACCAGAGTTGGCGTTGGCGCCGCACCACGGTGAGCTGAAAGGCGCCAATCACGACCGAGAGCACCACGGCGTCAAGCGGCCGAATCATCGCCACTCCCCCGACGCCCACTCCGATCCACACCGCCGCCCGCCGGGCGGTCTGCGCCGTCTGCGCGGTCGCCCAAGCGGGGAGCGCCGCCAGGGCGAGCGTCGCGAACGCGAGTGCGCCAACGTGATTCATCTCACTCGCGCCCATGATCAGCACGAACGGCGAGAGGAGCAGGAGCAACGTCGCGCCGCGAGCCAACGCCTCGCCGTAGGCGGCGGCCGCGAACCGGTACACGTTGCGCACCGTGACTCCCGTCAGCACCGGATTCACGAGCCACACAGCGTGCAGCGCCATCCCCGCCGCCAAGAGCGCCGGCCCGCCAATGGGATACTGGGAAGTGAAGCGGCCGCCGCTGTCCAGGACACCGGTGGCAGAGAAGAATTCCGGGTGCGGTTCACTACGTGCGAACAGACGTCCGTGGAGCAGCAGGTGCGCGTGGAACCGCTGCGCCATTTCGTCCTGCGAGAAGGGTTCGCGCGCGAAACAGTATTGGGCGAAGAGCAGCGTCAGCACCACAGCGGCGCCGGCCACCAGCCATGCAAACGCCCCGGGCGAGGGCGCGAGGACCAATGCCCGCGCGCGTACCCCCCAGCGGTCGAGGCGTTCGCCTCCGAGCAGAGCGAGGAGGCAGGCCACGAGGAGGATCGCCGTGCCGACCGTGAGCCATTCTTGGACGGCGGCCGACCACCATGGAATGTACGGAGCGCCAGCGAGGAGATTGGCGAGGGGAATACCGCCGAGTCCGACGAACACGACGGCAGCGACGCGGCAGATTGTCGGGCCGAGCCGCAGCACATTCATGGGTCGGGAGGAATCGTTCACACGACGCTCGCCAGTGCCGTCGAACGACCGGGAGCCCAGCCGGCAGGCGGCGCATCCGTCAGCATCACTGCCAATGCGAGCCACAGGACAAAGAGGGGCTCGGCGAAGAGGGCGGTCTGCAGCGTGAGACAGGGAATCGCAAACGCCGCGACCGCGACCACGGTCGGCGCCAACCAGGTCGGCGCACCGGCGCCGAGGATCTCGGTGCGCGCCGCATGCCAGGGATGAGGCCCGCGGCGAGCGCGGCAATGATCAGGTTGACGGCCTTCGCGATGAACCCCGCGGTGGCCAACGGCATGGTGCCGAAGATGGGTGCCAGGAGCAGCGGATAGAGCGGTGGGAAATGCACGACCGCCGGCGTGCCGGGGAGGTGCTGGTGGACATGCCCGAGCCCGTGGGAAAGCGCGATCGCGGCCCCGGCATAGAGCCCATCGTCGTAGACGACGCCGATCAACGCGTGGTTCAAGGCCAGCGCCAGCCCCGCCAGCACGACAGCGCCGACGATCATCGCTGCTCGGGCAGCGCCGGTCACCGCGTGCGCCAGTTCCCGCCCGGCGGCGCCAGGTTATAGCGGAGAATGTGCCACAGGGCCGCCAGACCGTCGCGCCAGGTGATCTTCTTCCCTTCCGCGTACGTGCGACCGCTATAGGTGATGGGGAGCTCCCAGATTCGGGCTCCGGCCTGGGCCAGCCGCGCCGTGATCTCCACTTCGAAGCCGAACCGGTCCGAAGTCAGCGGTAGTTGTTGCAGCAGATCGCGCCGCACCAGCTTGTAGCACGTCTCCATGTCGGTCAGGTTCAGGTTGGTGAACATGTTGGAAACGAGCGTGAGCAGCCGGTTACCGACAGAGTGCCAGAAGAACAGCACGCGGTGCGGCCCGCCCTGGAAGCGGGAGCCGTATACGGCGTCCGCCCGCCCGGAACGGATCGGCTCGATCAGCCGGGGCAAATCGCTGGGATCGTATTCCAGGTCCGCGTCCTGCACGACGACGACATCGCCTGTCGCCGCGGCGATGCCGCTCCGCAGTGCGGCGCCTTTGCCGCGATTCACGGGGTGATGAATGACACGGTGCACCGCGCCGCCCGCAGCGAGCCGGTCGAGCACGGCACCGGTCTCGTCACTCGAGGCGTCGTTCACCGCGATCACCTCGAGAGGCAACGGGAGATCGCACAGCCGACGCACGATCTGCTCGACCGTGCCCGCCTCGTTGTAGGCCGGGACGATCACCGACAGCACCAGGTCGTTCACGCTGGCCGCTCTCCGACTGCGATGAGTGACTGGCCGACGCGCCACGGCAGCAAGCGCTCCAGCCGGAACAGCGGCACCAAGGCATCGTACCAGCGGAGCGAGCCGGTGGGGATCAATTCGCGCCGCAGCACGCGTCCAGTGAACCACCACCCGGGCACGCCGGCCAGGTTGAAGTACTCGATGTGCCGCATCCGAAACCCCGCCGCTTGGTACTTCTGACGCAACTCAGAGCGCCGATAACGACGGAAATGCCCCAGCGCCTTGTCCAATGTGCCGTAGATCCCCGGCAACGAGGGGACGAGAAGCACGAGCCGCCCACCGGGCTGGAGCAACTGATACATCGTATTGAGCGAGCGCTCGTCGTCCCGGACGTGTTCCAGCACATTGAGACAGATGATCGTATCGAGGCGCTCGGCCTGGAGACTGGCGTCCGTGGCCGGCAGACGAAGAGGCACCACCCGGACCTGGGGATACCGCTCAAACCGGGCTCGCAGGCGTGCGATGTAGTCAGGGTCCGTATCGGAAAGCACGAGCCGCTCCCGGTCGACGAGGAATGCGGACATCGTGCCCACGCCCGCCCCGATCTCAAGGACGCGCTGCCCCACCCACGGAACCACGCGCTCGATCAGCCAACGGTTGTAGTTGGGCGCAGCTGCCGCCAGCCGCTCGAGCGTTTCGATCCCGACCGGATCGTGAGCTTCAGCTCGGGGCACTGCCGTCGTCCAACTTGGGCGGTAGAGAGGTGGGTGGGGCGAGGGCTTGCAGGCAGTGTTCGTCTCTGGTCACGCGAAAGTACAGCGGGGGATTCGGCGACGAGTCCGCTCGCGTGAGCACATCCGGGCACCGTTGTTGGACCGCGGCGATGTCTTCACCCAGACCCACGGTAGCCGGGGTCCATACCAGCAGGGTCAGACTGTCGGCCAGGATCCGCCGACCGAGGTATTGCCCATGGACAGCAAAGACGGATGGGGCAACGGGACTCTCGGTCGGCGCGGCGGCGACGGTCTGGCGCCCGGTATACAGGTACACACCGGACGGCACTTGCACCATGATCCGGTCGTGGACGCTCGCGTGGCTCCGGATCCAGTCGCTCACTTGAAATATCAATCGGCTGCGGAATGCCACGGTCAACATGGGAGAACGGTCCTCGAGCGGGGGCAACACCCCCGTGAGAAATGCCCGGTCGGTGTTTGCGCGCAGCTGGATCTGACGCCATGCCACGACAGTCGCCACCACCAACAGCACTCCTCGTATCCCGAGGGCGACGCGAGGTCCATTTCGTTTCCCGATGCCGTCTACCGCAACCGCCACGAGCAGGCCCGCGAAGGGCAGTAACGGCAGTATGAGGCGCCCCTGTGCAAACGGCCACATGAGGGTGAGCGCGCTGGCGCAGAGGACCGTCAGGATCAGCACCGTATGGCGGCGGAACCGGATCACGCCAACGACTCCCGCGAACAATACCGCAGCGAGCACAACAGCCATGCCGACCGATCGCGCCGGGAGCAGGAGGCTGGCGAGCTCACGCCAATACGCCGAGGCATTGACCAGGACCGTGCGACCGATGAAAGCGATTGCGAACATCGGTCCACTCAACCCGAGCCAGCTCCAGTAGCCGAGGTCGTCCGGAAACGGCGAGACCGGGCCTCGGGCGACCCAGGAAGCCCGCAACGCCGCCCACGCAGCGAGGGGCAGCAACGCGACCGCACAGCAGATGGCTGCCTCTGCTCGACGACGATGCACAAGCAGGGCGACGACGACTCCCGGAACGAGCGCGATGGCGACCGTTCGAAACAGCGTCGTGGCGGCGAGCACGAGCCCCAGAGACGCAGCACTGCGCACCTGGCCCGGCCGGGAGCGGGGTGTCTCGGCGAGCAGCGGGGCCGACATGGCCAGCGCCCCAGCCCACCCGAGGACAAAGTAGGGCTCGGCCAGCGGTATGTTGAACAACGCGATCGTGGCATCGAGCACCAGAGGAGAGACGGCCAAAACGCCGAGGGTCAACGGCTCAAGCCCAAGCACTCGACGGCCGACCCACCACAAGAGGCCCGTCGCCGCCGCGGTAGCGACGAGATTCGCCACCGCCGCCGTCAGTTGAACGGCGCTCAGAGACCCGCCCATGGCCCACGGGAGCGAGAGCAGGAGCGGCAGACCTGGCGGGTAACGAACCTGGACCGGGGCGCCGACAAGATGAATCGACCGGTAGCCGTCCCCGAGCGCGATCGCCTTGCCGAGGACCACATACACGCCATCGTCCTCGTATGCACCGACGAGCGCCCCGACTCGGAGCACTAGGTGAATGAGAGCGACGAGGAGTGCTGCACTGACGGCTTCCACCTTGATTCGGCGCGCCGAGCTTTCGCTCACGCCTCGCTCTCCGGACGAGCATCGCCCTCGTAACGGCTGAGCTTGCGGTACAGAGTCGAGGGATCGATGCCGAGCACCTCGGCCGCGCGGCTCTTGTTCCCGCCCTCGGTCTGCAGTACCCAGGTGATGTACGCCCGCTCGATCATTTCGAGCGTCGGGTTGGCGTGCGGGCGGTCGGCGACCAGGGGCTCCGCGCGACGCTCGGTGAGCTTGGCGGGCATCGCCGAGAGGGGGATGACGTCGCTCTTGGTGAGCACGACCGCGCGCTCGAGCGCGTTCTCGAGCTCGCGCACGTTGCCGGGCCAATCGTAGGCCATGACCGCGTCCATCGCGTCCGGCGCGAGCCGCTTCGGCGTCGCTCCCTGCTCCCTGGCGATGCGCTCGAGGAACGCGTCGACGAATATGGCGATATCGTCGCGCCGTTCGCGCAGGGGCGGCAGGTGCAGCGCGATCACGTTGAGCCGGTAATACAGGTCGGTGCGGAAACGGCCGCGCTTGATTTCGTCCTCGAGATCGCGGTTGGTGGCCGCCACGACGCGCACGTCGACCGGGATCGCCTCGGTGCCCCCCACGGGAATCGCTTCACGCTCCTGCAGCACGCGCAGCAGCTTCACCTGGGTGGCGGGCGACATCTCGCCGATCTCGTCGAGGAAGAACGTCCCGCCGCGCGCCGCCGCGAACAGTCCCTGCTTGTCCCGCACGGCGCCGGTGAACGAGCCCTTCACGTGCCCGAAGAGCTCGGATTCGAGCAGGCTTTCGGGGAGGGCGCCGCAGTTGAGCGACAGGAACGGTCCATCACTCCGCGACGAGAGGTCGTGGATGTAACGGGCGATGACTTCCTTCCCGGTCCCCGATTCTCCCTGGATCAGGACGGTGCTTTCGGTCGGGGCGACCTGCTCGGCCAGCTTCAGGACGTCGGCGAAGCTGCGCGACTTGCCCAGCGGCTTGTCGAAGCGGGAGCGCTCGCGCCGCCGGATTTCCTGCTTCAGCTGCTTATTCTCGGTGCGCAACCGGCGGTGCTCCACGGCGCGCCGGCAGGTCGTGACCAGGTCGTCGTTGGAGAACGGCTTCTGGATGTAGTCGAACGCGCCGAGCTTCACGGCCTGGATGGCACTCTGCAGCGACGCCTGGGCGGTCATCAGGATGACCGGCGTCTCCTGATCCTGCTCGCGCACCACCGAGAGGATGTCGATGCCACTCACCTGGGGCATCCGCACATCGGTGAGCACGATATCGGGGTTTGCGGCCTTGAGCTGCTCGAGCCCCGCCTTTCCCCCCTGGGCGGTGGTCACCTCGAACCCTTCGTTCTTCAGCAGAATGCGCAGCGTGTCGAGGATGGCGGATTCGTCGTCGATGATCAACAGCGACGGCGCGGCAGCAGTCGTCATGCGGCTTCTTCCTTCCGGCGAGCCGCCGGGAAGAACACGGTGAACGTCGTCCCCTGCCCAGCGACGGAGTCGACCAGGACCATGCCCCGGTGGGCGGCCACCGCACGCTGTACAATCGCGAGGCCCAGCCCGGTGCCCCCCGGCCGCCCGGTGACGAACGGCTCGAACAGCCGCTCGCGCACGGCGTCGGGAATGCCCGGTCCGTTGTCGCTGACCCGCAGGGCGACGGGGTTCTCGATCGTGATGCCGGCCGGGACCTCTTCGGGCCCCAGACGTCCGGCGTGTACCGCGACGTGCACCCCGGGGCCTTTGGCTTGCACAGCGTTGAGCACCAGGTTGGAGACGACGCGATGGAGCAGGTCCTCGTCGCCTTCCATGGGCGTCGGACCGCCCGCGACCTCGATGACCGCTTCTGCGGGGCAGTCGGGGTGCTGACGCACCAGCCGCACTGCCGCGCTCGCCACCATGCGCAGGTCGACGGTGTGGTACTCCGTGACACGGACGCGCGAGAAGTCGAGGAACTCGGACAGCAGGCGGCTCAGCCGGTCGCTCTCGCGCACGATCAGTCCGGCGAGGAACTTCTCGTCCGGGTTGGAGCGGGTGGAGCGCGACAGCTGCTCCACCGACGAGCGGATCGACGCGAGCGGGTTCTTGATCTCGTGCGCCAGGCTCGCCGACAGCTCGGCGACCGCTTCCAGACGCTCGGCCCGCAGATGCAGCTCCTCGAGCCGCTTCGAATCGGAGATGTCGGTGAAGATGGCGGTCACGCGCGGCGGCAGGCCGGCGCTGCCCGAAATGGTAGTGGTCGTGAGGCCCACGGGGAACGAGCGATCGCCGCGGCGCACGCTCGCTTCCACCCGCATCAGGCGGATCCCGCGGCGGGCCGTCGCCGCCACCGCCGCCCAGAACTCGGGCGACAGCCGCGCCAGCTCCGGGAGAAACGTCCGCCCCAGCCAGTCGCGCGCCCGGAAGCCGAGGATCTGCTCCGCCGCCGGGTTCGAGAACAGCAGCCTGCCGTCGGCGTCCACGGTGAGAACACCGCTCACCAGGTTGTGGAGCACGTCGCTCGCCTCGAGCCGCGCCTGGCGCAGCTCGCCCGCCAACGCTTCGTGCTCCGCCGTCATCACCTTGATGCGGCTGGCGAAGTAGGCGGGCACCGCCGCGACTACGGCGAACAGTGCCAGCTGGATCCACACCGCCCCGGTGACCGGGAGCGAGTGGCCCCAAAGCAAGTCGGCGAGGTAGGCGAGTGCCGCGAGCACGGTGATCAGGGCCGTGCCTCCAGGCGGCATCAGCACCGCCGTCACCGCGATCACCGGGATGTAGAGGCTCTGGAAATCGCTCTCCGGTCCGCCGGTCACGTGCACGACCGCCGTCACCAGGGCGACGTCGAAGACGGCCTGCAGGTAGAGGAACGTCCGGCCGGCGGGCCGGTCGCGGACGTGGGTCTGCCAGTACGAGGCGCCGGTGAAGATGAGCGTGGCGACGAGCAGGACTGAGGTGACGAGGATGTTGAGCGGCGCCGTCACCTGCACCCGGAACGCGGCGCTGAGATAAATCGCGATCGCGACCGAGAAGCGCCACAAATAGACGAGCCGCAGCAGACTGCGGGGGGACGGCATGATGGGGGTTTTCGTCGACCTGCTCAGCCAGCGCATCCAACCTCTGACGTTACAAGGGACTACGCACCGCCTCGGGGCTGATAAGTATTGAATTCGGTATCGCAAGATGCAAGAACCGGCCTTGCCACACCCTCCCTAAACACGCGACGGGCCCCGACTTGCAGGGCCCGTCCGGGGAGTTGACCTCCGGTCGACCTATTGCACGGCGTTCACCATGTCGAAGATCGGGAGGTACATGGCGACCACCATGCCGCCCACGATCACACCGAGGACGACGATCATGATCGGCTCCATGAGGGAGAGCAGGGTCCCCACGGCGGCGTCCACTTCTTCGTCGTAGAAGTCGGCGATCTTGGACAGCATCTCGTCGAGCCCGCCGGTCTGCTCGCCGACGGCGATCATGGAAATCACCATCGGCGGGAACACCTTGGAGCGCTGCAACGGCGCCGCAATCGTGTCGCCCGAGGCGATCGACTGGCGCGACTCCATCACCGCGTTATGGATCACCATGTTGCCGGCGGTGCGGGCTGTGATCTCGAGCCCGTCGAGGATCGAGACTCCCGACGAGATCAGCGTTCCCAGCGTGCGCGTGAAACGGGACACGGCGGACTTGCGCAGCACGTCACCCAGCACCGGGAAGCGCAGCATGAGCGCATCGAGCTGCAACCGCCCGGCGCTGGTCTTGTAGTAGCGGTTGATCGAAAAGACCCCAATGCCGATGACCGCGATGATCGCCCACCAGTAGCTCTTGAGGATGTTCGACATCCCGATCACGATGCGGGTGGGGAGCGGCAGGTCGAGGTTCACCGACGCGAACATGTTTTGGAACGTCGGGATCACGAAGATCAACAGCACCGCAACGGCGACGACGGCAACCGTCATGATCACCGCCGGATATACCATCGCGCCTTTCACCTTCCGGATGATGGCGTCGTTCTTCTCGAGGAACTGCGCCAGCCGCTGCAGGATGGTATCGAGAATGCCGCCCGCTTCGCCCGCGGCCACCATGTTGACGTACAGGTCGCTGAACGCCTTGGGGTGCTTGCGCAGCGCGTCGGCCAGCGTCTGGCCGCTCTCGACGTCGTACACCACCTGGCGGGTCACGCCGGCCAGCGTCTTGTTCTCGGTCTGCTGCGCCAGAATGTCGAGCGCCTGGACCAGCGGCAACCCGGCGTTGATCATGGTGGCGAACTGGCGCGTGAAGATGACCACATCGCGCGTCCTGACGCCGCCGCCAAGCCGCGGCATCGATGCCGCCCGGGGCGCCTGCCGCAACTGCACCAGCACGAGCCGATTCTTCCGCAGATGCGCGACGACGTCATCTTTGGTCGGAAGGTCGACGTGGTCCTTAACGATGTCGCCCTTCAGGTTCCGCGCTGTATACTCGAACAGTGGCATGGATCAATTCCTCCTAGCGCCGCGCCGCCACTTTGGCTCCACCCGCGGCGCCGGTCGTCATGCTCGAGACCTCGTCCGTCGGGGCCTCGCCGATCATCCGCAGGAACTCGTTGGGATCGCCTGACACCCTGAGACATTCTTCCTTTACCACGTCGCGCTGCATGTACAGTTGATACAACGCATCGTTGAGCGTCTGCATGCCGTGCTTCTTCCCCGCCTGCATCGCGGAGTAGATCTGGTGCACCTTGTCGTCGCGGATCAGTGCTCGAATCGCCGGGGTGCACACCATGATTTCCGCGGCCATCACGCGCCCGCGCCCCTTGGCCTTCTGCAGCAGGGTCTGCGTGATCACGCCTTCGAGGACGAACGCCAGCTGGGCGCGGATCTGCGGCTGCTGGTGCGAGGGGAAGATGTCGATGATCCGGTTGATCGTCTCGGCGGCGGAGTTGGTGTGCAACGTTGCGAACGCGAGGTGGCCTGTCTCGGCGATGGTCAGCGCCGATTGGGTCGTCTCGAGATCGCGCATTTCGCCGATCAGCACGACGTCTGGGTCCTGGCGCAATGCGTATTTCAGCGCCGCGGCGAAGCTGTTGGTGTCGGTGCCGACCTCGCGCTGATTCACCAGGCACTGCTGGTGGCGGTGGATGAACTCGATCGGGTCTTCCACCGTGATGATGTGCCCCTTCAGCTCCTTGTTGATCTTGTCGATCATCGCGGCCAGCGTCGTACTCTTGCCCGAGCCGGTCGGCCCGGTCACCAGCACGAGGCCGCGCGGCCGCTCCGCCAGCTTGGCGACGATCGGCGGCAGGCCCAGTTCGTCGAAGGTGCGGACGGTGAACGGAATCTGCCGGATCACGAGGGAAACGCAGCCGCGCTGCTTGAAGCAGTTGCCGCGGAAGCGGGCCAGGTTCTGAATGCCGAAGGAGAAGTCGAGCTCGTTCTCGGTCTCGAAGCGCTTCTTCTGGTTCTCGGTGAGCACCGAGTACGCCAGCGAGAGGGTGTCCTTCGGGGTGAGGACTTCCTCGGTCGACGCGCTGGTAATGTCGCCGTCCACGCGCAGCTTGGGACGCTCCCCCGCGACGATGTGCAGGTCGGAAGCGTCCTTCTCTATCATCTCCTCGAGCAGCGCTCGAAGGTTTACCGGCATGGCGTGATCTCCTTCACGCGGCGGTTTCCTTCACGACCTCTTCCAGCGTGGTGACGCCACGCTTCACCTTCACCAGACCATCCATGCGCAGAGTCAACATGCCTTCTTCGACGGCGCACTGCTGCATCTCCTCGGTGGAGGCGCCGCGCAGTACGTTGCGCCGCAGCGCCGAGGACATCGTCATCACCTCGTACAGCCCCTGCCGCCCTTTGTAGCCCGTGCCGTTACAGGTATCGCAGCCCGCGCCTTTGAAGAACGGACCTTGATTCCGGTCGATGCCGAAGGCGTGCATCTCCTCGTCGGTGTAGTCCCACTCCTGCTTGCAGTCGGCGCAGATGCGCCGCACGAGGCGCTGCGCCACGATGATGTTCACCGCGCTCGCCACGTTGAACGGCTCGATCCCCATGTCGATCATGCGGGTGATCGTGGACGGAGCGTCGTTGGTGTGCAGCGTCGACAGCACGAGGTGACCGGTGAGCGCGGCCTTGATCGCGATCGAACCCGTTTCGAGGTCGCGGATCTCGCCCACCATGATGATGTTCGGGTCCTGGCGCAGGAACGCCTTCAGCGCCGCCGCGAACGTCATGCCGACCTCGTTGCGGACCAGGACCTGATTGATCCCCATCAGGTTGTACTCGACGGGGTCTTCCGCCGTCATGATGTTGACTTCGATCGTGTTGATCTTCGACAGCGCCGAGTACAGCGTCGTGGTCTTGCCGGACCCCGTCGGCCCCGTCACCAGCACCATGCCGTAGGGGTTGAGAATCGCCTTCATCAGGTCGGCCTCGGCCTTCGGCTCGAAGCCGAACTTCGAGAGATCGAAGGTCAGATTCCCCTTGTCGAGAATCCGCAGCACGATTTTTTCGCCGAACAGCACCGGCAACGTCGACACGCGGAAGTCGATGACGCGACTCCCCATCTTCAGCTTGATGCGCCCGTCCTGGGGCACGCGGCGCTCGGCGATGTTCAACTGGGCCATGATCTTCACGCGCGAGGTCAACGCGGCCCGCATCTTGATCGGTGGCTTCATCACTTCCTGCAGCGCGCCGTCGACCCGGTAGCGCACCCGCATTTCGTGCTCGAACGGCTCGATGTGGATGTCCGAGGCGCCGCGCTTCACGGCATCGGTCAGGAGCCCGTTGATCAGCTTCACCACCGGGGCGTCTTCGGCCAACTCGGACGCCTTGACCTCCTCGTCCTGCTGCTCCTCGACGACTTCGAGGTCGCCGACCCCCTCGTCCTCGACGCTCTTCAGGAGGCTGGCGAGCTGGGCATCCGACTGCTGGTAATAGCGATCGATCGCGTTGCGCAGCGTGTACTCGCCCGCGATCACGGGGAAGATGTCGCAGCGCGTAATGAACTTGATGTCCTCGATCGCCGCCACGTTGTTGGGATCGGCGATGGCGATCGTCAGCGTGCGACCTTCCCGCTTCAGCGGCAGGACGGTGTACTTCACGGCGATGTCGGAGGAAATCAACTTCAGGATCTTGGGGTCGACCTCGAAGCGTGACAGATCGACCGCTGGCATGCGGTACTGGCGGGCCAGCATCTTGGTGATCTCGGTTTCCTCGATGAATCCGAGCTTCACCAGCGTGTAACCCAGGCGCATACCGGAGCTGCGCTGCTCGGCCAGGGCGCGTTTCAGCTGGTCCGACGTGATGAGACCGTCGCGGACCAGAATATCACCCAGCTTATCGGGGGAGAGTGCTGCGGTCGTCGTATGCAACTCGTTGAATTAGAATGAACTAAAGTATGTGGCGAGTCGGGTGTGTCAAGGCGGAGCACCTGAAAATGTGACGTAGGGCCGCAAGGCGTCCAACATCTTCGGCCCGATTCCCGCCACGCTGTCCAGTCTCCCGATGTTTCCGAACGCGCCGTGCTGCTCGCGCCAGGCGACGATGCGCTGCGCGAGCGCGGGACCCACTCGCGGCAGGCGTGTGAGGTCGATCACATCGGCGTGGTCCACGTCGATTTTCTCACCGGGGGCGAGCGGCCGGGACAGCTGCGCCGCTCGCCGGGCGGTTTCCTGCAATGCCGAAGCGGGGGGACTGTCGCCGAAGGCTAGGCGGACGTCACCGGGAGCCTTGGAAGGAGAGGGAGACAAGACCAGACGCGCCGCAGCTCCGGCGAGGGCGAGACCGGCCAGCAACAGAGCAGCACGCCTGTCATCCACTCGGAAACGGTAACCACCGCTGCTGCTGGAGCCGGGATCGAAAGCACGCCGGATGTATCCTTACTCTCCCGCTTCCCTGACCAGCGCCACGGCCACGTCGCCGACGATCTGCAGCGACCTCGCGCTGACCTTGTCCAGCGTGTCTTCTGTGGTGTGCCAGTACGGATAGTTGAAGTCGACCACGTCGATGGCGTGAATGCCCGCCTTTTGCAGGCTCACGTGGTCGTCGATCAGCGTAAAGCGCACTTGCGGGATGAAGATGTCGCCGTACCCCAGCTCGTTGGCCGTCTTCCACACGCGGTCTACGACCTCGGGCGCCTCCGCCTGGCTGTTCCCTTCCACATTGATGTCGAGATTCTTGTCCCCCACCATGTCGAACAGCACGCCGAAGAGCGGCGGATACCCGCTCGGCAAATGCCCGGCAAACCAGCGCGATCCGATGAGCACGTCGTTCGAATCGGCGAAGTTGCCGTAGTCCTCTCCGTCCACGAAGAGCAGGTCGACGCCGACGGTGGGGGGCTTCGCCTTGAGCGCGTCCGCCACCCCGAGCAGGACCGCCACACCTGATGCCCCGTCCGATGCGCCGAGGACCGGCTTCTTCCGATCGGCGCTGTCCGTGGCTTGATCGGCGGTGGGGCGCGTGTCCCAATGCGCGAGATAGAGGATCCGCTCGGCGGCCTGCGGCTGGAACCGGGCGAAGAAATTGCGCAGGTGCACCGTTTTGCCGCTGGCCATGCGATGCTGGATGTCCTGGACCCAGACGGTGTCGGCGCGAGCTTTGAGCTGTGCCAGGATCCAGTCGCCGGTCTCCTCGTGCGGCTTCGTCCCCGGAATGCGATACCCGAACTGCACCTGCTGCTGCAGGTAGGTGAACGCCTTCGCGCCGTCGAATTCACGAACCGGCGGCTTCGGCCGCGCCCCGCACGCGAGGGCGGCGGCGCCGACCGCTGCCGCCAGCATCCCTCCCGTCCCCCACAATCGCCGGCTCATCGAATTTGCCCCACGTTGGTGTTGAGCTGCACGAACGCGGTCAGGGTGAGCTGGGAGACCTTGCGGTTGATCTGCCGCTCGTCGTCGAGTGCGTACGCCACCTGCAATCCCGCGCTGAGCGTGGGGGGGAAACTGGTGTCGAGCGTCAACTGACCCTCGCTGTGACGGCTGTCGACGTACGGGACGCAGTTGACCTGCCCCGCCGACCGGAGGCAGGTGGCGTTGAGCGCGTACGAATAGCGCGCCGTCGTCCGGATCGACGTCTTCAACTTGAGAATCGCCGGAGGCGGCCGCCACGCGAAAGATATGCTGCCGTTGCGCTGGTTGTGCGTGGTGTGAAAGGTGTTCCCCGCCGTCGTCTGATCGGTGACGAGCCGGGTCGCATCGAACGACGTCAACACCCCCTTCGCCCAGGAAGCCGTGATGCTCGGCGACACACTGTGGTCCTTGCTGAACGACGACACGAGGCCCGTGGCGATATCCCCGGCCAGGCTCGACTGCGTGTTCGACACGTCGTGGTAACGCAGCGACAGCTGTGCCGTGAGCCCAGAGAGCACGCGCCCCAGGCTCGAGCGCGACGGCGAAACCGTCCAGGTGAGCGTACCGGACGGCCACTCGCGCGCCGTGGTGGTGATCGGGACGAGCTCCGTCAACCGCAGGATCAGCGTGGTGCCCCGGGTCTGCTGATACAGCCCGGTGAGCCGGAAGCCGAAGGGGAGACCGAGCGTCGTGGTCGCCCTGGTCGTCCCCGTGTTCGAGGCCGACGTCGCCAGCGCGCCCTGCTGCATCAGGAATCCGCCGAATCCCACCACGGCAAACTGGTACCCGAGCGAGGGTGCCCCGGCGACGCCCGAGAACGTCGAGGTGCGGTCGCGGCTATAGGCGATATCGACCAGGGTCACTCGCCGCAGCCATTGGGTGACGATCCCCGAGTCCCCGAAGATGCCGCGCCCCAGACGACCCAGATCGACCTGCGTGCCGACCTCGGCGTGCTGGCTGTTGCTGAACGACGTGGGCAAGTGGAAGGCCCCCGCGGTGTCACCCACGTCGCGAATCGCGGTGCGGCCGTTGGGATCGCGAATGAGGACGAAGCTCGTCGCGAAGGCGGCCCGCGGCCGGAGCCAGGGGACGAGCGTCGGCGTCAGCCCGGAGAACGTGCCGATCGTGCGCTGCGACTCGAACCCGACGTCGGTGCCGAGGAGCGTGCGGCGCGCGAGGCGCGCGACCCGGGCGATCGTCGTCGAGTCACCGTAGTCGCGCAGATCACGCTGCGACGCGAGGTCCGCCTGCAGTGTCAGTCCCGGCAACGGTCCGAGGCCGACCGATGCGCTGTTGCGCCACGCGCGACTCAGCGACTGCACCGGAATGATGTGGCGGTCGCCCGAATCCGCCACCGGCACGCGGAAGACGGAGCGCGACGCCGTCATTCCCGTCAGCGTGGAGCGCAGCCGGATCGAGGTGGGAGAAAGCCGGAGCCGCGAATGCTCCAGCCCGTCGGCGAAGCTGCTCTTCGCGATGAACGGGGGAAGCTTGCGCACCAGGCCTACGAGGAAGCGCGGCGCCGCGGCGATCGTGCTGCTCCCGGGCTGCAGCGAGTAGTCCACGGTGGCGGACCAGGTGTGCGATGTCGCCTCATCGAGGCTCGACCGGTCATCGCCTGTGAAGTAGGTCGCCGTGAGGGACAGCGGATCGGCCAGCCAGTGCGTGATGCCGTGGCGGGCGCGGCGGCTGCGCCGCAGGGAGAACGAGTAGGCCGTGGCGGTCGAGAGCGGCGTCCGCAATCCGGCGAGGGCGTCGCCCCGCAGATCGGTTCCCGAGAGGAAGATCGGGGCACTCGTAGCCCCGGTGTGCTGCACCACGAGTGGTGCCGCGAGACCCCACGAGGCCGGGAGGAAGCGTTCCAGGTGCAGCGTGGAGGCGAGGTTGAACCCGTTCGTGGTCTGGTACGTCGGGGCCTCTCCGAGCTGCCGGAAATTTCCGTCGCGGCGCGACACGTCGAGGGTGACGTCCGCGAGATTCGACGCCGTCAGCGCGACGTCGAGCGCTGCAGCGGTCCCCGCCGTCTGCACGACGTCCGACAGCCTGATGTCGTCCACCCAGACCTCCGCCTGATCGATGAACGTCGTCGCCTTGACGCGCAGCATGCCCGCCGCCACCTCCTGCACGGCGGCGAGGTTGGGGGGCGACACGCCCGGATCCTTTACGTGGGCGATATAGGGGCCGTCGCACATCACGTACGCCGTGTCGTTGGGGACGATCGTGCTGTCGGGGCAGCCGGGGTACACGTGGGGGGTATCGCCCGCGAGCCACGCCTGCTGGATGTGCGCGCGCAGCGCGATCCACCGGTCCAGCGTCATCACCACCTCCGGCTCCCACGAGCTGGTGCGGGCCGGCGTGTGGTACAGGTAGAAGTTGTCGGCATCCTTGCCGACCTTGAGGTAGAACTCGAGGTCGCCGTCCTCCCATCCGGGCCCGCGCCCGCGCGCCCACACACGCAGCTCGCGGTAGCCGAGAAAATTCTTGTCGCCTTCCGACCCGAACCGCGTGAACGCTTCGGCGCGCTGCCCCGGCGCCAGGCCCGTCGCGAGGATGCGCAGCGACTGCTCGTTTACTTGCGTGACGCCGATCTGCAGGCTCACGTCCTGGCGCGCGGCCTCGTCGACGACCCCGGGCGGCGGCGTGTAGCCGAGGTCGCGGTTCTGCGTGCTCACAACCGAGGCCGTGACCGATCCGAGGCCCGAGCCGTGCTCGCCCCCCAACCCGGCGATCGGCGTGTCGGCACGCTTGAGCCACGTGGCGCCGACGAGCTGCACGCGGGAGAGACCGAATGAGATCTCCGGGTCGGGTTGCCCCGGCGCCGCCGTCTCCGGCGCCAGGATGGTGATGCGGAGCGCCTGGACTTGCCGCAGGTTCGGGGTGCCCACCTGCAGGGTGTCGGTGTGAAAGGGGATGCGGTACAGCCGCCACCCCGAGGCGCCGCCGCCCGCGGCGGGTGGCGCGGCGACCATCCCACCATCCCGCACGTAGAACTGGTCGTCGCCGATCGGGAAGACGTAGCGGACGAAGTCCTCCCGCGTCTTCGCGCCCACCGCGACGTCGAGCTGCCCGTCGCCGTCCTGATCTTCGGTATCGATCGCGCCGTTATGGCGGCCGCAGCGCGAGCGCGGGTCGCCCAGGGGGCGGCTCACGATCTGACCGTTGACCGTGGCGCTGCACAGCGGCAGGGTATCGATGCGCTGGCCCCTGGTGGCGTCCCAGATTCCGTCGGTGATGCGGTCGCTCAGGATCCCCTCATCGTTGATCGCCGCATTCCAGGCCTGCGTGACGGGATCGCGCTCCGAGTCGAGCCGGCCCTGGCCCACAACGCGCACGCCGCTGTAGGTCGTGTCTCCGCCCGGGCTGACCGACAGCGTCTCCGGCACGAATGCGAGGGCGTCCTCGAAGATCGAGCCGAAGTCGAACACGATCGCCGCCCCGTTCGCCTTGGCCGTGCGCTTGTTGTCCTCCCACACCCAGAACTCCAGATACTCGACCCGCGACAGATCGACCCCCGTCGCGGAGAGGGTCTGCGTGATCGAGCGCCACCGGGTGGCACTGCGCGCATTGTTGCCGGTGCCCGGACGCCGCCAGTTCGGGATCCCGGTCCTGCTGTTCGCGAGCCCCATCATCGTGTCGGGCTTGAGCGTCAGCCACAGCACGGGCTCGGCCGACTGGGCCTGGCCCACGAGCACGATCGTCGGATCGATCTGCTGCGGAAAGAACTGGATGAGATTCCCCTTCTGGTCGAGCGGCAGCGACTGCCAGGTGAGCGGCACAGCGTCGAGCGTATCGAAGCCCGTGATCGGAATGCCGAAGGTCGTCGTGCCGCGGCTCGCGCTCGGGACACTGCCCCAGTGCCAGCTGTTTTCGTCGAGTGACACGAATCGGCCCGCCGTCCCCTCGAACTCCTCGATGTACGCCTGGCCGAGCGGATTGGGCTGCGGCTGTGACAGCGCCACTTCTCCCGACACCGTCAGGAATGACGGCGCGTCGCTCTTCGTCCCCGGCAGGGCGTGGACCGCCTGCGTCAGCCACCCCGGCTGGAAGTGCAGGTTTGTGTTCACTCCGCCGATGAAACTCGAGGCCGGCTCGAACCCGAGCTGCGGACGGGTGAAGATGGTCTGCTGCTTCTGGAACAGGCCCGTGAGGTAGACCTGCCCGACCGTTCCCAAATCGTATTTGGCCGCCATACCGTAGATCGACGTGGGCGCAGTGGAGAACGTGGCACGCTCCTCGAACTGCGCCCGGATCACCCCGGGTCCGCTGGCGAAGAGCGAATCGGGATGGGTGAAGGTGACGAGCCCCACCGTGTAGTCGATGGTGTAGTCGACGTCGCGCGTGAGCAGCGAATTGCCGAGGTACAGTTTCTCGCTGCCTTCCCGGATCTGGAAGCTCGAGAGCGAGAGCGTCCCCTTGTCGCCGGCGGCCGAGGCGTCGCCGTGCAGCGTGAGCGTGAAGATCGAAGGCGGGCCCTGCACCGCGAGCAAGGCGCGCGGCGTGCGGTACAGCGAGTCGTTCCGCTCGACGGCGGTCAGCTTCGTCGGGTCGGCGAACGGCCGCAGGTTGGGGAACACGACGAAGTAGTCCCGCAGCGGCCCCGCGAAATCGCGCTCGCGCGGAAACAGCCGGTTGTACTGATCGAAGTTGTTGGGATCCGTGGCGAGGGCGAGGCCCAGGAGGGCGAGGTAGGTTTCGCTCGACCCTTCGGGCCGCTCGCGCTGGTCGACCGACAAACCGAGCGTCACGGTGGTGCGGGACAGCTCCGGTCCCCCGAGGCGGTACGCGGAGCGGATCTCGAACCGGAAGGCCGGCGACGCGGCGGTGACGGCGGGCCGTGGGTCGTACACCAGTCGCAGCGTATCGACGTGGGTCGTGTCCGGGTTCGCGTGCACCGGAAACGTGCCCACGCAGCGGCTGCCGGGACCGCACGCCACCTGCCCGCGCGGGAGATAGGAGACCGCGAGGAAGTCGCTGGGATCGAGGCGAGTGGTCAGGACGAACCAGGTGTTGCTCGGGTCGACGTAGTAGTCCTTGCCGAGCTGCAACAGCTCCCACCGGAACGGGCCGGCGCGCTCACCGGAGCAATCGACGGACAGGGTCCCGGGGCCACACGCGACGGCCTTGATGCCCCCGATGTTCAGGTTGGTGGAGGACGACGGGGTCAGGGCCCGGTACCGGTATACCTGGATCGCCTGCACCTGCAGGGAATCGGGGAGCAGCGGCGGCAGATTGAGGATGTCCACCGCCGGGAAGCCGGGGATCGCGGCGGGATCGACCGCGAAGAAGAAGCGACCCTGCTCGTAGTCGAGATCGCGGAACTGCCGGTCCAGGGGCTGCGTGGTGGTCTCACCCACGTTGTAGGTGCGGTCGCGCACCACGTTGCCCTTCTGTTGCGCGTAGATGCCCCGGAGCTCGAGCGGGCCGATCTGCGCGACCGCCTGCACGCCGAAGTTATTGGCGGGCACGGCGGCGCTGATGAAACGGCTCGCCGGCGCCTGGAACGAGACGTTGCCCGCTTCGACGCGCCGCAGGATCTCGTCCTCGAGCCCCTCGTACCACACCTGGAGATTGTTGTTGGCGTCGAACTCGCGCTGGCTGTCGAAGTCGACGTTGACGTGCAGCCGCTGACCCACCACGCCACCGGAGCGGATCGCGTACTGCGGCGTGGGCGTGATCGTCGGAAAGCCGACGGTGCACCCCGACACCGCCTGCTGCTTGTCGAATGCGTTGCACTTGAGGTTGCGGAACTGGTCCGCCTTGAGCTCGAAGCGCATGCTCAAGTCCATCCCGAGGGTCGCCAACTGCCCCAGCACGCCGGCCGGCCCGCCGGGCTGCCCCGCGGGCGTGGGGGCGGCCGCCCCCGCCGGCGGAACCATCGCGACCAGCGGGTGTGCCAGATCGATCGGCGGCAGCACGTCGCGCACGCGTCGCGCCCACGCCGCCGCGACCGCGGCCGCGCCGATGCGCCGCCCCAGGCGTCCACCGGGGGCGAGGGCCGGTACGCTGACGACCCCGACCGGTGGATAGCGATAGCGCAGCCGGAACGCCGGGATCGAATCACCGGCGAGCGCCTGCGCGCGGGCTTGGGGGACGAGCAGCGAAAAGGTGAGGAGGGCGAACGAGGCGGGGCGCCACATCCCTTGTAGCAGCTTGGAGTTCCGAATATACTGCCCGGACCACCCGTGCGCATCCTCAGCCGCTACCTGCTGCGTCAGCACATCGCCCCGCTCTGCTTCGCCCTCTCGGCGCTCACCGCATTGATGCTCCTCAATCAGATCGCCAAGCAGCTCGGCAATCTGGTCGGCAAGGGACTGCCCACGAGCGTCATCGTCGAGGTGTTCGTGCTGTCGATTCCCTTCATCGTGGCGATGACCCTACCGATGGCGGTGCTCATCGCGGTGTTGCACACGATGAGCCGTCTCGCCGCCGACCACGAGATCACCGCCATGACGGCGAACGGCATCAGCGTGGGCCGCATCGCACGGCCCGTGATCCTCGGGGCGACGGTCGTGGCGGGGCTGGCATTTTTGTGGAACGATCAGGTGCTGCCGCGATCGAATCACCGGCTGCGCACGCTCCTCGTGGACATCCAGCGCAAGAAGCCATCCCTCGCTCTGAAGGAGCAAGTGATCAACGAGGTCGTCCCGGGCCAGTTCTTTCTGCGGGCGGCTCGTATCGACCCCGCGACCAACCGGCTCCGCGACGTGACGATCTATGATCTGGGCGACGCCGACCGCCGCCGGATCATCACGGCCGACAGTGGGCAAATGGCCTATACCCCCGGCCAGACCGATTTGTACCTCACCCTGGAGGACGGCGACATCCAGGAGGTACGCGGCGCGGGCGACGCGCAGTTCAATCGCACTTTCTTTCACACGAATCACGTCCGCGTTCGAAACGTGTCCAATCAGCTGGTGCGCACGGAGGAGGACAGTTACCGTGGCGACCGCGAGATGACCATGTGCCAGATGGCGCAGGTCGTGGCCGCCGCCCACAATGACGCCCACGCCGCCCATCAGGAAGCAAACGCCACCGTCGAGCACGACCTGCGCCGCATCGCCGGCCTCAGCGCCGGTCCCGTGCAGACCATCTCGGCCCTGGATTCGACTCCGGGGCCATATTGTCGCCTGCTCGGCCACCTCGTGCGCTGGATCCTCCCCGACTCGGCCCAGGCCCAGGGTGTCCCACACCCCCAGGTCACCATCCCTCCGCCGCAACCCGCCCGGAGTCCCGCGGCCCAGACGCCGGTGTTCCCACCGACCCCTCACGCCCCGCTCGTCACACCAGGGGGTACCGCGGGAGAAGATGAACGCGTCGAGGGGGCGCGCCGCCGCGCCGCGATCTACGAAGTCGAGATCCAGAAGAAACTGGCGATCGCCGTGGCCTGCTTCGTCTTCGGCCTCCTGGGAGTGCCGGTGGCGCTGCGGTTCCCTCGCGGCGGGGCGGGACTGGTGATCGGCACCAGCGTCTTCGTGTTCGCCATCTATTACATCGGTCTGATCGGCGGCGAAGACCTGGGCGACCGGCTCATCCTGTCTCCCTTTCTGTCGATGTGGGGACCGAACCTGATCTTCGGCGCATTGGGCCTCGCCGGGCTGTGGGTGATGCGTCGTGCCTCGCCGACGGCCCGAGGGGGAGATTGGTCGGATCTCAAAGAGGCGCTGGTGGTGTTGGTCCGCAGACGAGGCCGTCAGTGACACGCACGGGCGCCGTCTAGCACATGCGCACGCTCGACCGCTACGTGCTGCGGCAATGGCTCCTGGTGTTCCTCGTCGTCATGTTCGGATTCCCGCTGCTCGTCATCGTCATCGACCTGACCGACAAGCTCGATCAGTATCTGATGCGCGGCCTGTCGAAAGCCCACGTCGCGCTGGCATACCTGGTTGGCATGCCCGATACGATGTTCCTCGTGCTGCCCGCCGCGGTGCTTTTCGCCACCGTGTTCACGGTCGGGTCGATGGGGCGGTACTCGGAGCTGACTGCGGCCAAGGCTTCGGGAATCTCGTTCCACCGGCTGGCGCGGCCGATCTTCATCGCCGCCATAGTATCCTGCATCTTCGGGATCGGTCTCGGCGAGCTGGTACCGATCGGCGCCGCGCGCAAGGCCGAGCTCCTGGGCGAGAAGGCCGTGCGCACCGGCTCGCGTGTCAACTTCGTGTACCGCGCCGACGGCGGGTGGGTGTACGCCGTGCGGACGCTCCAGATCTCGAAACGTGAGATGACCGACCTCGTGATGGAGCGGGTCGGCACCGGGCCCGACTACCCGACGATCGTCGTGACGGCGGAGCGCGCTCGCTACCGCCACCTGGCCGGCTGGACGCTGCAGAACGGCCGCGTACGCTACCTGCTGGGCCCCGGGGTCGAACGCGCGTTCGACTTTCACACCCTGACTACGCGCACATTGGTCGAGACCCCCGAAGACCTGCTGGCGGAGCCGAAGGCCCCCGAGGAAATGCGCTACGCCGAGCTGGGACGCTACATCGACGCCCTGGCGCGCTCCGGGTCCGACACGCGCAAGCTCGCAGTGGACCGCGCCCTCAAGATCGCCATTCCGTTCACGTGCATCATCATCGCGCTGTTCGGCGCACCACTCTCCGTCACCAATCCGCGTGCGGGCGCGGCGTGGGGCGTGGCCGTGAGTCTCGCCACGACGTTCCTCTTTCTCCTCCTGATGCAGCTGTCGCGCGCCGTGGGCGGGGGCGGACTCCTGCCGCCGACCTTCGCGGCGTGGCTCCCGAACCTCCTGGCGGCGGGAGGCGCGGCGTGGCTCCTGAAGAAGGTGCAAACCTGACGGTAGGAGACGGGAGGGGATAAGACAGGGCGGCCGGGGGATGCCCCAGCCGCCCTTTGTTCTCCTACCGACCCTTACCGTCCCTCAGAAGGCGTATCGCGCCCCCAGCTGGAACACCCAGCGCGAGCCAAGCGAGTTGAGCGTCACCTGGTTTTTGATCGGCAGGTTGAGGGCGTAAATCCCGCGACCGTTGACCTGATCGTAGCCGGTCAGGCGGATCAGGTTCGTCTCCTCGTTGACTCCCGTCACCTTGATCAGGCCCCAGCTCGAGTTGAGGAAGTTCAGCACGTTCAGCATATCGGCGTTGAGTTCGATCGACTGGCCGCGCAGCGTCCCGAACGTCTTGCTGATGCGGGCGCTGAGGAGGTTCTGCCACGGGTTGCGGCAGCTGTTGCGCGGCAGGATGTGGCCGCGATTGTTGCGCAGGCACGGCTCATTGTTGATGTAGTTGTCGAGCGTCGCGAACTGGGCCGGGTTCTGCAGCGTGATGTCGGCCGCGTTGATCGGCACGTACACCGCGTCGTTGCCGCTGAAGCCATCGGCGTTGATGTCGCCATTGACGACGTAGGTGAACGGCGTGCCCGAGATCCCCGTGTAGAACACCGAGAAATGCGTGGCAAACGGCGTGTTGACCGTGCCGCTCACGGTGACCTTATGCGGCCGGTCGAAGAACGAGGTCGCCAGCGTCGGCGCGTCCACCGGGCCGTTCAGCACCCCGAAGCGGTAGTTGGAGTTCGTGATGTCCGACGTCATCGAGCGGAAGTCGACGGTGTGCGAATAGGTGTAGGCGGCGTTGAATTCGACCCCGCTCGCGAACCGCTTCTGGAACTGCACCGCGAGCGACGCGGAGTGATCGCCGCTCGTGTTTTTGTTGCGGATCACGTCGGCGTACGTGCCGGTGACGCGCGACGCCGTGGCGGCACCGGTCGCGGGGTTGATCGTGCCGTAGAGCGGCCGCCCCGTCTCCCCGGACGACGAGCCCTGGATGCCCGTGAGATTCACGTCCTCGAGCAGGAACTCGTTGATCGCCCGCGTATAGATGAAGTCGACCGTGCCGAGCACGCCCCAACCGAGCTCACGGTCGACTCCCAATGCCACCTTCGCGGCCTGCGGGAACTTGAAGTTGCTGTCGAAGTACACGACGCTCGGCCGTCCGCTGGACGGCGCCGCGGCCCCGCAGCTCGTCGGCTGCGCATTGGGATCCACGGTGAACGTCGGAACATTCGTCCCCGTGCAGATCAGGCTTGCCTGCTCGAGGCCGGTATTGCCGTAGGCATTCGAGAGCCACACGTAGGGCGGCCGGCCGCTGAAGATGCCGACCCCGCCACGGAGAATCGTCTGGCTCTCACCGTTCACGTTGTAGTTGAAGCCCAACCGCGGCGACCAGAGGATGTTGCCGCTCGGGAACGAGCCGGTGTTCACCGTGCCCCCGCCCAGCAGGGCGAAGTGGATCGTATCGAGAATCGGGTTCAGCGTCGGCGACGGCTGGGTCGGGACGTCCATGCGGAGCCCGGCGGTCAGCGTGAGGTTCTGCACCGGCGAGAACCGGTCTTCGGCGTAGAACCCGTACTGTTTCACCCGGAAATCCGCCACCGGTCCGTCGGGGCGCAGCGCGGTGGGCAAGGCCCGCTCGAAGCGGTTGGGCAGCCCGAGCGCCAGCGAGTCGGGGCTCGAGAAGTTCCACACGCCGATCGACGCCGGGAAGAAGACGTTGACGAAGTGGAAGAACTCGTTGTGGGTCCCCACGGTGATCAGATGCTGCCCGACGGGGAACGTCACATTGTCCGTCAGCTCGATCACGGTCTGCTTCAGCGAGTTCGCCTGCGAGAACCGCTCGGCGCCCGCCGCCACATACGTCGACGGCGAGTTGCCGGCCACGAGGATCAGCGGCACGCGGCTCGCGAGATTGCGCACGTCGCTGATCGAGCTGTACGCCGCGATCAGCTCGTTTGACAGGCGGCTTGTGAGCTGCGCCGTCCACTTGCCGCGTGCGGTGCGGGTGTGGTCGGTGAAGTCGTAGCCCGAGTTGGAGAGCTGGTACCCGTCGCGTGCGTTGAACGGCGCCGTGTACACGTGCGCCAGGTTGACGCGGTCGGCATTGACGAAGATCCCCGAGAGCTCGACGTGGCTGTTCACGCCCAGCTCATAGGAGAGTTTCCCGAACAGGTTGGTTTCGGGATTCGGAATCGTTGGAGCCAGGTAACTGCCCGGATCGAACCCGTATTGCGTCTTCAAAATGTTGCGCACCGAGTCGAAACGGGCGCCGGTGATGCCGATCCCGGCAGTGTCCGCCGGCGTGCAGGCGCCCGAGCACTGAATGGCGGTCGCGAATGGCCGCACGTCGTGCCGGAAGTCACCCGAGGCAAAGAAGTGCAGCTTATCCTTGACGATCGGCCCGCCGATCGAGAAGCCGTACTGCTGCTGCTGATAGTCCGCCACCGGTACGCTGACGCCCGCCGTGTCCTTGCCGACGAAGTTCTGATTCTGGATGTAGCCGAACGCCGAGCCGTGGAGGTCGTTCGTACCGGACTTGGTCACGGCGTTGACGAGGCCGCCGGTGAACTGCCCCTGGCGGACGTCGAACGGCGCGATCTGGATCTGGAACTCCCGCACCGATTCGAGCGACAGCGGGCGGGCGTTGACGCTGCCGCCCGGGACGCCGTTCGTGGCGCCGAGGTTGAAGAGGTCGTTGTTCGAGCCACCATCGATCTGGACGTTGTTGAACCGGTCGTTCTGCCCGTTGATCGAGTTCCCGCCTCCCGGCGTGCGCACCACCTGGGGCGACGTGCTGACGAAGTCGGTAAAAGCACGATTCAGCGTCGGCAGCCGCC
>JAWOLH010000057.1:0-3389 GCA_033853695.1 Gemmatimonadales bacterium | reverse complement strand
GACGTCATTTCCACAGGCGGAAGCGACACAGCCCTGGGCCAGCTGTCGTTCGGAGCGCTCGAGTTCGCCGCCGGCGCGGGTCGCGTCGGTAGAAGTGGTGTGACGGGCGTCGTGTAGGTCGACCGCTGTGAGGGTCGGCCATCGCGGCGCCGAACTCGTCGGCTGTTGCTGCAGTCGACGTGAAGGAGACACCACGATGGCCGAAGGTCAGAGCATGACGGTTGCCGATGTCGTCGCCAAGGCGATGGACGGTCGGCTTGAGGATTTCGTTCGGGAGGCGGTCGCGCTGGTCGCCCGCGAGTTGATGGAGGGCGAGATCTCGGCTGAGATCGGCGCTGCCTTGGGCGAGGTCGCACGGGAGACGCGGCTGACGCATCGCAATGGGTACCGCCCGCGGGCGTGGGAGACGCGGGTCGGGGAGGTCGAGTTGCTGATCCCGAAGAAGCGCTCGGGCCGGTCGTACTTCCCGTTGTTTTTGGAGCTGCGCCGGTGTTCGGAGCAGGCGATCGTGTCGGTCGTGCTGGAGGCGTATGTGAACGGGGTGAGCACGCGGAAGGTCGACCGGCTCGTTGAGCAGTTGGGGATCGACGGGATGACCAAGGATCGGGTCTCGGCGCTGTGTCGGGCGTTGGATGAGCGGGTCGAGGCGTTCCGGTGCCGCCCGCTCGAGGGCGCCTACCCGTATCTCTGGCTTGACGCCAAAGTGGTCAAGGTGTGTGACCACGGCCGGGTCGTGTCCAAGGCCGTGGTCGTTGCGTCCGCGGTGCATGAGTCCGGTGTGCGGGAGGTGATCGGTCTGGACGTCGGCGAGGTCGAGTCCGGCGCGTTCTGGGGTCGAGTTCCTGCGCTCGCTGAAAAAGCGCGGGCTGGACGGCGTGCGGCTGGCGATCTCCGACCAGCACGAGGGGCTGAAGGCCGCGATCGCCCGCGTGCTCTCCTGCCCGTGGCAGCGCTGCACCGTGCACTTCACCGGGGACATGGTCATGCACTGCCGCCGCGACCAGCGGGGCTGGTCGCCGCCGCCCTGTGCGAGATCTTCAACGCCGAGGGCTACCAGCAGGCTAAGGAACGGGTCACGCACGTGCTCGAGCGGCTCGCGTCGGTTGCACCGAAGGTGTGCGAGCTGCTCGAGGCGGCCGAGGAGGACCTGATCGCCTTCTACCCGTTCCCGTCCGAGCACTGGACCAGGCTGCGCAGCACGAACCCGCTCGAGCGGGTCAACAAGGAGATCGGCCGGCGCGCCGACATCGTCGGGATCTTCCCCAACGACCAGGCGGTGATCCGGCTCGTCGGCGCGCTGCTCTCCGAGCAGAACGACGAGTGGCTGGTTCAACGCCGCTACCTGCCAGTCGAGTCGATCGCCCTGATCCTCGCCGAGCCCACCGACCCGAGCCCCGCCCAGGCCGAACAGGAGCTACCCAGTCTCACCGCCGCCTGAACTACCCGCCGGCCCAACCGCCTCGACCCGCAACCGTCGCGTTGCAGGCCGACGCGTCCTAAGCCCTTCTGCGGCTCTCCGGCCAATGCCCGCGACCCGTAGGAACCCGGCGAAACGGCGTAGCTCGCGCCGCCGTCCCCGTCGAGGGCGCCGCTTCGCGGCTCGCTCTCGGGGAGCCGTACGTACGCTGGTCGTATACGGCTCCTCGGGACGGCGGGTTATGACTCCCCGCCGCCGGCCGGTGTGCGACCTCGAATCATCCCCACAGCGCCAGTTGCGGCGATTCGGGGGCGACGATGCGGTGGTGCGGGTGGCGATGCAGTTCGACCAGAAAGACCAGCCCGCGCTTGGCGAAGTACGCCTTGCGCAGGCCGTGGTCCACGGCCGGGATGTGGCTCAGCGCCCACCAGGACTTGCGTCCTGCGTAGACCTGTCGCCACGCCGATCGCCGGGGAACACCCAGCGCGATGAGCTTACGGACGATCGTTCGTTTGCGTTTCCAGTGGTGCAGCACGATCGCGCGCAACCGACGCCTGATGTGGGCATCGAGCGCGCGCAATGTGTACTGCTCTGAAGGCGAGACGATCCCGAAGAAGCCATACCAGCCGCGCAGCCAGCCGTTGATCTGGGCGATGCAGCTTTCCAGCGTGCCTCCCCAGTTGCGCGGCGTGAACTGGCGGATCCGCTCCATCGCGCGCCGCTTGGTGCGCTCCGACAGCAGCACCTCCACGGCCCCGGTCCGCGAATCTAGCCGCAGCCGGAAGCCAAGGACGTGGCGCGCCTCCGGTCGGGCGACAGCCGACTTGGCCTGGTTTACCTTCAGACGCAAGCGCCCTTCGATGAACCCGGTCAGGCTAGCCATCACCCGCCGCCCCGCGCGTTCGCTTGAGACGTACACGTTGGCATCGTCTGCATAGCGAACAAACCGGTGGCCACGCCGAGCGAGCTCTCGATCGAGCTCGTCCAGCACGACGTTGGACAACAGCGGCGAGAGCGGCCCGCCTTGCGGAACGCCCTGCTCGGTCTCGATCACAACGCCGTCCGGCAGCACCACCTTGGCCTTGAGCATCCGTCCGATCAGCACGAGCAGCCTGCGGTCTGAAACTCGCTCCGCGAGTTTTGCGGTCAGCCGCTGGTGGCAGACAAGATCGAAGAACGTCTCCAAATCAAGACCCACCACCCACTCGTAGCCGTCCTTGAGATGCTCCTTGGCCTCGTTGATCGCCGTGTGACAACTTCGGCCAGGCCGAAACCCGTGGCTTGACGGATGAAACATCGGCTCCCACAGCGGCTCGAGCACCTGCCGCACAGCCTCCTGACCACCCTATCGACCACGTCAGGAATCCCAGCCCGCGCTGCCCGCCCCCCGCCTTGGGAACGTACGCCCGGCGAATCTCCCCGGGCCGATACGTCCCTGCCAGCAGGTCGGCTTGCAGCCTGGGCAGCACGACCGGCCACTGCTCACACAGCGCCTCGATCGTCTGCCCATCCGGACCAGGGGCGCCCTTGTTCGACGCCACCTTCAACAACGCCCCGTCAATCGATCCACAACCTCCTCCATCGTCGCCGACGCTGCACTCTCGGCATTGACGATCGCCTTCGGCACCGCCGACCGACGAGCCCCGGACAGGTCCGGGACCGCCGTACGGCCTTCTGCTGTCGCGATCGGCAGGCAAAGCTGCACCATCGTTCCTTCGACCGGGACCGCCTTCCCTTGCCCACCGGCGCTCGACCCGGCGCGCTCAGCGGGCACTACACCCGCCTTCCGGTACTACGCGGTCTCGGACTTCTGCTGGGCCATCGGCCTCCGTCCGTTCGTTCTCGGGCCTACGCACCGCGGAGCCCAGCAGATCTCCCGGGGTGAAACGCCGAGATTTCGCCGTGATCACGTCGCCAATACGCCCCTCGAGAGCGACAGGAATCGAGCATCGCCGCCGCGAGCCGGCTCGCC
>JAWOLH010000056.1:0-30705 GCA_033853695.1 Gemmatimonadales bacterium | reverse complement strand
GACGAGAGCCGCAACGGGAAAGTCCGCCGGAAGGCGATCCTTGCCGAGCAACTGGGGTTGCCCACCGGAGAGTGGCACAATGGCGGGAATCGGAGGGCGCCGGGCATCGGCGGACATGAACGCGACGATACCGCTGTCGCCGGCGATCGCCGGAGTCCACTCCAGCCCGTCACCCGACGTGATCGGAGACGGATCGGGGTGGTCGATGGCAACGCGAAACAAGTGCCGTCGATCGACATCGTCGGAGTCCGCGCCGGTGTTGGCACTGTAGACGAGAACGCGGTGATCGGGCGCGACGGCGACGTGCTCCACCATGAAAGGGCCGGGCGTGAGGAGCAGGGGCGAGCCGCCCGCCACGGGAATCGAATACAGGTGCGGCCAGCCGTCGAGATCCGCCAGGAAAACGAGCCGATCGCCTCCGCCCCAGTCGAGGTTCGCCTCACCCGCGGTCTCCGGGTACGAGCCATGCAGTGTTTTGGGACTGCTCCAGACCTCCCGGGCCGCGCCGGTCGCAGCGTCCGCGACCCAGATCGACCAGGGGGACGGCACATTCGCCAGCAGCGGCTCGGGTGGCCCGCCCTCCCCCGGCATGCGCACGAAGGCGATCTGGCGCCCGTCCGGCGACCAGCGCGGGGAGAGATCGCGGCTGGTCGATGGGGCCAGATAGCGGATCGGCTCCGTGTCCGACCTGAAAACGCCGATGAGGCTGTGGTCGTCCCGGTCGGACACGAACGCCAGCTCCGACCCGTCCGGTGACCAGGCGGGCGAGTGGCTCTTGCCTCTCGCAAAGAAGAGCCGCGCCGCTGGTCTGCTGCTGAAGAACGACACTGCCCACACCTGATCCTCGTGCACGAACGCGATCCGGTCGTTGCGCGGCGAGACGACGGGTTCGTCGCCTTCGGCGAGGAATCGCGGCGGTACACCGGTGAACCCGACCGCCCAGATGGCGACTTTGGGCTGCTCGGGACTCGAAGCGGGATCGGGAGCCAGGCCTCCCTCGGCCGGCCAGTTCGCGTCGTGGTCGCCGCCGCGGACGTACACGATCGTTTTTCCATCGGGCATGATCGCGAGGTTCGTCAACTCCTGCCCATCGTCGTCGGTGTACGTCGTCAGCCGGTGCGGAGTCCAGTCGGGAGCGGTGGCGGCCCAGATGTTTCGCACTCCCCGCTCGTTGAGCACCCAGGCCACGCTCGCGCCTGACGGCGCCGCGACGAGCTCAGATGGGTAGGGATAGCCCATGATCTGTGCGAGGGAGAAGGGCGCGCTCGATTGTTGCGCGCGCGCCGCCGCAGCGGCGACGAGGAGCACACCACACACACGGCTCAAGACGCCACGCATCGAGACTCCGCATTGGGACGGAGCCTCAACATACATCAGGGACCGAAGCGCTCCAGTCGATCGCGAAAGGTGCGTGACAGGCGGACCTTCGCGCCGTCGGTCAGCACGATGATCCAGTCACCATGCGACCAGGGCTTCAGCTCCGCGATGCGCTCGATGTTGACCATGGCCGTGCGGCTGACGCGAACGAAGCGACGCGGGTCGAGCCGCTGCTCCAGCCGGTCGAGGGTCGACCGCACGCGAAACGTCTCCCGCCCCGCGTGCAGCACGACGTAGTTGCGCGCCGATTCCAGCCGATCGACCCGGGATACGGCCAACAACATCGAGCGCTCCGCACCCTGCACGAGGAGCCGCTCCAGACGCTCGGGACGCTCGCGGCGCAGATCGCTGAGCAGGCGCTCGACTCGCGCCGCATCACCACCGTCGTGGCGGCTCGCGACCGCCGCCTTCGCCCGCGCGAGCGCCCGCGACAGCCGGTCGACGTCGAACGGCTTCATCACGTAATCCACCGCGTGGACGTCGAAGGCCCGGACGGCGTAGTCGTCGAAGGCGGTCACGAACACGATGTGCGGCAAGGCGTCGGCGCCCAGCGCCTCGACGACGCCGAACCCGTCGAGGCCCGGCATCTGCACGTCGAGGAAGACGAGATCGGGTGATTCCTCGCGGATCACGTCGACCGCCCGCACGCCGTCCGACGCCTCGAAGATCGGCCCCACGTCGGGATCCGCCGACACGAAGCGTCGCACCTTGGCGCGCGCCGGCTTCTCGTCGTCGACGATCAGGACCTTGAGTTTCACCGCACCGTGTGATACGGGAGCTGGACGGCGACCCGCAGGCCTCCCTGCGCCAGGTTGCGGAACGTGACCGCCTGGCGGTCGCCGTAGAGCTGCTCGAGACGACGGGTGGTGTTGGCGAGACCGACCCCCTTCCCCACCGCCTCGGCCGGCGTCCCGATGAGGCCGGGGCCGTTGTCCTCCACCTCGAGGACGAGGCTGCCGTCTTCGCGCCGGGCGCGCACCGCGACGCGTGCCGGCGCGCCGGGACCCGGGTCTCCGTGCCGCAGGGCATTCTCGACGAGCGGTTGCAGCACGAGGGCCGGAACCGCCGCACCACGCACCGCGTCCTCGACGGTTACCTGGACCGACAGGCGTTCGGCGAACCGCACGCGCATGATGTCGAGGTACAGCTCGAGCGTCTCGATTTCCTCGGCGAGCGAGATCTCGGTCCCCTCCGGGCGCCGCAGCGTGCGACGCAGCAGCTCGGCCAGCCGGGCGAGCATCGTGTCGGCCGCCGCGACGTCCTCGTACATCACCGACGAAATCGTATTGAGAACATTGAAGAGGAAATGCGGCCGCAGCTGGCCCTCGAGCGCCGAGAGCCGCACGCGGGTCAGCTCGGTTTCGAGCTGGGCGACCCGGACTTCCCGGTCGCGCGACTCCGAATAGCGGTCGAACAGATACACGAGCCCCATGATCAGCATAAAGCTGAGGACATCCATGGGGAATTCCATCGCGTATCGCATCGGCATGCGGCCGTAGTCGTACGCCCCAAGTCCCACGAGCGGAAACACGACCGACCGCGTCGCCCAGTTCAACGTGGTGTGCAGCAGCGAGAACAGCGGCAGGATACCGGCCTGGAGAAGGAAGAGACGCCATCCCCGGAGGCCGCGCACTCGTGCCCGTCGCACGGCGGGGATCGTCAGGAGGTAACACACCGCGGCTCCATACGCCGCCGTCATTTCTTCGACGAACTTGACCCAGACATCCTGGGAATGCCCCATGGCGAGGACGTCGAGGTAGTGGTAGCCGAACTCGAGCAGCCCGATGACCGTAAAAGCCGCAATCAGGATGCCGATGGCCCGCCAGCCCTGCACGCGCATGTTCCGAAACTACCGCGCCGCGCGCCGCAGCGAGAAGATCCCCGATTCGGGGCCGTCGGCGCAGGTGCTCTCCACCCGCAGTTCGCCCTCGAGGAGCGTCCCGGCGTTCGCCTGCGCGCCGCTTCCCGTGATGGTCCCACCGCAATGCTTGGCCGAATATGTGAACGCCAAAGTGAGCGAGAATGCGCTGCCACGCGCATGGGCTACGACGGGCCCGGTGATCTGCCCGTTGTCCGCCGTCGCTTCACCGACCAGCGAATCGCCCGCCGTGCGGAGCGTCAGCGTCGTCGGGTGACGGTCGCTGTCGTTGATGCGCAGCTCGCCCTTCCATGCCCCGGCCAGATCTCGCGGCAGCGTATCGAGCCCTGCGCCCCGGGCCCCCGGCAGCGCATACGCGATGAGGTCGTCGCCGAGCCGATCGGGACCGAGCCGGTCATGGCCGCCCGCGGCGATGACCACGTACTGCCGGCCGTCCGCCATGTACGTCATCGGCAACGCATGTCCCGCCGCAGGAAGCGGTGTGCTCCACACCTCACGTCCCGTCTCCAGGTCATACGCCCGGAAGTGTTCGTCGAGTGACCCGGCGGCGAACACCAGCCGGCCCGCGGTGACGAGCACGCCGCCGATCGACAGCGATCCCAGCGCCCGACCGCCGGGCTTGTCGGCCATGCCGCGCAGATATCCGAACGGCACGCGCCAGCGCACCGCGCCATGGGCGAGATCGAACGCGACGAGCTCGCCCCAGGGCGGCGGTGAGCACGGCAGCCCGTCAGAGCCAAGCAACGTCTGCCGCATCATCCCGTAGGGCGTGCCGCGCTGGCCGTTGATCTCGACCCCGGGATGAGCCCGCCGCATCGCGCGGATCGAGTCGCGCGGGATCAACGTGACGACCATCGCGAGACGGTTGACCGGGGCCACGAGCAGACCGTCGCGCTCGTCGATCGACACGCCGGACCAGTTGAACCCGCCCAGGTGCCCGGGATAGTGAATCGACCCGCGCAACGACGATGGCGTGAAGATCCCCTCCGAGCGCAGCGACGCGATCCACGTGCGGCATTGCTCCTTGCGTTCCGGCGTCACGCCCCACGCGTCCGCGGCCGAAAGGCTCTCGGGGACGAAGCGGTAGGCGGGGGGCGGAAACGGCTGCGTGGGCGAAACGACTTCTCCCGGCACGTCGCTCGCCGGGACGGGACGCTCTTCGACGGGCACGAGCGGCTGCCCCGTGGCGCGGTCGAGGATGAAGAGGTGGCCCATCTTGGTCGCCACCGCCAGCGCCGGGATATCCTTGCCGCCGCGATGCAGCATGAACGCGACCGGCTGTGCCGGCACGTCGTAATCCCAGAGATCGTGGTGCACGACCTGGAACGCCCAGACGACCTGACCCGTCGACGCCCGCAGCGCGACCACCGAATTGGCATAGTGGTTGTCGCCCAGCCGCTCGCCGCCGTAAAAGTCGGGAGATGCGCTGCCGACGGGCACAAAGACGAGATCGCGCGCCGTGTCGGCCGAGAGCACGCTCCACGCGTTGGCGCCACCGGTCTGATGCGCGTAGGTCCCCCGCCAGGTGTCGTACCCCGGCGCGCCCGGGGTGCGCGGGATCGGGTCCCAGCTCCACTTTTCTCCCCCGCTCCTCGCGTCGTAGGCGCGGACCACCCCATTGGGTGCGTCGAGGCGGTTGTTGTCCCCGATCGACGAGCCGACGATGACGAGCCCGCCCACCACCGCGGGCGGCGACGTCACCTCGTATTCACCCGGCTCCTCGGGGGCGTTGAGCAGATCGTGGGTGAGATCGACGGTGCCGTGGCTGCCGAAGTCGTCGCAGGGCCGGCCGGTGGCGCCATCCAGCGCGATGAGCCGTGCGTCCACCGTCCCGATGAAGATGCGCCGCCGGCAAACAGTCCCGGCCGGAGCGGCGGCATCGAACCATGTCGAGACGCCGCGATTGGCGAAGTCTCCATAGCTCCCGTGCAAGTCGACCCCGGGATCGTAGGTCCAGCGCTCCGCACCCGTTCGCGGGTCGAGGGCCGACACGCGCCCCAGGGGTGAGGAGACGTAGAGCGCTCCGTCGACGAGGAGCGGCGTCGCCTCGAAGCGGCCGTTGCGCCGCAAGAGATCGCCGGTGCGGTACACCCAGGCTGGCTGGAGTGCCGCGACGTTCGCCGCAGTAATCTGGTTCAGGACGGAGTAGCGGTGGCCCGCAGCGTCGCCGGCGTATGCCGGCCATTCGGTCGATTGCGCGGCGGCTTGAGCCGCCGCCAGAGCGAGCAGAGCAAATGCTTTCACGAGCCGAGCTCCTCGGGTTTGCGAGTTCGCCAGATGAGTAGCGGCGAGGAGGTGCAGGGGACAACCACCCCGGGACGAAGCGGTCTGGGGAGGGACGGGGGGGACGGCGGGGCACATTGGAGATATGTTTGCCAACCTACTCCAACCGTTGGGAGAGAAATGTCGCGCGCCGGTCGTTGCCTCTTCTGGAGTGCCTTCCTGATCGCCGCCGTGGTGCCACTCTCCGCCCAGGCGAGTCTCGAGGACGAAGCGGTGCAGCACATGGTGCAGTACCTGCGCATCAACACCACCAACCCGCCGGGGAACGAGGATCAGGCGATGCAGTTCTTCGCCGGAATCTTCGCTCGGGAAGGCATCCCCTTCGACACGGCGTCGTCCGCTCCCGGTCGCGGCAACATCTGGGCGAGACTCAAGGGCGGCTCCGCGCCGGCGCTCGTGCTGCTGCATCATATGGACGTCGTTCCCGCCGACCCGCGCTACTGGACGCTCGACCCGTTCGCCGCCAGCGTCCGGGATTCGGAGATCTACGCGCGTGGCGCGCTGGACACGAAGTCGCTCGGCATCGTGGAGCTCGAGGCGTTCCTCTCGCTGCACCGGCGTCATGTCCCCCTGGCGCGCGACGTCATCTTCATGGCGACCGCGGACGAGGAAGCGGGCGGATCGTATGGCGCCGGCTGGATGGTGCAGCATCACCCCGAGGCGTTCCGGGGAGCCGGCCTCCTGCTGAATGAAGGCGGCGACGGCACCATCGAGGGCGGGCGGAAACAGGTCGGCATCGAGGTCACGCAGAAGGTGCCGCTCTGGTTGCGACTCGTCTCCACCGGCGAGCCGTCACACGGCTCGATCCCGCCGGTGGCGTCCTCGGTGAACCGTCTGATCCGGGCACTCGATCGGCTGCAAACGTACCAGTTCACGCCGCGCGTTGTTCCCGCGGTCGACACGTATTTCAAGGCGCTGGCCCAGAACGCCGCACCGGAATGGAAGGCGGCGTTCCAGGACATGACGAAGGCGACTGCGGATCCAGCTCTCCTGTTGCGACTGCAGCTCGAGGAGCCGGAGCTCGCGGCTCTGGTCCGGAACACCTGCTCGATCACGCGGCTCGAGGCGAGCAACAAGATCAACGTGATCCCCCCCGAAGCGCGCGCGGAGCTCGATTGCCGCCTGCTCCCCGACCAGGATCGGCAGGCGTTTCTGGCTGAACTCGGGGCCGTGCTCAACGATCCGGGTATCAGGATCGAGCAGATCATGGGGTTCACCGCGGCGGTGTCCCCTGTCGACGATCCCCTGTACCGCGCGCTGGTCAGCGTCACGCGCCGCTGGTTCCCAGACGCCAACGTCGTGCCACAGGTTTCGACCGGGTTCACCGACAGCCACTACTTCCGCGACCTCGGGATCGATTGCTACGGATACGCACCGTTCCTGATCCCAAGTGACGAGGAATCGGGGGTGCACGGCAACAACGAGCGGATCTCCATTGCGAATGTGCGGAGAGGCACGACGATGATGCGGGATATTGTCGATATGGTCGCCACTGCGCACTAACGAACGACGGAAGCGGTGAGCAGGGAGCGGTACGCGGGACATCACCGCACTACCGCTCACCGCGTACCGCTCACGCTTCATGGAGTGAACAGATGGACCTTGGGCTCATAGGACTCGGGAAAATGGGTGCCTTCATGGCCCGGCGCCTCATCGACGCGGGCCACACCGTGGTGGGATTCGACGCCAATGCCGCCACCCGCCAGGAGGTCGCGAAGCAGGGTGTCGCGGCCGCCGATTCGCTCGCCGACCTGGTACGCCGCCTCAAGGCCCCGCGGGTCGTCTGGGTCATGGTGCCGCACGGGCCTCCCACGGCATCCGCGATCGCCGCGCTCCTGGAATCGCTGGCGCCGGACGACGTTCTGGTGGACGGCGGCAACTCCCATTACACCGAGTCTCAAGCCGCCGCGACCCGCTGCGCCGCGCGCGGGGTGCACTTCATCGACGCCGGCGTTTCGGGAGGCATCTGGGGACTGAAGGAGGGGTATTGCCTCATGGTCGGCGGACCCGCCGACGCGTGTCAGCGGCTCGAGCCGATCTTCCGGGCACTGGCGCCGGCCGGGGGCTACGCGCGCGTGGGAGCGTCGGGAGCGGGGCACTTCGTGAAGATGATCCACAACGCCGTCGAATATGCGATGCTCCAGGCGTACGGTGAAGGATTCGAGTGTATGCAGCGCTCCGAGTTCGGGCTGGACCTGGGAGCGATCGCCGATCTCTGGAGCCACGGCGCGGTGGTTCGCTCGTGGCTGCTCGAGCTGCTCGTCCGTGCCCTCGCCGCCGAAGGCAACGACCTCGCCCAGGTCGCCCCGTATATCGACGATTCGGGGACGGGACGCTGGAGCGTAGAGTACGCGCTCGCCAACGCGATCCCGATACCCGTGATCACGCAGTCGGTGTACGAGCGGTTCGCGTCACGCATCGAGGAGCGCTTTTCGGCGCGCGTCATCGCGGCGCTGCGCCAACAGTTCGGCGGACACGCGGTGCACACCGAGCGGTGACCCAGGCCGATCTCACCCTGACGTGCAGCGGCCTGAGTACCGGTCGCGCCGCGGACCCGTGCGTCGTCGTGATTTGCGGCGCCGGCGGCGATCTTACGCGGCGCGAATTGATCCCCGCCTTGTTCGAGCTGTTCCAGGAAAAGCTGCTCCCCGATCCGTGTGCGGTGATCGGGTTCTCGCGGTCCGATTGGGACGACGATGCCTTTCGCCGTGAGATGCGGGCGACGCTCGACGCGAGTGGCGCGCCGGTCGATCCGGCGCAGTGGGACAAGTTCGCCGCCTGTCTGGGGTTCGTTCCCGGAGACTTCGCCGCTCCGGTCGACGGCGCCTACGCCACTCTGGTGCGGCGCATCGCCGCCGAGCGGCAGCGCCGCGCGATCCCCGACCACGTCCTGTTCCACCTCGCGACGCCGCCGGTCGTGTACGAGGAGATCATCGGGAAGCTGGCCGCCGCGGGACTGGCGACCAGCTCGGGCGGATGGCGGCGCGTCGTGATCGAAAAGCCGTTCGGCGCGGATGCCGCGAGCGCGGCTCACCTCGACGCGGTGGTGCGGGCGGTTTTCCCCGAGACGTGCGTGTACCGCATCGACCACTT
Organism: Gemmatimonadales bacterium; assembly: GCA_033853695.1. Taxonomy (GTDB): domain Bacteria; phylum Gemmatimonadota; class Gemmatimonadetes; order Gemmatimonadales; family GWC2-71-9; genus DASTHG01. The sequence continues at coordinate 22,073 of JAWOLH010000056.1, read as the reverse complement.
CCTCGGCAAGGAAACCGTCCAGAACATGCTGGTGGTACGGTTCGCCAACCCTGCCTTCGAGCCGATCTGGAATCGCCAGTACATCGACCACGTGCAGATCACCGTGGCCGAAGACATCGGGATCGGAACGCGTGCCGCCTTCTACGAGCAAACGGGCGTCGTGCGCGACATGGTGCAGAACCATCTCCTGCAGCTCGTCTGCATGACCGCGATCGAGCCGCCCAACCGGTTCGACGGCGCCTCGCTGCGTGATGAGACGGTGAAAGTGCTGGAAGCGATTGCGCCGCCGGCCGACGCTGCCGCCGTCGGCGGACAGTACGGGCCCGGAAAGACGAACGGCCAGCGGGTGGCGGGGTATCGCGAGGAGGCCGACGTCACCCCCGGCTCCCGCACGCGCACCTTCGCCGCGCTCAAGCTCGAGATCGACAACTGGCGCTGGGCCGGCGTGCCCTTCTACCTGCGTACCGGCAAGCGGATGAGCCGTCGCCTCACGGAGGTCGTGATTCAGTTCAAGCCTACCCCGCACCTGATGTTCCCGGTGGATCGCGACCAGCTGCACAGCAACGTGCTGGTCTTCCGGCTGCAACCCGACGAGGGGATCGCGCAGACGTTCGCGGCCAAGCAGCCCGGACCCGAGGTCACCGTCACGCCGGTAACGATGTCGTTCAGCTACGCGAACGCGTTCGGGATCGCGCGGGCGCCGCGCGCTTACGCGTGGCTGCTGCACGACGCGATGAAGGGCGATCAGACGCTGTTCGCGCGCACCGACTGGATCGACCGTGCCTGGCGCATCGTCGATCCGCTGATCGCCCGCTGGAACGACGCGAATCAGCCCGATGCGTTCCCCAACTACCCCGCCGGCAGCTGGGGGCCGGCGGCGGCCGATGAGCTGCTGCGGCGCGACGGACGGGAATGGCGAGCGGTCTAGCACAGCTAGTCGTGACGCCGGCGGAGCGGTGGGTGGAGGAGGCGGCGGCGCGAATCGCCGGAGGGCTGGAAGCGAGCGTCGTGGCGCGCGGCTGGGCGTCGATCGCCCTCGCCGGCGGCGAGACGCCGCGCCCAGTGTACCAGCGTCTCGCTGCGATGACGTTGCCGTGGAACCGGATCGACGTTTTCTTCGGGGACGAGCGCGCCGTGCCACCGGAGCACCGCGACTCGAACTACCACATGGCCAGCGAAACACTGCTCGATCCCGCGGGAGTCCCGATGGCGCGCCGTCACCGCATGCCGGCCGACGCCCCAGACCGCGTGAGCGCGGCACGCGAGTACGCCGAGCGGCTTCCCGGGCACCTCGATCTCTTGGTGCTCGGCGTGGGACACGACGGCCACACCGCATCGATCTTCCCCGGATCGCGCGCGATTCGCGAGACGCGGGCCCGCGTCGTCCCGTCGGAAAGTCCCGTGCCTCCCACGCTGCGCCTGACGATCACGCCGCCGGTCATCGCCGCCGCGCGCGCGCGGCTCGTGCTGGCGCGCGGCCGCGACAAGGCCGCGGCCGTCGCCCGCGCCCTCGAAGGGAGCGACGATCCGGAGCACTGCCCGGCCCAGCTGGCGCGCGCCGGGGTGTGGCTCATCGATCACGACGCCGCCGCCGGACTCGTCGGGACCACCGCGTGATCGTCCTCGCCGCGGACATCGGCGGGACACACGCCCGCCTCGGACTCGTCGAGATCGACGTCGGACTCCCCCGGCTCCTCGCCAAAGAGCAGTACGACAGCAAGGCCGCCTCCGGACCGGGAGAGCTGGTGCACCGCTTCCTCCTCGCGCACCCCGTCCCCGCTCCCGCGTGCGCCTCGCTCGCGGTCGCCGGCCACGTCGTTCAAGGCGTCGTGAGGCTCTCCAACGTGGACTGGCAGCTCAACGTCGCGGCGTTGAACGACGAGTTGGGGCTCCCCACGACGCTGGTCAACGATTTCGTCGCCGCGGGTTTCGCCATTCCCCACCTCGGCCCCGAGGATTTCACCTCGCTCCAGGGCGGCAGCATCCCGGAGCGTGCCCCGATCGCCGCGATCGGAGCCGGAACGGGACTGGGGCACGTCTTTCTGTTGTGGGATGGGGCGGGCTACCGGCCCTACGACTCCGAGGCGGGGCACTGCGACTTCGGCCCGAGCGGCCCGCTGCAGGAGGAGCTGTTGACGTACCTCGCCGCGCAGTACGGCCACGTGAGCTGGGAGCGCTTGTTGTCCGGGCCCGGACTCGCCGAGATCTATCGGTTCTTCGCTCAGCGCAGCGGCTCGCGGGAACAGCCGGTCGTGGCCCGGGAGATCGCCGCGGCGCCGGACCCCTCACCCGTGATCGCCGCGCACGGCCTCGCCTCGAGCGACCCGCTGTGCGTCGCATCGCTCGACCTGTTCGTGTCGGCCTATGGAGCGCAAGCGGCCAACTTCTGCCTCGCCGTGGGCGCGCGCGGGGTATTCGTGGTGGGGGGGATCGCTCCGCGCATCCTCCCCAAATTGAAGGACGGCACGTTCGTGCGGGCGTTCCGCGCCAAGGGCCGGTTCGAGGAGTTCCTGTCGACGGTCCCGGTCCGCGTCGTCACGCAGCCGGATATCGGACTCATCGGAGCGAGCCTCGCGGCCGCCCGGTAACGATAGGAGGTCAGGTATGAGAACGTGGGCACTCCTGGCATTGCCGCTGGCGCTGAGCGGCTGTCTCTTCGCCGCGGCGGGGGCCGGAGCCGGGGGCGGGATCTACTTCAGCGACCGCGGCGTCGGCTCGGTCGTGACCGCGCCGGTGGCGAAGGCCTCATCGGCGACGGAGCAGGCGTTCCAGGAGCTGGGGATCAGTCAGAAGAAGACGAGCTCGGAGCAGGAGGGGACTCAGGACAAACGCGAGATCCAGGGGTCGACCTCCGACAGGGACATCACGGTCTCGATCGAGACCGAAGGGACCGGCAGCCGGATCAACGTCGTCGCGAAGAAGTCGGCGGTGACGTGGGACAAGGACTTTGCACGGACCATCCTGCAACGGATCGTGAGGCTGTGCGCCAACACCTAGAGAGGCGTGAGCGAGGAGAGGTGTGGGGAATCGGTGAGGGTGGGGAACTATTCGATCCGATTCGGCATTCCGGGGCGTATAATCCACTATGAAGAGGAACCGATCGATGCTCCCCGCCCTGCTGTTGTTGCTCGCGCCTGCGCGCGCGGCGCTGTCACAATCCGCACCACCACCCGCTACCGAGACCGCCGTTTTCGCCGGCGGTTGCTTCTGGGGGGTGGACGCCGTATTCAAGCATGTGAAGGGCGTCATCCAGGTCGTCTCCGGCTACGCCGGCGGCAAGGCGCAGACGGCGCACTACGAGATCGTCAGCACCGGCGAGACGGGGCACGCCGAATCGGTGGAGGTCACCTACGACCCATCGCAGGTGACGTATCGCCAGCTGTTGCAGGTGTTCTTCACCGTCGCCCACGACCCCACCGAGCTGAACCGCCAGGGTCCGGACGTAGGACCGCAGTACCGCTCGGCCATCTTCTATAAGAGCGTGGAGCAGCAGCGGGCGGCGCAGGCGTACGTCGCCGAATTGTCCCACACGCACCTCTACTCCAGGCCGATCGTCACCCAGGTGGTGCCGCTCGACCGGTTTTTCCCCGCCGAAGCGTATCACCAAAATTACCTCGCCCAGCATATGACGCAGCCGTACATCGTGTATAACGACCTGCCGAAGCTGGACAAGCTCGAGAAAACGTTCCCGGCGCTGTATCGGCAGTAAGCTTCACGGCTGTCCGCCGGGCCTCGGCTCCGGCTACTTTCGACTCCATGCCTGACTCCCCCGTGGCGGTCATCACCGCCGCCTCGCGCGGCATAGGTGCCGCCTGCGCGCGTGAGCTAGCGTCCCGCGGTCACCGCGTCGTGGTAATGGCGCGCTCGGCGGATGTCCTGACCCTGGCCGGTGAGCTTGCGGGGGTGAGTGTCCGGGGAGACGTCGCCAGCACGGCTGACCTCGAGCGGCTCGTCGTTACGACCCTCGACCGCTACGGACGGATCGACGTCCTTGTCAACAACACCGGACATGTCGCCAAAGGAGATCTCCTCGCCGTGACCGATCCGGCGTGGCGGGAGGGGCTCGAGCTCCTGCTGCTCAACGTCGTGCGCCTCGCGCGACTGGTCGTTCCGGCGATGGAGCGACAGAAGGGTGGAGCGATCGTGAACATCTCATCGCTCTGGGCCGCCCAACCACACCTCGACGCTCCCGTCTCTTCCGTGTTCCGGGCCGGCCTCGGTGCCTTTACCAAGCTGTTTGCCGACCGCTATGGGTCGGTCGGGATCCGCATGAACTGCGTGCTGCCCGGCTTCGTCGACACGGCTCCATCCGACCTCATCGCGGCGACCCCGTTGAGACGTCCTGCCACGCCGGCAGAAGTCGCGCGCGTCGTCGCCTTCCTCGCCTCGCCGGACGCGAGCTACATCACGGGACAAAGCCTGCGGGTCGACGGCGGGCTGACGCGCGCGGTCTGATGGATATCGTCAAGGCGACCGCCCGCTACGAAGCATGGCTCGCCGAGCGCCTCCCGCTGATTCGTGCCGATCTCGAGCTGAAGCACCGCGCCATGAGCGCCGGGCCGTTTCCGTTTCTCCGCGGCACGTTCTACCGCTGGGCGGGACGGTGGCAGTCGGTCGCGGGCGACGCCGGTCAAGCCCCGCGCGTGCTCGCGGTCGGCGACCTCCACGTCGAGAATTTCGGCACGTGGCGTGACTCCGAAGGTCGGCTCATCTGGGGGGTGAACGACTTCGACGAGGCCTATCCCCTTCCCTACACCAACGATCTGATTCGGCTGGCGACGAGCGTGGTCGTCGCCGTCGGCTACCACGACCTGAGCCTCGACCCCAAGGATGCCGCTGCGGCGATCGAGAACGGATACCGCGACACGCTGGCCGCCGGCGGCCACGCCTACGTGCTCGCTGAGCACCACGTGGCGCTACGCGAAATGGCCGAGTATCGCCTCCACGATCCGGAGAAGTTCTGGGAGAAGCTCGAAGCGCTCCCGACGATTCGCGGTGCGCTTCCCTCCGCCGTCGCCACGGCGCTCGAGCGCGCGTTTCCCGAGCGCGGTCTCGACCAGCGCATCGTACACCGCGTGGCCGGCGTCGGGAGTCTCGGCCGGCAACGCTACGTCGCGCTGGCGCAGTGGCGGGGCGGCCGGATCGCGCGTGAAGCGAAGGCGCTGGCCCCCTCGGCCTGCGTATTCGCCAGGAGCGGCCCGCCGCTCAAGCGCGCGATCTGGTCCCTCGCGGGGTTCGCTCGCAAGATCCATTACGACGAGATGCTGCGACGCGGTGTGCGCTGCCCCGATCCGTGCGTCGGCGTGAGCGGCACGTGGCTGGTGCGACGCCTCGCCCCGGATTGCGCCCGCATTACGCTCAACGCATTGCCGAAGAAACGACACGAAGAGCGGCTGCTGTACGCGATGGGGGGCGAAACCGCCAACATCCACATCGGCAGTCTCGACGCCAAGGCGCTCCTGGCCGACGTGAAGCGCCGGGACAAACGCTGGCTCTACGACGCCGCGTCCCGGATGGCGGACGATGTCATGGAGGATTGGCGCACCTGGCGCAAGCAGGAGGATTAAGGACGATGCAGGGCGCGGATCGTGTCGATCGTGTCGGCTTCGTTCGCGATCTTGTCGGACCGGTAGCGCACGACCCGGGCGAACCGTAGCGCCACCCCGCCGGGATATTGCGGGCTCGTCTGCAGTCCGTTGAAGGCGGTCTCGACCACGAGCTCCGGCCGCACCCAGACGATGTGCCCCTCGCGCTTGGTGGCGAGCTCCAGCAGTCGGCGGGTCTGCCACTCGAGCATCTCGTCGGTCAATCCCTTGAACGTCTTGCCGAGCATCACGAAGCCGCCCGAGGGATCGCGGGCGCCGAGGTGGAGGTTCGAGAGCTTGCCCTTGCGGCGCCCGTGCCCCCACTCGGCGGCGAGGACGACGAGGTCGAGGGTGTGAACCGCCTTGACCTTGAGCCACGCCGAGCCGCGCGAGCCGGCCTCGTAGGGGGCGTCCAGCGCCTTGGCCATGATTCCTTCATGGCCCGCGGCGACGGCGCGCTCGTAGAATGTCTGAGCCTCGCCCACGTCCGCGGTGACGATGCGGGCGGGTCGCTCGGACTCGGGAACCAGCTCCGCGAGGATCGCGAAGCGGCGTTCGTAGGGCTCGTCGATCAGCGTCCGGCCGCGTGCGTAGAGGACGTCGAAGAAGAACGGTCGCAGCGGCAGCTCCGCCCGCAGCCCGTCGACCCCGAGTTTGCGTCCGAAGCGGCGCATCGTGGTCTGAAACGGCAGGGGAGAGCCGTCGGCGCGCAGCGCGAGCGCCTCACCATCGAGCATCGCATCTGCGACCGCCAGACGGCGGGCCGCGTCGACGACCTCGGGCACCGCCTGCGTTACATCGTTCAGGAGTCGTGAAAACACACGGACGTCGTTGCCGGACTTGTGAACCTGGATCCGGGCGCCGTCGAGCTTGAACTCGAGGGCCGCTCGACCGAGGTGCGCCATCGCCTGCGACGTATCGTCCGCGGTCTGGGCGAGCATCGGTTGCACCGGGCGAAAGAGCCGGATGCCGAACCGGTCGAGGCCGGCCGCGCCCTCGGTGAGCGCCGCCTTGGCTACGAGACCGAGGTCGCCCGACACCATCGTCGCGCGCCGCACGCGCGTCGCTTCGATCCCCGCAGCCCGCGCCACCGCCTCGATCATCACCCCTTCGAGAGCCCCCTGTCGGACCTCGCCGATCACGAGACGCACCAGGTACTGCTGCTCGTCTTCCGTCGCGCGACGGAACAGCTCTCGGAGTGCGGTTTCCTTCGAGTTGGCGGAGCCTCTTCCTGTGGCCAGCTCGATGCTCGAGAGTGCGGCGTCGACGGCGGCGAGATCGAGCTGCGCTTCGGCAGCGGACGGTTCGGAAGCGACGCGCTGCAACAGACTGTACCCGACACCGATCTTCGATTGTCGCGGCGTTCCGGAAAGGAACGCGAGCGCCGTTTCGATCTCGGCGGGCTCCACCTCGCGCAGCAAGTCCGCGAGCAAGCCGATCTTGGCGAGGCGACCCGGAGTCTGGGCCACTCGACTCGACGTCTCGACGACGCGTCGCAGCAACATGGCGGCAATCTACCTGTCGCGTCAGGCCACCTGCGTGTCGCAAAAACAACCTGTCCCGTGCCTGTCCGTCGGGCGCAGCTTAGTCACTCCTGTTGCAGGTGTGAACCTCAACAAGCAGCGAGGCCCCCATGAATCGCCTGAGCGTCATCGGAGCGACGGCCGTCGCCCTCGCAGCGCTGGGCTGCTCGCAGGATCGTCCCACGGAGCAGGTGAGCACCCTGCCACCCGCCAGCATCGCCCTGTCGACCAGCTCGAACAGCTGTCAGCAAAACACCCACCCCAGCGGCACGATCATCGATAAGATCACCACTCCACCGGCATGGGCCATGGCGGTCCGGGACGACGGGCTGGCGTATTTCACCGAGGCGTTCAACGCTGGCGTCGGCATCACGAGCACCAAGACCAAGACGCTCGACGGATTCATCCCCACCGGCCAGGTACCGACCGGCGTCGCCTTCTCACCCGACGGCGGCACTGCGTACGTGGCAAACCAGGTGGACAACAGCGTGTCGGTCATCAGTGTGTCCACCGCTCAGGTCGTGGCCACGATTTCGACCGGTGCAGCGTCACCGTTCGCGGTGCAGGTCTCTCCCGACGGATCACGCCTGTTCATCGGCACGAACGGCACCGCGGTCCTGATCGTCGATACCGGATCGAATACGATCTTGGGGAGCGCCGAGGTCGGGGCGGCGCCGAACGCGTTCGTAGTGGCTCCCGACAATCGCATCATCTACGTCTCGGCGTTCGTGGGAGGGACGGTCACGGAGCTCGACATGTTCACCGGAACGGCGCTCCGGACCTTCGTCGTCGGCGGAACGCCGCAGGGCATGGCGATCACGCGCCGGGGCGACAGGCTGTATGTCGCCAATGAAGCCGGCTTCCTCACCGAGATCACGCTGCAAACCGGCAACATCACCGCCACAATGTCGCTCTCGGGCGGAGGATTCGGCGTCGGCGTCACTGCCGACGATGTCCAGGCCTGGGTCACGATTCCCTCGGCGGGCACGGTGCAGATCTTCAACCTGCAAAACCACCATCTCAGCCAGGCGATCACGGTGGGCGGCGAGCCGCGGCGTCTCGGCTTCAGCCAGCTCGGCGCGATCGGAGCGATCGCGAACATGGCGGGCTTCGTCACGTTTGTGCGCTAGGTCACACACCTCACCTTGCCCCTCTCCCTCTGGGAGAGGGGCTTTTCATTCGCATTCGTTCCATTCCGCTCCGTCACGGCGGCTTACACGAGGCTGACGCGAAACGTCGAGCCCGATCCCGGAGTCCCCATTAACAAAAGCGATCGCGGCGCCGTCTGACCAGCCACCGACAACACAGGGCCGTCGTGAATCGTTTCGCCGAGTGTGGGGATGTGGTAGCAGCGCGTTCGGGTGCCCAACCCCCTGGCCCCGGCGTGGCTCGCTGCCCATCCCCGTCGTTCTTGTCGGATGCCATCAACCTCCTCTAGGAGTCGTTACTCATGAATGGTCTTGGCAGATTGGGCGGCCTCACCACCCTGGCGGTCGCCGCCGCCATGCTGAGCACGGCGTGTAGCAACAATAGCACCGGCCCGGCCTCCGTTTCCCTCACGAGCCCCCAGGCGGACAGCCTGAGCGCGGTGCTCGCGACGGACGTCCAGGCAGAGGTCGATTTCTCCACGGCGAACGGCGCCGGAATCGTCGGCCCGAGCGCGCCGGCGAACACACCGCCGCCGCCGTGCGTCTCGCGTACCCCGGCTTCGCCCACCAACTCCGACGGGGACCCGGTGCCCGATTCGGTGCGGCTGACCTATAGCGATTGCGTCGTGACCTACGCCCTCGGCGGTTCCGACACGGTGCGCGGCACGATCGATGTCCTCGATCCGACGGATACCATTACCGACCACGCATGGAAGCACATCTTCACCAACTTCGAGCGAATCCACGTGGGCCCGCTCGGCCGCGAGTGGACCTGGACGCTGAACGGTACCCGCCAGATCATCGGCGATTCGGCGAAGCTCGCCTTCACCTCGACCAACGTCAGCACCACGTACACCTGGCCCAACGGCTCGTCGGCAAACCATACCCGTAGCTGGAACATCACCTTTACGGCCGATACCGCCGGACAGATCCAGCCCAATGCCCCGCTACCTGTGGGACAGTTAACGCTCGACGGCAACTCGACATGGACCCGGGGACCTAATACCTGGAACTTGGTCGCCACGACGACTTCACCGCTGCAATACAACCCCACCTGCACCGTGCGGCCGATGTTCGACGGCGGCTCGATCCAGTTCGTGGCCACGCGCAACGGTCTGACGACGACCGTGACGATCAGCTTCTCGGCGTGCGGGCAGTATACGGTGACGCGCTCGTAAGACTTCACCGCGGGCTGTGAAGGGCGGTGAAGGTTGTGGGCCGGCTCGGCGATCCAAGGCGTCGAGCCGGCTTTTCGTTCGAAGTCAGTCAGTGCGTGTGCTTGATGGGATAGAGCAGCGCCGCGACCTGATCGGAGACCAGGTCGGAGAACTGCAGGAAGTGCTGCTGGCAAAAGCGCGCCAGGAAAACGAGGACGTCGCCGCGGTGCAGGGTGACCGCCGTTATGACCTCGTCCTTGCCCCCGTCCCTCTCTTCCGGGACGTCACAATGGTCACACGTTCCCAGTTGTGCGGCGGCGCCAGTCCAGATCTGAATCACGATCGACCTCGAAGCTTTCGTGCGGCCCGAAAAAGACCCGCACGCACTCCAAGCACGTCTCGTGCCGAAGTGGGCGGAAGATCAAGATTGTCCGAGACAATGATTTACGAAGGTGTGATTCGGCTCACGCTGTTGCAGACTACGTCGGACTCATGATGTCCGCGTATTCGCTCGTCTGGTCCCGCAGCCAGTTGAGCACCACTTCCCAATACTCGATACTGCGGTCGACGTCCTTCGCGGCCGAGGTGTCGGCGACGCGACGGCGGAGATCGTGGAGATCCGCGATGGCGTAGCGGAGCAGGCTGACGAGGAGCACCCGCTCCACGCGCAGGCCTTTGGGCACGCGCCCGCCATCCTCGCGCTCGAGCAGCGCGTCGATGTCGCGGAACAGATGGTCGCCGATACGGTCCACGGACACTCCGAGCCCGTCCCGGAAGCTGGTATCGCAAGTCTGGTGCCAGAGAAGGAGACGGCAGGGACGGCAAAGGGGCGGTACAAGACAGTAGGGGAATGGGACCGTCCTTGTTGCAGATTTTCGACGGTAAGGGCCGACGCACCACACCGCCGTCCGTTCCCGTCTCCCGCCGCCCCCTAGCGCCCCTGCCGACCCAGGGGTATCAACGCCCCCTCGTGCTCGAGGAGCCAGCGTTTACGATCGAGGCCGCCGCCGAACCCCGTCAGCTCCCCTTTCGAGCCGATCACGCGGTGACAGGGGACGACGATCGGGATCGGATTGGCACCGTTGGCGGCGCCGACGGCGCGCGTCTTGTGCGGATCGCCGAGCCGGCGGGCGAGCTCGCCATAGCTCGAGGTGACACCGTAGGGGATACGGCGCAACAGCTCCCACACGCGCAGCTGGAATTCCGTCCCCGTGAGTTGGAGCGGCAGGTCGAACGTCGTGCGCGTACCGGCGAAGTACTCGGTGAGCTGTGACTCGACTCGATCGAGTACCCCTTCTGATCGGGCCTCATTCTGAGGAACAGGAGAGGGGAGACGGATCACGGGGTGATGCCGCGATGTCGGGAAGTAGATCCCGGTCAAGCCGGTCTCGGTGGAGGTCAGGACAAGGTCACCCAAGGGGCTCGGAATGGTGCGTCGCGCGCCAACCATGGAAGAAACGTAGCCCTGGGTGGTAGGTTGTTCCCGACACCGCCCTCGGGAGCAGCCGTGAGAATCACGACCGCCGTTGCCCTCGTTCTGTCCGCCGTCGCGTGTTCGTCGCACGGCCCCCCGACCCATCGCATCCTCGTCCCGCCGGCGCTGAACCTCATCCCCTACGGCTCCGTCGGTCTCGTGACCTTCACGGTCGAGGGCGCGAAAGGCTCGCTCGGAGACTTCACGACCCGTCGTTTCGAGGAATACATGCTGGGTGCCCAGAAGGGCATCGAGGTGCAGGAGTTCGCGGTCGGCGACTCGTCGGCGGCCCTGGGCGGAGCGCGCGGGGTCCCCGTGGTGTTCACCGGCCACCTCAAGGTCTCCAACGTCAAGCCGCATGGTGGACTGGCCGGCCTCGTGGTCGCGCACGTCGAAGCACTCGTCTCCGCCCAGCTCGAGGTGGAATTGCGATCGACCAAGACCGGTGGTGTGGTGTGGCGCTCGAGCGCCAACGCGACGGAGAAGGTCGGCGAGCTGACCATCGCCAACGGCATTCCCGAATTCTCGGCGCGCGACCCCAACGAGGCGTACGGGCACCTCGTCAACGACATGGTCTACGATGTGACGTGGGATATGCGATCGACGTGGGTGAGGCAGTGATTACGCTGTCAGCTATCAGCCGTGGCCTCGCTGATAGCTGATAGCGCTTCTTGTGACAGCGTTACCGCGAACTCGTACGCGCAGCGTCCTTCGGGTTCACGTAGGTCAATGCGAACGGCCCCATCGCGTGTACCTGCACGATCGTACGGCCGCGCGCCACGGCGAAGTGGTGCTGATTCGCTCCCGCGGTGATGAAGGCGCCCGCCGGCAACGCCACCGTCTTGGAGAGATCGATCGAGTCGCCCATCCCCACGAGGAACGTCCCGCTGATCACGGTGACGTGCTCGTCGGTGGGATGGAAATGCGCGGGGAGGCGGTAGCCATCCGGAAAATCGAGCCGCACCGTAAAGAGCGCCGTTTGGCTCGGATCACCCTGCAGGATGGCCATCTTTGCGCCGGGAGGAAACACCGCCGGCGCTGGCCCCCAGGTGAGCGCCGCGCCCTGCGCGTGGGCGGCGGCCGGGACAGCGAGCGCGACCAGCGCCGCCAGGACGAGTCGATGACGCGTCGTGAAGCTCGACATATGCACCTCTGGTGTAGGTCTCGAGACAAGACACCCGTGAGCGTGCATGGTAGGGCGGGGCGTGGTCGCGCGCTTCGCCCGGCAGAGCCACGAACGGCGGTGCGGCGATATGGCCCGATCGGGCCATGCGCCGTCAAGTCGTGCTACAGCAAGCGATGTTGCGCGCCATAGGCGACGGCGGCAGCGCGCGAGGAGAGTCCGAGTCTTGTCAGGAGGTTCGCGACGTGGCGTTTGACGGTGTGCTCGCTGAGACCGAGCCGTGCGGCGATCTCCGGGTTGCTGAGCCCCTGGGCGACGAGTCGCAGGATCTCCAGCTGACGTCCGGTCAGGGCCGGCTTCGCGCCCGGTAGCGGCGCCCCTCCTCTGGCGAGGCGGGTGAGCAGATCGGCGGCGCGGGTCGCTTCGCGTGCCGCACCAAGCACCTGAAACGCCTCTTGTGCACGGTGGGCCTCCCGCTCCGCCCCGGCCCGTTGCCCCTGCTCCGCCAGCGCGACCGCCAGATCGAGCCGAGCACGAGCCATCTCGAACGGCGCGCCGCTGCGTTCCGCGAGTACCGCCGCCTCTTCGAACCGGTTCGCCGCCCCCGCCGCGTCGCCGCGCTGCTCGAGCAATACGCCCTCGGCCGCCGCGACGGACAGCGCGAGTGGCTCGGTGCCGAGCGCCGCGGCGATCCGCCCCAGCTCCTCGAGGGCCTGCTTCGCTCTCGCCCAGTCACCGACATTCGCATGGGCGCGTACCGCCAGCTCCAGGGCGCCGGACCGAAGCGTCGGCTCACCCATGCCCACCTGGGCGAGGAACCGATCGACGTCCACGGCCGCTGCCGCGGCGTCCCCTCGCTCCAGGGCGAGGGCCACCTGGCCCAAACGGGCGAGCGGTTGCGATCCGGCCTGCTCGAAGAGGTGCGCGGCCTCTTCCAGCCTGCCTTGCCGCAAGCGCAGCTCGCCGAGGCGCGCGAAGGCCTGGCTCGCGAGGGGCGGTCGTGATTGCTCGAAGTCGCGCGTTGCGGCAGCCAGCTCACTCTCCGCGTCGGCCCACGCACCGCGCCAGATCAGGACGCCCGCATATTGTGTCCGGCAGATCGCCGAGAGAGGCCGGAGCGGCCAGCGCTTGGTGAACTCCTCGACCCGGGCGCACCACTGCGCGGCGCGGTCGAAATCGCGTACCCGCTCGCAGGCAAAGATCTGCCAGCAGCAGACCACGCCGACGGTGTACAGCTCCTTCACCTCGCCCGCCGTCGCGGCCGCCGTCGCCTCGTCGAGGCAACGCATCCCCGCGGCCACGTTCCCCTCGCTCACCAGCGCCAGCCCTTCGAGGGCGAGACCGGTGAATTCGAGCCCGCGATCCCCCGTCAGCCTGCCGAGATCCGCGGCGCGGGTGCCGCTGGCACGGGCGGCCGCCGGGTCGTGACCGCGGAACAGCGCCATTTCCCCTTCGCGCAGCAGCAGCCAGCCGAATTCCGCGCTCGATTCGTACCCGGAGAGGAGTCGCCGGGCGCGCTCGAGCCACCCGGAAGCGACCGCCGCGTCGCCGCGAAACGCGAGGTTGTCCCAGACGAGCCACAGCGCTACCCGCGCCGCACCCCTGGCGTCGCCCTGGTCGCGGTACAGCTGGTAGGCGCGCTCGCGCGATCGAAATGTCTGCGCGGCATCATCGAGCCACCACGAAGCGAGGCCCAGCTGCTCGAGCGCCTGGGGCGTCTCCCGGTCGGCGAGACTGGAGCCGAAAGCCGCGCGCGCGTCTTCCCAGGCACCCCGCTCCATCGCCTGCATCCCTGTGGCCAGGGGGTCGAGAGGTGTCATCGGCTCGATAACTTAGCCCAGACTTCCCTCATGAGGCGATTCCGTCTAGTGTGGGGCGATGCAGAGGGGATGGTCGTGGGCCCGGGTCGCGGCGCTCGTTGCGCTCACGGTCGTGTACACGGCCGCCGGCAAGGTCGGGCTGCATTGGGGGATCGTGAGCCCCAGCGCATCTCCGATCTGGGCCCCCACCGGCATCGCGCTGGCCGCGTTCATCCTCGCCGGCGGACAGGTCTGGCCGGCCATTTTCGCCGGCGCCTACCTCTACAACTACACGACGGCGGGATCGCTCGTCACGTCCCTCGGTGTCGCGCTCGGCAACACCCTCGAAGCAGCCGTGGGCGCGACGCTGGTGCGACGTTGGGCGAACGGCGGCCACGCGTTCGAGGGGGGCCGGGACGTCGTTCGCTTTGTGGCGCTCGCGGGGATCTTCGCGACCTCCATCTCCCCAGCGGTGGGAGTGACCACACTGGCCCTCGGAGGATACGTCCACTGGACCGACTACGGCACCGTCTGGGCCACCTGGTGGCTCGGCGACGCGGCCGGGGCGCTGCTCGTGGCGCCGCCGCTCATCCTCTGGGGGATGCGACGCCACATGCGATGGGCATCCGTGCGGATGGTGGAGATCGTCGCGCTGTTCACGGCGATCGTCCTCCTTTCGGCGCTCGCCTTCGGGCCGCTCGGCGGACCGTCGCTCGGCTTTCTCTGCGTCCCGCTGCTCATCTGGGCGGCGATGCGCTTCGGGCCGCGGCTCGCATCGACGGCGGTCGCCGTCGTCTCGGTGATCGGGCTCGTGCAGACCACGTCGACGATCGCTGGCCTGGACCCCGGGCAGCGCAACGCCCAGCTGTTGCTGCTCCAGGTCTTCATGGCGGTCGCGGCGATCACGACTCTCGTGCTCGCGGGGGTCGTCAGCGAGCGGCGCCGGGGTGAAGCGAAGCTCCTCGAGCTTGCGATTACCGATCCCCTCACCGGACTCGCCAACTACCGCCAGATGATTACGATCCTCGAGTCCGAGATGAAGCGGTTTCTGCGCACCGGGCGGCCGTTCTCTTTGCTCTTCTTCGATCTCGACGGTCTCAAGGCGATCAACGACCGTTATGGTCACCTGGTCGGGAGCCGGGCGCTGTGCCGCCTCGCCGAGGCGCTCCGCAGCACATGCCGCGCGGTCGACACGCCGGCGCGCTACGGCGGTGATGAATTCGCGCTGATCCTCCCCGAGACCGACGAGCCGGAAGCCCTGCGGGTGGCCCAGCGGGCCTGCGCCCACCTCGCCGCCGACCCGGAGCAGCCCCCGGTCACTATGAGCGTCGGTGTCGCCGTCTTTCCGCGCGACGGCGACTCCGTCGAGCGCCTGATCGGAACCGCGGACCGCGCGCTGTACGTGATGAAACAGTCGCGAGTATGAAACCCCACGGTGGCGCGGCCCTCATCGCGTACCCTCCGGCGCGAGTCGACCCTGCCCCATGATGACGAGGACCACCGCCGTCACGATCACCGCCGCCGCGAGACCAATTCGCGGGGTCAGCGGCTCGCCGGCGACGGCGGCACCCAACAG
Organism: Gemmatimonadales bacterium; assembly: GCA_033853695.1. Taxonomy (GTDB): domain Bacteria; phylum Gemmatimonadota; class Gemmatimonadetes; order Gemmatimonadales; family GWC2-71-9; genus DASTHG01. The sequence continues at coordinate 6,688 of JAWOLH010000056.1, read as the reverse complement.
CACCGCGATCACGGGATTGACGTACGCGTACGTCGCCACCCGGGCCGGCGCTTCCACCGTGACGAGCCAGTTGTACGCGGTGAAGGCGACGATCGATCCGAGCAGCGTCAGGTAGCCCAACGAGGCCATGGAGCGCCCGCTCACCGCTGCGAGATCGAGGCGATGCGGCTCACCGGCGACCACCCCGACCGCAAACGCGGCGATCCCGCCGATGAGCATTTCGAGGCCCGCCGCGAGCAGCGGATCGCGCGGCAGCGGTGCCCGGCGGCCGTAGACCGACCCCAATGCCCAGGCGCTCGACGCCGCGACGAGGGCGAGGGCGGCGGTGAGATCCACGCCCGCGTGACCCGCCCGCAGGCTCGGAGCTACGAGAATCACGAGACCGGCGAACCCCAGGAGGATTCCGGCGACCACCGAGCGAGGCGGGCGCTGCCGCGCGTACGACGCCAGCAGCAGCACGACCCACAGCGGCTCGATCGCGACGAGCAACGCCGCGATTCCGGACCCGACGCGCGTTTCCGCCCAGACGACGACCGCATTGGCGCAGGGAAAGAGCAGCACCCCCACGATGACGAGCGCCTTCCAGTTGGTCCGCGTCGGCCGCGCGGCCCCCCGCGAAACCGCCCAGGCGGTGAGCAGCGTCCCCGCGACGATGAAGCGCGTCCCCGTCAGCAGGAACGGCGGCAGCGTCTGGACGGCGTAGCGGATGGCGAGGTAGGTCGAGCCCCAGACGACGTAAACGATGGCGAAGGCGAGGATGACCCGGGCGCGCATCACCCATGGTAACACGCCCTACGCTGTTACCGGGACCGCCCTTCTACGCCGACCCGGTCGAGGACCTTCTCCAACGGACACCAGCCGGTGACGCTCGACTGGAGCAGGTTCACCCCGACGAATGCCGTGAACAGGAAGAAGTACGGGCTCACCCAGTACCCCAGGGCGAGCGAGGCCAGGACGAACATCCCGGCGAAGCGGCGAATCAGATACTCGAGTCTCACAACAGCTCCTCGGTGTCGAGGGTGAACACGCGCAGCCCCTCCGCGGAGCCGCGGGCCGCGCGCAGGTCGCGCAGCTCGGCGAACAAGCCGGCGACGTCCGCCGGCGGAATGACCGTGAAGTAGAGCGTCGTGGCCCCGGGGAATGCCCGGGTGCCGAGCTTGCGTCCGGTCTGTCCCTTGCCGAGCACCTGCGGGATTTCGGTGTAACCCGGCAGGCCGCGATGCTCGAGGACGCGTTCGACGTCCGGCGCGCGGTCGGCGTCCACCAGGATCAGGACGAACTTCATTGGTGCGCCTCGAAGTAGAGCAGTGGAACGGCGACGAGCGTCAGCGCCGTCGCCACGATGGCCCCGCCGATCAACGCGATCCCAAGCCCCTGGAAGATCGGATCCGTCACCATGACGAGCCCACCGATGACCACCGCAGCTGCCGTGAGTACGATGGGGCGGGCCCGCACCAGCCCCGAGGCGATCACGGCGTCGCGCAGCGATTCCCCGCGCTCCAGGCCCAGCTCCACGAAATCGGCGAGCAGGATGGAGTTGCGGACGATGATCCCCGCCAGGGCGATCATGCCGATCATCGACGTGGCGGTGAAGAACGCCCCGGTGAGGGCGTGCGCCGGCAGGATCCCCACGAGCGTCAGGGGAATCGGCGCCATGATCACGAGCGGGGTCTTGAACGACTGGAACCACGCCACCACGAGGAGGTAGATGAGCCCCAGCACCGCCGCGAAGGCGATCCCGAGATCCCGGAACACCTCGTACGTGATGCGCCACTCGCCGTCCCAGACGAGCAGCGGGCGCTCCGTGAGCGTCGGCGATGCGGCCCAGTGGATCGGGAGCCCGCCGTTCACGCGCGCGAGCGAGTCTCCCATCGCGAGCATCGCGTAGGCCGGGCTCTCGAGCCGCCCCGCAACGTCGCCCGTCACGTACACGACGGGGCGCAGGTTCTTGTGGAAGATCGGCTGCGGCGCGGGCGCGCTGTCGAGCGACGCCAGCGTGCCGAGCGCTCGCGCGCCTCGCGGTGTCGCCACCGGGAGCTCCTCGAGATCGCCCACCGACCCGCGGGTCACCTGCGGCAGCTCGAGCCGGATGGCGACCGGCTCGGCGGCCGCGTCGTCGTGGAGCAGGCCGACGGTCGCGCCGCCCATCGCCGCGGCGATCGTCTGGGCCACGTCGCGCGGGTTGGTACCTGCCCGCGCCGCCTCGGCCTGGCCCACCGCCGCGTCCACCTCCGCGTGCGGCGCCGCAGCGGACCAGTCCACGTCCACAACCCCGGGCGTCGCCCGAAAGACGTCTCGCACCCGCTCGGCGGCGGCGATCTGCGTCGCGTAGTCGGGTCCGTAGATCTCCGCCGTGAGGGTCGACTGCACCGGCGGACCCGGCGGGATTTCGGCGAGCTTCACCGCGGCTCCGTAGCGGCGCGCCACCGAGTCCACTGCCGGACGTAACCGCAGAGCCACGGCGTGACTCGCAGGCCGTTTCCCCTTGGGCACGAGATTCACCTGGACATCCGCGACCGTGGGGCCGCGCCGCAGGAAGTAGTGGCGCACCAGTCCGTTGAAGTTGAACGGCGCGGGCACTCCCACGTACGTCTGGACGTCGTGCACCGCCCGGTCGCGCGCAACGGTCAGGGCGAGCGCCTGAGCGACCTCCCCCGTGTGCTCGAGCGTCGTCCCCTGCGGCATGTCCACGATCAGCTGGAATTCACTCTTGTTGTCGAACGGGAGCATCTTCACCGTGACGAGCTTCAGCGGTACGAGCGCCACGGAGAGCACGAGGAGGAGTGCCACGATTCCATAGGCCCGCCAGCGCCGCCGCCGGTCGCCCAGGAGCGACTCGAGGAGACGGCGGTACGACCGCGCCACACGCGACGCCGCCGCGGGGGCGGAAGGCCCCGGCCCGGCCGCCGCCGGCGCGTGGCCGCGCACGAGCCGCAGGGCGAGATACGGCGTGACGATGAACGCGACCGCGAGCGAGAACAGCATCGCCACCGATGCGCCCACCGGGATCGGCCGCATGTAGGGCCCCATGAGCCCCGAGACGAACGCCATCGGCAGGATCGCCGCGATCACGGTGAGCGTCGCCAGGATCGTCGGGTTCCCCACCTCGTCCACGGCCACTACCGCCGCTTCCGCGGGCTCCCGTTCCTTCAGGCCCAGGTGGCGCGCGATGTTCTCGACCACCACGATCGCATCGTCGACGAGGATCCCGATCGCGAAGACGAGGGCAAAAAGGGTGATGCGGTTCAGGGTGTAGCCGTACAGGCGGTAGACGAGGAGCGTCAGCGCGAGTGTCACCGGAACCGCCACGAGCACCACCACCGCCTCCCGCCAGCTCAGGGCGATCCATACCAGCAGGACCACGCCCAGGGTGGCGATGAGGATGTGCACCAGCAGCTCGCGCGCCTTCTCGCTCGCCGTCGCGCCGTAGTTGCGGGTCACCGTCACGCGCACGTCGCTCGCCAGCACGCGCCCGCGCAGCTCGGCCACCCGGCGCAGCACCTCGTCCCCGATCGTCGCGGCGTTCGTGCCGGGCCGCTTCGCGATCGCGATCGTCGTCGCCGGCTCGAACGTCTTCCCGTCCTGCGACCCACCCGCGAGATACCCGACGTACTGGGTCGGCTCGGCGGGCCCATCGACCACCTGGGCGACTTCGCGCAGCCGCACGGCCCGATCGCCGCTCACGCCGACCACGACGTCGCGCACCTGATCCGCGTTCCGCAACAGGTGACCCACACGCACCGGGACACTGCGGTCACCGGCGACCAGCGTCCCCGCCGGCGTCGAGGCGTTGGCCACGCCCAGTGCCTGGAGTACCGTCGCCGCGGACAGCCCACGGGCCGCGAGCGCCTGGGGATCGAGGGTCACCCGCACCTCACGCGGCGCGCCTCCCGTCACCGACACCTGCGCGACATCGGGAATGCGCTTCAGCTCCCCCGCCAGCTCGTTCGCCTGCCGGCGCAACAGGTAGCCGTCGCCGGCGTCCGCGCCGCCCGAAAGGGTGAGGGTGAGAATCGGCACCTCATCGATACCGTGCAGCGTCACGAGCGGCGGTGTCGCGCCGGGCGGGACGCGATCCGCATTGGCGAGGAGCTTCCCGTACAGGCGTGTCAGCGCGACTTCGGGGTCGGTACCCACCTTGAAGCGTGCCGTGACGAGAACGCCATCGGGATACGACGCGCTGTACACATACTCGATCCCTGGAATCTCCCAGATGGCCCGCTCCAGCGGCTCGGCGAGCCGCCGCTCCACCTCGCGCGGCGTGGCGCCGGGCAAGCCCGCGGCGACGTCGATCATCGGCACGCGGATCTGCGGCTCTTCTTCGCGCGGGGTCGCGAGCATCCCTCCCACGCCCGCGAGCAGCGATGCCCCCACGAGGAGGGGGGTGATCTTCGAGGTGAGGAAGCGCTGCGCCAGCGCGCCGGACGGACCGGTCTTCATGGGACGATCCGGTCTCCCGCCTCGAGACCGCTCAGCACTTCCACGCGCCCCGTATCGCCGCCATCCGCGGACACCACCGGCCGGCCGAGGCGTACCCAGCGCAGCACGACCGCGTCGTCCATGACGACCCGCAGGCCGGTGAGCTCACCGCGGCGCACGATCGCGCTCGCCGGGACGGCCACGCCGGCGTGAACTCCGGCGGGGACCAGCGCCGTGACCGCGACACCGGTGCGCCAGTCTCGCGGCGTGGCGATGCGCAGCTCCACGGTGCGGGTGACCGGATCGGCCGCGCGAGCGATGACGCGCACCGGCAGCGTCGATACATGGCCCGCCTGATCCACGATCGCGATCCTCCGGCCCGGCGCGAGTCCGGCCGCCAGATCGGCCGGGACTGCAAATACCGCGTCGCGCGGACCGTCGTCCTCGAGGACCACGAGTGGAACACCCGGGGATGCGAGGTCACCCGGATCGACCGACCGGCTCGCGACGACCCCCGCAAAGGGCGCCGCGATCTGCGCGTACCCCTCCGCGGTGGCCACGTCCTGGAGCGCGGCCTCGGCGCCGGCAAGCTGGGCCTGCGCCTGCGCCAGGGAGAGCTGGGCCTGATCCCGCTGCACGCGCGCCACCGCGTCACTGGCCAGGAGCGTGTCCATGCGGGCAGACTGGCGCGCCGCTTCGTCGCGGGCGGCGAGCGCGGCGTCCCGCGCCGCCGCGGCCCGGCTGCGGCTGGCCGCCACATCCTCCACGCCCAGTCGGACCAGCACCTGGCCGGCGCGCACCGGCGTCCCCACGTCTACCGCCACCGCCGTAACGCGCGCCATGAGCCGCGTGGCGATATCGGCGCGACGCCGCGCCGCGACGCTTCCGTCGATCGGGACGTTGGTCCCGAGCGACTCGGCACGGACCACGATGGAGAGCGGTGGGGCCACCTTCGCGTCCGGTAGCGCGGCTTTGCCGGTGCCACAGGCGATGACGGCGAGCCCCAGCGAGGGGAGCACGAAGCGGGCGGTCATTGATCGAACACTCCATTGGCGAAGTCGAGAAGAGCGGCCGCGACAAGGACGTCGTGTCGGGCCGCGAGCAGTTCCAGCTCGGCATCGGTGAGGGCCGCCTGGACGTCGAGCAGCTCGGAGATCGTCGCGGCGCCGGTGCGGTAGCGGAGCCTGGCCTGATCGAGAGCCACCAGCGCTTCGCGCTGCGCGTCCTGGGCAACCGTCATGCGACGCCGCGCGGCCTCGTGCAGGCGCTCGCTTTGTGCGACCTCGAGCCGCGCCTGGCGCGCCGCAGCGTCCCGTCGCGCCGCAGCGGCATCGCGCTCGGCCCGCGCTCGTTGGACCGCTCCCACTCCCGAGAGACCGGCGAAGGGACGCCAAACGAGCCCCACTCCAACAGTCCAGTCACCACTGCCGCCGTTGAGCGGCCCCATGTGACTGTGCTGGGCCAGATTCCCGAACACCGCGACCGAGGGCAGGTTGGCGGCCCAGGCCGCGCGCATACCGAGATCGGCCGCGCGGACCCCCTGCTCCAGGGCGGCGAGATCGCCTCGGGTGGCGCTCGCCGCTGCGGGACGAACCGAATCACCGGGGTCCGCTTCGCGGAGCGAATCGACGAGGCGGAGGGGAGCGGAATCCGGTAGCGCGAGGAGCGCGCCTAGTGCCGCCAGCGCATTGTCGGCATCGGTCGCGGCGGCCACCCGCTGCGCCTCGAGGCGCGCGACGCGCAGCCGCGCGAGCCGCGCGTCGAGGCCGGAGACCAGTCCTTGTTGATGAAGGTCGTCGGCCTGTTGGGCGTGGGCGTTGGCCGCGGCGAGGGCGGTGTCGAGCGCCGTTACCCGTGCGCGGGCGAGCACGGCGTCCCACTCCCCGCGCGTCACGCTGCACACGGTCGCACCCGCGGCGCGCCGGGCCCCGGCGGCCTCGGCCGCCGACGCGCGACCGGCGGCCGCGTGCCCGTACCAACCTTCGAGGTTCAGGAGCGGCCACTCGAGCCCGACGCGGGCGGAGTAGTCGGTGTAGGGCGACGGACTGTTCAGGGCGCCGAGGCTCAGGTCGCCGGCGGTGAACGTGCTCTGGCGCAGCTTCATCCCGAACACCGCCACGGGGTCGGTCGAGCGGACCGCCTGAGCATCGGCGGTGAGCGTCGGCAGGAACGCGCGGGAGGTCTCGAGGGTCCGTGCCGCCGCGGCACGGGCGGCCGCCCGCCCAGCCTGGAGCGTCGGGTTCGCCGGGAGCGGGCGATCGCGCGCCGC
>JAWOLH010000055.1:0-24884 GCA_033853695.1 Gemmatimonadales bacterium | reverse complement strand
CGAGCCCCGCCACCGCGACGACGTCGTCGGCGAACTTGGCCACCGTCTGGTAGCGCTCGGCGGGGGTGCGGGCCAGCGCCGTGTCGAACACCTGCTGCAGCCCGTCGGGGAAGGCGAGATCGGGGCGGGCCTCGACGAGCTTCGCCGGCTCGTCGGTGAGCCGCTTGATCATCGTCTCCTGCACCGAGTCCGCCTGGAACGGCAGCTGGCCCGTCAGCATGCGGAAGTAGACGAGGGCCAGGGAGTAGAGATCGCTGCGGCCGTCCACCTTGTCGCCCGACAGCTGCTCGGGACTCATGAACTCCGGTGTGCCTACCACAAGGCCGGTCTTCGTCACCTTCTGGCCCGCGTCATCGCCGCCCACCGCTTTGGCGATGCCGAAGTCCACCACCTTGACGAGATCGCCGCCGTCGCGGCTCCGCGCCACCATGATGTTGTCGGGCTTCAGATCGCGGTGCACGATGCCGAGGTCGTGCGCCGCCTGCAGCGCGTCGGCGGTCTGCTTGAAGATCGCGGTCGCGCGCGCGAGCGGCAGCGCGCCCTCGCGCTCGATGATCGCGGTGAGCGGCTCGCCCTCGACGAATTCCATCGCGAGGTAGATCAGCCCGTCCGGCGTTTCGCCGAAATCGTAGACGGCACACACGTTCGGATGGGTGATGCGGCTCGCGTTCGCGGCCTCGCGGTTGAAGCGCGCCACCGCGTCGGGGTCGTGCACCATCGCGGGACTCATGACCTTGATCGCGCTGCGCCGCCCCATCTTCACGTGCTCGGCGAGGTACACCTGGCCCATGCCGCCCTCGCCCAGCTTCTTGATCACGTGGTAGCGGTCGGCCACCACCTGACCGACGAGGCTCGTCGCCGGGGCGGCGGCCCGAAGCGTCGTGCCGTCGTCCTGACAGAAGCGGATGTCGTCCGGATATTGCCGGGAGCAGACCGGGCAGATCTTCACGGGATCTCGATACGCAGCAGCTTGTCGCCCACCAGAATACGGGACCCGTCCTTGAGCGGCATCGCGCCGCGTGCCGCGACCGCGATACCGTTGCGGCTGCCGGCGTCCACCACCACGAAGTCGGCGTCCTCGGAGCGCACCAGCGCGTGCTGGGCGCTCATCGACGGGTCGTAGGGAAAGATCCAGTCGCCCTTCTCGCGGCCGATCATGAGGTCACGCCCCGGGGAGAGCTGAATCACATCGCGGGCGCTGCCATCGGCGCGCAGCTGCGTCAGCGACGCGATGTCCGCCGCGGGGGTGAGGCTGCCCATGCGCTTCGTGGCGTCGACCTCCGGGGCGTAGGGCCCGGGATAACCGAGCCGGCGAAACCGGACGATCTGTGAGCCGATCAACAGGAGGTCCCCTTCCGTCAGCCGGTGAGGCTGCTCGACGAACACCCAGGTGCCGTTGCGGCTCCCCAGGTCGCGAGCCACGAGCTTCGAGTCTTCCCACGACAGCTTGGCGTGCAGCGGCGACATGAACGCGTCGTCGGGGAAGCGGAGGTCCCCCTCGCCGCGCCCGATCGTCGTGTCGGTGGTACGGCTCTCGAACGTCTGGAGGTCGTCCCCGGTGTCGTTCATGAGTACGAGGCGGACCAGGAACTCCGTGCGGGCGGCGGGGCGCGACGAGGGCCGCGACAGCCCGGACCCGGCGGAAAGCTCGTCCTCGAGCGGCGAGCCGCAGGTCGCGCAGAACCGGGTCCCCGGCACGACGGGCGAACCGCAGCGCGCGCACGCCGGCCCCGACCCCGGCGCCGACAGCCGCCGGCCACAATGGGGGCAGTAGGGGAGCAACCCGTCGATCCGGCCGTTGCAGAACGGACAGGTGAGACCGGCCGGGGAAAGGGCCGAGCTGTCGAGGTCTGGGACCATGGGTGCGGGGGCTGGGGCGGAGGCGTCGCCGGGGACGGGAGTCGGAACGACCTTTTTCGCCGCGGCGGCCTGGGAGAGGGGTTTGCCGCAGTCCATGCAGAACAGGGCACCCAACTCGTTGGCGCGTCCGCAGTAGGCACAGGTGGTCACGGGCGACGCATCTCCTCGTCGGGCGCAGAAGTTATGGTACGCCAATCTATTGCGCAACTTGGCGGGTCGAAAGGGGAGCGCGTAACTTCGCTCCGAATGCGACCCGCAATGTGGGTCTCGATCGCCACCCTGATGGCCGGGGCGTGCGGCGGGGCTCGAGGAATCGCGCCGGCTCCGGTCGCTCCGCGGGCCATGCCGGCGCCCGCACGGGCCCAGGGTCCCCTGCGGATCGCCGTCGTCTATCCCGCCGCGACGGACCTCGTCCAGCCGACCGACAGCGAGTTCATTCTTGGCAGCGCCGGAACGGCGGACGCACGAGTCACCGTGGCCGGTGTGCCGGTGCCGGTTGCGCCCAGCGGGGGATGGATCGCCTGGATTCCGCTCCCCGACGACACGGCGTACGTCGTTCCGATCACGGCTCGCACGACGACCGACAGCCAGTCTCTGGAGTGGCGCGTCCGAATCGCGCCGCGATTTCATCCACCACAGGCCCCCGCGTGGATCGATACCGGCAGCTTCGAGCCGGCCGGGAGCCTGCGCTGGCCGGCGGGGGAGGGACTGCGGCTCGCCGTCCGCGCGGCACCGGGGTCCGTCGTGCGCCTCTTGTTGCGCAGCGGCGGGATCGTTCCCCTCGTCCCCGACTCGCTCCCCGACGAGCCCGCGTGGGGCATCAGAGCCTTCGGGACCGACACCGGGGCGCTGCACCTGCCGGCACACGGCGACCGCTACGTCGGCCGGCTCGCCGCCGAGCCCGTCGATTCGAGCGCCCTGCTCGAAGTCATCAACGGCACGGACACTGCGCGCGCGCTCTGGCCGCTCGCGCTCCAGACGCTCGATCTGACGCACCCTCGAGTCATCGTGCTCGACGACGACACGGCGCGCACCGGCACCACCGACTCCTTGACGGTGGGGAAGGCGGTCCCCTACGGGACGTATCAGTGGTTCTTCCCGACCGGGACGCGCGCGGTGGAGAGCGGTGTCTGGAACGACCAGGTGCGGCTCGCTCTTTCCGCGACGCAGTGGGCATGGGTCAACGCCAGCGACGTGCACCCGCTCCCCGCGGGCACCCCACCGCCGGACGGCGTGGTGGGCTCGGTGCGGCTCACCCCGGGACCGCACTCGGTGACGCTGCGCGTCCCGCTCCCCGACCGCCTGCCCTACCGCATAGAGGAAGGGGACCGCACCCTGGCGCTGCGCATTTACGGCGGGCACTCGGACGTGAACTGGATGCAGTATGGCCCGACCGATTCGCTGGTGGAGCGCATGAGCTACCGCCAGGAGACCCGGGACGAGCTCGTGATCACGCTGGAGCTGGCGCGTCCCGTCTGGGGCTACCGTACGCGCTTCGACGGGCGCGATCTGCTGCTCGAAGTGCGCCGCCCCCCGGCGATCGACCCGCGCGCTCCCCTGCGCGGGCGCACCATCGTCCTCGATCCCGGGCACCCACCGCTGGGCGCCACCGGTCCCACGGGCGTGCACGAGCCGGTGGTGACGCTCGCCGTCGCCCTGAAGGCGAAATCGCTGCTCGAGGCGGGGGGCGCGACGGTGCTGCTGACCCGGACGGACGCGTCGCCCCTCGACCTCTACCCGCGTACCAGGCTGGCGGAGCTGCACGACGCCGACGTGCTCGTGTCGATTCACGCCAACGCGCTGCCCGACGGCGTGAACCCTTTCATCAATAACGGCACGAGCGTGTACTACTTCCATCCACGCAGCGCCGACCTGGGACGCTCGCTCGATCGGGCGCTCGTCGCGTCGCTCGGCCTGCGCGACCTCGGCCTCGGCCGGGGGGACTACGCCCTGGTGCGGCCCACGTGGATGCCGGCAGCGCTCACCGAGGGGGCCTTCATGATGATGCCGGACCAGGAGGCGCTCCTGGCCGGCGAGGCGGGGCAATGGCGTTACGCCCGGGGGCTGGTGCGAGGGATCGAGGCATTCCTGCGGGAGCGCGCGAGCGCGCGTTGACACCCTCGCGCGCTCTTCCATAAGTTACGGTCATTGTTCTGTCCCCACTGCGGCGCCGCGAACGACGAAGCCTTCAAGTTCTGTAAGACTTGCGGTGCCGACCTCTCCACGTCGGTACCACTCAGTAGCGCCGCCGCCCCCGAGGAGCCCTCCGAAGTCGACCTGGTCCGCGCCGAGCTGAAGGACGAGTACGAGATCATCAAGGAGCTGGGCCGGGGCGGCATGGCGATCGTGTTTCACGCCAAGGAGCGGCTGCTGGAGCGCGATGTCGCGCTGAAGGTCCTGCCGTTCTCGCTGTCGTTCGACAAGGAGTTCGTGGAGCGCTTCATGCGCGAAGCGCGCACCGCGGCGAAGCTCGAGCACCCCAACATCGTCCCGATTCACCGCGTCGGAAAATCGGGCCGCGTCATCTACTTCACGATGAAGTACCTGCGGGGCCATTCGCTCGCCACGCTGCTCGCCTCGCGCGGCGCGCTCCCGCCGGTGGAGATCCGGCAGATCCTCGTGCAGGTGGCCCGCGCCCTGGCGTACGCCTATCGGACCGACGGGACGGTGCACCGCGACATCAAGCCCGACAACATCATGTTCGACGAGCACGGGCAGGCGATGGTGGCCGATTTCGGCATCGCCAAGGCCGCCACCGGCTCGAAGCTCACCGGCACGGGGATGGCGATCGGCACGCCGCACTACATGAGCCCGGAGCAGGCGCGGGCCCAGCAGCTCGATGGCCGCAGCGACATCTACTCACTCGGCGTCGTCGCCTACCAGTGTCTCACCGGGTTGGTGCCGTTCGACGGCGAGGATTCGTTCTCGATCGGCTACAAGCACATCATGGAGCCGCTCCCGGTTCCGCCGCTCGAGACCCAGGAGCAGGTCGATCTCTTCGAGATCATCAAGAAGATGATGGCCAAGCTCCCCGCCGAGCGCTTCCAGACCGCCGACGAGCTGGCGGAGGTGCTGGAGAGCGGGGCGGGGTTCGTCGCCACCGGCATCTCCTCCGCCCAGACGCGCGCCATCCCGTCGCTCGCCTTCCCGAAGCTCTCCACCGCGCCCACGACGCCGCTGCCGCGCGTCAGCGCCGGGCTGCCGCCGATCCCGGGACAGGAGAAGCCGCGCTCCACCCTCGTGGCGCTGCTCATCTGGCTGTTCGTCGTGGGCGGGATCCTGGGCGGCGGCGGGTTCTTCGCGTACAAGCGGGGGCTGATCTTCGGACACGGCGTGGCACCCGACTCCGGCGTCGTCGCACGCGACAGCGCCCAGCTCGCCGACAGCACGGCCCGCGCCGATTCGGGTCCGCGCCCGGCCGGAGATACGGCCGCGCGCGGCGGCTCGACCGTGGCTCCCGGGACGCCGGGCCGGCTGAAGCTGCTCGGCACGATCCCCGACGGCGCGAAGGTGACGATGGACGGGCAGCCCGTGAAGGGAACGCAGCTCGACCTGCCGCCGGGGACGTACAAGCTGGCGGTGCAGGCGGAGGGGTGGAAGCCGCTCGAGCGGTCGGTGCTGATCAACCCGGGGAGCACCACCTCCGTGACGATCGAGCTGCAGCGGCCGATGGTGGTCGGCGGCGCGACCGCCGGCAGCGGCAGCGGCGGTCCCGTCACCTGTGACACGTACGGCCCGACCTACAACCGCGACGGCTCCTGCTTCGACACCCGTCCGGCACCGCTCGCGGCTCCGCGCGTGACGTTGCCCGCCGGCACGATCGACGTGCCGCGCCTCGTGATCGTGCTGGTGCACGTCTCCCAGGACGGCTCGACGGTGGACGCGCGGGTGCTGACTCCCTCCAACGACAGCACGTTCACCCAGCAGGCCCTCGAGTTCGCCAAGCAGCTCAAGTGGACGCCGGCCCAGAAGAACGGCGAGCCGGTCGACGCCTGGACCCAGCAACAGATCCTGCCGCAGCGCCAGTAATGCAGATCGATCCCCGGGCGTTCATCGCACCCGGTGCGTGGGTGATGGGCGACGTCACCCTGGGCCCGGAGGCGAGCGTGTGGTACGCGTGCGTGCTGCGCGGCGACATGGATCGCATCGTGATCGGCGCCTCCACCAACATTCAGGACGGCAGCATCGTGCACGTCGACGCCGGGCGGCCGGCGCTGATCGGCGCGCGCGTCGGGGTGGGACACCGGGCCATCCTGCACGGCTGCGTCGTGGAAGACGAGTGTCTCATCGGGATGGGGAGCATCCTGCTCAACGGGGTACGAATCGGCACGGGGAGCGTCGTCGCGGCGGGAGCGGTGGTCCGGGAAGGGATGGTGGTGCCGCCGGGATCGCTCGTGATGGGCGTGCCGGCGCGCGTCGTGCGGGCGGTGGACGACGCATTGCGCGCGCGTATCCGGGAGACGTGGCAGCACTACGTGGTGGAGGCGGCGCGGCATCGCGCCGGGAACTTTCCGCCCGCACGGACAGGTTTGTGATGTGGAAACACGAGAAGCGGCGGAGTGACGGCGTTTGTCGAAAAACTTGCCCGGGCAAGATGACGTCCCTACCTTGCCCTTCCGCGTCTCTACAGAAGGTTGTGGACGTTCATATCCTCCACCAACCTCTACCGACTTTTCGGTTGCACTGAGGGTCCGCCCGTCATGACTACACGCCGCAAGGGAACGCTCGACCTGAACGCCAACGCCCTCACCGTCCTCGAGCGCCGCTACCTCGTCAAGGACGATCAGGGCAAGCCCGTCGAGCGGGCCGAAGACCTCTTCTGGCGCGTGGCGCGCACCATCGCCGCGCCCGACAAGACCTACGGCGCCTCCGACAAGGCCGTCGAGGCGCTCGCCGAGGCCTTCTTCGAGCTGATGGCGACGCGCGTCTGGATGCCCAACTCGCCCACCCTGATGAACGCCGGCCGGCCGCTCGGCCAGCTGTCGGCGTGCTTCGTGCTCCCGGTGGACGACGCGCTGTCCAACGGGAAGAGCGGCATCTACGACACGCTGCGCGCCATGGCGCTGGTGCACCAGTCGGGCGGCGGCACCGGCTTCGCGTTCTCCCGCCTGCGTCCCAAGAACGACGTGGTGCGCTCTACCATGGGCGTCGCCTCGGGTCCGGTCTCGTTCATGAAGCTGTACGACGCCTCGACCGACGTCGTGAAGCAGGGCGGCACGCGGCGCGGCGCCAACATGGGCATCCTGCGCGTCGACCACCCCGACATCCTCGAGTTCATCTCCTGCAAGGACGACCTCACGCAGGTGACGAACTTCAACATCTCGGTGGCGGTCACCGACGCGTTCATGGACGCGGTGGCGGAAGGCCGCTCCTACGATCTGATCCACCCCCGCACCAAGCAGGTGGTGGGGCAGCTCGACGCGCGCGAGGTGTTCAAGAAGATCGTGCACGGCGCGTGGAAGACGGGCGAGCCCGGCGTGTTCTTCATCGACCGCGCCAACCAGTACAACCCGGTGCCGGCGCTGGGCAGCTACGAGGCGACGAACCCCTGCGGCGAGCAGCCGCTGCTCCCCTACGACGTCTGCAACCTCGGCTCGATCAACGTCGGGCTGTTCGTGAAGGACGGCGCCGTCGACTGGGACCGGCTGCGCACCGCCGTGCACCTCTGCACGCACTTCCTCGACAACGTCATCGATGCGAACAAGTACCCGCTTCCCGAGATCGACGATCTCGCCAAGCGGATCCGGCGCATCGGGCTCGGGATCATGGGGTGGGCCGACCTGCTCGTGCAGCTCGGCATCCCCTACAACTCGGAAGAAGGCGTGCAGCTGGGGCGCACGCTCATGAGGTTTGTCGACGAGGAGTCGAAGATCGCCTCCGAGAAGCTGGCCGAAACGCGCGGGACCTTCGCGGAGTGGCAGCGCTCGATCTGGGGCCCAGACGCCAGCTGCGCGCGCGACGCGAAGGGGGCACGCATCCGTCCCGAGCGCGCCTTGCGCAACTGCAATCTGACGACGGTCGCCCCCACCGGGACGATCTCGATCATCGCGGGGTGCAGCTCGGGGATCGAGCCGCTCTTCGCGGTGGCGTTCATGCGCAACCAGGCCGGCGTCCTGATGCCGGACGTCAACGAGGAGTTCGTGGCCGTTGCGAAGCAGGAGGGGTGGTACTCGGAGGAGCTGATGCAGCGCATCGCCGAGAGCGGGCACATTCACTTCCCGGAGGTGCCGGCGAAGTGGCAGCGCGTGTTCGTCACGGCGCACGACGTCACCCCCGAGTGGCACATCCGCATGCAGGCGGCGTTCCAGACGTTCACCGACTCGGCGATCTCCAAGACGTGCAATTTCCCGAATCAGGCGACCGAGGAGGACGTCGAGCAGATCTACCGGCTGGCGTTCGAGCTGGACTGCAAGGGCGTCACCGTCTACCGCGACGGCTCGCGCGAGATGCAGGTGCTGTCGACCGGCTCGACCGCCAAAAAGGTGCAGGAGCAGACGGGCGCGGGAGGCGCCGCGCCGGCGCCGGATCTGTCGCGCCAGCTGGCGGAGGCGCTGGGGCACGTCGCCGAGCTCGAGGCCGAGCTGGCGCGCACCCGGACTCTGCTGCACGAGGTCGAGACGGAGAACCTGCAGCGCCGCACCAAGCGCTCCCGCCCCGATCTGCTGCGTGGCACGACGCGGCGGCTCGAAACGCCGCTCGGCACGATCTACGTGACCATCACCGAGGACGACAAAGGCCAGCCGTTCGAGGTGTTCATGTCGCTCGGCAAGGCGGGGGCGCCGGTCATGGCGGACGTCGAA
This sequence comes from Gemmatimonadales bacterium, assembly GCA_033853695.1. Classification (GTDB taxonomy): domain Bacteria; phylum Gemmatimonadota; class Gemmatimonadetes; order Gemmatimonadales; family GWC2-71-9; genus DASTHG01. The sequence goes on along the minus strand of JAWOLH010000055.1, from coordinate 16,224 downwards.
GCGATCGGCCGGCTCATCTCGCTCGCGCTCCGCTCCGGGATCCCGCTGGCGGAGATCCACCGCCAGGTGCGCGGCATCTCCTCCGACCGCGTCGTCGGGCTGGGGCCGAACAAGGTGCTCTCGGTGCCCGACGCGATCGGTATCGCGATCGAAAAGTGGCTGCAGGAGAAGCAGGGCGTGCAGCAGGACCTTCTGGGCACGGGCGCCACACCTGCGCGGGAAGCGTTGCGTCCCGCCGACATCGTGACGGGCGGCCAGGGGGAAGCGGCGCTGCGCGCGCCCGAGCAGGGCCAGGATTTCATCGGCACGTGCCCGGACTGCGGCTCGCAGCTTGCGTTCGCGGAGGGGTGTGTCAAATGCCATGTGTGCGGTTTCAGCGAGTGCGGCTGAGCCCGAACCTCACGCCCCTTGTGTGACAGCAGTCACGCCGCCACGCGGCGCCGCGGTGTAGCATCAGAGGGATGACGAGCGCGATGGAAGCCCAGCGAATCACTCCGACCCGCCTCCAGCCGAAGGGCTGGGCGCGCGTGGGTCCCGCCGGCGCCCACACCCTGCGGCGCGGCGCCTGGTATCCCGTGGTGCGGATGTCGTCGAGCAACATCGTGGTGCTCGACGTCAACCGCCACAACGTGCCGGTGGACCGGCGCCTCCTCGAGATCCGCTACCAGCCGCCCGAGCGCTGGACGATCGTGCGCTGCGAGCCGCGGCTGATCGAGCGCATCGGCCGCATCTTCCCGCTCACCTACGCCGTCTGCCCCGCCTGCCGCCACCGCCAGGCGTTCGGCGCGGATTCGAAACGGCTGACGTGCGATCGCTGTCATAACTCGGCGATACTGGCGTGGGACGAGTTGAGCTGAGAGGCGGAGACGCTCTCAGAGTGCCACCAGCAGATCGCCGACCTCCACCTCACCCGCCCCCAGCGCCGTACAGTAGAATCCTCGCATTCCGTCCTCCAGAAACTGCAGGTTCTCTTTCAACGTCGCGCTCTCGCTGTTGCTTCCCTGGGCCCAGGCGGTGAACGGCCGGCAGGGGTGCGCGACCTGGAGGACCCGCAGGCGGGCGCGCTCCTGGCCGCCGGGACCGACGATGACCAACCCGCGCGCCACGTCGTCGAGAGAGAGGCGTCCCGGCGTCTCGGCGATGAGGTTCTCGCCGGCGCAGCCGGTGACGAGGTGGGGACCGAACCGCTCGCGCATCGCGGCGTAGTGCCCGGTGAACCCGACCGAGACGCCGTGCAGGCCGTCCTCGTTCTTGGTCGCGGGGTGGGCGCGATGGTGCACGTCGACGATCCAGCTGCCGTCCGCGGCCCCCATCACGCCGTCCGGGGACAGCGCCAGCCGCACAACCGAGAGGATCGGCGCGGGGTCGTAGCGCCGTTCTGGTTTGACACCGGTCTTCAACGTGCTGCGTTGGATCTGGAGACGGACGAGGCGACCGAGCTCACGCATACCGCAAAATAGCGGCTCGGGCTATCTTGGGGGTCCATGGCGTCCAAAGGCTGGGCCCGCTGTCTCGATTCCGTAGCGGACATCCTCCGCCGCGGGGCCTGGTACCCCATCGTCGACGAATCCGACGACCACATCGTCCTCGACGTGCACGAGAAGCGGGTGCGGCTCTCCCGCGCCGACCTGCAGGTCCGCCTCACCCCGCCCGATCACTGGAGCATCGTGGTCCGCACCGGCGTCATGCGCCCCACTCTCGGCGGCAACCGGGAGCCCGTGACGCAGACCTACGCCGTGTGCCCCTCCTGCAACGAGCGCCAGGAATTCGGCGGCAAGCCGACGATGCTGAAATGCACGCGGTGTAAGGGGGAGGCGGCGGTGGATTGGTCGGTGACCTGCTAGAAGCAAACGCGACGACGCTGTTGTTACTTGATCCCCGCCGGCTCCAGTTTCTCCAATACCGGTCCCAACAGTCGTACAGCGAGATAACACTCCGCCCCTAACACCGGCGCTCCCACGATCGCCCAGGTGAGTCCCGCCGCGATCGGGCCGGCGCCGAGTGCCCGGGCGAGCACCGCCGCGACGCCACCCACGATGGCGGCGGGCAGGACGGCGACCACGAGGGCGATGCCGGTGCCGAGGAACGTGACGATGCGCTGCCCCGTGGCCTCGAAGCCGGTGGCGCGCTCGGGGCCGATCGCGCTCCAGGCGGGGAAGAGGAGCGCCGCCGCGTTCTGGACCAGGAAGAGGAGCCCCACGACGGGCGGGGTGAGGAGGGAGAGGCCGGCGAGGAGGGCGACCCGCTCCCCGACCGCCAGGGAAACCGACCTGCTCGCCAGCGACGCGACGAACGCCGTCGTCCAGCCGAGGATCGCGATCCCCGAGATGACCAGGGCGGGACCCAGGACCTCGGCGGCGACGAGGGCGTAGCCGCGCAGCGGAATCGCCTTGAGCACGTCGAGCAGCTCGAGATCGCGGCGCAGGTCGTAGCGCAGCGCGAGCGGCCCGAAGAGGACGGCGACGCCCGTCAGGGAGAGCGCCAGCAGCGCCACGAGGTCCGGCCCCCCCGCGCCGGGTTGCCCCAGCACGACCCCCATCGCCACCACCAGCACGAGGATGATGAACAGCGTGCGCAGCCGGAACTCGCGCAGCGCGCCGGTCACGTTCTTCCATACGAGCGCCGTCGCCGGCGCGCCGCGGGCATGGAGCGGAAAGATCGGGGCGGTGCCGCCGCGCCGCGCGCGCGGCTCGCCCCTGCCGCGGCGCATCGCCTCGATGCGGCGGGCCACCTTGTTGGCGTGCTCGACCGCCGCCTCCTCGAAGGCGAGCGTGGAGCGCACCACCCAGATGTAGAACACCGCCGCCACGAGGAGCGCCGCGGGGAGGCGCCGCAGAAACTCCCCGGCGCTCGTGGTGACGAGCGGACCCGTGACGGCGAAGAGGGGCCAGGTGACGACGCCCAGCACGCCGTGGCGCAGCACGCGCTCGAGGACCAGGAAGCCGTTCCCCGGATCGACCTTGAACGCGTCGACCACCGCGGGGAGAGCACCGCGCACCCCCCACGAGAGCCCGGTCGCAGCGAGCGCCATGACGAAGAGCGTCATGGCGCGGCGGCGTGCGCCAGTCACCCCCTGCTCGGTGAGGCTGGCACGCACCAGGGCGGCGCTCGCGGCGTGCAGCTGCAGCGTGAAGTAGAGGAGCCAGAGGGCGGGGACGCGGATGAAGACCCGGGTGACGAGATCGGCCCGGGAGAAGACCAGGACGGAGAACGCCGCCGAGAGAAGCAGCGGCAGCTGGCTGCGCAGGATACGGAACTGGATCACCGCCCGGCGCGTCAACGGGGCGGTGAAGACGAGATCGGTTTCGGCGAGCTGAAAGGCGAACGGCGTTTCGGCGGAGCCGAAGATCCAGGTCAGGAGGGCGGTCGCCCCGACGCCGAGCGCCGCGACCACCCAGCCGAGCCCGGGGTTCGGCATGAGCGCGGCGCGGGCGGATCCGGGGCGCATCAGGATCCAGTAGAAGTAGCCGAGCCCGATCAGAAATCCGAAGAGGTACTTGGGCTGGCGCAGCCGCTGGATCCGGCGCTGCAGCGCGTTGCTGAACGACCGCCGCGAGAGATACAGCGCCGCGTCGATCAACTGCTTTCCATTGTCAGAGCCAGGAACACGTCCTCGAGGCTCTTCCCGGCGAGGTCGGGGCGGCCGGCGAGGATCTCGGGCAGCGTCCCGATCGCGACCATCCGCCCGCGTTGCATGATGAGGACGCGGGTGCAGATCTCCTCGACGAGGTGCAGCAGGTGGGAGGAGAGCAGCACCGCCGCCCCGGCGCGCGCCCGTTCCACGATCGTCTGCTTCATGCGGCGGATCCCGGCGGGGTCGAGGCCGGTGAGCGGCTCGTCGAACAGCAGCACCTGGGGGTCGTGCAGCAGACCGCAGGCGATCACCAGCTTCTGGCGCATTCCGCGCGACAGCTCTCCGGGCAGCGACCGGGCCTTGTCCGACAGCTCGAGCTCCTGGAGCAGGGGAGGGATGCGGGTTTCCACATCGCTCACCCGGTGGAGTCGCGCGATGAAGCGCAGGTGCTCCTCGACGGTGAGGTACTCGAAGAGGTGCGGCTCGTCCGGCATGAAGGCGAGGAGCCGCTTCGCGGCGACCGGCTCCCGCTCCAGGTCGTGCCCCCCGATCCGGATCTGCCCCCTCGTGGGGCGCACGATCCCGACGAGGCTGCGCAGCGTCGTCGTCTTGCCGGCCCCGTTGGGACCCACGAGTCCCAGTACCTCGCCCCGGGCGACGGTAAACGAGAGATCGGAGACGGCGGCGAGCTCGCCGTACTGCTTGGTCAGGGACTCGACCTCGATCATGGTGGGAAAAGATAGGGGTCAGGTGTCAGGGTCAGGTGCCAGGGGTCGAGAACGGGCCTGGTTGTGGGCAGGGTATGTGATTATTATATTAACTATCAACATGTTAATTGAATTCACGCCAATAGACCCGGCACCTGACACCCAGCCCCTGACACTCGACAGCTAAGGATGCCTGACCGATCCGAGCTCGCCCTTCAGCTGGCCGACGCTCTCAGCGCGGCCGCCGCGGCCCTGGAGCGCTCCGGCGATCGGGCGTTCCGAGCCTACGGCCTCTCGCACCGGGCCCACGCCGCCCTCGCGGCCGTGGACGAGGCGGGACCCGACGGCGCCCGCCCATCCGACATCGCTCAGCGCCTGGGCGTGTCCCGGGCCGCGGCGACCACCTTCATTCAGCGTCTCGAGACAAAGGGGGTGGTCGAAACCACTCCAGATCCCGAGGACGACCGGGGAGTGCGGGTCACCCTCACACGCCGGGGAATCGAGGTGCTGTTGCGGGTCGGCCAGCTGGAACGCCGCCTCGCCGCCCGGTCGATCGAAGGGATGCCGGCGAGCGCGGTGCAGCGGACGGTGCATCTCCTGGAGGAGTACAAGCGACGGCTCGACGGCAGGCAGCTCGAAGTAATAAAGTAGAATGTGGAAAGGAGCGTCGCACTGGTCGAAGTGGACAGTTGTACCCCGGCTTTCCACATGACTTTAGCACAAATCCCAATCTCACCAGCACCACAGGTAATGCCGCCGTAGCGCGGATTACGGGCCATTCCATGTTTTCCACATTGTTCTTTCCTTGATATGCTGTGGATAAGTGCGAGATCTCTGACAATTGATGCTTTACCCCTGGCTCCCTCTCGTTCCGGAGAGGGGGAACGAATGCGAATATCTTGTCCCGCGATCGTAGTTCCCCCTCTTCCCCAAGGAGAGGGGGGTGGGGGTGAGGCCGGTCGAAACCAACAGGAGGGGTGAAGGGGTGAGCCGTCGAACCAAGATCGTCGCCACATTGGGGCCCGCGACCGCGACGCCCGAGCGCGTCACCGGACTGCTCGACGCCGGCGCGAACGTGATTCGCATCAACGCTTCGCACGGCACCCCCGAGCTGCGCGCGCAGTGGTTCACGCTGGTGCGCGAGGTCGCCGGGGGACGCGACCAGGCGGTCGCGATCCTCGTCGATCTCCAGGGGCCGCGTATCCGCGTCGGCGAGCTGCCCGAGCCGCGCCAGCTCGTGCCCGGCAGCGAGGTCGTGCTCGCCCCCGAGGACGTGGCGACGGGCGACCAGATCCCCACGACCTACGACGACCTCGCCACCGACGCGCGCGTCGGCGCGAAGATCCTCCTCAACGACGGGCTCTTCTCCCTCGAGGTGACGAAGATCGCCCCGCCGCGCGTCACGGCGCGGGTGATCGACGGCGGCGAGCTGACGTCGCACAAGGGGATGAACCTCCCCGGGCTGACGGTCAGCGCGCCGGCGCTCACCCCCAAGGACCGGGACGACGTAAAGTCGGCGGTCGCGCTCGGCGCCGACTACCTCGCCCTCTCCTTCGTGCGGCGCGCCGAGGACCTGCAGGCGCTGCGCGCGCTCGTGCCGCCGGCGATGAAGCTCGTCGCCAAGATCGAAAAGGCCGCCGCCCTGGACGACCTCGAGCGCATCCTCACGGCCACCGACGCCGTCATGGTGGCGCGCGGCGACCTCGGCGTCGAGCTGCCGTTCGAGACGGTGCCGCTCGTGCAGAAGCGTCTCATCAAGGAGGCGAACCGCCACGGCAAGCCGGTGATCACGGCGACGCAGATGCTCGAATCGATGGTGCACGCCCCGCGCCCGACGCGCGCCGAGACGTCCGACGTCGCCAACGCGATCCTCGACGGCACCGATGCCGTGATGCTCTCCGCCGAGACGGCGACGGGCGACTATCCCGTGGAGGCGGTCGCCGCGATGGACCGGATCATCCGCGAGATGGAGCGCAGCCCGGCGCGGGGGCGGGACGAGGGCGACGTGCGCCCCGTTCGTGGAACGGTGTCGGTCGAAGACGCGATCGCGCTGGGCACGGCGGCGGTGGCCCGGATGCTCGCGACGCCGCTTATCGTGACGCTCACGCAGGGCGGCTTCACGGCGCGCAAGGTCGCCGCCTTCCGTCCGCCCGTCCCGATCCTCGCCGTCACGCCGGTCGCCACCACGTATCGCCAGCTGGCGCTCGTCTGGGGGGTGCTCCCCGTGAAGGTCGACCGCGTCCCCGGCTACGACGCGATGCTCGAGGTGGTGCGCGACCTGCTCCTGAAGCGCGGCTTCGCCCAGCCGGGCGACCACATCGTCATGACCGCCGGCGTCCCGTGGGAGGTCTCGGGGGGCACCAACCTCATCAAGGTCGAGGAAGTCTGACGGCGCGGCTCGTCCTGCTCGGCACCGGGACGTCGTTCGGCGTCCCGCAGATCGGTTGCCATTGCCGCACCTGTTCCTCGACCGACCCGAAGGACCGCCGCACCCGCAGCGCCGCCGTCATCGAGGTGAACGGCCGGCGCCTGCTGATCGACACGCCCCCCGAGCTGCGGCTGCAGCTGATCCAGAACGGCATCGACGACATCGACGCGGTGCTCTTCACCCACGCGCACGCCGACCACGTGCACGGCATCGACGATCTGCGCGCCATCTCCGTGCGCCACGAGGGTGGCGTCCCCGCCTACGGTCCACCCGCGGCGCTCGAGGAGCTGGCCCGGCGCTTCGACTACATCTTCAATGCGTCGCTGAAGCCGTTACCCGGGACCAGCATCCCGCGGCTCGCCGCGTTTCCGGTCGCGCCGGGCGCGCCGGTCGATATCGCCGGGGTTGCCGTGCTGCCGCTCCTCCTCCCACACGGCGACACGGCGGTGTACGGCTACCGCATCGGCCCGATCGCCTATCTCACCGACGCGAAATCCGTCCCCGACGACGTACGCGCGCAGCTCGCGGGGCTCGAGGTGCTCGTGCTGAACGCGCTGCTGTCACGACCGCATCCGCTGCACCTCTCGATCCCCGAAGCGATCGCCACGGCGCGCGCCATCGGGGCCCGGCGCACGATCTTCACGCACCTGACGCATGAGACGCCGCACGCGGATCTGGTCGCGGCGCTGCCGGCCGGGATCGAGCCGGGGTACGATGGCATGGTCGTGGATGTCTAGCCGGCGCGCAGTGATGTGTGGGGCTCACCCTTCAGGGTGTCGCCCCACAGCCGCGGGGCGATAAATTCTTGTCGTCCATGAGCAAGAAGGTCGTCGAGGGCTGGCACCAGTCCATCTGGGGTGTCGTCAAGCGCACCCTCGAGCTCGCCTACGAGGACAACATCCCGTTCCTCGCGAGCGCGCTGTCGTTCGACGTCATCCTCACCTCGATCCCGTTTCTCGTGCTGCTGCTCGCCGTGGTCGGCTCGCTGGTCGAGCACCAGCTCACCACGCAGCAGCTCGATCTGGCGGAGCTGCTGCGTCGCTTCATGCCCGCCGCGGGCGGCGTGGGGGGCGACGCGGTGCGGCACGTCGAGGACGTCCTCCAGGGGGTGGTGCGGAGCCGTGGCCAGCTCACGCTCATCGGCCTGCCGCTCTTCCTGTACTTCTCGACGCGGCTCTTCGGCGGCCTGCGCGCCGCGCTGAACGACGTCTTCGACACCCCCGAGAAGCGCTCCTGGCCCCACGCCAAGCTGTACGACCTGGGGCTCGTCCTGATCACCGGCGTGCTGCTGCTCGGCTCGGCGCTGCTGCCGGCGCTCGAGGCGCGCACCACCGCCGAGCTCGGCGCCGGCTTCCTGGTCGAATGGATCTACCGGCTGAGCCTCGAGATCGTGGCCTTCTCGTTCAGCACGGTGCTGTTTCTCTGCGTGTTCAAGCTCCTCCCCGCCCGCAACATCGCCTGGCGCACCGCCACCGTCGCCGCGGTGTTCTGTGCCCTCGCGTTCGAGCTGGCGAAGCGGCTCTATACCCTCTACGTCGCCCACTTCGTGACGCTCGACCGGCTCGCCTCCAACGCCAACGCGGGCGCGTTCTTCCTGCTGCTGCTCTGGATCTACTACACGAACTGTGTCTTTCTCATTGGCGGGGAGATCGCCGAAGTGTACGACCTGGCGCGCATGCGCCGCGCGCAGCGGGTGCAGCTCGGATGACGACGCCGATCGACCTGCGCTCCGACACCGTCACGCGCCCCAGCCCCGCGATGCGGCGCGCCATGGCCGAGGCGGAAGTCGGCGACGACGTGCTGGACGGCGATCCCACGACCCGGGCACTGGAGCAGCGCGTCGCCGCGATCCTCGGGACGGAGGACGCGCTGTTCTTCCCCTCCGGGTCGCAGGCCAACCTCACGGGAATCGCCCTCGGCACCGAGCGCGGCACCGAGCTGATCCTCGAGGCGAACGCCCACATCCTCCACTACGAGATGGCGGGAGTCGCCGCCATCCTGGGAGTCCAGATCCGGCCGGTCCAGACTCCCGACGGCCGCCTGAGCGGCGATCTCGTCCGCGGGGCGCTGCGTCCGGTCTCTCCGCACCTCCCGCGTGTGTCGGCCGTCACAGTCGAGAACACCCACAACCTCGCCGGTGGCCGGGTGACGGGTCTCGAGCGGCTCGCCGAGATCGTGGCCGTGGCGCGGGAGGCGGGCCTGGCGCTACATCTCGACGGGGCCCGGCTGTGGAACGCCGCGGCCGCCCTGGGGGTCCCCCCGGCACGACTCGTGCGTGGTTTCGACACGGTTATGGTTAGTTTCTCCAAGGGCCTGGGATGCCCCGTCGGCTCGTGTCTGGGGTTTGCGCGAGCACGCCGGGCCGCAGCCTGGGAGATCCGCAAGCGACTGGGCGGGGGGATGCGGCAGTCCGGTGTGCTTGCCGCAGCCGGACTGTACGCCCTGGACCACCATCTCCCCGACATCCCGCGCGACCACGAGCACGCCCGCCTCTTCGCCGGGCGCCTGGGTTCGTGCGCCGGGGTCCGCGTGGAGCAGCCGGAGAGCAACATCGTCATGATCGATCTCGTGCGGGAACGCGATGACATCCAGGCCGTGAACGGCCGTATCCAGGCAGCGGGGCTCTTGATCTCGCAATACGGGCCCCGGCGCTTGCGCGCCGTGATGCACCGCGATGTCGATCGCGGCCAGATCGAGCGCGCCGCCGAGATCGTCGGATCGGTGCTCGCATGACCGGCATGCCTCCCGAACCCGAGGACCGGCCCGCCGAGACGCAATTCGTGGGCGGTGGCGTACACCTGCTGCGCGAGCCGCCGCTCGGGACGTCGATTCTCTGGCATCCGACCTCGCCGACCTCGCCCAGCAGCGTGCAGCGCAAGCCGCCGTCGGGGCCGTATCCCGTCTTCATCGAGCAGAAGGCGATCGTCGCCATCAACGCCCATTACGAGCAAGCGGGGCGCCAGGGGATGATGGGGTTCATGGTGGGCGACCTGTTCGAAAGCCCGGCGGACCACCAGCGCTTCGTGGTGGTCGATCAGACGATCCGTCTGAACCAGGCGGTCTACGGCGACAAGACGCTCGTCATCGTGTCGCGCCTGTGGGACCGGATCCAGGAGGAGCTGAAGAAGACGGAGGGTCACCTCATCGGCTGGTACCACAGCCACCCGCCGATCACCGTCGAGCTCGCCCCCGGCGACGTCGAGACGCACCTGCAGTACTTCAAGCGGCCCTGGCATGTCGCCCTGGTGCTCGGCTCGGAGCACGAAGGCCACGTGGCGGGCCTCTTCCGTCCCAAGCCGGGAGAGACGTCGGTCTCGCTGCCGTTCTACGAGCTGATCGAAGAGGCCGAAGATGGCGCCACACTCGCGACGAAGCAGTCGGTGCTGCCGTGGATCAACTTCCTCACCGGCGACAAGGCGGCGAAGTACGCCGACGGATCGCCGCCGCGGATGGAGACGCCGCCGCCCACGCCTTCGGCGCTGCAATTCGTGAAGCCGACGCCCAGGCCCGCGCCGGCGATTCCCACTCCGAAGCCCGCCCCGGCGGTTCCGACTCCCAAGCCCGCTGTCGTTGCCCCCGCTGCCCCCGCTGCTCCCGCGGCGCCCATGGCGACGGCGCAGCCACGTCCGCCCGCCGCGGCGGTGTCGTCGACGGGAACGATGGCGCGCCCGGCGCTGGGCGACCGCCCGCAGGCGCCACCACCTTCACAGCCTGCAGCTCCCGCAAGACCTCCGGCGGCTCCGCCGCCTCGGCGCGACACGCAGATGAAGTCGCCGCCCAACGCGCTCTCGAATCGTCCGATCGTGGAGGCGGGGGGTTACCAGTTGGGCGACGTCGACGCGCGCGCGTCGGAGCCCGGGGTGGTGCGCCCGCGAGCGCGCGATGCGCACCCCGCGCCTCCGCCGCCGCTGCGCCGTCCGACGGTGACGCCGAAGCCGTTCGCGCCGGCGCTCGCACCGCGCCGCGCCGACGGCCATCCCGGTCTCGTCGCGTTCTTCCTGTTGTTGCTGCTCGGTGGCGGCGGCTACGCCGGCTGGAAGTACTATCTGCAACCGCGCATGGCGGCATCGGCTGCGGCGGCGGCCGTCGCGCCCGACACCACCAGGCGCGCGGGTACGAGCGCACCAGCGACTGGGCACCAGCCACAGACGACCGCAGCACCGACGACCGACAACCGACCACCGGCGACACTCGTTCCCGTCGATTCTCCCCTGGTGCGGCTCGATCGCAACGCGGACTCCGTCGCCGCGCGCGCCGATTACTACAACGCCCTGGTCACCGCCAACCAGACCGGCTGTCCCGGACTCTCCCAGGCGCTGGTGGCGATGGAAGATTCCTGGACGCGCTACAACGTCGGCAAGAAGGCGGCGCCCAGTCTCGATGGGGATCGCTTCACGCGCGACCAGCGTCTCTATGCGGCGGTGGACAGCGTGGAGCGGGATTTCGACCGCTCGGGGTGCACCAGGCCGTGAACAGGATTTCAGGTCCTCGCCGTTTGGTCGACACCCTGAAGGGTGCGCCCCACAAATCACTGCGCTATAGCGCAGTGCAGGGCGGGGCTCACGCTTTAGCGTGTCGCCCGGGGTGTGCGAGGCCGTGATGGGGAGTCAGGTGAGCCCTCGAAGAGGCGACACCCTGAAGGGTGGGCCTCCAACGACACTGCGCTATAGCGCAGTGCTGTTCAAGGCACACGCTTCAGCGTGTCGCCAAAGAGGCGCAGGCATTCTCCTCATGCTCCTGCTCTCGAGTTCCGGTCTCCACGCCCAGGGCACCGGCCCGCTGCGCAAGACCGACCTCGTCCGCCTCCTGACCGGCAGCACGCAGACGCTCCCCCAGATCGTCGACATGGTGCGGCGCAGCTGCGTCTCGTTCACCCCCACGGCGCGGGATCGCCAGGACCTGGCCCAACTGGGGGGCGACACGGCGCTGCTCAAGGCGATCGATACGTGCGTGCGCAACCGCGCGGTCACGCCGGTGGCGACTCCGACCCGGGGGACCAGGCCCCCCGCCGCGGCCAGTCCGAGCCCGCGCCCCAGGCCCGCGAACCCCACCGTGCCGGCCCCGATTCCGGTGCCGCGCCTCGCCGACGTGCCCCCGCCGCTCGTGGCCGTGCCGCTCGCGTCGCGTGTCAGCGTCCCCGCCGGCGGGACGGCGACGGTGAGCGTCGCGCTGAAGCGTGGCACCGATCCCGTGTCGGGAATCCGCCTCGTGCTGCGCGGCTCGGCGCGGCTCGCGGGGAGCGACTCGGACGCCCAGGCGGTCACCGACGAGCGCGGGATCGCGCAATTCAGGTTCACCGTGCGCGCGGCGGCCGGGACGACGCGGCTCTCCGCGCAGACGAAGAGCAGCGGCGATACGCTCGATGCGCCGGCGGAGTTCGACCTGTCGGTCGTGGCCGCGCCGGCGGCGGCGGCGCCGGCGCCGTCGGCGCCGGTCATCCAGCTGGGACGCCCCGCGGCCGAACGGACCGGGTTCGTTTCGGGAATGAACCAGAGTGGCAAGGCGGGGGAGGCGGCGGCGCAACCGCTCGTCTACGAGGTGCGGGACGGCACCGGGGCGCCGCTCGCCGGCGTGGGGGTGCGGTTCGCCGTGACGAACGGGCAGGTCGTCGGCACCGCGTCGAATCTCACGGACTCGTCGGGGCGGGCGCGCGTGCGCGTGCAGTTCGGCGAGCGCGCCGGCGTGCCGACGGTGGTGACGGGGACGATCGGCGACGTGGTGCGCGAGGCGAAGCTCGCGCCCGTGGCGGGAACGGCGACGCAGCTCGTCGTGCTGTCGGGCGGGAACACGCTCTTCGGGGAGATGGTCCTGCTCGGCGGCCGCCCCACGGAGCTGCGCGTGTTCGGCCGCGACAAATTCGGCAATGTGGCGCCGGTCGCGGGGTTGCGCGCGTCTTCGGGAGATGAACGGATCGTGCGGGTGACGGAGGTCACTTCGGACTCGGGTGGGGGGTCGGTTACTCTTACTGCGGGGCGGGGGGGCTCGACGGGGGTCGTCATCGAGGGATCGGGGTTGCGCGCGGATTTCACCGCTCAGGTGCATCCGTAACGCCTCCCCGCTATCTTGTGCGATGCCCCAGGTCCGTGGGGCTTCCGCTCGTGAACCGCGTCAGGCCCCCGCAGGGAGCAGCGCTCAGCGATGTCGGAAGTCGCTGCGGGGTGCCTGGGGCATTCTCATATGCCTAAGAAAGCGCCCAAACCCCACGTCCTCTCGATCGAGGACGACGCTGCCATGGGGCAGTTTTTGAAGGCCGTCTTCACGGCGCAGGGGTTCGCGATGGACCTGGCGACGGACGGGAACGAGGGACTGGCGCAGGCCCGGCGTCATGTCCCCGACGTCGTGATTCTCGATCTGTTGATGCCGTATAAGAACGGCTTCGAGGTGCTGCGCGAGCTGAAAGGCGCACCCGAGACGAAAGGGGTTCCGGTCATCATTCTCTCGTCCAACAGCCGCGAAGAAGACATCGTGAAAGCGCTCGAGGCGGGCGCCGACGACTTCGTGGTCAAGCCATTCCGGGCGCGCGAGCTGGTGACGCGCGTCCGCAAGGTGCTGGAGCGCAGACCCGCGTGAGCCAGACGACGCTGATCCAGTTCGTCTGGATCGTCATCAGCGTCGTCGGCGGGATGTTCGGCCTCGTGCTGGCGGCGACCCTGGGCCACAAGCTCTACGTCCAGCTGCGCACGAGCTACGAGCGGCGCCAGCGCGCCGTCTTTCTCCCCAGGATCCACGCCTACATCCACGCCGACGCGGGTGTTTTCAGCGCGTTCATCGCGGGCCCCCTGGGGGCCTGGGACCGCCGCGTCATCCTCTGGACGCTGCTCGACCAGATCCGCTACGTGCGCGGCAAGGTGCAGCAGCGCATCACGAGCGCGTTCGAGGACCTGGGCTTCGTCGAGGCGGAGCGCCGCAAGCTCACCGACCGCCGCTGGGTGAACCGCGTCGAGGGGGCGGAGAAGCTGGGGCGCATGATGAGCCGGCGCCCGCTCCCCGATCTCATGAAGCTGATGAACGACCCCGTCCCCGAGGTCCGCATCCGCGCCGCCAAGGCGCTGGGGGCGATCGGCGGGCTCGAGGCGGTGGAGTCGCTGCTCGGCGCGCTGCGGGACACGAACCGCTGGTCGGCGCTGCGCATCAGCGACATTCTCGCGACGCTCGGCGAGGCGGCGGTGGACCCGCTGCTGCGCGAGGTGCCGAAGCTCCCCGCCATCGCCCGCGTCCCGGCGATCGACATCCTGGGCCGCTTGCGCTCCCCCAAGGCGGTGCGGCTGCTCGAGGAGCTGCTCAACGATCCGCACGAGAACGCGCGCGCCCGCGCCGCCCACTCGCTCGGCGTGATCGGCGACCCGCGCGCCGCGGCGAAGCTCGTGCTGGCGCTCAAGGATCCGGAGTGGCCGGTGCGCGCCATGGCCGCGAAGGCGCTGGGGATGCTGCCCGGCACGACCGGCGTCCCCGAGCTGAAGACCGCCCTCGGCGACCGGGAGTGGTGGGTGCGCTCCAACGCGGCACTCGCCCTCGGGTCGAAGGGGGAGAAGGGGTACCAGGCGCTCGCCGGGCTGCTCGACTCCCCCGATGCGTACGCGGCACAGCGTGCCGCGTCGATGCTGCAGGAGGCGGGGGTGTTCGACCGTTTCGTTTCGAAGCTCGTAGACGGGACACCGCGGGAGCGCGCCGCGGCACGCAAGCTGCTCGGCAAGCTCGTCGTGCTGCAGCGCACCGATTTGCTCCAGGACATCGCACAACGCCACGAGGACCCGGAGGTGCGTGAAGCCGTGAGCCGGTTGCTCGCGGTGCAGGCTGAAGCGGTGGCCGCCGCCGGGTGAACTGGGAGCTCTGGGTCGCGCGCGCGATCGAAGGCTTCAACGCCTTCGTCCTCGCCTATTTCCTCGCCCTCAACATCTCCTACATCCTGCTGTTCTTCGTCTCGCTGCGCGAAGTGCTCACGTTCCTGCGCCGCACGTTCTTCTCGGATTACCAGCAGATCCTGCGCTCCGACATGACGCTGCCGATCTCGATGATCTGCCCGGCGCACAACGAGGAGAAGACGATCGTCGACACGGTGCGCTCGCTCCAGATGCTCAACTATCCGGAGTTCGAGATCATCGTGGTGAACGACGGCTCGAAGGACGCGACGCTCGAGCGGTTGCTGCAGGCCTACGACCTGCGCCGCGTCGACCGCGTCTACAAGCGCTCGCTGCCCACCAAGTCGGTGCGCGCGCTGTACGCCAGTCCCATGGTGCCGAACCTCGTCGTGGTCGACAAGGAGAACGGCGGCAAGGCCGACGCGCTGAACTGCGGCATCAACCTGTCGCGCTACCCGCTGTTCTCGTCGATGGACGCCGACTCGGTGATCGAGGACGACGCCCTGCTCAAGGCGGTGAAGCCGTTCATGGAGTGGCCGGAGGAGACGGTGGCGGTGGGCGGCATCGTGCGCTGCGCCAACGGCTGTACCGTGAACGAAGGGCGGGTGACCCACATCGCCCTGCCGAACAAGCTCCTCCCCGTCTTCCAGGTGGTCGAGTACCTGCGCGCCTTCCTCTCGGGGCGGCTCGGCTGGAGCGCGCTCAAGGGACTGCTCCTCATCTCGGGTGCGTTCGGGGTGTACCGCAAGTCCGCGGTCGTGGAGGTCGGCGGCTACGACTCCTCGACCGACACCGAGGACCTGGAGCTCGTGATGGCGCTGCACGCGATGTACCGCGAGCGCCAGAAGCCGTACCGCATCGTCTTCGTCCCCGACCCGGTGTGCTGGACGGAGGTGCCGGGGAACTGGAAGATGCTGCGCCGCCAGCGCAACCGCTGGCACCGCGGCATGCTGCAGACCCTGTCGCGCTACCGGCGCATGATGTTCAACCCGCGCTACGGCATCATGGGACTCGTAGTGCTGCCGTACTTCCTGATCTTCGAGACGATGGGCCCGTTCATCGAGACGCTGGGCTACGTCTCGGTGCCGCTCGCCTGGGCGCTCGGCCTGCTCAACGCGAAATTCTTCCTGTTGTTCTTCGTGCTCGCCGTGGCGTTCGGGGTGTTCCTCTCGGTCGCGGCGATTCTGCTGGAAGAAATCAGCTACCGGCGCTACCCGTCGTGGGGCGACCTCTGGAAGCTGCTGTTCTGCGGCGTGTTCGAGAACTTCGGATTCCGGCAGACGCTGGCGGTGTTCAAGATTCAGGCGTTCTGGGAGTATCTGCGAGGACTGCGGCGCTGGGGCAAACTCGAGCGCGTGGGGTTCGTGAAAGCGACGGACAGCCGCCAGGTCGCTTAGGGAGACGCCAGGCCGTCTCGCCGTCTGTTTACTGTCTGATGACCCGCACCACCGTCCCCCCCGCATCGATGACGTAGATCGGCCCGTGGCGAATGTCGTCGCCGAGGTACAGTGGCGGCACCGCGCTGACCGGTGGCGCCGTGAAGACGTGGCTGTACGCGTCGGCGCCCGCGTAATTCACGGTGTAGCCGATATCCTCCTGGGCGGCCACGGAGAGCACGCTCAGCGGATTACTCCCCGTGTTGATGTATCCCGTCAT
>JAWOLH010000054.1:0-21804 GCA_033853695.1 Gemmatimonadales bacterium | reverse complement strand
GGAGGGCTGGCCGAATGGTAAGGCACCGGTCTTGAAAACCGGCGGGTGAAAGCCCTTAGAGGTTCGAGTCCTCTGCCCTCCGCTTTACGTTACAACTACTTCGCTGTCACCTGCTACGCGCATCACGCACCGCTCTAGGCCGGTGTGCTTCAAGTGTGCCCCACCCTCCATGGAGGGTATAGAGGGCAGCCAGCTCCTCCACACCTTCCCGTAAGTCCTGCTCCGCTACCATCGCATAAGGCCGATATACCGACTCGGTCTTGTCCGGGTTGGCTGCATCGCGGCCGGAGTCCGC
Organism: Gemmatimonadales bacterium; assembly: GCA_033853695.1. GTDB lineage: Bacteria > Gemmatimonadota > Gemmatimonadetes > Gemmatimonadales > GWC2-71-9 > DASTHG01. Next base: position 21,509 of record JAWOLH010000054.1, on the reverse strand, counting down.
GAACGGGTCCGTCGTAGCCGGGCGTTCTGTCGGACAAAATCTCTCTTGATTGTGCCCGCGGTAGATCGCAGCTTTTGAGCATTCGTTAGGCTGTGTACATCCAACGAGAGCATTCTTGTTGATAAGGTGCTCGTATCAACAAGGCGTCTGAAGGTCCGGCACTCGAGTTCTGAATGAGACGTCCTATCTCCCTGGTTCTCCTCCTCACCGGCGCGTGCAGCGGTACGATCGAACCGAACTCACCTGTCTACCTGTCAATCAGCGTGGGTGGCTCGCTCGCCTGCGCGGTAATGACGGACCACAGCGGTCGGTGCTGGGGCGCGAACGACTACGGGCAGCTGGGCAACGGGTCGACGAAGAACACCACCAGCGCTGTGACGATCGCCGGCGGACACTCCTTCAACGCAGTCGCTGCGGGTGACTCGTCGGCCTGCGGGCTCACGACGGGCGGGACCGTCTATTGCTGGGGGGACAACGGCCATGGCGAGTTGGGTGATAGTGACACCACGGCAAGCCCCGTTCCCGTTCCGGTTGCGGGAGGGGGACTGCGGTTTCTCACCCTGACCGTCGGTCACCGCTTCGCGTGCGGCATCGCGACGACCCGCCAGGCATACTGCTGGGGCTACAATGGATCGGGGCAACTCGGCTACGGAGGTGCCTCTGACCAACATGCACCGACACTCGTGACAAATCTGGAGACCTACCAAGACATCAACGCCGGCTGGTCAGGCACTTGTGCGATGAGCACGACGGGTGTAGCCGAGTGCTGGGGATCGAACGATTTCGGTGAGCTGGGTATCGGCAGCAGTGGTGTTGGCGCCGGCTATCCGGCTCATGTCGCCGACAGCCTCCCGCTCACGTCCATCGAGGTCGGCAATCATGCCGTATGCGGCGTCACCGGTACGAACGCGCTGTACTGTTGGGGCGACAATTCATCGGGTCAGCTCGGCGCCGGCCTGACCAGCGGTCCGCAGCAGTGCCCCCAGCCGGGAGGTGCCCCACCGCTCTCGTGCAGTATGATGCCGCTCAGGATCGCCGATACACTGCAGTTCACGGCCGTCACCGTCGGCGCTGGCTTCGCATGTGGTCTGTCGCCTGCCAGGGCCGCGTACTGCTGGGGCGATGGTTCGGACGGAAAGCTCGGCAATGGGAGCACCACGGGCAGCCCGTCGCCCCTCGCCGTTTCGGGAGGTCCTTCCTTTACGATGATCAGTGCCGGCACGCACGGGGCGTGTGGCGTGACGACGGGCGGTGTCACCTATTGCTGGGGCGGAGTTCCGGGCGCGACGACGAGCCTCGTGGCAACGCGCGTCGAGTAGTCCGCTCTATCGGATACAACTTGTCCCGCTGATCTCACCGGGCGTTTCCCTCGCCTGAGGCGGATTGTGCCTGTTGTGCTCCTGTGCAGAGGGACTTCGACACTTGTAAGGCAGCGTCTACTTGCCAGTGCCGGCCGCAGTCCGCATGCTGTGGGACCAACGCGAGGCCTTCATGAGGGGCGTGCCAATAATCGCAATGGCAGTCGTCGCCTGCGGCGGGAGCGGAATCACCGGGTCGGGGGTGGCATCCTTCGCCACCGTCAGTGCGGGAACCTTTCACACGTGTGGCGTCATGACGACCGGGAGGGCGTACTGCTGGGGCTACAATGGGTACGGTGAACTGGGGAAGGGAGACACGAACGGCTCGTCAGCGACGTGCTACACTACCTCGTGCAACCCGACCCCGTTCATCGTCTCCGGTGGCCTCGATTTCCGCACAGTCAGTGCCGGCTTCGAGCACACCTGCGGTCTGACGACGGCAGGCAAAGCGTATTGCTGGGGCTCCAACTTCGAGGGCGCACTCGGCGACGGAGCGGCGCCGGGTACGACCCCCATTAGTACGATACCGGTCGCCGTGTCGGGCGGGATTACGTTCAGCGAACTGGATGCCAGCACAGGCGCCGGGAGCGTCTACACCTGTGGCGTGACTTCCACGGAGGAGTTGTACTGTTGGGGCGAAGGCACTGATGGGGAACTCGGCAATGGCACCAAAAAGAGCAGCGGAACCCCGTCGCGCGTGTCCGTCGCGCTGAACTTCGTCGCCGTGAGCGCCGGAGGCTTCCACACCTGCGCCATCACGGATGCGGGGGCGGCGTACTGCTGGGGCCGCAACGCGAGCGGCCAGCTCGGCATCAGTGACACGACCGAACGCACAACCCCGGTCGGCGTGTTGGGCGGCCTGACGTTCGCCAAGGTGAGCGCGGGGGGCAGTCACACCTGCGGCGTCACGCCTGCGGGTGTGGCGTATTGTTGGGGTTACAACGGGTACGGGCAGCTCGGCAACGGCTCCTTTACCAACGACTCACTGCCCGACAGTGTGTCCGGCGGGTTCAGGTTTGTCGCCATCAGCGCTGGGGGCAACCACACCTGCGCTCTGACATCGGCCGGTGTGACGTATTGCTGGGGCAACCAGATCGCCAATGGGAGCGCAAACCCCAGCACCACCCCGGTCGTCGTGTCCGGGGGGATCACCTTCACCGTGCTGAGCTCAGAAGGGCTTCTCCATACCTGCGGCGTCGCCACGACCGGCGACGCGTACTGCTGGGGTGCCAACGGGTCTGGCCAGCTGGGCAACGGGACGTCGAACGGGAGCATTACCCCGGTACGCGTCGTGGTGCAGTAGTTCGCGATGATCTCCAACGTACGAACGGTGCGCAAAATGCGAGTCTCCATCGGCTGGATCCTCACGCTGCCGCTGTGCGCCTGCACTCCCCTCGTGCCCCCGGCGCAACTCGCCCTTCCGGTCGCGCGCCCCCGCCCCGATGCCGACCAGGCGATCGATCGCACGCGGAAGGCGTTCGCCCAGGCCATCCAGTCCGGTGACGTCCAGGCAATGGCACGCTTCTTCGTCCCGGACGGCGCGGTCATCACGGCCGAGGGCGACACGGTGCGGGGCCGGGAGGCGCTGGCGCAGTTCTTCGCCACCGAACGCGCAACACCGACGAAGGCCGCGCTGCACTTCGGCGAGTTCAGCCGGGAGTCCCACCTCCAGCAGTGCACGGACGGGGTCAACGAACGAGGTCGCTTTCATTCGTCCGACACGCTCTCAGGTCCGTACGCCATTCGCTGGCAGTGGGACACGCTTGGAGACGCGGAGATTCAACGGATCACGTTCGTCAAGCAGGCGGCGGTCCGCCGACTCGGGCCCTCCGGCTGCTATATCCCGCTGACCGTGCAGCAGCAGTCCAGACGTATTGCTCTAAGCCTGTTCGATGTCGCGAGCTCGGCAGGCGATCCCAGCGGAGCGGTCGAGACGGCTATGCGCCAGCAAGGGTGGGACGGCGGGAATCTCGATAAGGTGTGCCCCTCCTGGACCTACTGTACCTATCACAACACGCCGTGGACTCATCTCTCGACGTTCGGACGGCTCGGGCGGGTGGCCCTGGGCATCGTCAGCTACCGGTTCACCCCGGGCCTGGGGACCGAGTTGATGGTTGGCGCCAGGCCCTCGGGATCGACCATCGGCTTGGACAGCGCCGGTACCACCCAGCTCGAGGCCACGTGGTCGGGCTATTTCATCGGGGCAGCAGTAACGTATGAACGCTCAGGATTCCAGATCGGTCTCGGACCGGCGCTGGATCGCACGGACTGGCGCCTGGTTCGGGAAAGCCCCTACAACGCAAACCTGCGAAGCGAAACGGGTGGGCGAGTGAAGCCCCTCGGGGTCATCGTCGATGTAGGGTACCACCGAGCCGTGATCGGACCGTTTCGCCTCGACCTGCGCGCCCAGCTGCGGCGATTCGGCAAGACAACTCTGCCGGGAGGCGCGACATACCTGAGCGCATCCGTCGACGATAACAGCAGCTTCATCGGCCTTGGCCTGGGAATGGTCCTCTAACCTCTCCGCGCTCCCGGTTCGTCCGGCGGGTAAGCTTTCTGTCAGAGATCCCAGCCGCGATGTTGACGAACATCCATTAGCGGTTATGCTCGTTTGCCCAGAGCAGGCAGACGAGGCGGCGGTTGGCTGCATCCTTGAAAGACGTGACGCAGCTCGAGCGCGTGGGCGGTCATGACGCGCTCGACTTCGCCAATACCGTGAGCTGGCGCCACCAGCCCCGCGAGATCGACTACCTGCGCCAATACCATTCCCTGATGGCCTGGTCGCGGCAAACGGGCTTTCTGTCGGCCCGCGAAGCGAAATCGCTGCGCCACCTGGCCGGTCGCTTTCCCCGCAAAGCCGCCGCTGCATTGGCCCGCGCGCGCGCACTTCGCGAGGCGATCTTCAGCATCGGGCGTGCGATCACGCGGAACGCCGCGCCGCCCCCCGACGCGGTCGCCACGCTGCACGCCGCGCGCATCCAGGCACTGCACCACGCGACGTTCGTGCCTAGTCGCCGCGCTCGGTGGGCGCCCAGGTGGGGAGCCGAGCGCGACTTCGATCGGCCGTGGTGGCCCGTGGCAACCGCGTTCGCCTCGCTCCTCGAGAACCCCGGACTGCACCCGCTGGGCATCTGCCCCGAGTGCTCCTGGCTGTTCCTCGACTCGAGCCGCAACCGGTCGCGGCGCTGGTGTTCGTCCGGCGACTGTGGCAATCGGGCCCGCGGCCGCCGGTTCCGGGCCCGACACTCGTCCCGCTGACCCTTGGAGCCATCCGGTGACCACACTCGGCCTGCTCTATAGCCTCGCGGTCGCACAAGCCTCGGCGGGCGCATCGGCGGGCATCGCGGACGACAGCGGTCGGTTCGTCATCTACAAGCTCCAGCACGAGGTGGGCGCCGAGACCTATCAGTGGTCCCGCGCGCCCGGGGGACGAGTCCTCACGACGCGCTGGAGCTTTCGCTATATCGGCACCGACGTCCATCTCGAGACCACTCTGGAGACGTCGGTCAGCGGGGCGCCCCTTCGGCTCTCCTCGCGGGGTCAGACATCGACACTGACCGACGTCGATCTCAGCGTAGCACTTCAGGGCTCGATGGCCACGATACAGGATCGCGGACGCAGCGCGGTCGGGCGAGCCGCCGGCGCGTTTCCCATTCATCACTATCCGCCTGTGGCCCTGGAGGAGGCGCTCCTGCGGTATTGGATGGCACGCGGACGCCCGGCGTCGGTCCGGCTCCTCCCCGCCGGGTCGGTCTCGTTCGAGCAACGCGGGCGGGATACCATCGCTCTGGACGCCGGCCCGGTGGTGTTGCGCCGCTACTCGGTCGACGGCCTGGTGTGGGGCCGCCAATCGATGTGGGCTACGGACGACGGCGAGGTCGCCGCCGTCGTCAACGGAGACGCCGAGCTCGATCGTTTCGAAGCGGTGCGCAGCGATTTCGCAGGCCACCTCGGCACCTTCGTCCGTGGGGCGGTCCGGGATGGCCTCGCCGATCTCCAGTCCATCGCCCGCCACAATACACCTGTCGCCCAGGGGACCTACGCCATCGTCGGCGCACGATTGATCGATGGCACCGGTGCGCCTCCGGTCGATGACGCCGTCATCGTGGTCCGAAACGGATTGGTCGATGCGGTCGGACCGCGCCCGGCGCTCGAGATCCCGCGCGGCGTGCGCCAGGTCGACGCCCGGGGGAAGACCATCATCCCCGGGCTCTGGGACATGCACGTGCATTTCGAGCAGGTCGAGTGGCCCGCGGCGCAGCTGGCCGCCGGGGTCACGACGGCGCGCGACGTCGGGAACGAGCTGGAGCTGGAAGTCGGGCTCCGCGACGCCATCCGCGACGGTCGTGCGCTGGGGCCGCGCATGCTGCTCGCCGGCCTCATTGACGGTGCGCCGGACGGGCTTGGCGTGCAGCTCGCGGGAACACCGGATGAGGCGGTCGCGATGGTCCGTCGCTATCACGATGCCGGTTGCCAGCAGATCAAGGTCTATCAATCCGTCCCTCCTCCGCTGGTGAGCGTGATCGCCGCCGAGGCGCACCGGCTCGGCATGACCGTGACGGGACACGTCCCGACCGGTATGAACGCGTACCAGTTCGTGAATGCAGGTGCGGACCAGATCAACCACATCGGGTTCGTATTGGCGATCATGGCGCCTCCGCCACCGCCCGGTCAGCCGAGGGCCGCGGTCGACCTGGCGTCGCCCGAAGCCCAGAGGGCGATCGCGTTCCTGCGCGAGCACCACACCGTCCTCGACCCGACGCTGGCTCGCAGCGAGGAGAACTCGCACCCCAAGGATTCTCTCCTGTCGGTCTATGAGCCCGGTGCCGCCAAGGCTCCGCCGCAGCTGGCGGAGGTGCTCGATGCGAGCGGATCTCCCGGCGACGTAGCGACCCGCCGGATGGCGGGCCTCGCGCGCGCCCTGCCGGTGGTCAAGGCGCTGCGCGATTCCGGGATCCCCATCGTCGCGGGCACGGACCTCGTCGTCCCCGGCCACAGTATCGCCCGCGAGATGGAGCTCGAGGTCCGGGGCGGGTTCACCCCGCTCCAGGCGATTCAGGCGGCGACGATCATCCCGGCACGCGCGATGGGGCTCGACCGGGAGTCGGGCACCGTCGAGCGTGGCAAGCGCGCCGATCTCGTGCTGCTCGACGGCGATCCGCTCGCGAACATCAGCGAGGTGCGCCACGTGCACGCCGTGGTGACAGCCGGCAGGATGTATTTCCCCGCCCCGCTGTGGCGGGCGGCCGGCTTCACGCCATGACGACCCCGGGCAGTCTCCCCCTCATCGCGATGCGCGGAGAGTAGCAGCCCCCTTCACGTCTCCCTCACGCACGTCTCAAGCTGTATTCACCTCGCTTTACGCCCGGGATGCGTAGCATGGGTCAACTCCGATGGAGTCCCCGATGCACTCGTTATCCCGCGTCCCGCGCCTCGCGACCTTCGTCACGCTTCTGCTCCTCGCCGTCCCCTCCTGCACCGATCAGACGACCGTCAGCGAACCACCGGTTCGACCGCTGTACACGACGCCCACCGGCCTCGTGACGGTGAACCCGCCCGCGATCGTCGCCGGAGCCGGAGACATCTCGACCTGCGGCAACAACAACGACGAGGCGACGGCCAAGCTACTCGACGTCATCCCGGGAACGGTGATCACGATGGGCGACAACGTGATGCCCAACGGCACCACGGCCGAGTTCGCGAGCTGCTACGATCCGACGTGGGGGCGTCACAAGGCGCGGACGAGGCCTGCGGCGGGTAATCACGACTACAACACGTCGGGCGCCGCGGGCTACTTCGGCTACTTCGGAGCTGCCGCGGGCGAGCCCGGCAAGGGTTACTACAGCTACGAACTGGGCGCCTGGCACGTCATCGTGCTGAACAGCAATATCTCTTCCGCCGTCGGATCGGCGCAGGACACCTGGCTCAAGGCTGATCTCGCCGCTCACCCCAATCAGTGCATTCTCTCCTACTACCACCACCCGCTCTATTCCTCGACGACCGGCAGCGGTACGGGAGGCGCAACCTACTCAGGGGTGCGCAACCTCTTCACCGACCTCTACGCCGGGCACGCCGATCTCGTCCTGAACGGGCACCGGCACGTCTACGAGCGGATCGCCCCGATGAAGCCCGACGGCACCGCGGACCCGGTCAACGGCCTCCGCGAAATCATCTCGGGGACCGGCGGGGATGGCGGCGGCACGCTGACGAACATCTTTCCGCTGAGCGAAGTGCGGAACGGCAGCACCTTCGGCGTACTGAAGCTGTACCTCTACGACGACAGCTACACCTGGAAATTCGTCCCCGTTGCCGGCAAGACGTTCACCGACTCGGGCAGCACGGCCTGTCACGCGTCCGGTGGAGGGGGCGGCGGAGGAGGCGTCTCTGCCGGGAAGTCCGTGGTTTCGGCGGCTCCGACCTCGTTCACCGCGGGGAGCGGATCGGCGACGATCACCGTCATCGCCCGGGACGACGCCAACAATGCTATTGCCGGCGCCGACGTGACGCTCGCGGTCTCCGGGAGTGGCAACACCCTCACCCCTGGGCTGGGGACGACGGATGCCAACGGGAGCTTCACGAGCACGTTCACCTCGACCATGCCGGAGACCAAGACGATCTCTGCCTCCATCAACGGCACTCCGATCGTGCAGACCGCATCGGTCACGGTCGATCCGGCGAACGGCGGCGGGGGCGGGGGCGGGGGCGGGAGCGGTACGATCTCCCAGCAGCTGTTGACCTCGGGATCGAGCGGCGTCAACCAGAGAGTCTACACAACCGCCTCGATCGCCCCGGCGGCGAACGCACTCGTCACCGTCGCGATCCGCATGCGGCGCTCGAGCGGCGCGTTGACCCCCACGCTCTCAGGCGGCGGGATGACGAGCTGGACCGAGATCGCGCACGTGGACTACGACCCCGTAGGCGCACCTACGTCACGCGTCATCGTGTTCCGTGCCATGAGCGGCGCCCCCGCCAGTGGCCCGCTTGCGATCACGTTCGCGAACAGCATCTCGAACGTCGAGTGGGCCGTCTCGCAGTGGACCGGCGTCGATCCATCGGGGACGAACGGCACCGGCGCGATCGCCCAGACGGGCTCCGCCCGCGGCGATGGCGTGGGCTCTCTCTCAACCGCCCTCGCAGGGCTCGGGAATGCGAACGACGTGGCCTTCGCGGCAATGGGGGCGAGCACCGCTGCTCCCGCTGTGATGCCGGGGAGCGGGTTTACGGAGATCGTAGAGCTCGGGTCCGGCGAGTCCACGCTGCTCGAGACCGAGAGCGCCGTTGGTCTCAACGCCGTGGCCGCCAGCCTCAGCAAGTCCGCCAACGCGGGTCTCCTGGCGATCGAGCTCACGGCCGGCGGTGGCGGCGCGGGCGGCCCCTCCGTCTCCGCTACGCAGTCGACTGTCATCGCCACCTCCCCTATTACTGCCGGCAGCGAGACCTCCGCGATCACCGTGACGGCGAGGGACGCAACCGGCAATCCCGTCAGCGGCGTGGACGTCGTCCTGTCGGCCGGCGGTAACGGCAACACGCTCACCCAGCCCGCCGGCCCGACCGGCAGCGATGGTGTCGCCACAGGCACCCTGCGCGCCACCGTCGCGGGATCGAAAACGATCACGGCCAAAGCCGGCGGCGTGACGCTCGACCAGCAGCCGGTCGTGATCGTAGCCCCCGGCCCCATCGATGCTGCGACCTCCACACTCACCGCCGCGCCATCATCGATCACCGCGGGCAGTGGCACCTCGATCGTCACGGCGACGATCGTCGATACCTACGGCAACCCAATCGCAGGCTCGGCCGTCTCGCTCTCGGCATCCGGAACGAACGTCGTGCTCGGCACGCCAGACGGCTTCGCCAACGCGAATGGGATATTCACCAGCACCCTGAGCTCGACGGACGTGCAGGACGTGACCGTCACGGCGAGCGCTGACGACAAGGATCTCAGCCATACGGCCACCGTCAAAGTGACCTCGCCCGGCACTGCGGCGACAATTGCGCACACCCTGCTCACCGCCGGCCACGACCCCGCCAATCTGCGCGTCTACACGACCGGGAGCATCTCCCCGGCCCCCGGGGCTCTGGTGACCGTCGCCGTGTTGACACATCAATCCTCGACGGCTGCCCCGAGTCCCACGCTCACGGGCGGCGGAATGGCCCAGTGGGACGTCGTCGCCACGGTCACGTTCAACGGTTCCACGCCGCTCGATCGCCTGACGGTCTATCGGGCGCTGAGCGCCTCTCCCGGCAGCGGGCCGATCACGATCACCTCGAGCGTCACCGTCTCCAACTGCCAGTGGATCGTGTCGCAGTGGGACGGTGTGGACGACGGCGGCACAAACGGCGCCGCGGCGATCGTGCAGACGGCCCAGAACACCGGCTCGGCGGTGAACGGCCTGACCGCAACGCTCTCCTCGTTTGCGAGCCCGAACGACGTCGGCTACGGCGCGTTCGGCGTGGCGAGCGCCACGGCCGTGGTCATCCCCGGCAGCGGTTTCACCGTGATCGGCCAGGAGCCGAGTGGCGAGGGCACGACGGGAGATCTCTTCGCCGAGTGGGAACAGAATCAGGCGGCGGTCGCGGCGAGCTGGCCTGCCAAGAGCGGCGCGGCGGCCGCTCTGGAGATCAGGGCGAAGCAATAGGTGGAGCTGTCAGATGCTTAGCCGCCCACCAGCCACATCGGCACTGCACTAATTTGCGGCATGAACTCGGAGATCGATGTGCGCTTCGCGACCGTTGGCGACGCACCCGCGCTGGCCCGGCACAGGGCCGAGATGTTTCGCGACATGGGAGAACTGGCTGACGATCATTACGCGACGCTGCGCGCGGCTGCAGAGCGCGAAATCGCAGCGTGGATCGCGAGCGGCGAGTACGTGAGCTTCGTCGCGACTCCCTCCGGTCGCCCGGCCGAGATCGTGGCGGGCGCGGGAGTCCAGATCCGGAAGCTCTTCCCCCGGCCGCTATCCGGTGGCGCCGGGATCCGGCTGGGCCCCGAGGCGATCGTGCTGAACGTGTTCACCGAGCGCCGATGGCGGCGGCGCGGCATCGCCGAGCGGCTGATGCAGCGCGTGATCGACTGGGCAAGAGGCCACGGCATCGCGCGACTCGTATTGCACGCCTCGTCCGAAGGGCGCCCCTTGTACGAGCGACTCGGCTTCGAACCGACCAATGAGATGCGCTACACGGGGGAGCTGCCGGGCACGGCCACGGAGGCGTCGCCGCTATTGCTCCATGATCTCGATCGTACGCCCTGATTCGATCGGGCCGGCGAACGTCTGAAGCCGGCCCGACGGCCAGCGGACGTCGATCGCCGTGGCGTGGTCGGCGTCTCCGAGTCCGAAGTACAACGGCAAGTCGCTCTGCGACAGATAGCCCGACTTGCCGTCGAACTGCTTGAGAATACGGCGTCCGTCGGGCAACACGACACGCACCAGGGCGCCGAGGCCTTCGCGGTTCGACCGCGTGCCGCGCAGCCGCACCTTGAGGAAATGGATATGGTGCCGCTGGGCCAAGTCGCTGATGAGCACCTGCGGCGGCGCGTTGAATTCGGCGGTAACGATGTCCAGGTCGCCGTCCCCATCCAGATCGAGCGCGACCGCGGAGCGTGTCCCGAGCGAGCCCATCATCGTGAGATGACCGGCGGCGTCGATACGGCACATCGCCCCGTTCGTTCCGGGCTGAGCGCAGGCAGCGCAAAGCGGATGGCCCCGGTCCGCTCCTTGGCAATCGAGGGTGAACCAGACCTGTTGCGTGGCGCCGTGCGGGCGGGGCTCGACGCCCAACACGAATTCGCTCGGCAGGAAGTGGCGCCCCGAGTCGTTGAGCAGCACCGAGTTGATCCCGTACCGGAATGGAAAGTTCATCCCCGCCGCGACTACGATGTCGTCCCATCCATCGGCGTTGAGATCGTCCACGCTCGGCCCCCATGGCCAGTACGTTTCGACCCCGACGGAATCGGATACCTCTTCGAATCGGCCGTCGCCCCGGTTCGCGAACAGGGCGTTTCCGAAGATGAGACCGCCCTTCCCCGCGGGAAACAGCCAGCCGGCCACCTTGGAAGAGTCGTCTTTGCGGCTCTCGGCGGCCCAGTCCCCGGACCGGATGTCGACCCACATGTCCGGATGCATGCTGGTGGTGAAGAGGTCGAGCCGGCCGTCCCCGTCGAAGTCGAAGACCTTCACCCCCATCGCTCCCCACGGAGTCCTGGGAAAGTACTCTGCCGTCGCGTCGCGAAAATGCTTCCCGCCCTCGTTGATCCAGAGATGGCTGCCACCCTGCATATCGAGGACGTAGAGGTCGGGGAACCCGTCGCCGTTCACATCGAGCACGGCGGCGTCGCCGCTCCAGCTCGGGCCCTCCAGGCCGACCTCACGCGTCACATCCTTGAACCGGTTCCCGCCGAGATTGTGGTAGAGGATGCTCGCCTCGCTGCGGTCGGGGTGCACCTGGCCGGTGAACGCATCGGGCAACCCCACATAATAGCCCCCCGGTCCCCGCGCATTGCTGGTAAACACGCCTACGTTGGTCACGAAGAGATCGAGCAGGCCATCTCCGTCGTAGTCGAAGAAGACCGCTCCGGCCGAATGGCCGCTGTATCCCACGCCCGCAGCGGCCGTGATGTCTCGAAATGTCCCATTGCCGAGGTTTTCGTAGAGCCGGTTCCCGTGGCGCACCGTAGTGACGAAGAGGTCGGGATCGCCGTCGTTGTCGATGTCCGCGAACGCGCAGCCGACGGCGATCGGGTCCGGCCACCGAAGCCCCGCCGAGTCGGTGACATCCGCAAACCGGTCGCCTCCCAGATTCTTCCAGAGCTCGTTCGTCCCGAGCTGTGTGACGAAATAGAGATCCGGCAGGCCGTCGCCATCGACGTCGGCGGCACACACGCCGCCACCGTGATCGTAATGCACCAGCTTGTAGGACTTGCCCGCGTCGTCGACGATGCGATGCGTAAACGTGATGCCGCTGGCCAGCCGCCGGTCCGTGAAGCGAAAGTCGTGCATGACGTGCGACCCTGCGGCCAGGCGCGCCTCCTGGCGCCCCCGCGCGAGCAGCCAGCCGGGCGCCGCCGAAGAGCGGCAGCACGTGAGGAGCAGGATCGAAACGATGATCCAGTGAGACGACGGCGGCGAGTGACGCATCGCGGGGTTGGTATACCCGCGCGCCCGGGGTCAGAACTGCGAACCGCGAGTCCTCGGACCGCTCTCTGACACGCACTGACGGTGCTCTGACAATTGCGGAATTACCGGTCGCGCCAGAGCGTCTCACCCTTGACGAACCACGAGAAGCCGAACGACCAGAGCGCCAGCGACTCGAGCCAGAACACCGGCTGCCAGGACGAGAGCTCGGCATCCGGCCACACCAACTTGACGAGACCGATCAGGGCAATGCAGACGAGGATGAGAGCCCCGCACACGACGTACACCCGGTTACGGATCAGCTTCTGGGGCGTCGGGCGGCCGCCCGACCGGGTGAAGATCCTGAGCGAGTAGTAGGCGAGGACGAGGAGCAGGCCCGCCGCAGCTCCGAGGTGTACTCTCCGCTCTACCGTCGTCCCGGTACTGGGAAAGAGGGCCACCAGGACGGCGAAGAGCGCCGCGAGATGGCCGTACCGGTCGTCATCGTCGAATCCCCGGTACGTGTACAGGAAGCAGGCGATCGCGAAGAGGATGCCGACGAACGCATCGCGGGTACGCAACGCGTAGTAATCGCTGATCGACGGGAGCACCCGCGTACAGCGGCAGATCGCCCACCCCCACACCATCACGACGATCGGCATCCCCATACCGAGCGCCCCCACGAGCCGCCGCAACGTCAAATACGAGATGACGAGGTTCTGATCGGGGTCTTTCGGAGACATGACTCACCATCCTCTCGGTCAGACGATCCGGAGGACCACTTTCCCGCGGTTGTGCCCCGGCGCGCTGCGCTCGAACGCCAGCCGGGTGTCCCGCAACGCGAACGTCTCCTGCACGATCGGCCGGAGCGTTCCGGCGTCGATGAGACGAGCGATCTCGATTAGCTGCGCCCGGTTCGGCTCGACGATGAACTCCACACCACGAACGCCGTGGCGCTCCGCCGTCTCCGGGGGTGCACCGCCCGCGATCGTGACGAGGGTCCCGCCCTTGCGCAACACGCTCCACGACCGGTCGAGCGTCTCCCCCCCGACGGAGTCGAGGACGAAATCGACTCCGCGGGCCCGGTCCTCGAAGCGATCGACGGTGTAGTCGATCACGAGGTCGGCGCCAAGACCGCGCAGGAATTCCGCGTTGCCCGCCCGCGCGGTCCCGATCACGTATGCGCCGCACCAGTGGGCGAGCTGGACCGCGTACGTGCCGACCCCACCGGCGGCGGCGTGAATCAGCACGCGCTGCCCTCGCGACACCTGGGCGTGTTCGAACAAGGCCTGCCAGGCCGTGAGGGCCGCGAGGGGCACGGCCGCCGCCTCGACGTGCCCGAGCGTCGGCGGTTTGGGGGCCAGGTCGGCGGCGCGCACCAGCACGTATTCGGCGGCCCCGCCGTCGCGCCGGAAGTCGGTGAGGCCGTATACGGCCGCGCCGATCGCGGGCTCTGTCACACCGGGCGCGAGCGACTCCACGACGCCGGACAGCTCGTGACCCGGAATCGTCGGCAGGCGCTCCCCGCCCTGCTGGTTCGTGTACGTGGTGCCCCACGTCAGCTCGTCCCGCGTAATGGCGCAGGCGTGGACCCGCACCAGCGCATCGCCGGGACCGGGTGTCGGTTTCGGCGCCTCCTCGTAGACGAGCTGTTCGGGGCCGCCGCGCACGTGCAGACGCACTGCTTTCACGCCACCCCCCATGGGTTCACGACGGATTGCCACTCATAAGTTGGGCCTCCAACTTGTGGCCCACCATGCCCGATCCCCTACAGCCTACCCTGCGGCGCGTCATCGGCGTAGGCGGTCTCGCCGCCGCCATCTTCAATATCACCGTGGGCGCCGGCATCTTCGTCCTCCCGGCCCACGCGGCGGCGCAGCTCGGTCCCGCCGCACCGCTGGCCTACCTCGTCTGCGCCCTGGCGACCGCTCTCGTCGCGCTCTGCTTCGCCGAAGCGGGCAGCCGAGTGCCCCGAAGCGGCGGTCCGTACGCGTACGTCGAGGCGGCATTCGGACCCTACGTCGGATACCTGTGCGGCGTCCTTCTCTGGCTCGGCATCACCCTCGCCATGGCCGCCGTGGGCATCATCTTCGCCGGCGCGCTCGCCGTCCTGTTCCCGATCCTCGCGGGGCCGCTGCCGCGGGCCGCGGTGCTGATCGTTCTGTACGGAGGGCTCACTCTCGTCAACGTGCGCGGGGCGGCGCTCGGTTCACGCCTCAGCGGCATCTCGACCCTCGCCAAGCTGGTGCCACTCGTGGCGTTCGTGGTCCTCGGGCTCCCCCACCTCCAGCCCGCGAACATCGCGATCGCCGCGCTGCCGTCGCTCCCCCTCGTCGGAAGCGCGGGCCTGCTCTTGATGTTCGCCTTCTTCGGCATGGAGTCGGCGCTGCAGGTGAGTGGCGAGGTCACGAATCCCGAGCGCTCGGTCCCCCGCGCGATCGCGCTCGCGCTCCTCGGGGTCCTGGTGCTCTACGTGGCCGTGCAGCTCGTCGCCCAGGGCGTACTCGGCAGTGCGCTGGCGGCGCCGGATACGGCCACGGCACCGCTCGCCACGGCCGCGGAGCGGTTCGCCGGCACCGCCGGCAAGCGCCTCATTCTCGTCGGGACGATCGTGTCGACGTTCGGCTTCATGACCGCCACGATGCTGTCGACGCCGCGCACGCTGTTCGCTCTTGCCGCCAACGGCTTTCTCCCCCGGCCGCTCGCCGCCGTCCACCCCGTTTACCGAACGCCCTACGTCGCCATCGCCGTTCAGGCAGTCGTGGACTCTGTCATCGCGCTCACGGGCACCTATGTGAAGCTGGCCGTGGTGTCGGACGTGGCGATCCTGCTCGTGTATCTGGCGTGCAGCGTGGGGGCGGCGCAGCTGCGGCGCCGCAACTTCGGCGCGGAGCAGCGGCCGTTCCGAATGCCCGCGGGAGCCGTCGTCCCCTGGCTCGCGAGCGCGCTGATCGTGTTGCTCCTGGCACGCGCCGGGGTCATGGCGTGGCTCCTCACCGGCGGTGTGGTGGCGGCCGCCTCGCTCGCGTTCCTGGCCCGACGGCGAACCGGGCACCCGGATTGAAGCTCCCTTATCGGCGATTTCACGTCACCCTCAGGATCGCACTCCTACCCTGCCCCGAAGGGGAGAGGTGTCGGTGCAACGCAGGAAGGAGGCGACCATGAACGACCCGGGCGGTGGCTCTGCGATCGAGATGTGGCGTGCCGAAGATGAAGGGGATGTGGTCGCCACGCAGCTGCAGCACGACGTGTGGGACGAGCTGCGTGCCGAGCCGGAGCTGGAGAATTGCCTAGGCGCCGTGGCGGTGTACGTCGTCGGCCGCGAGGCCACGCTGGTCGGCGTGGTGCAGCGCTACCCGCAACGAGCCGCCGCGGGCCGGGCGGCGAGTCGAGTCCGCGGGGTCGCCCGCCTGGTCAACTCCATCCACGTCGAGCTGCCCCTCGGGCAGCGCCGTACCGACGAGGCGATCGCCGAGGAAGTGCGCCGTGTACTGGATTGGGACACCGTCGTCCCCAAGGACCGAATCGACGTCAGCGTGCGCGAGGGACGGGTCACCCTGCGAGGCCAGGTCGACCGGGAGCACCAACGCACCGCCGCCGAGCAGGCCGTCGAGCCGTTGATCGGCATCACGGGGATCCGCAACGAGGTCACCGTTCGGCCCATGTTCGCGACCGGCGACCTGCAGCCGCGGGTCGTGGCCACGATCCGGCGACTGCGGGCGGAGCGGGTCCACGTGGAGGCGCGCGGCGGGGTCGTCGCGCTGCACGGCAGCGTCGGGTCGCTCGCCGATCAGGAGATGATCGACCGGGCGGTGCGGGAGATTCCGGGCGTGTTGACGGTGGAGGACAGCCTCGTCATCGAGCGGTGACGCCCTCACCGGATCAGGGCTCGGCGGTCGGCGTCCCCTTCTGGATCCTAGCGTCGAGGCTGAACGGCCCCGGTCCCCATGCCGCGAACAGGAACCAGATGAAGCAGTAAAGCAGCGGCAGCTCGCCGTGATTCTTCCACCACAACAGCTGTCCGCTGGTCGAGACGTGCATCCAGAAATAGGTGATCGCCATCTCGCCTGCGGCGATGAACGCCACGGGACGCGTCAACAGCCCCAGCACGAGCAGGGTGCCGCCGATCGTCTCGATCACGCCGGCAATCCCGAACCGCGTCATCAGCGCGGCGCGGCCGCCGCTCGGACCGAACCCGCCGAACCACCCGAGGAGTTTCTGGGCGCCATGCGAGAAGTAGGCGCACCCGGCGGCGATGCGCAGGGCCGAATGCGCGAAGGACCGCCACTGACGCTCAAATTGCGCAGTCACAATTCACTCCCTGGTTGAGACGAGACGTCGAGGCGCTCAATTATATGCGTGCCTCCCGGCCGCGCACTTGACGGCTCCCCTCGTACTCTGCAATATCAAGTACTTTGCAATGGGGCCCCACCGTGACGCCGTTCGATCTGCTCTTCCTCCTGCTCCTGTTCACCGCCGTTGGCGTGCTGGTGTCGTCTCTCGTGACCGCACTGCGCGGACAGCGGGGGCGCGCCCTCCGCCGGCTGCGCGCCCTGGCATTGGCCGTCATCTGCTACATGGTCATCGTGACGGGTGTCTCGCTCGTGACGCCGCGCGCCGTGGTTGCGTTCGGCGAAGATCAGTGCTCGGACGACTGGTGCATCGCCGTGCAGGGCGCGACCAGGAGCGAGGACGGCGCGGTCGCCGTTACGTTCCGGGTCGCCAGCCGGGCACGCCGGGTGACACAACGCGAACGGTTCGTGGTCGCATACCTCCGCGACTCGAGCGGCCGGCGCTACGACCCCGACCCCGCCCCGGGACAGCCACCCTTCGACGTCGCGCTCGCTCCCGGTGAATTCGTGAGCACCCAACGCGTGTTCCGGGTCCCGAGCGCGGCGAGCGGTCTCGGCGTCGTCATCACGCGCGAAGGCGACGTGCCGTTTCCGCGCTGCTGCATCATCGGGTCGGGGGTGTTCCACAAGGATCCCATCGTCCCGATCCTCTGATCCCCCGCCTTCAGTGGCGGGATCCGGCCGGGTTCTCCATCTGGGGCGGGAACACCTCGCAGTGTGCCTCGTGCTCGCTGTGCAACAGACAGAATGCCCCGCGCCGCCCCCACCGCTCCACCCAGAGCGACATCACCGTGCGATCGCCGGGGCTGAAGCGCGCCACAGGCGCGGTGTCGTCGGTCGAGCGGATGTGCGTATGGACGCTGCCGAACCACGCCGGCAGACCGCACCCTTCGATCGAGGGGTGGCCATCGGCGGTGAGGGAATCGACCGTTGCGGTCGGGAGTGCCCGGGCACTGTCGACGAACACGGTATCGTCGGTCAGGCGGCCGGCGAGGCAGCCGACCCGCTCCTGGCGGGCGGCGACGCTCTCGTCCCAGAGCGCGGAGAGCACGCGGCCCGCGGGCGGGGCGACGACCCAGACGGGGAGTCGCTGGCCGGCGAGAGCGACCGGGAGGAGGAGGACGACTAGAACTCGCGCTTCTTCATCTCCGAAAAGAAGTCGCGCCGCTCAAGGTCTTCGTCCGTCGTGTCCGACCGCAGCGTGCTGTCATAATTGCGCTGCACCTTCTTCTTGGCCGCCTCGGCCTTGGCGACGTTCTTGCGGATCAGCTTGGCGAGTCGTTCGTCTTCGCTTTTCGACATGCGCGCTCCCATCCTCCGGTGATCGGGGTTGTCCCGCTGACGCCGAAAGATAATACGGCTACGTCCAGTGATACCCGGCTACGCCGTGGACGGGCGAACAGCACTCCGCGCCCTACACTACGGCGGGTTCATAGGGCCAGCTCCATGACGCGATCGGTTTGCTCATCGGTGCCCACGAGGAACAGCTGCGACCCGACGTCGGCGAATCCGCTCTTGCGGTAGAACGCCTGCGCGCGCGGGTTCCGCTCCCACACGCCGAGCCAGAGCGCGGCGGCGTTGCGGCGACGGGCGGCGTCGACCACGGCGGCCATCAGGATCTGCGCGACCCCGCGACCATGCCATGCGCGCGAGACGTAGAAGCGCCACAGCTCGATGGATCGTGGCGCCGTGACGCAGGGCGGCGGCCGCCCCGGTCGCAGCTGCGCATATCCCGCCGCTGCTCCGCCCACGAACGCCAGCAACGTGGTGATCGCGGGGTCGGAGAGCTCCGCTCGCTGCTGGGGGATTCCGTACGAACGGGTGAGATGCAGCGCCAGGTCTTCGGGACGGTTCTCGGCGCCGAAGGCATCGCGAAACGTCGTGGCCGCAAGCTCGGCCAAGGCCGCCGCGTCGTCCGGACTCCCGGGCCGGACGGTGACCGGCACCGACGACGGAGTCGTCAGTGCCGGACCGTCCCGCACGTCATTGTCCAGCGCCAGCCAGGTCGCTGACCGTCCCGGCGAGCAGATTCACCTTCCACTGGTCGCTCGACCCGGCGGCTGCGGTGTTGAGGCGGGTCGCCAGCGCGGTCAGCGCGTCCTTGCGCGCCTGTCCCGACATCTTCTCCGCGCTGCGCAGGTCGCGCCGCACGGCCGCCAGCGCATCGGGTGCCAGACCATTGGAGCGCGCCAGCTGATCGCAGTAGGCGCGGGCGAGGACGAAGCTCGCCGGCCAGACGAACCTCGGCTGGTCCTGCGTATTGAAGTAGGTCAAATGGACCGACTTCGCCGCGTCGATCTCGTTCTGGGAGATGAACCCGCTGGGCCTGAGCTCGAAGATGTCGAGCCCGCGCGCGATCTCCGAGCTGACGATCAGACCGTTGTACCAGTAGGCCGACCACGAACCGCCGCCAACGAGCTTGGTCGAATCGATGGGGCCACGATCGAAGAACGCGATTTCCTTCGGGTGCGCGGCATCGGTCCAGTCGAACACGGAGATGCCGCCCTGATACCAGGCCTGGACCATGACGTCGCGCCCGGGGATCGGGATGAGCGAGCCGTTGTGCGCCACGCAATTCTCGTTCTGCGTCTGCGGCGCGAGCATCTTGTAATAGCTCTGGAACTTGAGCGAGTCGTTCTCGAGCGTGAAGATCGCGTCCGCGCCCCATTCGTGCCGGTCGGTCTTGCGGCACTTCGGCTGGCCACCGCCGCCCCACTCGTCCGAGAACAACAGCTTGGTGCCGTCGTTGCTGAACGTCGCCGAATGCCAGTAGGAGAAGTTCGAATCGGCGACGGCGGCGAGCCGCACCGGATGCGCGGCGTCGCGAATGTCGAGCAGCAGCCCGTACCCGCCGCAGGCGCCGCCGGCGCGACCGATCGCGGGGTACACGGTGATGTCATGGCATTGATTCGGCCCGGGGCGAATTCCGTTCGCCGTCCCCGGGGGCGGAGCGCCGACGAGCTGGTCCACGATGCCCTGGAGCGCTGCCCGCAGGGCGGCGCTGTCGGCCGCGGTCGGTGCGCCGGTCCCCTGGCGCGCCCGCACGACGCTGTCGAGCATCGGATTGATGAAGTTCGGTCCCACGACGAACTCCAGCCCGCGGATCTTCACGACATAGCCGCCCTTGGCGCGGGCCGAATCCGCCGCCCGGTGGGCCGCTTCGATGTCCTCCGGCGCCTCGGCGTGCGTCGGCGCCTCGGTCAGATTCTGGAAGATGCGCGGCGAGCTGACGATCGCCGCCTGCTCGGGGTGCGCGAGCGGCACCTTGATGACTTCGATCCGGAAGAGCGCCGAGGTCGAGTCCTGATCGGGGGCGAGCTTCGAGCACCCCGCCAGCTCGCTGGGCGAGCGCACGCCGGCCGACCCCGAGACGTACACATAGATGTTCTCGCTGTCCTTCGGATCGATCACGACGGTATGCGTGTGCGAACCGCGGCAGGTCTGCACGTTCGCGATGTACTTCGGATTGGCGATGTCGGTGATGTCGAAGATACGGATGCCGCGCAACCGCTCGTGGCTCACCGAATCGTGCACGCCCTGGGTCCCGCAGTCGAGGCGTCCGCCCATCCCCTCACCAGACACGAAGAGCAGGTTCCGGAACACCGACACGTCGCTCTGCGATGCCGGGCAGAGGTACCCGATCTTCAGCACCGGCTTGGCGGGATTGGAGATGTCCCAGATCTGGAAGCCGTTGTAGTTGCCCTGGATCGCGTATTGACCGCTGAACGCGAGGTCGGAGTTGGTGACGCCCTTGAACTTCTCCGACGGCGGCGTCTTCGACACGACGCGGAGGTTCCAGGACGCTTCCCCGGCGTCCATGAGCCCCGCCTTGAGCCCTACTCTGGGGTCGGGACTGGGGGCGATGGTCGACATGTTGTTGCCGCCTCCCGAAGCGCAGGCCGCTAGCAGGGCGAGCCCGATCGCGAGCGACAGCGACGACAACCTGAGGCGAGTGCGAACTGCGAAGTCCATGGCGGATTCCTGTGAGTGGATGAAGACTCAATGCGCTCCAAAGAGCAGTGCGCCGAGCATGCGCTGCATGCGATCGATCTCGGTGGTCTGGTCGGCGTAGACATCCGAGGCGAACCGGAATACCACCTCCTCTTCGCCCGACCCCGTCCCGAACAGCTGATTGACCATCGTGATGGCGCCGCGGTGGTGCTGAATCATGAACTGCAGGAACAGCCGGTCGAAGTCCGGCCCCCGCGCCTTGTCGAGCTGGGCCAGCTGGTCGGCCGTGAGCATGCCCGGCATGATCATCGACGAATCCATACCACCCATCCCGGGCATCCCCGGCATCATCGTCTGCGCATCCTTGGGGTCCGGGACTGTCTGATGGCGGTCGCGCAGCCAGCGTTGCATCAGGTTGATCTCGTCGGTCTGGCCCACCACGATCCGCTCACACAGCGCGCGGACCGACGGGCCGGCGTCGTGCGTGGGCGCCCATCCGGCCATCATGACCGCCTGCGCATGATGGTAGATCATCCCGGACATGAAGTGCACGTCGGCCGGTGTGAACGGGGCGAAGTGCGGGGCCGTGGTATCCACGCGACCCGCACCCTGGGCGGAGGCGGGAGCAACGCCGAACGCCAGCGCCGCCACCGCCATGGCCGCCGGCAGGAACAATGGTTTCATGGGACGCGAATCTCCTGACGACGCAGGTATCACGAGCCTCCAAACTGCGCCCTGCC
>JAWOLH010000053.1:0-48936 GCA_033853695.1 Gemmatimonadales bacterium | reverse complement strand
CCGGCGAGTGGTCCACGCGCTCGCGGGAATGAGGAGGATACGGGGAGCGAGGAGCACGGCGATGCGGGGCCGGAGGACGCCCCATAATGGGAGCCCAGCAAAACGGCGAGCACGTTCGCGCGCGAACCGTCCTCGTCATTGAAGATGAGGTGCAGATTCGCCGCGCCGTGCGGAACGCACTTCGAGACACCGCGGATCGCGTCGTCGAAGCGGCCAGCGGCGCCGAGGGAATCGACCTCGCGGCGGTAGAGCATCCCGAGATCGTGGTACTCGACCTCGGCTTGCCGGACATGCCGGGCGTCCAGGTCTGCCGGGAGATCCGGCGCTGGGCCACCATGCCGATCCTGGTGCTGTCGGCCCGCCATGCCGAAGACGAGAAAGTGCTGCTCTTGAACGCCGGCGCCGACGACTACGTCACCAAACCATTCAGCATCCTCGAGTTCACGGCCCGCGTCCACGCGCATCTCCGGCGCTCGCGCACGCCCGGAGCACCGGTCAGCGCGCACCTCGAGACGACGGATGGACTCAGCATCGATTTCACCAGGCGCACGGTCGCGCGTGGTCGGGAGACGATTCGGCTCACTCCCATCGAGTGGGAGATCCTGCAGGCCCTGGCACGCCAACCGGGCCGCACCCTCACTCACCAGCAGATTTTCGATGTGGTATGGGGGCGCGCCTTCGGCAATCCGCAGCAGTACCTGCGGGTCCACATCACCAACCTGCGTCGCAAGATCGAGCTGGACTCCGCGCGCCCGCGTCTCATCCTGACGGAGCCAGGCGTCGGCTACCGCTTCGAGGCCCCACGGGAGTGATACGTCTGCGACGCCTGGAGCCCGTGCTGGCCTGGTCCGCCATGCTGCTCGCCGTCACCGTGGTGATGCACGCGACGCGCGCCGGAACCGACCAGGCGCACGTCGTGCTGGTGTACCTGCTCGTCGTCCTGGGCGGCAGCTCGAGCGGCGGGCGCCCCCTCGGTCTGGCGCTCGCCTGCGTGGCCTTTCTTCTTATCGACTTCTTCTTCCAGCAGCCGTTCGATCGATTCACGGTCGACAAGCCCCTGGACTGGGCGATACTCATGTCGTTCCTCGTGACGTCGCTCGTGGCAACGCACCTCCTCGCCGTCGCCCGATCCGAGGCGGCGGAGGCGCGCCGGCGGGCCGACGAGGTCGCGGCGCTCAGCGCGGAGCGCGAGCGCCTCGCCGTGGAAGCGGAGCACGCCAAAGCGCTGCGCGAGGCGGACCGGCTGAAGGACATCGTCCTGGCATCGCTGTCGCACGACCTGCGCACCCCGCTCACGACGATCAAGGCCCTGGCGCAGGATTCGGCGCTGCGCGGCGATGCCAATGCCGCGATGATCGAAGACGCGGCCGACCGCCTCAGCCGGCTCGTGGGCGATCTGCTCGACCTGTCGCGCTTGAAGGGCGGCGCCTTTCCGGTAACGCCCGAGCTGAACACGGCCGAGGACCTCGTCGGCGCGGCGCTGCGACAGGTCGCGGGCCTCCTCCACGGCCGGACGCTGAACCCCCAGGTGGACACGAGCCAGCCGGCGCTGCTCGGCCGATTCGACTTTGTGCAGACACTGCGGATCCTCAACAACCTCCTCGAGAACGCGCTGCGCTATGCGCCGCCGGGGTCGACCGTGGACCTGACGGTGAGCCGCAACGGCGAAATGCTGGCCTTCGCGGTGGCGGACCGAGGACCGGGGATCTCGTCCGCTGACCGCGAGCGCATCTTCGAGCCGTTCTACCGGGACGCGAGCGCAGAGCCCGATACGGGCCGCGCGGGGCTCGGTCTGTCGATTGCCCGGCGCCTGGCGGAGCTCCAGGGAGGCACCCTCACCTTCGAGCCGCGGCCGGGCGGCGGCAGCGTCTTCGTGCTGCGACTTCCAGCTCTCGACTCCTTAGTGGAATCTTAGCGCCCCGACGCCGTCTCTTAGTCGATTCTTAGTCGCCACTCGCGATACACTTCGCCGATGTCGTGGCGTAGCGTGCTGCAGTGGTCTGTGGCGCTGGTACTCGCGCTCGTATTGGCGGTGCCGATGCCGGTGCCGGCACAAACGCGGGGAACGGTGCCAGATGCACCGACGCTGCACGACGTGCTCGAGATCGCGTGGCGTCGGAATCCCGACATCCTGCAGGCCTGGCTCCGCGTCGACTCCGCTCACGGCGAACGCCGCATTGCCCGGGCGCTGCCCAATCCCAGCTATACGGGGATCCCCGGGAACCCCTATCAGTACGGGGTGGCCCTCCCGATCGACCTGAATCTTGGGCGCCTCTACCGCACCCGGGCGGCCCGACAGGGAGAGGCGGCGACCGCGCTCGCCCGCGTGGACGTCGTCCGCCAGGTCACCTTCAATGTCCGCCAGGCGTTCTATGATCTCCTGCTGGCAGACGCCGAGCGGGAGATCTCCAGCGAAGAGCTCGAGATCTTCCGTCATGTGCTTGTGGCCGATTCGGTCCGCCTCCAGGCCGGAGACCTCCCCCAACGCGACCTCGTGAAGAGCGAGCTCGAGGTGGCGCGCGCCGAGGCGGCCCTGGCCCGCGCGGACGTAGTTGTGCGCAGCAACCGCCTCACCCTGCAGGCGATGATGGGCCTGGAGCATCCTGACACGGAGTTCACCGTCACCGGACAGCTGGACTCGGCTCCGCAGCTCACCGTGTCGACCGATTCGCTGCTGCCCCTCGCTCTCGCTACGCGTCAGGACCTGGCCTCGGCACGCGAGGAAGTGGGCCAGAGTCGCTCTCTCAAGTCGCTCACGCTGGCCGACCTCGTGCCAGTCCCCGTCGTGAGCCTCATCTACCAGAACACGCCGTTTCAGTCCGGTCTCCGGTACGCCTTCGGGGTGACGGTGCCTGTCCCGCTGTTCGATTGGAACGGCGGCGAGCGGCAACGAGCGAACGCGGGCCTCGAGGCGGCGGAGGTGAGTGAGCAACGGATTCGCGTAGAGATCGAATCGGAGGTGGCCGTGGCACTGGGGAACTTTCGGTCCGCACGGGTGCTGGCGGACCGATACTCGAGCGGATTACTCGCGCAATCGGCACTCGCGCTGCAGAGCGCGCGCTTCGCCTATCGGCAGGGAGCCGCATCGTTCATCGAGCTGCTCGATGCGATCAGGACCTGGGGCGACACGCGAGCGGAGTACTCCGAAGCGGTACACGACTATTGGGTGGCCGCGTATGCGTTGAGTCGCGCGACGGGAGCGGACATTGTCCGCGAGTGAGGCCCGAAGCCGCCGCTCCGCGCTAGTCCTGATCGCGTGCGTGCTCGGGGCGCTTGCCCTTCCCGGCTGCTCCCGGCGCGCGGCGGCCCACACGGACGACAGCGAACCACGCGACACGGGCGAAGTCGTCCTTTCGGAACATGCCCAGGGCGTCATGGTCGGGCCGGTGACCTCGGAACGGCTCGCCGACCATCTGGACGTCCCGGGCCGGATTCAAGCCGACCCGACGCGGGTTGTGCACGTGTACCCACCGGTTAGCGGACGGCTCGTCGCCGTACGGGTGCGCCCTGCCGACCACGTCGTGCGAGGGCAGGCGCTGGTGATCCTGGCCAGCAGCGACGTGGCCGCGGCGCGAGCGGAGTACCACCAGGCGGAGGCGGATGCCCTGCTGAAGCGACAGGCGCTCGAGCGGTCGCGGCTGCTGTACGAGAACCAGGTCAACGCCTTGCGGGACTATCAGCAGGCACAAGCGGACGCGGCCGTGGCCGACGCCGCGCTGGCGAGCGCGGCCGAGCGCCTCGACCTGCTGGGTGTGGACTCGGGCGGTACGTCCGATGTGATCGCCGTCCGGGCGCCGCGCGATGGCGAGGTGACCGACGTGGGTGGGGCGCCGGGCGAATACGCGAAGTCGCTCGACAACGCGGCGGCGATCTGCACCATCGCCGATCTCTCGAGCGTATGGGCCGTGGGGGACGTCTACGAACAGGATCTGGCCAGCATCCACGTGGGCGATTCGGCGACGGTCACGGTCGAGGCCTATCCCAACGAGCCTCGACAGGGCCGCATCACCGCGATCTCGAGCACTGTGGATTCGACCACACGTACGCTCAAGATCCGCGTAGCCCTCCCCAATCCGGGACGCCACCTCAAGCCCGACATGTTCGCCACGATCCGGATCTCGCGTCCCGCGCGACCCGTCGTTGCCGTCCCGCAGGCGGCCATCGTGCGCGAGGGCACCGCCGCCTACCTGTTCGTGCAGACTGGTCCCGGACGCTTCGAGCGCCGGGCGGTCACGCTGGGGAGCGATACCGACGACGGTCGCGTCGAAGTGACCGCGGGACTCACACCGGGCGATTCGATCGCGGTCGAAGGAGTAGAGTTATTGCGCGCGGCCCTGTCGTCCTAACCGCTGCATGCGTTCTATCGTTCAGCTGCTGCTCCGCTATCGCGCCCTCGCGGTGGTGGGCCTCGGCGCGTGGATCGTCATGGGCATCTACGCCCTGACGCAGCTAGATATCGAGGCGTACCCCGATCCCTCCCCCCCGCTCGTGGAATTCATCACCCAGAACGCCGCGTGGTCGGCGGAGGAAATGGAGCGACAGGTCACCGTTCCCGTCGAGACGCAGCTGTTCGGGATCCCCGGGCTCGAATACACCCGGTCCATCAGCATCTTCGGGTTGAGCGACGTCAAGCTCTACTTCGCCTACGGCACCGACTATTTCGCGGACCGCCAGGAAGCGCTGAATCGGATGCAGCTCGTCAGTCTCCCCAACGGGCTGGTCCCGCAGCTCTCGCCGTGGTCGACCGTGGGCGAAATCTACCGCTACCGGCTCGACGGGCCGGGCTATTCGCTCAACGAGCGCAAGGCCGTGGCGGACTGGTACGTGCGGCGCGAGATCAAGCAGGTCCCCGGCATCATCGACGTCACGACCTTCGGCGGCACGACCCGGCAATACCAGGCCGAGATCGACCCGCAAAAGCTCCTTGCCTACGACGTCACGCTCCCGCAGGTGCTGAGCGCCGTCAGCGCGAGTAATGCCAACGTCGGCGGCAACTACCTCACGCTGGGCAGTCAGAGTGTCAACGTGCGGGGCGTGGGGCTCCTGCAAACCCTCGACGACATGAAGGACGTGATCGTCGCCGAGCGTCGCGGCGTCCCCGTGTTCCTCAAGGATGTCGCCACGGTCCATGAGGGCTACCAGCCGCGTCTTGGCCTGGTGGGAATGGACAACGAGGACGACATCGTCAAGGGCACCGTGCTATTGCAGCGCGGCGAGCAATCGCTCCCGGCGATTCGCTTGCTCCGCCAACAGGTGGCGGCCCTCAACAACGGCTTGTTGCCGCCGGGGATGCATCTGGAGACGATTTACGATCGAGCGGACCTGATCCAGATCACGACGAAGACCGTCGAGCATCTCGTTCTGCTGGGACTCTCCTTTGTGACCGGGCTGCTGCTCGTGTTCCTCGGTGACATCCCGATCTCCCTCATCACGGCGCTCACGATTCCCGTGTCCGTCCTCTTTGCCTTCGGCCTCATGGTCGCGACTGGAAGTTCGGCGAATCTCATTTCCATTGGCGCGATCGATTTCGGCATCCTAGTGGAGGCAGCGGTGGTCGTGGTCGAGGACATCCATCGCCGCCTAGCGGCGCGGCTCCCGGCCGAATCGAAGTTCGACCTCATCGCCGACGCGACGGCAGATGCGGCGAGGCCGGTGCTGTTCTCGACGCTCGTAATCCTCGTGGCCTTCCTCCCCCTGTTCACCATGCGCGGAGTCCCTGGGAAAATCTTCGCGCCGATGTCCCTCACCTATGGATTCGCCCTGACCGGCGCATTGCTGTTCGCCCTGTTCTTCGCGCCGGTCCTCACATCATGGGCGGACGTGACAGCCGAGGCCGGCCGTCAGGAGACCCGAGTCACCCAGTGGTTCACCCGCATCTACGCGCGGGTGCTGCCCTGGATCCTCGAGCATCGTGCTATGGTCCTGGGGCCGGCCGTCGCGGCGCTGCTCGTCACCCTGTTGCTGACGCGGCTCATTGGCGGGCAATTCATGCCCAAGCTCGAAGAGGGCGATCTGTGGCTCCGCGCGACGCTCCCGGTCGATGCCTCATTTGAATCGGCCGCGCGCCTCGCCCACGAGATGCGGCTCGTGCTGCTGCACTTCCCCGAGGTCACGCACGTCGTCTCGCAGGTCGGGCGCCCCGACGACGGCACCGACGTGGTGACCTTCAACAACATCGAGTTTCACGTGCAGCTCCTCCCGGCCGGGCACTGGCCCAGGGGCGTTACCAAGCCCGGACTCATCCGACAGATGCATGCACTGCTCACCCGGTTTCCGGGGGTCGCCTTCGGGTTCTCCCAGAACATTGAGGACAACGTCGAGGAGGCGATGTCGGGGGTGAAGGGCGAGAACTCGCTCAAGCTCTTCGGCCCGGACATCGATGTCCTCGCCCGGGAGGCGGCTCGCATTCGCGACGTGATGGCCGAGACGCGCGGGATCCAGGACCTCGCGGTCTTCCAGGAGATCGGTCAGCCCGAGCTGGTGATTGCCGTCGACCGCGAGGCGAGTGCGCGGTATGGACTCGCGGCCGCCGATGTCAACGCCGCCGTCGAGGCCGCGGTTGGCGGGGAGGCCGTAACGCAGATCCTGCTGGGCGACCGGCGCTTCGACTTCGTGGTTCGCTACGACTCCACGCATCGCCAGACGCCCGAAGCCATCCGCGACATCCTGCTCCCCGCGTCGGGAGGGGGACGCGTGCCGCTGGGACAGGTCGCGCGGGTGGAGTTGAAAGCCGGCGCCTTCATGATCTACCGCGAGAACGGCCAACGCTACCTGCCGATCAAGTTCAGCGTTCGCGGACGCGACCTCGCCTCCACGATGGAAGACGCGCAGGCCCGTCTGCGCGCCGCGATTCAGCTACCTGCGGGCTACCACTACGAATGGGCGGGCGAATACGAGAGTCTGCGGAATGAACAGCGGCGATTGGCGGTGGTGGTTCCGGTCAGCCTGCTCGTGATTCTCGCGCTGCTGTACGCGCTGTTTAATTCCTGGCGCGACGCCCTCATCGTCCTCGCGGTGGTGCCCTTCGGCGCAATTGGCGGGGTCCTGGCCCTGCTGATCACGGGAACTCCGTTCAGCATTTCCGCCGCCGTCGGGTTCACCTCGGCACTGGGTGTCGGCACGCTGGGTGGGTGCGTGTTCCTGTCGGGTATCCGCCGCGAGCAGCGGCGTGCCGAACCGCGCCTGCGCGTCGGTCTCAGCGCGGTGATCGAGCGGGGCGCCCTGCTCGAGCTCCGCCCCATTCTGATGGCCTGCTTCGCCGCCGGTTTGGGACTGCTCCCCGCGGCAATCTCGACCGGGATCGGCGCACAGGCACAGCAGCCGCTGGCGCGCGTCGTCGTCGGGGCAATGGTGACAACCGCGTTGGCGATCCTGGTCCTCATCCCGGTCTTCGCGAGCTTTGCGCCCGCGGCGCGCAATGGTGTGCGCTAGGCTGCGGTGCGCCTCGCGCCGCACTCGGCTGCTGCTGACCGCGTGGACGGCGGCAATCGCCGCCTGCACCGTCTGGCCTCGCTGGTACGAGGTCCCCCAGCATGAGAGCGGACTCGTCGGGGAGTGGGTCGGGCAACCGGCGTGGTCACGCGGTGACACGATCGTCTGGCGCTTCGACTCGGCCGGCACCGCGAACCGCTCGCGCATCCGCTGGCGGCAACGAAACGACGGCCCACACGTCTCGAGGGACCGCGAGCCGTTGGGTCATTGGCGCGTATATGACGACTCGACTCATCAGCCGCGACGATTCGTCTGTTTCGAATACGGCCGCCAGCGAGCCCGCCTGCCATGCAGGTATTTCACGATCGAGCCGATGGACAAGGCCGGCGACGGTTCTCGTCGGAGGGCATTGACGCTCCTGGGACGAGTCGGAGGACGGGAGCAGGCGCCCGAGACTTATGCACGGCTGGATCGATGAATCGAGCGTGAATGCGGTGGGAGAGCCTACATGTGGAAGAGGTAGCTCACCTTCGCAAAGAACCCGTCGCCGACGCGCGTTAAGCCCCGGAAGCGGAACGCCGACGGGTCCTGCAGACTGTCGCCATACCCGAGATACACCACCGTGCCCGGCGTGGGGTGGTAGGAGAACAGCCAGTCCAGGCGAGCGACGTTGCTCGCAGCGCGCGCCGTTCGAGTGAAGCTGCCGGTCACGGGATCCCGGATCAGGATGGCGCCATTGGTGCGCGAGTCATCGCGCAGCGCATCGGTCTCGTTCGATGTGTACTGCCCGATGACTCGAACGAAGATCGGCCGCGACAGCTGGTATTCGACCTTGAGACGCGGCACCCGAATCCGCGAGACGATGCTGCCGTCATCGGGGCGACGAACCTCTTGATGCTCGTACAGCAGCTCCGTCCGCAGCCGCCCCGTGGGTCGCCAGCCGAGGTCCAGACTGCCGAGCACCAGGTGACCACTCGCCCACTCGAAGAAGTTCTCGTCCCGCCCGACCAGGAGCGACGATGTGAGTGAAAAGGTCTGGAAGTTGGGCGTCTGCAAACTGGCCGCGAAGTCCAGATTGGGAAGACGTGGAGTGCCGGTGAACGGAATCGTGTCGACCAGCGCCCCGCGCGTCCGCTCGATCCAGTAGTTCGCGTAGAACGGCGCGGGATAGCCAAACGATTCGATCGACCACGCCAGCCCGACCTGCCACCCGCCCCGAACCGTCAAGCCGGTACTGAAGTCCGCCTGGCGGTTGTCGGCCGCGGTTCCCCTGCTGAAGCGGCTGTACTGATTCCACCAGGTCGCCAGATACACATTTGCGTTGAAGCTCTCGAACCACGACCCGGGCGGGCCGACGACGGTATAACTCGGGATCACGCTGTTGGAGACATAGTCCGTGCGCGAGAGGAATCCGCTCGCGGCCCGGAAATGTTCCCCGGCGGCGCGACTCGCGACGTTGATCCCGAAGTGCCGTCCCGAGCGTACCAGACTCGCATTCCAGGCCGGGGCCCACACGAGCGGCGCGGCGGCCGAATCGCGCGTCGCGCTCTCCGCCCCCTGAAACGTGAACGCCCAGGCGCTGCCCAGCACCCAGCGGCCGTCCACCGCGGCCACGCGGTTCGCGCCTGCGCCGTCTTCTCGATCGGTGTAGACGAGCCCGAGCGAGTTTGCGCCGCCGAGGTCGCGCCGGATCCGCACCGAGCCCATCACGGGGTGGTCCGCTCCGGTGACGGATTCCTCCGCCCCGTCCACCCCCGAGAGGGCGGCGATCGTCGTGCCCCCGATCTTTCCCGTGAGCTTCACCGCGCCCTGGGGGTCCACCAGACTCCGCGTGTAGATCAGCTCGATCGGTGTCTGGAACAGTTCCAGGCCATCGAGGAAGAACGGACGCTTCTCGGGATAGTTGAGCGCAAACCGGGGATCGAACTGGATCTGCGGGACGTCGGCCTCGATCTGCGAGAAGTCGGGCCGTACGGTGCCGTTCAGCGTGAGGTTCGCGCTGACGCCCCAGCGCACCGTGGCTCCGAGGCGCGGGTCTCCACCGCTGTATCTCCACTGCGTGGACTGCGGCGCGCCGTTCACTGTGCTCGTCGCCTCGGGAGTGACGTCGAGCACGAGGCCGCGGTGCAGCCCGCTGAGACCGGCGAGCGTCCCGCTCTGCGCCAGAAAGGACGCGCGCGTCTGGAGCACCCGCGTCCAGGTCAGCTCGTGCCCCGTGGCCTGGACGACGCGGATGACGTTGACGCCCCAATCCTGCGGATCACGCACCTGGTAGCGCAGCGTCTTGAAAGGAATGCGAACCTCGACCTCGTAGCCCCACGAGGTGAGATGGCCCTTCGACTCGTAGACGTAGTCCGGACTGAGGTCGAGGGTGTACGCGCCGGTGGACGCCGCCGATAACGTCGTGGCGACCTGCCGCGGCGCATCGAGCAGGGTCCCGTCGGCCTGCGCGCCGAGGGGGTTCACGCCGAAGACCAGCGCCTGGCGCCGGTCGTCGAAGGTGTCGAGCAGAATCTGGACGTAGTCGTCGCCCGCGATCTTGTCGCGGTCGGCCAGCGTCGCCCGCACGCTCGCGGGGTCCTGGTAGGCACGGATGCCGAAGTAGATCGCGTCGGACGCGTACCACACGAGAACGGTGGTCGAGTCGTCAGCGGGACGATTGTCGTTCGGCAGGTATTCCGAGAAGCCGCGCAGTACCGCGGCGCGGGCCCACACCGCTTCATCGAGGCGGCCGTCGATCGTGACCGCGGCATCGACGATGCGCGGCACGGGCACCCGATCCTGTGCCGCGGTGACCGGGGCGCTGGCCAGTGCTCCGAGGCAGACGAGCAACAGTGCGGGAACCGTTGTGCGTGCGGCCATTGTCGAATGGCTGCACGCTATGGGCGGCCCGTGAGATCGACAACGGCTCGTCGGCAGATGGCGACGGGCTCGTGATTTCCGGTACGATTCGCGTGATCTGTTGCACCGTTGCCCAGCCCCGGCCGTGCATCCATGATTAGCGCATGACGTCGGACGGCCTGCGAACTTCGCGCGTCGTCGGCCTGGCGCTCGTCGTCGGAGCGTTCTTCACGGCCGAAGAAGTATTCATGAGTCTGGCGGAGGGGCACTCGCGTCAGATCGGGGAGGATATCGTCAACGGCGTCGAATTCTGGGCCGTGTGGGCGCTCCTCACTCCTTTTGTACTCGCGGCCTTGCGGCGCTGGCCGCTCGATGCACGGCCGCTCTACCGCCCGTTGCTCGCGCACGTGGTCGTCGCCCTCGTCCTGGCATCGCTGCACAACCTCGTGCTGGCCCTGGCGGCACAGCACTTCAACCCCGTGGCGTTCGTGTGGGGCGTGTTCACGGGCGTCGTCTTCTACGCCGTGATCGCCATGGTGTACACCACCCTGCGGTATCGCGGTCTCTTCGTCGCCGAGCAGCTGAGCGCGGCGGCGCTGGAGGCCGAATTGACGCAGACGAAGCTCGACACGCTGCGGTCACAACTGCGGCCGCATTTTCTCTTCAACACGTTGAACGCCATCTCCGTGTTCATGACCGAGGATGCCGGGAAGGCACAGCAGATGCTGTTTCGACTCTCGTCCCTGCTGCGGCGCAGCCTCGATGAGGAGGCGCACGAGGTCTCGCTGCGCCAGGAGTTGGCGTACGTGAACGACTACCTCGACATCCAGCGCGGCCGCTTTGGCGACCGCCTGGTCGTGAACGTCGCCGTCGACGACGCGGTCCTCGAGGCCCGGGTGCCGGTGTTCCTGCTGCAGCCGCTGCTGGAGAACGCGATCGAGCACGGCAAGTCGGACGATCGGACCACGACCATCACCCTCACCGCCGCCCGCGACGACGGCATGGTAGACATTGTCCTGGCGGACGATGGCCCCGGCATCACCGCGGTGCGTCAGGGAATCGGCCTGGGCAACACCCGCGCGCGGCTGCACCACCTCTACGGATCGCGCGCAACGCTGGAGCTCGGCGCAGCGGGTGAAACGCCGGACGCCCATGGCACGCGCGTCGAGATTCGCATTCCGCTGCGCGAGGCCGCTCGATGAAGGTCCTGATCGTCGACGACGAGCCGGTGGCGCGGCGCGGACTCCGCAAACAGCTCGCGGCACTGCCGGGGGTGACCTGCGTGGGCGAGTGCGGCGGGCGGGACGCGGCCATCGCCGCCATCGTCGAGCGCAGCCCGGATCTCGTGTTGCTCGACATTCAGCTGGGTCGCGCGACGGCGTTCGAGATCATCGAGGAAATCGGCGTCGATGCGATGCCGCTCGTCGTGTTCGTCACCGCCTACGATCGGCATGCGTTGAAGGCCTTCGAGGTCCACGCGCTCGACTACGTGCTGAAACCCGTCGAGCCGGAACGGCTGCGTGAAGCGCTGGATCGTGCGGCGGCGATGATGTCGTTGCGACGCAGCGTGTCACTCGCCGACCGGTTGGAGGGGTTGCTCGCGACTCACCCCACCTCGACGCCGGAGACCGGTCCCGCTCGACCGCCCGAGCGCTTTGTCGTCCGCGACGGCGAGCGCCTGGTGTTACTCGAGACCGGCCGGATCGACTGGTTCGAGGCTGCGGGCAACTATGTCCAGGTGCACAGCGGCGAGCGGGTGTACGTCATGCGGGCGACGATGGATCGCGTTGCGCAGCGGCTCGCCGGATGCGACGCGTTCATCCGGGTGCGGCGCTCCGCCATCGTCAACGTCAAAGCCGTGGCTTCGCTCGAGCGGTACGACAAGTCGGCATTCGCCATCCAGCTGCGCAGCGGGACGACGATCATCTCGAGCCGCTATTACCGGCCCGCGCTGCGCCGGCTGCTGCGGAGCACGTAGAATGCGAGCGGGACAGTAATCGCCTCGAAAAGGGGGACACTACCACAATCCCCAACCCCTTGGCTTGGCGCAGTTTGCCAGCTAGTTTGGGGGGCTCCCGATGGCGGACTACACGTTTTTGCGGGGACAACTGCTCCTCCTCGCCGGGACGGCCAACCGGCCGCTCGCCGAGGAGATGGCGCAGCAATTGAATCAGCCGTTGTGTGCCGTGACGATTCGCCGCTTCGCCGACGGCGAGCTGTTCGTCAAGATCGACGAAAACGTGCGCGGGCGGGATGTGTTCATCATCCAGTCCACGAACCCGCCGGCCGAGAATTACCTGGAGCTGTTGCTGCTGATCGACGCGGCGCGCCGGGCGAGCGCGGCGCGCATCACCGCGGTGCTGCCCTACTTCGGGTACGCGCGCCAGGACCGCAAGGACCAGCCGCGCGTCGCGGTGAGCGCCAAGCTGATGGCGAACCTGATTACCCACGCGGGCGCTGATCGCGTGCTGGGAATGGACTTCCACTCCCATCAGGTGCAGGGCTTCTGGGACATCCCGGTCGATCACCTCTACGCGGCACCGGTGTTCGTGTCGCACTACCGGCAGAAGCAGCTGAAAGACCCGGTGGTGGTAGCGCCGGACGTGGGGTCGGCGAAGATGGCGCGTGGCTTCGCAAAGCGGCTCAACGCCGCCCTTGCGATCATTGACAAGCGCCGGCCGTCGGCGAACATCGCGGAAGTGGTGAACGTGGTCGGCGAGGTCGAGGGCTCGGACTGCCTCATCCCCGACGACATGATCGATACGGCGGGGACGATCACCGAGGCGGCCGCCGCGCTACGACGCCTCGGCGCGCGCCGGGTGTTCGCGTTCGCGACCCACGCACTGCTGTCGGGACCCGCGGTGGAGCGGCTCAAGGCATCCCCGATCGAGGAAGTGACGGTGACGAACACGATCCGCATTCCCGACGAGCGGAGATTCGAGAAGTTGAAGGTGTTGTCGATCGCCGCGTTGATGGCAAAGGCGATCGGCTACGAGCATTCAAACCAGTCGGTCAGCTCCTTGTTTGACTGATGACCGACGACCGGTAACAGAGGACTGACGCATGGCTCAATTCATCTCTATCACCGCCTCACCGCGTACCGCCGCGGGGAAAGGCGCCGCGCGCCAGTCGCGCCTCAAGAAGAAGGTCCCCGCCGTCGTCTACGGACATGGCCGGGCGAGCCAGTCGCTGGAGGTCGATGCCCAGGCGCTGGAGCAGGTGCTCACCGGTATCGAGCCCTCGAGTACCCTGGTCGAGCTCACCGTCGACGGCAAGAAGGCACGCGCCCTGATCCGTGAGATTCAGCGCCATCCGGTGCGTCCCGACATCATCCACATCGACTTTTACGAGATCCGCGCCGACGAGAAGGTGAAGCTCAAGGTGCCGGTGCATCTCACCGGCACGCCGGAAGGCGTCCGCAACGCCGGCGGCGTGCTCGATCAGGTGACGCGCGAGGTCGAGATCGCCGTGCTTCCCGAGCACATTCCCGACCGGGTCGAGCTCGACGTCACGGCGCTCACGATCGGCCACTCGGTCCACGTGAGCGATCTCGTGATTCCCAACGCCACGATCCTCACCCAGGCCGATCTCACGATCGCGACCGTGGTGCCGCCGCGCGCCGAGGAAGTCGCGGCGCCGGCGGCCGAGGCCGGTGCCGAAGTCGCCGAGCCCGAGCTGATCCGCAAGGTCCGTGAGGGTGAAGAGGGCGAGGAGGGCGAAGCCGAAACCGAGGCGAAGGAGCCCGAGGCGAAGCCCAAGACGGCGGAGAAGCCCGAGAAGTCCAAGGGCGGCAAAGAGGGCTGAGCGCTGCGCGCCGTCGTCGGGCTGGGGAACCCGGGCCCGGAGTACGCGGCGACGCGCCACAACCTCGGCTTCTGGGTGGCGGACGCGCTCGTCCCGCATTGGGGGCTCTCCCCCTTTCGCCGGGGCGAGCGCGCTCGCGTTGCGGAAGGTGAAGTCGACGGCCAGCCCGTCCGCGTGCTCAAACCCACGACTATGATGAATCGCAGCGGCGCGGCCCTCGCGAGCCTGCGCGCCGATGCGGCATTCGTGCCCTCAAGGGATTTGCTCATCGTCGTGGACGATTTCAACATTCCGGTCGGTACCTACCGGCTGCGTCCTTCGGGGTCGGCCGGCGGCCACAACGGCTTGAAGAGCATCGAAGCCGCGCTGCAGTCGCAGGAGTACGCCCGCCTGCGCATCGGCATCGGCCCGCTCCCCGCAGGGGAGCCGTGGGAAGACTTCGTCTTGGCGCCGTTCGAAGAAGCCGAGGCGGAGAAGATCGAGGCGCTGATGCCCGAGCTGTTGCAGACCGCCGATGAGTGGCTGCGAACGCTCCCTGGAGAGGGGCGTTAGGACCGAGGCGTGGCCGCTCGCGTCCAGATCACGAGGAGGCCGCACCCCCGGGCCAGCGCCGCAAGCTCGTAGCCGTTCTCGAGGGTCAGCCCGGCGCCCGGCAGGTAGCCGCTGCGATAGACCTCGATCCCCAGCACATCGTCCAGCTGCATGGTGGTGACGTCCTGCGCGAAAGCAGGGTAACCGTCGATCAACACGACCATCCTGCACTCTCGTCCCTGACGGAACAGCACCGGCACGCATCCCGCGCCACCGCACCGGTAGGACGCCCCGACCGTGGAAAGAACCTGGGTCAGGAGGTGATTCTTGGTCCGCTCGAGGTCGGCACGCGTGAAGAAGCGCCCGAACCCGAGCCGGCGCCGAGCGTAAAACCCTGCCAGGCCGAGTTGCCGCTCGAGCCCTTCACCCTCCACGATGACCGGATCGAGGTCGGTCCTGGCACTGTCCACCAGCACCTCGATATGCAGCGTTTTCCCCGCCGGGAGCTCGATATCCCGCTCCGGGCTTGTCCGGCCGGCGTACCCCACCCGCAGCTTCCCGCGTCCGCCCGGGATGGCGGCGAAATCGAATCGGCCGCTCGAGTCGGTGGCTTGCGTCGCCCCGCTCCCCAGGGTGACCTGCACGCCCGCAAGCGGCTCACCGCTCCAGGTGGCGAGCACGGTGCCGCTCAGATGGGTGCTGGGACGCTGCGCGTTCAGGGTGGCCGCGCTCGCGAAGACCAGAAGGGCGATCGTCCGCATACAGCATGGTACCCCGCTCCCCCGATCGGGGTGAAGTCGTTATGTTCCCTCCTCCCAAATCCCCTACTCGGCGCCACACCAGCGCCGGGTCGCCCACGACCAAAGGGAGGTGTCATGGCTCGTCGTTACGAGACGGTCTACATCTTCGATACTGCACTGGAAGAACCGGCGATCAGCGAGAAGCTGGAGCGGTTCCACGCCCTACTGACCAAGGACGGCAAAGGCACCATCACGACCAGCAACCACTGGGGGAAGCGCTCCCTCGCCTTTCCCATCAAGAAGAAGGAAACGGGCTACTACGTCATCACCCAGTTCGAGACGGCGGGGGAGCTGCTCCCCGAGTACGAGCGTGCCGTGAAGCTCGATGAATCGGTGCTGCGCTACCTCGTCGTGATGAACGAGGGTGAGCCCGCGAAGCCGATGCCGCAGCCCCCGGCCGTCGCACCTGACGAAATCGAAATCGAAGAGGAGGAAGCGTGAGACGTCCCGCCAAGACTTGCCCGGTGTGTGAATCGGGAGTGCGTGTGCTCGACTACAAGGACGACCGCACGCTGGGTCGCTTCCTGACCGAGCGCGGGAAGATCCTGCCGTCCCGTTTGTCGGGGATGTGCGCGCGCCACCAGCGCCAGCTCGCCACCGCGATCAAGCGCGCCCGGCAGCTCGCCCTGATTCCTTACATCAAGAGCGGATCCGCCGCCTGACGATGCCCTCGCGGGGCCAGTGGTGGCGTCTCACCCTCGGCACGCTGGCGTTCATCGTGCTGGCGTTCTATACGCGCGGGCTGCTCGCGTTGACCCTCGCCGCCCTGCTCTGGGCGACCGGTCCGACGCGCTGGTGGGAGCGCTCGCTCATCGCGGTGCTGGTCCTCCTGGGACTCGCCTTCGTCATCCCCCCCAATCTCGTGCCGCTCGATGCAGCGATCGGGGCGTACACGGTGTTCGCGGCGGCCGCGTTCGCGGGCGGGTCCCTCGTCGCGCCGGGCGGGGTCCTGCGCCAGGCGGTGCGGGCTTCGCTGTGGGGGGTCGCCGGGACCGGAGCCATCGGTTTGGTACTGCGCGGACGCGTCTTCTGGTCCGAGCTTCACTGGAGCACCGTCCGGGAGATGACCGCCCTCATCAGTCTTGGGGTGGAAAGTCGCCCGCAGCTCGCGACGTTCTCCGCCGGCATCGTGCAGTTCCTGTCCGACGCCTTCCCGGCGCTCCTGCTCTTGAGCACGCTCGCCGCCCTGCTGCTCGCGTGGCAGTGGCACGTGCGCATCTCGAGCCGGCCGCTCGGCGCCCCGCTCGGCGCGTTTCGCGAATTTCGCTTCGGCGATCACTGGGTCTGGGGGCTCGTTCTCGCGCTCGTCATCTGGGCTGTTCCCAGGTTGACCGCGCTCACGTGGGTGGCGGTGAATGTCGGCATCGTGCTCGGCGCGATGTACGTTCTGCGCGGGACCGCGGTCGTCGTGGCGGTGGCGGACGCGCTCGGCGTGCCGACGAGGATCCTCACCGTCGTTGCCGTCGTCGCGGGGCTGCTGGTCCTGCCGCTTGCCGTGTTCGTCCCCGACCTCTCCGGCGTGCTGGTCGTGCCGCTCTTCGTGCTCGTCCCCGGCCTCTGGACGCTCGGGGTGTTCGATACCTGGCTGGCGTTTCGCCAGCGCCGGTTCAGCCGGTCTCCCGCACCGTAAAGGGTCCGATGATGGAAATCATCCTGCGCGAATCCGTCCCGCATCTCGGGGCCGCCGGCGACGTCGTCAAGGTCAAGGACGGCTACGCCCGCAATTATCTTCTTCCCAAAGGGCTCGCCTACCCGGCCACCGAGGGCAACAAGAAGCGGATCGCCTTCGAGTCGGAGCGCATCGCCAGGCAGCGGGCTTCCGAAAAGCAGACAGCCGAGACCGAGGCGACACACATCGCCGGCCTCTCCCTCACCTTCCCGATGAAGGTGGGAGAAGAAGACAAGCTGTACGGCTCGGTGACGGCAGGGGACATTCAGCGCCGCCTCGAGGAGCAGGGCATCCACGTCGACAAGCGCAAGGTCGACCTCCCCGAGCCGATCCGCTCGCTCGGCGAGTTCACGGTCGGCATCAGGCTCCACCCGGACGTGCGACCCGAGATCCGCGTCGTGGTCGTGAAGGAGTGACGGACCGGTCGTGACGGTCGGCATCGCCTACGTCGACGGTCCGCGGTTGCGCCGCTCGCTGCTCGCGGCGGCCGACTGGGTCGCCGCCGGGCGCGACGAGTTGAACCGCATCAACGTGTTTCCGGTGCCCGACGGCGACACGGGTACGAACATGTGTCTCACGCTGCGCGCCGTGGCGCACGCCCTGCGCGATCTCGGCGACGCTCCCCTGCCCCAGGTCACGGCCGCCATGGCGCAGGCGAGCGTGCGCGGCGCGCGGGGCAACTCCGGGCTGATGCTGTCGCAATTCCTGCTCGGCCTGCGGGAAGGGCTCGGGAAGAAGGCGCAGGCGACGAGCGCGGACCTGGCGCGCGCGATCCGCTCCGGGTTCGACCACATCTTTTCCTCCCTCGATCAACCCGTCGAAGGCACGATCCTCACCGTCGCGCGCGAAGCGGCCGACGAAGCGGAGCGCGCCGCCGGCGAGCGCGATGTCGGCGTATTCGTGCGACGGCTGGTGGTCCGCGCCGAGGCGGCGCTCGCCCGCACGCCCGAGCTGCTCGAGTCCCTGAGGCGCGCCGGGGTCGTGGACGCCGGCGCCAAGGGGTTCGTGCGGTTTCTCGATGGCGTGAAACGCCTTATAGAAGAAGGCGCGCTCGCCCAGGGCGCCGTGGACCGGCTGGACATCGCCGATGCCGCGGCGCACACCGAGGTGGCGGCGGAGCGCGACTTCCGCTTCTGTACCGAAGTGCTCGTCCGGGGCACCACGCTGCCGGCGGTCGCGGAGGCCCGCCACGCGCTACGCCAGCTGGGAGGCTCCATCGTGGTCCTCCTCTCGGGCGACCTCCTCAAGGCGCACGTGCACACCGACACACCGGAGGACGTCTTCACGCTGGGCGCCTCCTGGGGAACAGTCGAGCAGACGAAGGCGGAGGACATGCGGGCGCAGCACCGCGCCCTGCAGCAGAAACGAGCCGTCGCGTTTGTGACCGATACGGCCTGCGACCTCCCCGACTCGGTGATCTTCGAGCACGGCGTGGGACTCGTCCCCACCCAGCTGATCATCGGAGACCGGCCCTACCGTGACCGGCTGGAGATGACCGCGGCGGAGTTCTTTGCGCGCCTCCGCGCCGGCGAGGACGCCACGACGTCGCAGCCGACACCCGATGCGTTTCGCGAGGCGTTCACCGACGCGCTGCGCACGGCGGATCGGGTCGTGGCGGTGGTGCTCTCCAAGGCGCTGTCGGGAACCTACGGCTCCGCCGAGCGCGAGAGCCGATCCCTGGGTGACGGCCGGGTGCTGCTCGTGGACAGCCGCGGGGCATCCCTCACGGAAGGGATGCTGGTGCTGCGCGGCCTCGATCTCGCCAGCGAGGGATGGGCGCCCGAGGCGATCGCGCAGGAGCTGGTGCGCGTCCGCGACCAGTCGGGAGGGTTCTTCACGGCCGACAACCTCGAGCGTCTGATACGCTCGGGACGAGTAGGACGGCTCGCCGGCTGGCTGGGAACGAAGCTGAACGTGAAGCCGATCATCGCGCTGACGAAGGATGGCCGGGCGGAGCCGGTCTCGCGCGCTCGAGGGCGCGAAGCGGCGCGGACCCGCATCCTCCACCTGCTCGACCTCGTGCTGACGCCGCGTCCCGCCCTGTTGCGTCTCGGCGTGGCCCATGGCGACATCCCGGAATTCGCCGCGGAGCTACGCGCCGAGCTGCAGCAGCGCTATGATCCCAAGGAGCTGCTCGTCAGCCCCATCACCCCGGTGATCGCCGCCCATGCGGGAATCGGCGCCTGGGGCGTATTCTACCAGGTGGAGGACGGAACAAAGCCGTGAGGCATGCGCTATGAATAGAAGCCGGAGCCGGTCCCCGCGCGGCGGCCCCCGGCGCCATCCCGAGGGTCTGCTGCGAGTCGCCAGCGCGCTGGCGGACCGGAAAGCCGTGGATCCGGTGATTCTCGATTTGCGCGGACTGTCCGAAGCCACCGACTATTTCGTCATCGCCTCCGGCACCTCCGATACCCACGTCCGGGGCATGGCCGAGCATCTGATGGAGCGGGTGCACCCCCATCACGTGGAGGGCCTGACGCAGGGGCGCTGGGTCCTGCTCGATTACGTCGACATCGTCGTGCACCTGTTTCATCCGGAGCTGCGGGAGTTCTACCAGCTCGAGCGGCTGTGGGGAGATGCGCCACGCGTAACGCTGGACGAAGTCGGAACCGTTGGTTGAGCAGGGAGAAAGGACGGAGCAGGGCAATGCGGAAATTGGGCAGAGTACTCGGGGCGGCGGTCGTCGGTGCGGCGGCGCTCCTCGTGGCGCGCCCGGCAGAGGGACAGTATTTCGGCCAGAACAAGGTCCAGTACCGCTCCTTCCCCTTCAAGGTCATCCAGACCGAGCACTTCGAGGTTTACTTCTACGATGAGGAGCGGCCGGCGGCGCTCGATGCCGCGCGCATGGCGGAGCGGGCATACGCGCGGCTGTCGCGCGTGCTGCACCATCAGTTTCAGGCGCGCAAGCCGATCATCCTGTACGCCTCGCACACCGATTTCGAGCAGACCAAC
Organism: Gemmatimonadales bacterium; assembly: GCA_033853695.1. Classification (GTDB taxonomy): domain Bacteria; phylum Gemmatimonadota; class Gemmatimonadetes; order Gemmatimonadales; family GWC2-71-9; genus DASTHG01. Next base: position 28,908 of record JAWOLH010000053.1, on the reverse strand, counting down.
GCGATCGAGGGCGACCTCGGCGAAGGCACGGGCGGCGTCACCGAGTTCTTCAAGCACCGCATGGTGCTGCCGTTCACCGGCTCCTATGCCGACCTGGAGCACGTGCTGCAGCACGAAATGGTGCACCAATTCCAATACGACGTCTTCTCCCGCGGCCGCATCGGCGGGGGCGTGCAGACGCTGGTGAACGTGAACCCGCCCCTCTGGTTCATGGAGGGGATGGCGGAGTATTTGTCGCTCGGACCGATCGACCCGCATACGGCGATGTGGCTGCGCGACGCCTCCCTCGAAGGCAACCTCCCGACGATCGAGCAGCTGACCTACGACCCGCGCGTCTTCCCGTATCACTACGGCCACGCGCTCTGGTCGTACATCGGCGAGAAGTGGGGCGACGAGGTGATCGGCGAGATCCTGCAATCCACCACCACCTCGGGCATCGAGGGGTCGTTCAAGCGGGCGCTCGGCCTGTCGCTCGACGACCTGTCCAGTGAATGGCGCGACGCCGTGCAGACGACGTTCCTGCCGCAGCTCGGCGACCACTACCGCGCACGCCGCATCGCGCAACCGCTCCTCACCGAGAAGCGCACCGGCGGCGGCTACCATCTCGCCCCCGCCCTGACGCCCGACGGTCGCGAGGTCGCCTTCTTCGGCGAGCGCAATTCGTTCTTCATCGATCTCTACCTCGCCGATGCCGAGACGGGGCGCTCGCTGCGGCGCCTCGTGAAGTCCACGATCAACTCGAATTACGAGAGTCTGCGGTTCGTCAATTCGTCGGGGGCGTTCTCCCCCGACGGACGCTATTTCGCGATCGCCGCCAAGCGCAAACAGCACGAGGATCTCGTGATCCTGGACGTCCGCCGTGGCCGCGAGGACCGGCGCATCCAGGTCCCACTCAACGGTGTCGAGACCCCGTCCTGGTCTCCCGACGGCCAGCAGCTGGTGTTCGTCGGGTTCGACGGCGGGCTGTCCGACCTGTTCGTCATCAATCGTGACGGCAGCGGGTTACGCCGGCTCACGCACGACAAGTACGCCGATCTACTCCCCGCCTGGTCCCCCGACGGCAAGACGATCGCCTTTACCACCGATCGTGGCGGCTCCACCGACTTCGACCAGCTGCGCTTCGGCAATATGCGGCTGGCGCTGTACCACCTCGACGGGGGGACGATCGAACTGCTGCCGCACATGGACGCCGGGAAGAACGTCAATCCCGTCTGGGCACCGGACGGCCGCTCGCTCGCGTTCGTGTCCGACCGAACCGGGATCAGCAACGTCTATCTGTACGACCTGAACGAGAACGCCGTCTACCAGCTGACCGACGTCTTCACCGGCGTTTCGGGGATCACCCCGATCTCTCCCGCCCTCTCGTGGGCCCGCCAGGCCGACCGCCTCGCGTTCGCCTATTACGAGAACGGCGAGTACAACGTGTATTCGGTGGACAATCCGCGCTCGCTGCGGCACCAGCCGTATCAGGACCGCCCGGCGCCGGGTCCGGTGATGCTGCTCGCGGCCGGCGCCAGGAGGCACGACGGCACCGCGCTGACCACGCAACATCGCGACTCCACGCCGCCCGGGACGTCCGCGGCGTCCACCGTCCCAGGCGGCTCCGGCGGGGCGGTCTCGGTCTATCGCGCGCCCTCGGGCGGATTCCGCCCCTCAGGCGGCACCCCCGAGCCCGCGGACTCCTCGGCCGCAGGCCCCGCTCCGGTCTCGGTGCGCACGCTGCTCGATTCGGCGACGCTGTCGCTGCCCGATACGACCGAATTCTCGGTGCGCCCCTACAGCGTGCGCTTCACCCCGGATTACACCGCCCGCCCGACGATCGGATACGCGCGCGACAACTTCGGCCGCGGCTTCTTCGGCGGTGCCGCGGTATCGCTCTCCGACATGCTGGGTGACCACACCCTCCAGTTCGCGGGCGCGGTCAACGGGCGCATCAGTGAAGCCCAGGTATACGCGGCGTACATCAACCAGCGCAGCCGCCTCAACTGGGGCGTGGGCGGCTCACAGACGCCCTACTACTTCTTCCTGCCGAGCACGATCAGCGTTCAGGCGCGCGATACACTCGGCGACAGCGCGGTCGTGTCGAGCCTCAACCTGCAGCGCTATGTGGTGCGCGACCTGTTCGTCGAGTCCTACTACCCCTTCAGCCGGTTCAGCAGGGTCGAGCTCGGCATTCACGGTGTGGACCTGGACGTCGCGACACTCTCGTTCAACGACTACTACGATCTCAACACCGGGCTGTACCAGTATACGACCGAGACGACCACCAACCACAGCTCCCTGGCGTACGTGCAGCCGAGTGTGGCGCTGGTCCACGACAACACGCTGTTCGGCTACGTCGGTCCGTTTGCCGGCGCGCGATCCCGCTTCGAGGTTTCCCCCGCAATCGGGAGCAAGCGGTTCACGACGTTCACGGCGGATTATCGCCGCTATCTGTTCGTGCGGCCCTTTACCCTCGCCGTGCGAGGCTTGTTCTACGGCAACACGGGCCGCGACGCCAACCTGTTCCCGATCTACCTCGGCAGCACCGAGCTGATCCGCGGATACACGTCCGGATCGATCATCAATCACGAGTGCGTCACCGCTCCCTCGGTCGACCCCAGGAGCCTCACCGGCTGTGACGAGCTCGATCGGCTGATCGGCACGCGCATCGGCGTCGCCAATGTGGAGCTGCGCTTCCCCCTCACCCGCAGCCTGGTGCTGGGCTTCCTCCCAGTGGGCCTGCCGCCGATCGAGGGAGCGCTGTTCTATGACGCCGGCGTCGCGTGGAACTCCGGTGACGTGCTGCACTGGCACTTGAACGCGTCCGACGGCCCTACCGACAAGGCGATCTTGCGGAGCTACGGCGGCTCGATCCGCGCCAACCTGCTCGGGTTCGTGATCCTGCGCTTCGACGTGACCAAGCCGCTGGACCGCGTGTATAACAAAGCGTACTGGACTGTCAGTCTCGGCCCAACGTTCTAACTCCGCATCATTGCACCACTTGCATTGGCCTCGCCGCATTTCTATCTTGCGGCGAGGCCATTTGGTTCCTATTCGGTACCTCCTGCCCCTCGCTGGTTTCGTGCTCGGGGGTTGTCAATCCCGAGCGCCGGGTGCACCGTCTTCGCAAACCATTGTCAGCAATGTAGTTAATGGGCGGACTGGTCCCTCCGGAAGAGGGGCGGCGTTTGCCATCCGAGTCCCCGCCGCTGGCGGTCCCCCCCTCCTCTACCGCCTCCCCGCGCTGACGCCGCTCCCCAACGCCCTCCGGGGGAAGCTCCCCCCCACGGAGCGTATCATCGGCGTCGATCCGGAAGCCGCGCAGCTCTTCGTCCGGACCGCGAAACGGGACATTCTCGCCTACGATCTCGAGAGCGGTCGGGTCGATTCCGTCGTCAGTGACGTCCAGCTCTCGACGCTCGGCCCGGACGGCACCCTGTACGCCGTCGATACCAAGCGCCGGGTCACGACGCTGTCGCGGCGCGTGCGGCTCACCTGGCCGCATCCGCTCGACGGGGACCCCGCGGACCTTTTCGGTTCGACGAACGAGCGCCTGGTCGCGACGGTGGGTGGCGGGCATCCCGCGCTGATCGTCGCGGCGGCGGATCAGCCGCAGGCCTCGCGACCGCTCCCGGCCGAGGGCGACGTGGCGGCGAGTCGTTGGGGCGAAATGGTGGCGGTGGCGAGCGACTCCGGTGTCACGCTGCTCGATCCCATGGGGCGACGCGACGCGACCTTCGTGCCGATCTCCGACCATCCGCGCGCGCTGCTGTTTTCCCCGTCGGGTCATCGCGTCTACGTCGGCAGCCGCTCAGGGTTAGGCCTGCGCGTCATCGACCGCTACACGTTGCGCGAGATCGACGGCGTGGCGCTGCCGACGCCGGCCGCGGCGATGCGGCTCGACCCGTTGGGACAGTGGCTCCTCGCGCGGCCCACCGTGGGTGACACCGTGTGGGTCGTGAATCTCCCGATCAAGCAGCTCGTCGGTGGCCTTCCCACCTCCTGGTTGGGTGATCTGCCGACGATCGCTGCCGACGGTTCCCTGCTGCTGCGCAACGGCGATGACGTCATCACCGTGCGCCCCGATTCGCTCAAGGAGATGGGCCGGATCACGGGTGCGGCAAAGGATCTATGGGTGGCTACCGACTGGGCGCCGCGCGGCGCGGCGACGCCGACGGCCGCGCTCGCCGCAGCGAGCGACTCGGCCGCCGGCGAGGGTCCGCTGTACGTCCAGGTGTCGGTGTCGCGCAATGCCACCTGGTCGCAGCAGATGGCCGATGAGCTCACACGGGCAGGATTGGCGGCGAAGGTCCTGCCACCCGCCACCGTCGATGAAGGCTTCCGCGTCGTGCTCGGTCCCTACAACACACGCGAGCAGGCCGAGGGCATCGGCAAGAAGCTCGGTCGCCCCTACTGGATTTACCACCCCGGCCAGTGACGCTCCGCCCGTTACCGCGTTCCCGGCTCGACCGGGTTGCACCTCCGTTGTTGCACGGATCGGCGCTCGTCGCCCTGGTCCCGGCGACCGACGACGCTCACTGGGCCGCGGAGGCGGCGTGGGGGGTGGCGCGCGCCGCCGCGGCGGGGACGAGTGGCAAGCGGCGCGAAGTCGCGCTCGTCGATCTCTGTCTCGAAACACCGCTGCTGCACACGGTCAAGCGCGCCCCGGCGGCGCCCGGCGTCACCGAGGCATTCGCACACGAGACGCCACTCAACGAGGTCGCCCAGGACATCGATGGTGTCCATTTCCTGCCCGCCGGGACGCCTGAGCCGAACGGGATCCTGGTGCGGTCGGCGGCGCGGTGGCGCCGCCTGCACGCGGGCTTCCGCAACGAGGGTGCGCTGCTCCTCGTCTGCCTACCCGCGGATCACCTCGAAGAGCTCGGAACCGATCCGGAGGGGGTAATCGCCCTGGCGCCGGGTGGCGTGGACCTGGGGTCCAGCGCCGGCCGCGCGCTGCTCGCCGCCCGCGACCGCGGCGTCGAGTTGCTGGGCGTGGTGCGGGAACGGTGGACCACCTCACTGCCTGCCATGACTGGGACGCGCGCCACGCGGGTGCGGCACGGCGTAGTCGCATTCGCATTCGCCGGCGCCGTCGTGGCCGCGCTCATCGTGGCGACCAATCGGGCGCCGGCGCATGCGCCGGGCGCCCCCGCTCCGGTCGCGCACGAAACGTTCGGGATGGCTCAGGCTCCCGCCGCCCTGGATCCGACGATTCCCCTGCCGATCCTGCCGGCGAGCGATTCGAGTGCGTGGATGCTGCAGCTCGCCGCCTATGGCGCGCCCGCTCGCGCGCTCAGTCACGTCGACCGACTGGTCGCGGCAGAGCTGCCGGCGGTCATCAGCCCGCTCACCCCCGACGTATCGGGAGCGGTCTGGTACCGCGTCCTGGCCGGGACCTACCGCACCCGAGAGGAAGCGACGGAGGCGCGCCGCGCATTGTGGCGCCGCGGCCTCGCGGCGCGCGGTGAGGGGACGCCGGTGTTCGCTCCCTACTCCCTGGCGCTGGCGCATCCGGCGGACGCGGACCGGTTACGCGCCGTCGGGTTTGCGGCGCTACGTTGGGGAGACCACGGACCCGTGCTCGTGGGCGCGTTCGAGCATCCCGAGGCGGCGAGCGTGACGATGACCGCACTGCAGCGCGCCGGCATCGCCGCCAACCTCATCATGCGGACGGATCGAACCCAATGAGATTGAGCCGTCTCGAGCTGGTCGGCTTCAAGTCCTTCGCGGGATCGGTGGACCTGCCCTTCGACCTCGGCGTCACCGCCATCGTGGGTCCGAACGGCTGCGGCAAATCCAACATCTCCGATGCGGTACGCTGGGTGCTGGGCGAGCAATCGCCCCGTCTCCTGCGCGGCGGCAAGATGGAGGACGTCATCTTCCAAGGCTCCACCGGCCGCCGCCCGGTGAACGTCGCCGAAGTCTCGCTGGTGTTCGACAACTCTGACGGCACGCTGCCGATCGCCTATCAGGAAGTCGTGATCACCCGGCGGCTGTCGCGCTCGGGGCAGAGCGACTACCTGCTGAATCGCTCCCCCGTCCGGCTGCGCGACATCCAGGACCTGCTGCGCGGCACCGGTCTGGGAGCGGACGCAGCCGTGGTGATGGAAGCGAAGATGATCGACGCGCTTCTGTCGGAGAAAGCCGAGGAGCGGCGTGCGCTGTTCGAGGAGGCGGCCGGCATCGGCCTGTACCGCAATCGCAAGCAGAGCTACGAGCGCCGCCTCGAGGAAACCGCCGGCGACCTCGCGCGGCTCGAGGATCTGATCTCCGAAGTCCAGACCCAGGTGCGCAGTCTCGCACGGCAGCGGGGCAAGGCGGAGCGCTACGAAAAGATGGTCGAAGAGCGCTTCGGGGTCGCGATCACGCTCGTCCGCCGCGAGCTCGAGGATCTCGACCTGGCGCTCGGCGCGCTCGGCGTGCGTACCCGCGAGCTCGCCGGCAGTATGCCGGAGGCCCGCGCGCGATTCGAAGCAGCCGAAGCCGCACGCGAGACGCGCGTGCGGGAGCGCCATACCGCCGAGGTTCGCCGCACGGAGATGGAGCGGCAGCTGGGCGAGGCGAAGCTCGAAGCGGAGCGGCTGCAGAGCGACCTGGCGCTGGCCGCCGAGCGGCTGGCGAACGCGGCCCAGCGCCGGGATCGCGCGCTCGAGGAGCGCGCCGACCGCGACCGGCGGGCCGGTCAGGCGACCCGAGAACGGGACGCCGCCGAGACCGAGCGCGCCGAAGCGGAGCGCGAGCTGGCGGGAGTGAGCGCCGAGCTGGCGCGTCGCACGAGTCTCGAGGGGGAGGTCCGCGACCGCCTCGGAAAGCTGCGCGAGACGGTGCGCGGGCTCGAGACCGAGCTGCAACAGGTCGGTGAGGCAGCGCGCACGTTGGAGATCGAGCGAGCGGCCCTGGAGCGGGAGCGTGAGGAGCTGCGGCAGGCGCTGCACCAGGCGACCGCCGATCGGACGACGCGCCAGCAGGCGTCGAACCTGGCGGAGCAGGCGTTGACCGGGGCCACCCGCTCCGCCGGCAGCGCCGCGCAGGCGGCGGTGCGCGCCGTCGAGGCGGTTCAGGTCGCCCGCCACCGGGTCGCGGCCCTCGAGGAGCAGGAGCTAACGTCGCAATCGGCCCGGCGCCAGGCCGAGAACGCGTGGTCGCAAATCGCGGCCCGCCACGATGCACTGGCGGAGCTCGATCGCGGGCACGTGGGCCTCGCCCCCGCGGCCCAGGCCCTGCTCGCCGCCCGCGATCAGTTTGGGGACGCCGTGCTCGGTCCGCTCGCCGATTTCGTGCGCACCAGCCGGCGCGACGCCGAGCTGGCGGAGCGTCTGCTCGGCGAGTGGCTGCAGGCGGTTCTCGTGCGCGATCAGGCGACAGCCGAGGCAATCCGCCAATGGCACGCGAAGACCCAACCCGGTCCCCTCGTACTGTTGCCGTGTACCCCCGGTCCGCGCATGGCGGCGGATGGCCACCCGCTGCGCGACGACCTGCGGGTGGACGGCCCGGCGGTGGCGTGGGTCCGCGCCCTGCTCACGGGACACGAAGTGCTCGACGACGGGCGCACGCTGCGGCGCGCGAACGGCGCGATGTTCCTGGACGGCGGCTCCGCTGGGGCGGGCCCGCTGCAGCGCCGCGCCGAACTCGAGGCGCTGACCGCCGAGCTCGCCGAGGCAGTGGCGGCGCGGGACCGCACTCAGGCCACGCTCGACGCGACGCTCAGGGATCTCGCGGCCGCTCGAGAATCGCTGGCGCAGTCCGCTCAGGCCGCCGAGCGGCTCCGGAGCGAGGAGCTGGAATCGGGCGCGCGCAAAGGTGAGGCGGAGCGGGCGCTGGCACATGCGCGGCGGGATCTGTCCGAGGCCACGACGCAAGCGGAGCGTCTCAACCAGCGGTTGATCGATGTCGACTCGCGGCTCCGGGCCCTGGACGGCGAGCTGCGGGAGCGCGGCAAGGCCCGGCGCACGTGCGACGAGCTGCTCGCCAACGAGCGCGCGGCGCTGGTCGCGGTCGAGACGGAGCAGGAGCAGGCGCGCGAGCAACGCGTGCACTGGCAGGTGGAGGCCGCACAGATGGAGGCGCGTTTGGGCGCGGCGCGGGAGCGCGCCGAACGGGCCGGTGGCGAAGCCGATCAGGCGCGGCGCGACTCCACCGCCCTGGTGGAGGAAGTCGCCCAGATCGATCGGGCCAGCGCGGAGCTCGTGGCGCAGCGTGCCCAGTGGCAGGATGCGCTGCAGGAACGCCGGCTGGCGCTCGCCGAGCTCGAGACGGCGACGCGGGACACCGCGGCGGCAGTGACCAACGCAGAAGCCGCCGTCGCGGCCGCCGAGGCCGATGTGGAAGTGGCCCGTGCCGCGTTGACCGCGCTGAGCGAGGAGGAGCACCGGCTCGCCGTGGAGCGCACGGAGCTCGAGGGGCGGAAGCGCGCTACCGCCGAGCGCGTCGAAGCGGAGTGGCGCAAGCCGCTCGCACAGCTGCTGCGCGATGCGCCGGATGTCGCCGGGGACCTGGAGTGGCTGCGGTCGGAAAACGAGCGGCTGCGCGGCGCCATCGACGCCGTCGGTCCGGTGAACGCGCTCGCGGTCGAAGAGCACGCGGAGGAGACGAAGCGCCTGGAGTTCCTCATGACCCAGCGCGACGACCTCGTCGCCGCGCGCGCCTCGCTGCAGCAAGCGGCGCGCGAGATCGACCAGACGGCCAAGACGCTGTTCCTGGAATCGTTCGGGAAGGTACGCGAGCACTTCCGCACCGTCTTCCAGACGCTGTTCGGCGGTGGCGAGTGCGACGTGCGCCTCGCCAACGAAGACGAGCCGCTCGAGAGCGAGATCGAGATCCACGCGGCCCCGCGCGGCAAGCGCACACAGCGCATCCACCTGCTCTCCTCGGGCGAACGGACGCTCGTCGCCGTCTCGCTGCTGTTCGCCATCTTCCTCGCCTGCCCCAGCCCCTTCTGCCTGCTCGACGAGGTGGACGCCCCTCTGGACGACGCCAACGTGGGGCGCTACGTCCGCCTCCTGTCGGAGTTCAAGAACCAGACGCAGTTCGTCGTCATCACCCACAATCCGCGAACGATGCAGGCCGCCGACGCCGTGTACGGCGTGACGATGCAGGAGCCCGGCGTCTCGACCATCGTCGGCGTGCGCCTCGGGCAGCTCGCCAAGACCGCCTGACACTCCCATGCCCCGGAGTCGCCGGGCTCACGGATCGCTCCGGTCCTGGGCCGTCGCCCTCATCGCCATCGGTCTCCCGGGAGCACTGACCGCCCAACGGCCGGCCGTCTCCGCACCGCTCGCCCGGGCGATGAGGGCCGGCCGCGATACGTCGTTTACGGTCTGGTTCTTCGTCCGGCAGGACATCCCGCTCGAGCAGGCCGCCAGGCAGCTGCGGGCGGCGGGAGCGATCCCCCGCGTCGCCAGCCGGTGGCTCCACGCCGTCAGCGCCACCATTGCGACCCAGGCCCTCGTCGCCCTGGGACAGGAGCGGTGGCTCCGCCGCATTCAGCCCCTGGGGCGGTGGCGACGGATCGCCACACCGAGCCAGGTCGACGAGTGGTCCGCACGGGCACCCGACACCTGCCCGTCGGGCGGCGACCCCACCTACGGCCCATCGGAAATGCCGTACCGCCAGCTCCACCTGCGGCCGCTCGCCGATGCCGGGGTGAACGGGGCCGGGGTCCGCATCGCCATCCTCGATGCCGGGTTCAATACGCTCGACCCCGCATTTGCGGGCGTCACGCTCACGGCGCAGCACGATTTCGTGTTCGGCGACTCGGTGGTGCGCGACGAGCCCAATGACCAGCCGGGCGCACAGTTCCATGGCACGGCCGTCTGGTCGCTGTTCGCCGGGCTCGTCCCCGGGCGCCTCGTGGGGATCGCACGCGGCGCGAGCTACCTCCTCGCCAAAACCGAGGACATCCGCTCGGAGACACGGGTCGAGGAAGACAACTACGTGGCCGCGCTCGAATGGGCCGATTCGATCGGCGTCGACATCGTGTCTTCGAGCCTCGGATACCTGTCGTTCGACAACGGCTTCAGCTACACCCCGGCCCAATTGAACGGCGACGTTGCCGTCACCTCCGTCGCCGCCGATTCGGCCGCGGCCCGTGGCATCCTCGTCGTGACCGCCGCCGGCAACAACGGCCCCGGCTTCCGGACGCTCGTCACCCCCGCTGACGCGCGCTCGGTGATCACGGCGGGCGCCGAGGATTCACTCGGCACGATCACCAGCTTCTCCTCGCGCGTGCCCACCGCCGATCTGCGCCTCAAGCCCGACCTCACGGCGCCGGGCCTCGACGTCTGTACGGTGGCCGGCGGACCACTCGGCCGGCTGGCGGGGACCTCGTTCGCGACCCCGCTCCTCGCTGCGTCGGCGGCCCTCGTGAAGCAACTGCATCCGACGCTGGGCCCGCTCGCATTGCGCGAGGCCTTGCGTGCGTACGGCTCGAACCGGGCCGCCCCGGACTCGACGCGCGGGTGGGGCCGACCCGATGTCACTGCCGCTGCGACGTTTGCCAGCGGGGTGACGCCGCTCGCGCCGCTGCCTCCCAGCCTCGTCTCGATTACCCCGGATTTCGCCTGGTCGGTCGGTGCGATTCCGGGATTCGCTCAGCCGGTCCACTATCGCCTCCGGATCGCACGCGACTCGACGTTCGCAAGGGCGCTCGTCGATACGCAGCTCGACGTCGCACAATTCCCGCTGCGCCAACCGCAGAAACCCGGGGCGCCGCTCTTCTGGCGTGTCGAAGCCATCAGCGCGACCGCGGAATCGGCTTCGACTGGCGTCGTGGGACCGATTTCGGTTCCGGCCTGGGCACGACTCACGTCCCTCGCCGACACCGCCGGGTCGGCGACGCCCGATACGCAACCGACGTTCACCTGGTCGCCGGCAGCGGTGGCGAGCCCACCGGGGCCGTTCCGCTACGATGTGCTCGTGTCCCGCACCGGAAACCCGGTCCCGGTGCTCAGCGCCGTCGGGCTGACCGACACCGTCTTCCAGAGCCCCCGGGCGCTGGAGCGCAACGCGACGTATCGCTGGGCGCTGACCGTGCACGCGGGCGCCGACACCTCGCAGGTCGCGGCTCCGCGACCGTTCGTCATTCTCGAGGCGGGCGCCCCACCGGCGACGCTCCTATATCAGAACTTCCCCAATCCGTTCCCCTCGACGACGCAATCAGCGACGTGCATCTGGTTCGACCTCGCCACGGTCAGTCAGGTGACGCTCGACGTGCTCACGCTGCGCGGGGGCGTGGTGCGCCACGTTCTGCCGAGCGCGAGTGTGCCCGCGATCCTGCCGGCCGGCCGCTACGGGCGTGGCGCGGCGGGAGGCGGCCTGTGCGACCCCCAGTTCACCTGGGATGGCCGCGCCGACGACGGAGAATGGCTCCCCGCGGGGGTCTACCTGTACAAGCTGAAGGTGGGGAGCCTTATTCAGTTCAAACGACTCGTCTACCTGGGAAGGACGCCCTGACCCCGTGGACCTGATTACGGTCGGCACCGGCACCGTGGCCCCCTCGGCCCATCGCTCTTCCGCCGCGCATTTCGTGCAGCGCAACGGCGTTCGGCTGCTGCTCGACTGTGGACCGGGAACGCTGCACCGCCTCGCCGCGTTTGCGATTCCGTGGCCGTCGATCACCCACGTCGCCCTGACCCATTTTCACCCCGACCATTTCGCCGACCTGCCGATGCTCGTGTACGCCCTCAAGTACACGACCCGTCCGCCGCGCCGGGATCCCCTCGTGATTCTGGGGCCCCGTGGCGTGGTGCGCCTGCTCAAGTCCCTCGCCGAAGGCTACGGCTCGTGGCTGCTCGATCCGGGATTCCCCATCGTCATCCTCGACGTCCAGCCTGGCGAGCCGTTCCCGCTCGACGGCGACCTCACCCTGGAGACATTCCCCGTTCCGCACACCGATGAGAGCGTGGCGCTGGGGCTGACGGCTCCCGAAGGGCGGCTGGTGTATACGGGAGATACGGGACCGTCGGCCGAGCTGGCCCGCTGGGCCAGTGGCTGCAGCCTCTTGCTCGCGGAATGCTCGCTTCCGGAAGCGATGGCGATGGATATTCACCTCACGCCCGAGCAGGCCGGGGAGCTGGCCCAGGCGGCGGGAGCGAAACGGCTCGTCTTGACGCACTTTTATCCCCCCGTCGAAACGCCGGATCCGGCGCGCGGCGCGGCGACCCGGTTCAAGGGTCCGGTGACCGCGGCGACCGATGGGGATCGATTCACCATCTGATGAGGGGATGACGTCGTGCTGATCGTGATGCGCCACGGAGCGACCGAGGAGGAGGTCCAGCGAGTCATCACGGTGATTCGCGACATGGGATACCAGGCGCGCCCCATGCCAGGATCGCAACGCACCGCCGTGGGACTCGTCGGCAACGATGGCCGGGTCGATTCGTCCCGCCTCGAAGGGCTCGCCGGCGTCCAGGAAGTCATTCACGTCTCCCAGCCGTACAAGCAGGTGAGTCGTGAGTGGAAGCCGGAAGACACCGTCGTGCGGCTTCCCGGCGGAGTCGCGATCGGCGGCTCGGATGTCGCGGTCATCGCCGGGCCGTGTTCCGTCGAGTCGGAGGCGCAGGTCATCCAGGCCGCCCGCCACGTACGCGAAGCCGGCGCCGTGATCCTGCGTGGCGGCGCGTTCAAGCCGCGCACCTCCCCGTATTCCTTCCAGGGGCTGGGCCGGCCCGGCCTGAAGCTGCTCGCGAAGGCGCGCGAGGAGACGGGGCTGCTGGTCTGCACCGAGGCGATCGACGTCGAGGGGGTCGGGTGGGTCTCCGAAGTGGCGGACATCATCCAGATCGGCGCCCGCAACATGCAGAATTTCTCGCTGCTGCGCGCGGCGGGACGCGCCGGCAAGCCGGTGCTCCTGAAGCGCGGCATCTCGGCCACGATCACCGAGCTGCTGCTCTCCGCGGAGTATCTGCTCGCCGAGGGCAACCAGGACGTCATCCTCTGCGAGCGCGGCATTCGCGGCTTCGACAACTCGACACGCAACGTCTTCGACCTCGCCGCGATTCCCGTGGTCCAGAAACTGTCGCACTTGCCGATCATCGCCGACCCGTCCCACGCCACCGGGTTGCGCGACAAGGTGATCCCCATGGCCCGCGCCGCGGTCGCGGCGGGCGCCGACGGCCTCATCGTCGAGGTGCACCCCGAGCCCGAAAAGGCGAAGTCGGACGGTGCGCAGTCGCTGTTCCCCGACCAGTTCGCCCAGCTGATGCGTGAAGTGCGCGTGATCGCGGAGGTGATTGGCAGACGAGTTGCCGAGCCGACGGCGGTGGGGGCCTAGTGGGTGGTCGGATTGCGGCGATCACCGGTATCGCGCTGGGCTTGACGGCCCGCCCGACCGACCGCCTGTCCGCCGGGCCGTCCGCCCAGGATCCCTGGCCGATCCTCGACCATGCCAGCGCGATCTACCAGACGGTCCGGACGCTCTCGGCGGATTTCGTGCAGATCATCGAGAATCCGATGGTGGGGCCTCCCGACACCACCAGGGGCCGCCTGTACCAACAGCGCCCCAGCCGGTTCGCGATGCGGTTCAGCGTCCCGCCGAGCGATCGCATCGTCGCCGATGGGAGGTACCTCTGGCTGTACACGCCAAGCACGACGCCGGGACAGGTGATCCGGAGCCGGATCCCGGAGACGGGGGCGACCGGACCGAATCTCATCGGGCAGTTCGTCGAGCGGCCACGCGAGCGCTACACGGCGCGGTACGTTCGGACCGACTCCACCGCCGGCGGATGGATCGACGTCGTGGCGCTGACGCCGCGCGACTCCGCCCTGCCCTATTCCGGCGCGGCGCTATGGATCGGACGCGACGACGGCCTCGTGCATCGGCTCGAGATCGACGAATCCGGCGGTCAGGTGCGGCGCGTGTGGCTCTCGCACCTGCAGCTCAACATCGAGGTGCCACCAGCCGAGTTTCGCTTCGCCCCGCCGCACGGCGTCGAAGTCGTCAGCCAATAGCGAGCGTTCGCTCCAGTCGCGCGATCGCCGCGGCATCGAGTCCGCGGCGGCGCGCCAAATCCAGCACCGCCTCCCCCAGCTCGCGATACAGGGCGCGCTCGGGGGCCGGGAGTGCCGCCAGGTGGCGCTCGAGCGTGGCGACGTCACCGCGGAGGACCGGACCCGTGAGCGCTCCCTCGGGTCCCTTGCGCGTCAGGTTTTCGAATGTCCCCCGGACCAGCGGCAGGAGCGCCGCCCAGGCGTCGGACCGCTCCAATCCGGCGCGCTCGAGCAGCCGCTGAGCGATCGCCTCCACCACGACGAAATAGTTCGAGGCGAAAACGGCGCCGGCGTGATAGAGCGCCTTGTGCTCGGGGCGCAAGCGGAAGGGGTGCAGCCCGACGTGCCGCGCCAACTCCTCCGCCATGCCCACGGCTCGTGGGTCGCCTTCCACCGCCGCCCAGGCGCCGCGCAGGTGATCCGGCGCCCGCTCTGGTTCGACGAGCGTCTGCAGCGGATGGAGCGAGCCGAGTGCGGCCCCGCTGCCCTGCAACGCGGCGAGCGCGCTCTTATCGAGCGAGCCCGACAGGTGCAGGACGATCTGGTGAGCGCGCACGCTGCCGGTCGCGCTCAACGTTCGGGCAAGCGGGGCGATGGCGTCGTCGGGAACGGCACAGACGATCACCCCCACCTGATCGATCCAGGGTGGGGCTGCGTTCGGGGCGCCGGTCGTGAGGGTGAGGGGAGCGGGAACGGGCTTGGCGCGCCGCCCGTGCAGCCGGACGTCGTATCCGGCTCGCATCCAGGCGAGCGCCAAGCCCGTCCCTGCCCGACCGGGGCCGATCACCCCCACCACCGCGGTGGAGGTGTCAGCCGTCACGGGCTGCGCGTCTGTGTCGTCGGGCCGGTTGCGAGCGAGATCAGCTCCTGAGGAGACCGCGCACGCCGCGCCAGCGCGAGGGCTTGCTGCACCTGGTGGTCGTCGTGCATGCGGCGCAGCACCTCGGCGGGGCGTCCGAACACGTAGCGCGTCGCCTCGTAGCCGATCTGGTCGGGGATGAAACTGCGGGCTCCCGCCATGGCGCTATCGGGCAGCGTGACGCCGCGCTGGCGCAGGCGGTTCAGAACTTCGCTCACCATCGCGGGCGTCACCTGGAAATTGGGCGAGGCCAGGCCGTGACCCGACTTCAGCTCGAGGGCGTACCCGGTCAGCACATCGCGGAAGACGGCGATGTTGCTGCCCAGCGACTTGATGAAGGCGCGCTCGGCGGTCGTGAAGGTGTCTTGCGCGACGAAGATGTCAGGGCGGATGCCACCGCCGCCCCGCACCGCCCGTCCCGCGTCGGTGTGAAACAGGGGGAGGCTGTCGGGCACGGTATCCTTCCCTTCCGCCGCGTTCTCTACCTGTGCCAACTGGTCTTCCTCATTCTTGCTGGTGCGCTGAATGGTGCGGCCGCTCGGCGTGTACCAGCGAGCGGTCGTCAACTTCAACGCCGTTTCGGGCGAGAGCACGTACAACGACTGCACCAGACCCTTGCCGAAGGTCGGCGTGCCGACGACGAGCGCGCGGTCGTGATCCTGCAGCGCTCCCGCGATGATCTCGGCCGCACTGGCGGTGCCGCCGTTCACGAGCGTGACGACGGGCAACTTGGGCCAGCGCTGCTGGCCATCGTCACGGTAGGTTTGGGTGGCGTCGGGCGCGCGTCCGCGGGTCGCCACGACCTCCTGCCCGCGATCAAGGAACAGATCGCTGACGCCGATCCCCTGGTTCAGGAGTCCACCGGGGTTGCCGCGCAGATCGAAAATCAAGGACTTCATTCCCTTGCCGATCAGGCTGTCGACCGCCGTGCGGACCTCGTCCGCGGACGTCTGGCTCACGGGGCTGAGCGACACGTAGCCCACCTTGTCGTCCAGCATCATCGCGATCTGCACCGAACGGACGTGGATCTTCGCCCGCGTGAGCTTGAAGGTGATCGGGTCGTTGACCCCGACGCGGCGAATCTTCAGCTCGACGTTCGTCCCCGGTGTGCCGCGCAGCTCCTTCAGCGCCTGGTCCTGCTTCCACCCTTCGGTGGAACGGCCGTCCAGGGAAACGATCTCGTCTCCAGTCTGGACGCCGGCGCGCTCGGCGGGGGTATCGGGGAGCGGCGCGATGACGGTGATCCAGCCGTTGCGCACGTCGATCTGGAGACCGAGACCCCCGTAGTCGCCGCTCGTCTGCTCGTTCAGGGCGTGGAAGTCGTCCGGCTTCAGGTAGGTGGAATAGGGATCGTGCAGCTGATCGAGCAGGCCATCGATCGCCATCTGGTAGAGCTTGCGCTCGTCGATCGAGTCGACGTAGAAGTCCGCGACCCGTGACAGGACGTCGTCGAACAACCGCGCCTGCTGATACACGGTCCCCTGAGGTCCGGAGTCGCGTTGCAGCAACCACGCGCCCGTCACCAGGGCCATGCCGGACATCGCGAATACGAGCAGCCATTTGCGATTCATGTGCTACCTCGGGTTGAAAGCGCCGTCACCGCCGCCAGCTCGCGCCACGCGGCTTCCAGCACGATGGGTTTCGACGGCGTTGCGTCTACGTGCACCACGCCCGGGCCGCTCGCCGCGCCATACGCCGCGCGCACCCGCTCGTGGAATGCATCGTCCTCCCGCTCGAAACGGTCCTTCACTTTTCGTGCCCGGCGCTGCCGCTCCCGGCCGAGATCGACTGGGAGATCGAGCACCAGCGTCAGATCGGGCACCAGGCCGCCCGTCGCCAGGCGGAGCGCGGCGTCGACATCGTCGGCCGGTAACCCGCGGCCCGCGACCTGATAGGCCCGCGTCGACAGATCGAAGCGGTCGGCGAGGACGATCCGCCCGGCCTCGAGCGCCGGCCGGATCATCCGCTCGACCAGGTCGGCCCGGGCGGCCAGTATCAAGAATAACTCCGCCGCTGCGGACATATCATGTCGGGATCGCAAGGCGACCTTGCGGGCCGCCTCGGCCACGGGCGTCCCCCCCGGCTCGCGCACCGCCAGCACCTGGAACCCCTCCGCCAGCAGCCGCGCCCCGAGAGCCCGGACCAGGGTCGATTTCCCCGCCCCCTCAGGGCCCTCCACGACGATGAACGCCCCTCCCCCCGGTACCGTCGTCATCGTCATCCGAGGGTGATGATAGGGCTCGCGGCGCCTTTCTGGATTCCTTCATAGATGCGCGCGTTGACCTTGGCCATCAGCTTCTCGAAGTTCGCCTGCGCGACGGCCATCTGCTGATACACCGGGTTCACCTGGATGCTTTGGACCGTTTTGTCGTGGCGCTCCGCCTGCTCCGGTGTGGGCTCCTTCCCGGCGCGCGCCGCGGTTTCGATTTCCATGGCGACCTTTTCCATCTCCGCCAGCATTCGCTGGCAGTCGGCGTCGTCGCGCAGCTGATCGCTGGCGCGCTTCAGGGCTTTGTATTCGTCGGTTTGCCCGATCAGGCGGCCCAGATCCTGCGCCTTCTCTTCGATCACGACGTCCTCCCTCGAGAGTTCATCAGGGCGTAGCGCGGCCGACCGAACAGGTCCTCGGCAATGCGGATCTGCTCCCAGCCTGCGGCCGCAGCCAGGTCGCGCACCGCTGTCGCACGCCGTTCGTCGATCTCCAGCGCCAGCAACCCACCGGGCTGGAGCCGCTGCGCCGCGCCCGCGATCAGGGCGCGAATCGCGTCGAGACCATCCACCCCACTCGTCAACGCAAGCCGTGGCTCGAACGCCCGGACCGAGCGGTCGAGCGCCGCCCACTCGTCATTGGTGAGATAGGGTGGATTGGACACGATCACCCGATACCGCCTTTCGCCGAGGGGCTCCAGCAAGTCCCCCTCGCGAACGTCCACCGGGACGGAGGTGCCGCACCGCGCCAGGTTTGCGCGCGCCAGCGCCGCCGCGAGCGGCGACGGCTCGGTCGCGATTACCCGCTCGAACCGTCCCTCCAGTGCGAGCGACAGCGCGATACACCCCGATCCGGTCCCGACATCGGCGGCCCAGCCGCCGGGACGGCCTGCTGCCCATGCGAGCACCAGCTCGACCAGCCCTTCCGTCTCGGGACGCGGAATGAGGGCCCGATCGTCGATGGTGAGGGTGAGTCGCCGGAACGACATCTCTCCCGCCGCGTACGCGAAGGGCATGCCGGTCAGACGTCGCGTGATCATGTCATGGAACCGGCCCACGGCGTGGGCCGCCACCCGATTCTCGCGCGCCAGCCACGCCTGTCCGGCGGGCAATCCGGCTGCGACCTCCCAGAACCACGCCGCTTCGCGCCGGGGATAGACGACACCGGCAGCGGCGAGCGTCTCCGCCGCCCGATCCAGCTCCGCGCCGACCGTGGCGATGGTCGGCGGATCCGAGACGAGCTCAGGCACTCATCCGCTCCTGCTCGCCCGCCTGGCGCAGCGCGTTGAGCAAGTCATCGAGCCGGCCATCCAGGACTTCTGCGAGATTGTGCGTCGAGAAGCCGATACGGTGATCGGTAATGCGATTCTGCGGGAAGTTGTAGGTGCGAATCTTCGCCGAGCGATCTCCGGTTCCGACCTGGGCGCGGCGCGCGCGGGCCCGCTCCGCCTCCTGCTCGGCGATCATGCGATCGAGCAGTCGCGAGCGCAGGATTTCGAGCGCCTTGAGCTTGTTCTGCAGCTGGGACTTCTGATCCTGACACTGCACGACGAGACCGGTGGGGAGGTGGGTCATACGGACGGCGCTGTCGGTGGTATTGACGCTCTGCCCGCCGGGCCCCGAAGAGCGGAACACGTCCACCCGCAGGTCCTTGTCCTCGATCTTGACGTCCACGTCTTCGGCTTCGGGGAGCACGGCGACGGTTGCCGCCGACGTATGGATCCGGCCCTGCGCCTCGGTCTCGGGCACGCGCTGCACGCGATGCACCCCGGACTCGTAGCGCAGCGTCCCATAGGCGTGGGGCCCGCGCGCGGCGAAGATGACTTCCTTGAGGCCGCCGAGCACTCCTTCGCTGATCTCGAGCAGCTCGACCTTCAGGCCGCGCCGCTCCGCGAAGCGGGTGTACATGCGGAACAGGTCCGCGGCGAACAGCGCGGCTTCGTCGCCGCCCGTGCCAGCGCGGATCTCCACGATGGCGTCGCGGTCATCGAGGGGGTCGGGCGGCACCAGCAGCTCGCCGAGCTGGCTCGAGAGCCGCGCGACTTCGGGGCGCAGGCGGTCCACGTCGTGGCGTGCCAGCTGCGAGAGCTCGGGATCCGGATCGGTGACCAAGTCCCGGGCCTGGACGAGCTCCGCTTCGAGCCGGACCAGGCGCTCATGGGTCAGTCGGATGGTGTCGAGTCGTGCGTGCTCGCGACCGAGCTGCTTGAGCAAGGCCTGATGCCGCGCGGTCTCGGGGTCGGCCAGCAGCCGGGCGACCTCCTCCGCCCGCGCGAGCGCCTGGCGGAGTCGGGCCTCCACGTCGTCAGCTCGCGGCTTTCTCCGTACGGTACTTCTGGCGGAAGCGCTCCACACGACCGGCGGTGTCGACGAGCTTCTGCTTGCCCGTGTAGTACGGGTGGCAACGGGCACAGATCTCGACGTTGATCGCTGGTGTCGTCGAGCGAGTTTCGAACGTATTGCCGCAGGCGCACTGCACGGTCGCCCGACGGTAGCTGGGATGAATTCCGTGCTTCACAACGCACATCCTTCCTGTATGAAACGTGTTGATGCCAAGACGCGGAAATATAATTGGCACAGCAACTTGGCTGCAAGCACGTACGGATCCTGTCAGAGATCGGGCTGCAATGTCCGATCATGGTTACAAACACCGGCCGGTTCCCGCCCGCGGATCCGCGGCGGCATTGCTCGCGCTCGGAGTCATCGGCGTTCGCCCGAGCTGGCATGTCGGCGCGACGGCCCATGACGCGATCCTCTCCACCCCGGGTGCCGATGCGGCAGCCGCCGGGGGGCTCGCCGACTCGCTGGGCGGGGCGCCGGTCTACACGAGCCTGGCCGAGGCCTACGTCCACCGCGCGGAGCTCGCGCGGCCGCACGTCATCGGCTGGGGACTCGATGCGGGCGACTGGGCGAGGCTGGAATCGATTCCGATCGTGTTCCACCCGGTCACCCTGCCGTCGGGGTTCGTCCGCACGGGCTGGCCCGCCCAGGTCGTCCTGGGAGATCGGGTCACCGTCGACGGCGTGCTTGCGCGACGCGGCACCGCGCCAGCATGGGTCGAACTCGCCGACCTCAGCGGCATCGTCGATACCGCCGCCGTTGACTCGGCCGGAGCGTTCCACCTGGAAGCTGAGCCACGAGCCGTCGGCGACCAGCTCTACAGCCTGCGCGTTCGTGGAACGGCGATCGCGGAGACCCTCGGCGTCCACGTGGTCCCGCCTCCGGTCTGGCGGGTGTTGATGCTCGAGAGCGCTCCACGGCCCGAGACCACCGTGCTGCGCGACTGGCTCGCGCGGCGGCGCAGCGTGGTCGCCGTCCGCTCGATGGTAGTCGCGACCGGGTCCACGTGGAATTCGTCAATCGCGCCGGCACCTCGCTCAACGTCTTGAGCGGCGCGCTGCTCTCCCAGTTCGACCTGGTCGTGATCGACGGCCGGACGCTCGCCCGCCTGGGAAGCCTGGAGCACACCGTGCTGCAGCGTGCCGTCGACGTGGACGGCCTGGGCGTCCTCATCGTCCCCGATACGATCCTGACCGATCCGTTCTTCTTCGACTTTGCCCTGCAGCGCACCGGTAACCTGGACGAGCGCCAGGTGCGCGCAGTGTGGCGTGAGCGCGGAGGCCGCGAGCCACGAGCGCCGGCGGTCGCGGCGGAGCCGTACGCGCTCACCGATCGGTTCGGCACCGAGATGCTGATCAGCGATGGGTTCGGCCGCGGGCTGGCACAGGTCGAGCCACGCGGCGCCGGGCGCGTGACATTGAGCCTCATCACCGGCACCGCGCGCTGGCGCCGGTCCGGTCTCGCCGACACCTATGCCACTTATTGGTCGCGTCTCCTCGCGGCGACCGCCACGGCGAACCGCGACGCGCCGCGCTGGACGATCGCCACATCGGGACCGTGGATCGTGGGCCGGCCCGTGGCGATCGAGGCCGCGACCGGGCGCCCGTTGCGCACGGCGCTCGTGGCGGGTCCTGCGGCGCAGCTCGATACGGTGTTTCTCGCGCGGGATTCCGCCGCTTCGGGGAGATGGCGGGGCATCTTCTGGCCACGCTCGCCGGGGTGGTACCGCGTGGACGGGGACGCGGGCCCTGCGATGTACGTTCAAAACACCTCGAGCTGGATCGGGGTGCGCGCCACCGCGCGTCTCGTGGCGACGCAACGGGCCCAGGTGGAGTTGCGGAGCGCCGCTCGCGCGACCCGTGCGACGCTCCCAGTGCCAGCGAGTCCAGTCCCTTTGGGGTGGGCGTTCATGGTGTTTCTCGTCTCTGCGGGCTACCTCTGGTCCGAGCGACGGAGAATCCCGTCCCGCGGCACGAAGTCGAGCTGATACAGCGACTTGAGGCCTGTGTAGGAGCCGGGGGCGAATTGACACCGAAGGCCCCGCGCCATAAGCTTGCCCCCAACGTTTCGGCCCGGTGAGGGGAGCTCGCGCGTGTCAGCGGAAGCAGCGCTCCAGAAGGTCCCGCTCTTCAGCCAGTTGTCCCCGTCCGATCTGCAGCGCGTGCTGGAGGTCGCGCGGGAGCGCGCCTATCCAAAGAACTCGGTGATCCTGTTCGAGGACGACCCGGGCGACGCCCTGTACGTCGTCAAACAAGGACAGGTCAAGGTCGTGCTGATCGGCGAAGACGGCCGGGAGGTGATTCTCTCGGTGCTCGGCGAGGGCGACTTTTTCGGCGAGATGGCGCTGATCGACGACGAGCCGCGCTCGGCGCACGTGATCGCCATGGGCGACTCCACGCTGCTCGTACTGCGGCGCGAGGACTTTCAGGGTCTCCTGATGCAGACACCGGCGATCGCCCTGGCGATGCTGCGCGAGCTCACGCGTCGCCTGCGGCGCGTCGACGAAAAAGTTGGCAGCCTCGTCCTGCTCGACGTGAATGGACGGGTCGCGCGCCTGCTGCTCGATCTCGCCGACGAGGCGGGAGGCGAGCGCATCACCCGCCGCCTCACACACCATACCATCGCCCAGATGATCGGATCGTCGCGCGAAACGGTGAGTCGCACGATGCGGGAGCTGGTCGACAAAGGCTACATCGAGGTATCCCGGCGCGACATTGTGATTCGTGACCGTTCTGCGCTGGAATCAGCGGCCGGACGGTCGTAGCCCCGGTGAGCCTGGTCACCCCACACCGGTGAGCGTGCGACTTGTCCTACCTTCCCGATTTTCCGTAACTTAGCGATCAATTGGGCATGCCCGACCGCATGGCCTACACGGTGACATTCTGGGGGACGAGAGGCTCGATCCCGACCCCCGGCCCCCACACCGCGCGCTACGGCGGGAATACGTCTTGCGTGGCGGTGGAAGGACCGGGCGGACAGCTCGTAATTCTCGACGCCGGGACGGGGATTCGCGGCCTCGGGCTGACGCTCGTGGAGCGACAGAACGGCGCCGTGAAGGCGGAGATCCTGTTGTCGCACACCCACTGGGATCACATCCAGGGGTTGCCGTACTTCAAGCCGTTCTTCGCCCCGGGCAACACGGTCCGCATTTGGGGATCGAAGCAGGGCACGACGTCGCTGGATGAGATCCTGCACTTGCAGATGGATCCGGCGGTGTTTCCGGTTCCCCTGACGGCGGTGTCGGCGACGTTGTCGGTGGAGGAGGTCCGTGCCGGTGTGGAGTTCACGGTGGGACCGTTCCAGGCCCGGGCGATGCAGCTTCGGCATCCGGGGACGACATTGGCGTATCGCCTCAAGCCGACGGCCGGCGGGCAGAGCACGGCATATGTGACGGATAACGAGCTGGGCCCCGGTGGCAATTACGGCACGCCGGGAAGCTGGCGGCGGGACCTGGTGCAGTTTCTGAAGGGCGTGGACCTGTTGATCCACGACGCCATGTACACCCCCGAGGAGCTCGACACGCACCGCGGGTGGGGACATTCGTCGTACGAAGAAGCCGTCGAGCTCGCGGCGGAGACCGGGGCCAGGAAGCTGGTCCTGTTCCACCACGATCCCGAGCATGACGATGGCGCCATGGACGCGCTGCACGCGGCGGCCCACCGCGTGGCCCAGCAGCGCGGCGCACCGGCGGACGTCATCGTGGCCCAGGAAGGCATGCGACTGTCTCTCTAGATCGAGGTGTAGAACCTATGCGGATGCGTTCGGTCGTCACCCTGCTCGGGTTAGGCCTGTCGGCTGCGTCAGCGCTCGCCGCTCAGGGCGGCGGCAATGACACTCGGCCCGGCATCGCCATCTTCGCGTTCTCGAACGGCGGTTCGTACGGAGCGCAGAAGGAGGATTACGACGCCCTGGAGCGCGGCATGGCCGGGATGCTGATCTCGGAGCTGGGCGCGAATCCGGCACTCCGCGTCGTGGAGCGTGAGAACATCCAGAAGCTCGTCGACGAGCAGAATCTGGGGGCGTCCGGCCGCGTCGACGATCAGACCGCGGCGAAGATCGGCAAGATCGTGGGCGCCCGCTACGCGGTGATGGGCAGCTTCGTCGATCTGTACGGCGATTTCCGTGTGGATGTGCGGGTCGTGAACGTCGAAACCTCCGAGATCATCAAGACCGAGAAGGTCACGATGCAGCGCGAGCATCTGTTCGACCTGGTGAAGAGCCTCTCGGCGGCCCTCAACAAGGATTTGAACCTGCCGCCCCTGCCCCGTCAGGTGTCCGAGCAGCGGATGAGCCGGCAGGTGCCGACCGAGGCGCTGACGTATTACAGCCGGGCGCTGCTGTATCATGACCGCGGGCAGAAGGACAAGGCGATCGAGATGTACCGGCAGGCGATCGCCGTCTTCCCGGCGTACACCGAGGCACAAGAGGGTCTCAAGCGGGAGCAGAACTCGTGACGGGCCGGTGACTTCCGGTCCGATCGTCCAGATCGGCGGCGTCGCGGCGCGCTGGCTCTCCCAAATTGGAGCGCTGGCGCGCTTCGGCTTTGGCGGAGCGCGGGCCGCGGCCTCCTTGCCGCGCGCCGGCCGGGCGGTCGTGTTTCGTGTCACGCTCAATCAGATCCGGTTCACCGCGGTGAACGCCATCGGGCTCGTCGTGCTGCTCTCCGGGATTCTCTCGTTCCTCGTCATCTCGCAGGCGGTGCGCGAGCTCGGCCAGATCGGCGCCACCGGCCTGATCGGCACGTTGATGGTCGTGGCGATCGTGCGCGAGCTGGGACCTCTGATCACCGCGCTCGCCATCGTGGGCCGCTCCGGGACCGCCATCGCCGCCGAGCTCGCGACCAACAAGGTGATGGGCGAGGTGCGCGCCCTGGAGGGGATGGGGATCGATCCCCGTCAATACCTGGTGCTGCCGCGGTTCATCGGTGCGGTGACAAGCGTGTTCGCGCTGCTCGTGGTGTTCGACGTCGTCGCGATCCTCGCCGGGTTCGCTGCGGCCGCGTTCAACGGCATGACCGGCACGCGGTACACGCAGATCGTGCTGCAGTCGCTGTCGGCGGGAGACGTCTGGCTCACCGTCGCCAAGGCGCTGGCGTTCGGCCTGATCGTCGGCATCGTCCCGAGCTATTTCGGCATCTCGGTGCGCCGCGCCGCGACGGAGGTGCCGATCGCGGTGAGTCGCGCCACCGTGGCGTCGATCGTCGGCGTGTTCCTCTGCTCCGCGTTGTTCGTCGCCATCGGCTGAGCCCGTGATGCCGGCGCCCCTCGTGTTCGAAAACGTCCCCCTGAGCACCCGGGAGCGGGCGCCCTTCACCCTCAGCGTCGGCCCCCACCAGACGGTGGCGGTCCTGGGAGATGAGGACTCGGGCGTGGACCGGCTGGGGGGCTATGCCATGGGCCTCGAGCGGCCGCGCGCGGGGCTCGTGCGCACGTTCGACGCCGATCTGGAGGCGCTACCGGATCGGGCGCGTTTGGCCTTCCGTCGCCGTGTCGGGTACCTTCCTGCCGGAGATGGATTACTGCAGAATCTCACGCTGCGCGACAACGTCGCGCTCCCCTTGCGCTTCGGGAGCGATGCGACGCCGTTCGAAATCGACGGCCGGGTAAACGTGATTCTGGTCGCCGTGCGACTCGGCGCCGCCGCCGACCGGAGGCCGGCGCGGGCTAACGAGGAGGAGTGCCGGCGCGCGGCGCTGGCCCGCGCGATCGCGTTCGACCCGCTGTTGCTCGTGCTGGAGCAGCCGTTCGACGGCATTACCGCGCGTGCCTCCGCCGAGCTCCTCGAGATCGCCCGCGGCGGGGAGACCGCCGAAGGGGCCCGGCGCTCGATTCTCATCACCGGCCAGGAGATGCCGACCGTCGTGCAGCGGCGCTGCGACCGCGTGTACCGGCTGACGCGCGCCGGCACCATGGAGCTGGAAACGGCCTGAGCGAGGAGACGTGGATACAGCGCGGCAGGACTTCACCGTAGGTCTCGTGATCGTGGGCGCCATCGCCGTCGTGGTGGGCGCGTTGCTCGCCACCAGCGGCTGGGGCGAGCGGCGCTACGACCTCTACCTGCGGGCGGCCAGCGCCGAGGGGCTGACGACCGACAGCCGCGTCTTTCTTCAGGGTCTCGAGGTCGGGCGCGTGACGCGGGTGTCGCCCCGGGTCGATTCGACGACCCGCACCATCTCCTTCGTCGCCAGGATCTCGATGATCGAGCGCTTTGCCGGCGGCGCCGATCTGCGGCTCCCGGCGGGCACGCGCGGGCAGCTCGAGCCGGCGAGCCAGATTTCGCCTTCGGTGCTGATCCGCCTCGTCCTGCCCGATTCCGGCTCGCGGTCCGCCCGCCTGCTCGCCGCCGGGGACACGATCGCGTCGGATCGCAAGATCCCCGTCCTCGATCAGGTCGCCGAGGTGGCGCAATCGCTGTCCAAGGAAGTCGAAGAGGTCCTGCACCGCACGCATCAGTCGCTCGAGCACGTCGATGCGATCCTGACGCAGGCGAACGGCGTGCTCAAGGACGTGAAGCCGGACGTGCAGTCGACGCTGGCCGACGTCTCGCAAACCATGAATCGCGTCAACGCCCTGGTGCAGCGAATCGATCCCGGTCTCGCCGACTCGGTGTCGGGAGCGCTCGCCCTGTCCAATCGGGTCTTGCTGCGCGTCGACTCGCTCGCCGCCCAGGCGAGTCAGATGACCGCCGAAAACCGCCAGGACATCCGCACCGCGGTCGGCAATCTCACGCAGCTCACGCGGCAGCTCAATCACCTGACCGAAGAGGTGTCGCGCCGCCCCTATCGCCTCCTCACCGGCGTCAAGCCGCTCGCCGCCGACACGGTGACGCCCGCGCACGCATCGGATCCGAAGGATTCGACCCGGCCATGAGCTACCTGCTGCTGCATCCCGCGACGTGGTCCCCGGCCGCGCTCGCCTCCGCCCTCGAGGCGGCCCGCGTGGAGACGCGCGCGGTCTCGGGCGGCCGCGACCTGGTCCCCGACGACCGGCCGACGGTGTTTCTGCTCGAACCGGACGCGCGCAACGCCTTCTCGGTGGACGCCATGCGCGCGTTCGTCGACGCCGGCGGGGCAATCGTCGCGATCGGCCGGGAGGGCGAGGACGACGTCCCGGACGGGTTGCCGGTCGAGCTGCTGACCGGCTTCGTGCGTTTTCCGGCAGGTCCGCGCCAGCTGCTCGTGTCGATCCGTGCCGGCTACCGCGAAGCGGCGGCCCGCGTCGAGACGGGGCGCGCCCGGGCCGAAGCGGCGCAGCGCAGTCGCGAGATCGGCGAGCTCACACGGATCGGTACGGCGCTCGGCACCGAGCGCGACTTGAACAAGCTCCTCTACCAGATCCTCGATCAGGCCCGGCGGATTACGAACTCGGATGCCGGCAGTCTGTATCTCGTCGAGACGGATGAGGAGACGGGTATCAAACGCCTGCGGTTCATGGTCCCGCAGAACTTCACCAGGCCGGACATTCCGTTTGTCGAATCCACGATGCGGCTCGACCGCACCAGCCTCGCCGGCTACACCGCGACCACTGGCGAGCCGCTGGTGATCGACGACGCGTACTTCCTGCCCCCGGACGTCGAATACACGATCAATCGCTCGTTCGACGAGCGCTACGGCTACCGCTCCAAGTCGATGCTCGTGATCCCGATGAAGGACCACCGGGACGTGATCATCGGCGTACTGCAGCTGATCAACCGCAAGCGCAACTACGACGCCCGGCTCGAAACCGGCGAGGACGTGCAGCGGGAGGTGGTCCCCTACTCGCGTCGCACGGTCGAGCTGGTCAGCGCGCTCGCCGGGCAGGCAGCCGTCTCGATCGAGAATGCGCAGCTGTACGAACGCATCAACCGCATGTTCAGGGAATTTGTCGACGCCTCGGTGAAAGCGATCGAGCAACGTGATCCCATCACCAAAGGACACTCGAAGCGCGTGGCCGGCCGGACCGTCGGCCTGGCCGAAGCGGTCGACCGGGCTCCCGATGGGCCCTTCGCCGCGACCTCCTTCACCAGAGATCAGATCCGCGAGATCGAATACGCGGGGCTGCTGCACGACTTCGGCAAAGTCGGCGTGCGTGAGGACGTCCTGCAGAAGGCCAAGAAGCTTTACCCGGACCGGCTGGAGCTGATCAAGCAACGGCACGCCTTCGTGCGCCGCAGCATGGAACGGGACTTCTGGCGTTCGCGGGCAGAGTTCCTCGAGCAGCGCGGCACGGACGGATACATCGACTTCCTCGCCAAGCTCGACGAGCAACAGCGGCGCGAGGTCGACCAGCTCGATCAGTTCCTCCGCACGGTGATCGCCGCCAATGAGCCCAGTCTCCTCCTCGCGCCCGGGAACAGCGCCGATCTGGCCCAATTCGGCGGGCGCATCTATCTGGATCTCGAGGGGCAGAGTCAGCCAATGCTCACGCAGGAGGAGGTGCGGTTCCTGACGATCCGCAAGGGAAGTCTGGACGACGAGGAACGCAAGCAGATCCAGGGCCACGTCGAGCACACCTGGAACTTTCTGCAGGAAATCAAGTGGACACCGGAGCTGGCTCGGATCCCGATCATCGCGTACGGCCACCACGAATTGCTCGACGGGGGCGGATATCCCCGGCACATCTCAGGCGACGCAATTCCGATTCAGACCCGCATGATGACGATCAGCGACATCTACGATGCGCTCGTGGCGCAGGATCGACCGTACAAGAAGAAGGTGCTGCCGGAAAACGCCCTCGATATCATGCACCGGGACATGGTCTCCCCCGGACAACTCGACAGCGATCTGTTCAAGGTGTTTGTCGATGCGAAGGTGTTCGCGATCGAAGTCGAGGCTGACTAGTCGCCGATATCGACCGGTCCGGAGAAGGTGTTGCACGCGTCGAGCCGGCCGCTGTCAAACCCCCGCTTGAACCAGGCCGTCCGCTCACGCGACGTCCCGTGCGTGAAACTCTCCGGATTCACGCGCCCCGTCTCCATGCGCTGCAGCCGGTCGTCGCCCACCGCCGCTGCGGCGTTCAGGCCGGCCTGCAGGTCCCCGACTTCGAGAATCCCCTCCCGTCCCGCCTCGTGTCCCCAGACGCCGGCGTAGCAGTCCGCCTGCAGCTCGAGCCGGATGGAGGCGTCGTTGCCGCCGTGTGCACGCTGCTCCGTCCCGAGCAGCCACTGGACGTGGTGCCCGAGCTCGTGCGCCAGCACGTAGGCCTGCGCGAATTCCCCCGGCGCCCCGAAGCGGTCCCGCAGCTCGTCGTAGAAGCCGAGGTCGATGTAGACCTTGCGATCGCCCGGGCAATAGAACGGGCCCATCGCCGAGCGCGCGAAGCCGCAGGCCGACTCGACGTGGTCGCGGAACAGCACGAGCTTGGCGTGCTCGTAGGGGCGGCGCGACTCCGTCGGCAGCGCCTTGTCCCAGAACTTCTGCGTGTCGTCGAGGACGAAGGAGACGAACTGCACCAGCTGGTCCTCGCCCGGCGCCTTGGTGCGCGGCGGGGCTCCCCGCGGTCCCGGTCCCGGCCCCGTCGCCGTCGAGGGGGAGGGCCCCGCCCCCGGCGTCA
>JAWOLH010000052.1:0-58073 GCA_033853695.1 Gemmatimonadales bacterium | reverse complement strand
GTGCGGTGAAATCCCCGTTGCGCATGCTGCGCGCCGCGGGGCTCGGAGTGTTCGCCATCGCGCTGTTTGCGGGTCGCGCGCTGGCACAGGATGCGGTGGTGACGGGCAACGTCACCGGTGGAGGAGGAGAGGCGCTCGGCGGCGCAATCGTCGTCATCGACGAGCTGAGCATCGCCGTCGCAACGACGGTCAAGGGCAGCTATACGCTGACCGTCCCCGCGGCGAAGGTGCACGGGCAGTCCGTCACCATTCGGGCGCGCTACATCGGTTACGCCCCCTCAACGGCGCAGCTCACGCTGAATGCCGGGACGCAGTCGCAGAACTTCACGCTGAAGTGGGATCCGTTCACCCTCAACGCGGTCGTTTCGACCGGCGTTGCCGAGGCAACGGATGCGAAGAAGCTCACGGTGGCTGTGGGCCACGTCGACGCCGCGCAGCTCAATCAGGCGCCCGCCGTGACCGCGCTCGGCGCGCTCGAGGGCAAGGTTGCCGGCGTGCGCGTGGTGGATGCCAACGGCGCCCCGGGCGGCGAGCCCGTGATCCGGCTGCGCGGGGGGACGTCCCTCACGACCCCCTCGTCGTGCAGCTCGCAGCCGTGCCCTTCGACCGCGACGCCTGGACCGCTGATCATCGTGGATGGCACGATTACGCGGCAGGGCCTCGCCGACATCAACTCGGAAGACATCGAACGGGTCGAAGTCGTCAAGGGCGCGGCGGCCTCCTCGTTGTACGGCTCCGACGCCGCAAACGGCGTGGTGCAGATCTTCACGAAGCGCGGTGAGCGGCTCGCCGACGGGCAGCTCAGCGTGACGATTCGCAACGAGTACGGACAGTCGTTCCGGCCCAAGTCGATCCCGACGGCGCTCGCCAGCCCCTACCTGATCGACACGTCGGGCACGTACACGGATGCGAGCGGGAACACCGTCAACAACGGCGATTTCATCCAGAAGAACGGGGATCTCGTCGGGCTCACCACCCAGCCGACGATCAAGCCCGATCACATCGCCGACAACAAGTACAGCGCGTTCGGCCATCCCGTGTATGATCCGCAGTCCCAGATGCTGACGCACGGGGCGTTCTACACGAACTACATCTCGATCGGACAGCGGCGCGGCAACACGAACTACAACCTGTCGTTCGAGAACACGAAGCAGGACGGCATCATCATCCTGCTGAAGGGTTATAACCGGCAGAACTTCCGCCTCAACGTCGACCAGCAGCTGACCCCGCGGCTCGACTTCTCGGCCGGCGGGTTCTTCGGCAAGTCGAACAACAACCAGGTGTCACAGGGACCGGGCGCGCCATTCTTCGCGGTGACGTTCATCGAGCCCTACATCAACCTGTTCGCCAACAATCCCGACGGAACGCCGTACGCGGCGCAGATTCCGCATCTGCTTCCGAACGCGTCGAATCCGCTGTACACGCTGGCGAACCAGAAGATCACGACCGATCGCTCGCGCGTCACGGGGTACGGGCGGGCGACGTACCGGATTTTCGACTGGCTGTCGCTCGAAGGCAACTACAACTACGATCAGGAATCGTCGAACTACACCAATGAGACGCCCAAGAACTTCCTCAACTCCCATGGGTTGCCGACGAGCGGGGGGCTGACGAAGGTCGACAGCGGCGGTCGCACGTTCAACACGGGTGCGACGCTGACCAGCGTGCGGACGTTCCACTTCGGCAGCGCGACCGTTCGCAACACCACGAAGCTCGCCTACATCTACGAAGACCAGACGGCGGAGAACTTCACGCTGTCGGCCAGCGCATTCACGGTGTTGGCGGTGCCGGAGTTCACGGCGGTGGACAACACGTCGCTCTCGCCCGGCTCGTCCAACATTACGATCCGGAACAAGAACTACTACGCGATCACCGGGTTCGACATCAACGACCGCTACCTGTTCGACGGCCTGGTGCGGCGTGACGGCTCATCGCTGTTTGGTACCCTGAGCCGGTGGCAGAACTACTACCGGGTCTCCGGCGCGTACCGGGTGTCGCAGGACTTCCATATCGCGGGGATCGACGAGTGGAAGCTGCGCGCGTCGTACGGAACGGCCGGCTTGCGGCCGCAGTTCGACGCCCAGTTCGAGACCTTCAGTGTTGCCGGCGGCATCCCGACGAAGCACACGCTGGGGAATAATTCGTTGCGCCCGGCACACTCGGGCGAGCTGGAGGTCGGCACCAACATCGACTTCCTCAGTCGCTTCTCGGCCGAGTACTCCTATTCCCGCAAGGAAACGCGGGATCAGATTCTGCTCGTCCCGTTGTCCTCGGCCACGGGCTACCTCAATCAGTGGCAGAACGCCGGTACGCTGCTCGGCAATACCCACGAGCTGTCGCTCGGCGTGGTGCTCGCCAACAAGCCGGAATTCTCGTGGCAGCTGAACGTCGCGGCCGACCGGACGCGCCAGAAGATCACGCAGCTCAACACGGCGCCGTACCTGGTGGGCCCGGATTACGCCGGCAACAACGACGTCACCCAGATGTTCCGGATCGCCCCGGGGCAGACGTTCGGCGTGATTTACGGGACGCAGATCGTGCGCAGCTACGCCCAGCTGTGCGAGGATCCGGCGAAGGCGCCGCAGTGCGTTCCCGGTGGCCTCTGGGCGCCGGACAGCGTGATCATCAACGAGGACGGGTTCCTGGTGCGGAAGAGTCAGTATCACACCAAGAGCGAGAAGTTCATCCCGTTCGTCGATGCGAGCGGTAACAAGGTCGTGCAGATCGGCGACGTGAACCCGGACTTCAACGCTTCGTTCACGACGAACCTGCGGTTCAAGGGGTTCTCCGCCTATGCGCTGGTCGACTGGGTGCAGGGCGGCAACATCTACAACGCCACGCGTCAGTGGCCGTTCTTCGAGAACCGCGACCGGATCGTCGATCAGTCCAACAAGCCGGCGGTGAACTGCGCCGGGAATCCCGATCCGACATGCCCCTACAGCACCGGGAAAAAGCCGATCGAGTACTACCAGGCGCTGTACAACGGCATCAACCCCATCGACTTCTTCGTCGAGCCGGGGACGTACGTGAAGATCAAGGAGCTCAACGTCAGCTACACGTTCTCGCGCAACCAGCTCGAGTCGCTGCACCTGGGCGTCAACAGCCTGCGCGTCGGCGTGATTGGCCGCAACCTCTTCACGTTCACCAAGTATTCAGGCTACGATCCCGAGGTGGCCGGTCTGTCGGGTGATCCGTTCTCGTTCCGGATCGACGGCTTCTCGTACCCGAACTACCGGACCTTCACGGGCTTTATGGAGATCAACTTCTGATCCCGCGAACCGAACTTCCGAGGAGACGAGCACTATGCGTATGATCAAGCGGATCCCGGGGATCGTGGGGCCGGTGTTGGCCCTGGTTCTCGCGGGTGGCTGCGACACGCTGAACATCGGGAATCCGAACGCGCCCGACTCCAAGCGGGCGCTGTCGGATCCCGCCACGGTCCAGCAGATCGCCGTCGGCGCCTTCCAGACGTGGTATCTCACGACGCAAGGCGGCTTCGGCGAAGATCAGTATCCGGCCCTGACGCTGTCCGTCATGGCGCGGAGCCACACCGCGGCCTGGAACAACTTCAACATCCGGTTCTATACCGGGTGCACGAACGCGAACTGGGACGTGTACACGACCGCGACCAACGGGACGTGCAGCACCGAGCAGCTGGGTACGATTTTCCCGCGCGTCGAATGGCAGAACAACCCGGCGTCGGCGCAACGGACCCAGATCGAGGCGATGTGGTACGGCTACTACTCCGCCCTGTCGTCGGCCAACGACGTCGTCAAGGCGATCCGGGTGAACAACCTGGTCATCACCGATGCCGGGACGACGAAGATGGTCGAGACGATGGCCCTCCTGGCGCAAGGATTGGCGTTGAGCGGCATCGCGCTCAACTACGACCAGGGCTTCATCGTCGACTACAACACCGACCTGTCGACGTTGAAGTTCTCGCCTGCGACGGATGTGCGTGACGCGGCGCTGGCGAAGTTCGACGAAGTGATCGCGAACGCCAACGCGAACACGTTCAGCGTGCCGGGCTCGTTCTTCGGCTCCCCGGCACCGAGCTACGGCAACGTGCAGATCGCGCAGATCGCGAACACGATGGCGGCCCGCGTGCTCGCGTACTCTCCGCGCAACTCGACGGAAAACGCCGCGGTAGATTGGGCGAGAGTCGCGGGGTATGCGTCGAAGGGCATCAGCTCGGGAACGCCGTTCAACATCGTGTTCCACCAGGATGCCTGCAATACGTGGTGCGACTTCCTGAAGGTGTGGTCCAACGACATGACGACGATGCGGCTGCACACCCGCGTCGCGCATCTCATGGATACGCTGACCCAGCCGGACCCGTGGAATATCGCGTTCAACAGCAACCCGAACTCGCCCGACAAGCGTCTGGGAGATGGGACGGTGCGGGTCGGACCGGCGTACGCCGGCCTGATCTCTGCCTACCCGGATACGACCGGGAATGGTGGCACGGACTTCGTCTGGGCCGGGTTGGACCAGGAGGCGCAACGCAAGGATCGCGGCGCGTGGCACCAGAGCGCCGTCGGGGACATCCGCTACGACAGCCTGACCACCTGCGGCGACAACCCGCAGGGGGCGGCCACCGGAGAGGGTGACGCCGTGATGATCCTTGCGGCCGAGAATGACCTGATCTGGGCGGAAGCGTTGATTCGGCAGCCGAGCCCCGACCTGGTGACCGCGGCCACACTCATCAACAATACGCGCGTTGGCCGGGGCGGTCTGACCCCCGCGACGGCGGGCGATGCCAATCTTCTCCAGGAGCTGCAGTACGAGCAGGATGTTGAGCTGGTGGGCTCCAACATCGCACCGTTCTACAACCAGCGCCGGATCGATAAGCTGGAGCCCCTCACGCCGCACGAGATGCCCGTGCCGGCGAAGGAGCTAGGTGTGCTGCAGCTGCCGCTCTATACGTGCGGCGGTGCGGCCAACCCCGACGGCAGCTGCCAGGCCCATGCGGCGGTGGTGGCGGCGCTCTATACGGACGCGCCACGGGTTTGGGCGGACATGCAGCGGCAGGCGTGGGAGAATTTCCATCATTACGGAATCAAGGGGATGCGTCAGCAGTGACCTGACCGCCCCTGGTGGTGTCGACGTCAACAGGCGCGTCGCTCGTCGGCGCGCCTGTTGGCTTTTCAATCCCGTGATATCCTATGGAGCATATGCCGCGACGATACCTCGTCGCCGCGCTCGCGGTCGTGGGCTTTGGCTCCGCCTGCCGCCAGACGGCGACGCCGACTCCCCCCTGGCACGCCGAAGCCGGGTATCGCTGGCGCGACCTCGTCGTGCCCGCGCACGGTCACCCCGGGTTCGAGCCCGTCCCGGCTTCGCGCACCGGAATCCACTTCACCAACACGGTGACGCTCGATAGCGCCCTGTGGAATCGCCACCTCGCCCAGGGCGGCGGCGTGGCGATCGGCGACGTGGACGGCGACGGGCTCCCCGACATCTACCTGACCAGCAATCAGGGCGCGAACGCGCTCTACCGGAACCTCGGGGGGTGGCGCTTCGAGGACATCACCGCGCGGGCGGGGGTGGCGCTCGCCGGAAGGCATTCGACCGGCGCGGTATTCGCCGACGTCGATGGCGACGGCGATCTCGACCTGCTCGTCAGCACCTTGGGCGGCGGTGTCGTGCTCCTCGTCAACGACGGCCACGGGGTGTTCACCGAGCGGACCGCCGCAGCGGGGTTCACCGGACATGCCGGCAGCATGACCATGACGCTGACCGACGTGGACGGGGACGGCCACCTCGATCTCTACGTCGCCAACTACAAGACCCGCTCGGCGATGGACGTGTATCCGCCCCAGGAGCGGACCTTCGATCAGGTCGTGCGTCAGGTCGGGGGGCGCTACGAGGTCGTTCCCAAGTTCCGCGACGATTACCGCGTCGTCGATCGGCCCGAATATGGCCTCGTCTCCATGCAGCAGCGAGCCGATCCCGACTGGTTCTTTCTGAACGACGGCCACGGGCACTTCACGCTAGTCCCATGGACCTCGGGCCGCTTCCTCGACGAGGCGGGGAAGCCCCTCTCGGCGGCTCCCGAATACTTCGGCCTGTCCGCCAAGTTCACCGACGTCGACGGCGACGGCGCCCCGGATCTCTACGTCTGCAATGACTTCGAGGATCCGGACCTGTTCTGGCTGAACGACGGGCACGGCACGTTCCGCGCCGCGCCCAAGCTCGCACTCCGGAACACGAGCAACTCCTCGATGGGGGTCGACTTCTCCGACGTCGACCGCAACGGCACCGTCGACATCTTCGTCGCCGACATGCTCGGCCGGGGCGCGCATCGCAAGACCGAGGTGCCGACCCATACCCCGCTTCCCAAGCTCACCGGCCTGATCGACGACCGCCCGCAATGGCAACGCAACACCCTCCAGCTGAACCGCGGCGACGGCACGTTCGCCGAGGTCGCAGGGTATGCCGGGGTCTCCGCCTCCGACTGGTCGTGGGACGCCGTGTTCCTGGACGTCGATCTCGACGGGTACGAGGACGTGCTCCTGACCACCGGCCATCTCTGGGACATCATGGATGCCGATTCGTGGGAGCGGATCCGGACCTCCTTCAGCCCCGCCGATTGGCGGCACGAGCTGGCCCAGTTCCCCAAGCTCGAGGAGCACAACGCCGTCTTTCGCAACAACGGCGATCTCACCTTCACCGAGATGGGCAGGGAGTGGGGCTTCGGCGTCGATTCCGGGATCTCCCACGGGATGGCGACGGGCGATCTGGACGGTGACGGCGCCCTGGACGTCGTCGTGAGCCGCCTCGACGCACCGCCGGCGGTGTTCCGCAACACGACGAGCGCGCCGCGCGTCGCGGTCCGGTTGCACGGGCGAACGCCGAACACCGCGGGGGCCGGCTCGAAGATCCACGTGCTCGGCGGACCCGTACCGGACCAGAGCAAGGAGGTCGTGCTCGGGGGATCGTATCTCTCGGGCTCCGACCCCCTCTACACGTTCGCGGCGGGGAGTGCCACCGATTTGACGATCGAGGTGGACTGGCGGCGCGGAGCGAAGAGCGTCATCCACGGCGTGAAGCCGAATCGGGAATATGAAATCGAAGAGCCCTCAGTCGATTCGATCGGCCCTCGCCCTCCGGCGCGCGATTCGACCCGTCAGAGCGGCGTGCCGTGGTTCCGCGATGTGTCGCCGCTGCTGGGGCACCGGCACGTCGAGAGCCCGTACAACGATTATCAGCGCCAGCCGCTCCTGCCGCTCGAGCTGAGCCGCCTCGGGCCCGGCGTGACATGGTACGACGTCGACGGGGACGGGGCGGAGGATCTGTTGATCACATCGGGGCGGGGCGGCTCGTTGGCGTACTACCGCAATGCGCATGGGCGCTTCACGAAGGTCGATTTGCACGTTCCCGTGGCGCGCTACGATGAGACCGCCGTGCTCCCGGTCCCGGACGGCAAGGGCGGCACCGAGCTGCTCCTCGGCGAATCGAATTACGAGTCGCAGACCCCGGACGAGGCCGCCGGCGTGCCCGGCGTGCTGGGGATTGCTGCCGGCGGGCGTAGCGGGAGCGGGCGTGTCACGCCCGTCGTTCCAGGCGACCACGCGAGCGTCGGGCCGCTGGCGGTTGCGGACGTCGACGGTGACGGCCGACTCGATCTGTTCGTGGGCGGCCGGGTGCTCCCTGGGGCGTATCCGCGACCCGTGAGCTCGAGACTCTTCCATAACGACGGCAGCCGCCTGGTCTTGGACAGCGCCAATTCGGCGTTGTTCGACGAGGTCGGACTCGTTTCGGCGGCGGTGTTCTCCGATGTGAATGGTGACGGCTGGCCAGATCTCATTCTCGCACCCGAATGGGGCTCGCTGCGGCTCTATCTGAACGACCACGGTCATCTACGGGACGCGACCGAGGAGTGGGGGCTCGCCTCTACGGTCGGCCGCTGGAACGGGGTGACGACCGGCGACCTGAATGGTGACGGAAGGCTCGACATCGTGGCGACGAGCTGGGGCCGGAACACGCTCTATCGGGTCGACTCGCTGCACCCGCTCTATCTCTATTACGGAGACTTCACCGGCACACGGCGAATCGACATGCTCGAGGCGCAGTACGACGACCGCCTGAAGGCCATCGCTCCGATCGAGCCGCTGGAGCGCCTGATGGACGTGATTCCCGCCATTCGATTGTCGACACGGACCTACGCCGCCTATGCGAATGAGACCATCCAGCAGGTGCTGGGCCCCGTGTTTCCGAACGCGCGGCGGCTCGAATCCGCGACGACGGACCACATCCTGTTCCTCAACCGGGGCACGCGCTTCGAGCCGGTGCCGCTGCCGCGCGAGGCACAGCTCGCACCCGCGTTCGCGGCGTTGGTCGCCGACTTCGATGGCGACGGGAAGGAAGACCTCTTCCTGAGTCAGAACTTCTATCCGATGGAGATCGGGACGCCGCGCTACGACGGCGGTCGCGCGCTGTTGCTGCGCGGCGACGGCGCCGGCGGCTTGACGCCGGTGCCCGGCCAGGTGTCGGGGATTCTCGTCTACGGCGACCAGCGTGGCGCCGCGTTCGCCGATTACGACAACGACGGCCGCGTGGACGTCGTCGTTTCCCAAAACGGCGCGGAGACGAAGCTGTTTCACAATGAGCATGCCACGCCCGGGTTGCGCGTCCGGCTCGTCGGCCCCGCCGGGAACCCGCGCGCCTTCGGGGCGGTGCTGCGCCTCGAGTACGGCGCCCGCAGGGGTCCGGCGCGCGAGGTCCACGGTGGGTCGGGGTACTGGTCGGAGGACGGCGCCGTGCAGGTCATGGGGCTGGACGGCGCGGTGACGGCGGTCTGGGTGCAGTGGCCCGGCGGCAAGGTGACGGAAACGGCCGTGCCACACGGAGCGCAGGAGATCAGCATCAGGGCGCCCCAGTAGCTGGCCACCCTTGTGACTCTCGTTTTTCGAACGCAAGTTCAAAGAATCCGCTAGCCGTCGGACCGGAGTCGGGTCCACCCAAGCCGTTGGGTCGCGACTCCGCGAGCATCGACAACGAGTGGGCAGCTGCAGCGCCGTGTCAGGGCGGGAATCGATCCCGGTCTGGCGCGGCATCGTCGGCGCTTTTCCGAAGGAGGGGGCATGCGGTTTCGCCTTGTGTGTCGTGTCATGACGCTCTTTCCCCTGGGATGCCGATACCGCCGGGAGGCGTGCGCCTGAGCTGCGGCGTGCGACCTCCCGTTCCGGTCCTGGTGTTCCTGGAGTGACCCGGTTTCACACTGGTAACTGGGAGAGCGATCATGCGATTTACCATCGGGAGGACACGGCCCCTGGCTCTGCTGGGCGCCGTACTCGCGCTTGTCGTGAGTCCGGCGGCTGGGCAGCAGACGGGAACGATCACCGGTCGGGTGACCGACCAGGTGTCGAAACAGCCCCTCGTCAACGTGCAGGTGACGCTCGGCGGCACCACCCGCGGCGCACTCACCGACCGCGACGGCAAATATGAGATCCGCGGCGCCCCGGCCACGACGATCGAGGTGCACGCGCGGCTGATCGGCTACGCCACGGCGACGCAGTCGGTGACCGTGGAGGCCGGCGGCACGGCCACCGCCGACTTTTCGTTGTCCGCGGCCGCCGTCACCCTCGAGCAGATCGTGGCGACGCCCACGGGGGAACAGGCGGCTCGTGAAGTCTCGACCGCGTTGCACAAGGTGGATGCGACGCAGATCAATCAGCAGGCCGCACCGACCAATCTCACCGATCTCCTGAACGCCCGGTTGCCGGGCGTCAACGTCATGTCGTCGGGGGGCACGTCGGGGACGGGAACCCGCATTCGCATCCGCGGGTCCAACAGCGTCTCCCTCTCCAACGAGCCCGTCCTGATCGTCGATGGGATCCGTGTCGAGAACGGCGCGGCGTCGTCGTCGGTCGGCGTCGGCGGGCAGGTGCCGTCCCGGCTCAACGATTTCGATCCCTCCGACCTCGAGGCGGTCCAGGTGGCGTCCGGTCCGTCGGCGGGCGTGCTGTACGGCACCGACGCCGCGAACGGGGTGATCACGCTGCAGACGCGCCGGGGCCGCCCCGGACCCACCCGCTGGGAGATGTCGGCGGAGGGAGGCGTCCTGAACGACGTGGGGCAGTACCCGAGCAACTACACCGGCCTGACGGCGGCCGGGGCGCAGTGCATTCTGGTGAACGTGGCGGCGGGATCTTGCACGCAGGCGTCGCTGCGGACGCTCAACCCCCTGGAGCAGTTCTCTCCCTTCCGTACCGGCAACCGCTCGCTGTTCAGCGTGGCGACCTCCGGCGGAAGCGAACAGACGACATTCTATCTCGCGGGGCACTATGAGCGGGAGAACGGCGTCTACGAGGTGAACCGGCTGCGGCGGGTCTCCTTGCGGGCGAACGTGCACGATCAGGCGCGCTCCAACCTCGACTTCTTCGTTTCGACGGGGTACACCAACAGCGCACTGCGCCTCCCCGAGAACGACAACAACGTGTTCGGCGTGCTCTCGAGCGGCTTCCTCGGTGGCTCGGACAGCAGCGTCAACCACGGGTACGGGTTCCTGACGCCGGCCCAGAGCTTCAGCATCCGGACGTTCCAGGACATCGATCGGTTTACCGGGAGCCTGCAGACGAACTATCGGCCCTGGTCATTCCTCGAGATGCACGTGATCACGGGGACCGACTTTTCGAGCCGCTACGACCAGAAGACGTTCGTTCCGGGCGCCATCCCGCAGTCCTTCAACAACGCGGCGTTCGTGGGGAGCCGCCAGGCCAACCCGTTCCAGATCTACTCGTGGACGGCGAACGTCTGGGGCACGGCGTCGTTCGCGTTGACGCCGTCGATCAGCTCGAGCACGCAAGCCGGGATTCAGTACTACCACAACCTGTTCCACGGCGTGATCGCGCAGCGGCTGACCTGCGCCTCAGGCACCAGCTCCCTCACCGGGTGCGTCACGCCGCTCGACAGCGAAACGACGCAGGAGTTCGTGACGCTGGGGCGGTTCGGCGAGGAGCGGCTGAGCATCAGCAACCGGATCTTCATCAGCGCCGCGTTGCGCAGCGACGACAACTCGGCGTTCGGCAAGCGGTTCGGGCATATCCTCTATCCGAAGCTCGGCGCCTCCTGGGTGATCTCCGAGGAGCCGTTCTTCCCGTCGATCGGCTGGCTCAACTCGCTGCGGCTGCGGGCGTCGTGGGGCAAGTCCGGCCTGCATCCTGGCCCGACGGATGCGCTGCAGTTCTTCGCGGCGACGCCGGTCGTCGTCGGCGCCACCGACGTTTCGGGCATCACGTTCGGCCAGGCGGGCGATGCCGCGTTGAAGCCGGAGCGGGTCAACGAGACCGATGCCGGGCTCGATTTCGACGTCATCGATCGCCGCGTGCACCTCGAGTTCACCTACTACAACAAGACGTCGCACGACGCCCTCGTCGCCGTCACGCTCCCTCCGGCCTGCGGCTGCGGCACCTCGCGCTTCCAGAACCTCGGGAGCGTCAACAACAAGGGGGTCGAGATCACCGGCACCTTCGACGTGCTGAACGGCCAGAACCTCGGCCTGCAGCTTTCGGCGTCGGCGTGGGGCAACAAGAACCGCGTGATCACACTGGGGAAGGGTGTTGCCCCGATCATCTTCGGTCTGGGCGGGTTCTCGCAGCGGATCGAAGACGGCTACGCCGCGGGCGCCTATTTCTTCGTACCCTACACTTACAGCGACGCCAACCACGACGGCATCATCGGGTTCAACGAAGTGACGCTGGGGACGAGCGGCGCCCAGTTCCTGGGGCAGCCGTTCCCGGATCATGGCGGCACGCTGAGCGCTGATGTGACGCTGATCCGCCGCTTCCACCTGTACGGTCTGCTGGACGGCCGCTATGGCAACAAGCTGTTCAACAGCACCGAGCAGTTCCGCTGTGGCTTCGCCAACTGTGCCGGCATGAACGATCCCAAGTCGTCGCTGGCCGATCAGGCGGCCGCGGTGGCCAACCTGAAGGGCACGCAGGCGGGCTACATCCAGGATGGCGGCTTTACCAAGCTGCGGGAGGTCTCGCTGACCTACGACGCGCCGGACGATTTGGCGCACAAGGTGGGTGCGGCGAGCCTGAGCTTCACGGTCGCCGGGCGAAATCTGCACACCTGGACGAAGTATCGAGGGGTGGATCCGGAGCTCAATGAAGCCGGCCAGAACAACTTCACGACGGCCGACTTCCTCACGCAGCCCCCGGTGCGGTACTGGATCGGCCGGGTCAACATCACCTTCTGACCGCGAGGCCTCTAGCCATGAAACTGCTCACCCAGGGGCTCGCGCTGGTGTCCGCCGTGGCACTCGCTGCCATCGGCTGCCATGCGCTCGATGTTCAGAATCCGGACATCGTTCCGCCCGCCAGTCTCAACGATCCCAACGCGTTGCCCACGCTGCGCGCCGGCGCCATCGGTGACTTCGAAATCGCCTACGATGGCTCCGGAGCACAGGGCTCGAGCGGCACCACCGAAGGCCAGGTTGCCGCGAGCGGCACCGTTGCGGACGAGTGGATCAATACGGAAACCTTCCCGGATCGCGTCGCGGCGGATGCCCGCCAGGTGGATCCCTCGAGCGCGACCTACGCCACCATCTTCGCGAATCTGGCGCGCGCCCGCGTGTCGGCGGAAAACGCGGCGGGCCGATTCCGCGCCCTCTCCGACACGACGCAGAACTCGGGGCTCTCCGAGATGTTGAGCCTCGCCGGGTTGACCTACGTGATGCTCGCGGAGAACTACTGCAACGGTGTGCCGCTCGACCAACTGAACCCGGATGGGTCGGTGACGCACGGCATCCAGTTGACCACGAGCCAGATCCTCGACACGGCGGAAAATCGCTTTACCCAGGCTCTCGCCGCCGCCCAGGCGCTGAACATCGCCGGAGCCAACGGCGCCGCGACCAAGACCAAGTTCGTGGCGTTTGCGTCGGTCGGGCTGGCACGCACGCTGCTCGACCAGGGGGATGCCGCGGGCGCCAGTGCCGCGGCCTCGGATGCGCTCGCGCCGACGACGTTCAGCTATGTCGTCGAGCACGATCTCAACTCGTTCCGCCAGCAGAACGGCATCTTCAACGGGAACCGCAACTTCAAGCGCTACGGTGTGGCGGACAAGAAGGGCGGTGTCGGGTTCCCGTACATGTCGGTGGTCGATCCCCGGACGCCCTTTTTCCGTTCCCCGGCGACCAACCTGGGGTTCGACAAGAAGACGCCCCAGTTCGATCAGCTGCGCTACGTGGATCAGAAGGCGTCCACCACCGTGGCGACCGGTGCCGAGGCGCGGTTGATCAACGCCGAAGCATCGCTCCTCGCGGGCGACACCGTGGGCTACCTGGGGCGGCTGAATGCCTTGCGGGCGAGCCCACCCACGTACTTCCTGGTGGGGAACCCGCCGGGGCCGATTCCGGCGGGGGCACTGGCTCCACTCACCACGCCGACGTCCGA
This sequence comes from Gemmatimonadales bacterium, assembly GCA_033853695.1. Classification (GTDB taxonomy): domain Bacteria; phylum Gemmatimonadota; class Gemmatimonadetes; order Gemmatimonadales; family GWC2-71-9; genus DASTHG01. The sequence continues at coordinate 44,670 of JAWOLH010000052.1, read as the reverse complement.
CACGGCGGCGATCAACCTGCTGTTCGCCGAGCGCGCGCGGTGGCTCTGGTTCACGGCACACCGTCTGAACGACCTGCGTCGGTTGGTGCGCCCGGTCGGCCAGCGAGGCGGATATGGGTACGCGGTCAACTCCGTGTTCCCCAACGGGCCGTACTTCAAGAACGGCCTGGTGTATGGCAACGACGTGAACCTGCCGGTGCCGCTCACCGAGCAGAACAACCCCAACTTCGTGCAGTGTATCGACCGGAATCCGTAACGGCAGGCTGGAGTCGACTGACGGGAACGGGAGGGGGAAACCCCTCCCGTTCTAGCTTCCGTTCTTGGTGTGGATCAGGATCACGCCGCCTTCGGCACCGGTCCCGTAGTACGTCGTGCCGTCAATCCCGTCCAGGATTTCGATGCTGGCGAGCGTCGCGGCGGGAATCGTCTGCAGGTTCCTGAAATCCGGCATCTGCACGCCGTCGATGAACAAGAGTGGGGCGTCGTTGAGCAGCAGGCTCGAACGCCCGCGTCGCTCCAGGACCGTGGGCTGCCCTTGATGGTTCTCCCGGTAGGTGAGCTGCGGAGCGTTGCGTTTCAGCGCTTCCCAGGCGTTCGACGCGCCCGAACGCGCGATCTGCTCCTGAGTGATGAAGATGCGATCGCCGGAGCTTGGCACGGCCGTCTGTGTCCCGTGCATGTGGGCGCAGGCGCCGGCAAGAGCGAGACCACACCACAGCGGAAGGCGCGACAACATGGGGACCTCAAGGGTCCGGGGTGTTGCTGCATGTTACGGTGCGCCCCGGCCCAGTCAAGGATAGCTTTCAGCCGCAATGCATCTGCTCCTGCTGCTCGCACTTGCCCAGCTGCCGCGCGATTCCCTCCCCACGCCGCGCGGCTTCGTGAACGACTTCGCCGCGGTCATCCAGCCGCAGGCGGCGGCCCGTATGGAAGCGACCCTGCGGGAGGTGCAACAGCTCACCCACGGCGACATCGCGGTCGTGACGCTGCCCGACATCGGCCAGCGCCAGGCGAGTGACGTGGCGCTGCAGCTCGGGCGCCAGTGGAGGCTGGGGGGAGCGGGTCCGGTGGGCGACCCGTCCAAGGATCTGGGCGTCGTCCTCCTCCTCGTGCCGCTCAAGAACCACCAGCCGGGCACCGGCCAGGTGTTCATCGCCACCGGGAAGGGGGCGGAAGGCTTCCTCAACGACGCCCGTGTCGGCCGCATCCGTGACGCGATGACGCCCTACTTCAGGAATGAGGATTACAGCGGGGGGCTCGAGGCGGGCGTCGGCCTCCTGGCGCAGGCGTTCGCCGACGAGTTTCACGTGACGCTGACCACGCCGACCCTCGTTCCGCCGGCCGCCGCCCCGGAATCCGGACCGGCGATGCCTCCCATCGCGGTGTTCGTGATATTCGTCGTCGGCATCATCATTCTCAGCTCCCTGGCCCGGGCGGTCCGCGGCGGCGGCCTGGGCGCGCTCTGGTGGCTCGCCGTGCTGAGCGGCATGCGAGGGTCCGGCCGTGGACGATGGGGTGGGGGCGGGTGGGGAGGTTTCGGGGGAGGTGGTGGCGGTGGGTTTGGTGGCGGGTTCGGCGGATTCGGCGGGGGGGGCGGCTTCTCAGGAGGCGGGGCAGGAGGGCGATTCTGATGGCGGCGATGACTCTCGACATGTTCGCGAACCAGGTGGCGGCGGCGCTCGGCGGGCGCCTGGTCTCGCTCGTCGTCTACGGGTCCGCGGCCCGCGCGGCCGGGTCTCACCGCCGGGACGCATCGATCGACACGCTGCTCATCGCCGACGGAGTCGATGAGCGTCTGTTGACGGCCCTCGCCCCGGTCGTCAAGGCCTGGGAGCGGGCGGGTCACCCGCCTCCCATTATCCTGTCGGACGGGGAATGGCACGCCTCCACGGACGCGTTCGCCATCGAATACGAGGACATCCGCGCGGCGCACCGGGTCGTCGCGGGGCGGGACCCCTGGCCCGGCGTAACGGTGCAACGCGAGGATGTCCAGCGACAGCTGGAGCACGAACTGATCGGCAAGTTGGTGCGGCTGCGCCAGGGGTACGTGAGCGCGCTGCGCGATGGCCATCGACTCACGGCGCTGATCGCCGGCAGCGCGCCGAGCTTCCTGACGATGCTGCGCACCACGCTGCGGCTCGCCGGCACACGAGTGCCCGACACGGCGGCGGAGGTGGTGCTGGCCGGCGCCGCGGTGATCGGCTTCCCGGCGCAGGATCTCGCCGACGTCGTGGCGCACCTCGAAGGTCGGGCGCCGCTCAAGCTCCAGCCGGCCGACCCGCGCGCGGCCACCTACCTCGAGGCGGTGGCTCGCACCGCGGACTACGTGAACCGGTCCTGAAGCCTTCCTGCAAGGAGAACCTGGCGTGAAAGCACAACGGCGGTACTGGCGGACGGTGGCGCTCGTGGCGCTCGCGAGCGGCTGCGGCTACAACACGATCCAGACCTACGACGAGCAGGTGAGCGCGGCGCTCTCCCAGATCAAGGTGCAGCTGCAGCGGCGGGCCGACCTGATCCCCAATCTGGTCTCGACCGTGCAGGCGTACGCCAAACAGGAGCGCGACATCTTCACCGCGGTGGCCGACGCGCGCAGCCGCCTCTCGGGGGCGATTCAATCGGGCGATCCGACCCAGATGGCCGACGCGAATCAGGCATTGAATGCTCCGCTCGGCCGGCTGCTCGCGATCGTGGAGAACTACCCGCAGCTCAAGTCGAGCGAGAACTTTCGCGGTCTGTCCGACGAGCTCGCCGGGACGGAGAATCGGATCGCCGTATCGCGCCAGGATTACAACAACGCGGTCAATCAGTACAACGCCTATATCCGGAGATTTCCGCAGGTGCTCACGGCCAAGGTCATCGGCGCCAAGGCCCGGTCGTATTTTCAGGAATCTGCGGCAGCGGATACGGTGCCGAAGGTGCAGTTCAACAACTAATCAGTCGACGATGGCGTCCGGCATCACGTAGTGGATGGGATTGACGGGCTTGCCGTTCACCCAGATCTCGTAGTGCAGGTGCGGGCCCGTGGCGAGGCCGGTCGACCCGACGAGCGCGATCTTTTGCCCGCGCTTCACGCGCATGCCGCGGCCGACCAGGATCTTGGAGCAGTGCGCGTATTTGGTGACGACCCCGTACCCGTGATCGATCGTCAGGTAGTTGCCGTAGCCGTCTTCCCAGGTGACCTCGGTGACGACGCCGGCGGCGGGGGCTTCGATCTCGGCGCCCATCGGCGCGGCGACGTCGATGCCTTCGTGCGGGCGCGCCATATGGAGGATCGGGTGCACCCGCTCGGCGGCGAACGCACTCGTGAGCCAACCCTTGGTCGGCATGATCGACGGGGTCGCGGCCATCTTCGCCTGATGCGACGAGAGCGAATCATATGCTTCGTTGATCGACCGTACGAGGATGTTCGCGCGGCGCGTCAGCCCGTCGAGATCTTCGCGTGCGGCTACGGCTTCGGTGCCCAGCTGGCCGGCGGCGTTGAGGCTGTCCCGCTCCGTCCAGGAGCCGACCGGTCCGCCGATCCCCGCCTGCTGGACCGTCGAATCGGTGGGCGTGAGTCCCGCGAGCACCCGCAGCTCCTGCGCGCGCTGGCTGAACGTCGACAGGGTGTCGTGTAATCCGGCGAGACGCGAGCGCATCCGCTGGATCTCGTCGGCGAGCAGCCGATTCTCCCGCTCCAGGCCGCGACCGCGCGTGATGCTGACGCCCCGCGACAGCGCGGCGACGCCCAGCACGACGAGCAGGAGCATCAGCACGCTCCCGATCCCGACCAGCGTCTTGAAAACGGAATGGGACACCTCCACGGCTCGTGAGGCTCCTGAGCCGTGGGGGACGACCATCACCGTCCAGCGCCGATCAGAGCTGCGCCGTTCCGAGCTGCGTCTCATATCTCGTTTACCCGTGCCCACTTCTGCGCGGAGGGGATGACCAAAATAGGACGGGGTGGGGCCAGCGTCAACGCCGTGACATGTGATCCATGTCACTCAAGCTTGGGCAGGGTGGTAGCCGCTAGTCCGCAGGGGGCTTAGGGAAGAGGGGAGCGGCCTTGCGGACCGTCCAGCCGGTGGGATCGAGCGCATCGAGATCGTGAAACCGCAGCTCGGCGAGTGGTCGCGGCGCGCCCAGTGTGTCCCACAGCTCGCTGGCCTTCCCCGGAATGAACGGGAGGGCGAGCACCGCGAGCCGGGCGATGGTGCGTGTGAGATTGGCGAGCACGCTGTCGAGCTCGGGATCATTCTTTTCCTTCGCGAGCTTCCATGGCGCCGTCTCTTCCACGTAGCGGTTGGCGCGACCCGCGAGCGCGACGAGCTCGGCGGCGCCGTGCTCGAGGGCGATGCCGTCGAGCGCGCGCGCGTAGGCGTCGAGATGGCCGCGCGCATCGTCCTCGAGCGGCGTCGCGTAGCGGCGGGGATCGGCCGGCACGGTGCCGCCGCGATAGCGGTGCACCATGGCGAGCGCGCGCGACGCGAGGTTGCCTACGGTGTCGGCGAGATCCGCGGTGTAGCGGACGTCGAACCGCTCCCAGGTGAAGTTGCCGTCGTTCTCGAAGCCGATCTCCCGCAACAGGTAGTAGCGTAGCGCGTCGGGTCCGTGCCGCTCCATCGCCTCGTCCACCGAGAGCGTCCCGCCGGCCGACTTCGACACCTTCACGCCGCCCCACTGCACGTAGCCGTGCGCCCAGACCGTTTTCGGCAGCGGGAGCTCGGCGGCGAGGAGCATCCCGGGCCAGAGGGCGCAGTGCAGGCGCGTGATTCCTTTGCCGATCACGTGCAGGTCCGCGGGCCAGAGCCGCTCCCACCCTGCGGCGGGGAATCCGGCGGCCGTGATGTAGTTGATGAGCGCGTCGAACCAAACGTACACTGTCTGCTCGGGCTCACCGGGAAACGGAATTCCCCATGGAAAGCGCGCTCGCGTAATCGATGTGTCCTGCAACCCGGCATCGAGTAGCCGCAGCACTTCATTACGCCGAATCGCCGGTTCGACGGCGAACTCCGCCGTCGTGATGCGCCGCCGGATTTCGGCGGCGTACCGGGAAAGGCGGAAGAAGATGTTCCGCTCCTTCATCCGTTGGAGCTCGAGGTTGGGGTGCTCGATGCAGTGACCGTCGACGATCTGCGCATCCGATTTGAACTCCTCGCAGCCGACGCAGTACAGCCCCTCATACTCGTCTTCGTAGAGGTCGTCCGGATGATGGCGCTTGATGCGGTGCAGGAACTCGGTCACGGACGCCGCGTGGCGCGGCTCGGTCGTCCGAATCCAGTCGTCGTGGGAGCAACCGAGCCGGCGCCAGGTGCTCTCGAAGCGTTCCGAGATGCGGTCGACCCACGCGCGCGGCGCGAGCCCGTTTCGTTCTGCCGCCAGGGCGACCTTCTGTCCGTGCTCGTCCATCCCCATGACGAACCGGACGTCCTCGCCCTTCAGCCGATGCCAGCGCGCCAGACAATCGGCGCCGATCTTTTCGAGGGCGTGACCGAGGTGCGGCTCGCCGTTGGAATAGTCGATCGCCGTGGTGAGGTAATACTTAGGCACGAGGGTTACCGCTTCCCCCACTTTCCCCACCACTCCCACGGTTCTCACCGCCGCCTCCCCCGCCCCCACCCCCACCCCCCCGGCGTCGGCGGCGGCGCCGCCGCCGGCCGGCGCGTGGCTCGCCTGTGGGCGCGGTTGGCAGCGTGGGCGCCGCTGCCTGTGCGACGGGCGTCCCACTCGGCGGCGCTTGCGGAGCCGGCGCTGCGAGTGCTGAAGGCGGCAGGGTCGCCACCGCGCCGGGCGCCTCGCCGCCCGCTCGAGCGATCTCCTCCTGGAGCTGTTCCAGCGCTACCACCCGTCCCCCGTGCTCCTCGGAGCGTAACGTCACGCGGTCGCGGAAGATGTCCACCGCCAGCACCTTCTCCTGTCCCACCTCGGTCCGCAACAGCCGGCCCTCCTTGGGGAATCGCTTGCGGCTCTGGACGTAGAAATCGTGCTCGTAGTGAAGGCAGCACAGCAGCCGCCCGCAGGGTCCGGAGATCTGGGTCGGGTTCAACGAGAGATGCTGGTCCTTGGCGATCGAGAGATTGACCGGGCGCAGCTCGGGGAGCCAGCTCGCGCTACAGTATTCGCGCCCGCAGCGTCCCACCCCGGACAGGCGCCGCGCCTCGTCGCGCGCGCCGATCTGGCGCAGCTCGATGCGGGTCCGGAAGACGGCCGCGAGATCGCGCACCAGAGCGCGGAAATCGACTCGCTGCTCAGCGGTGAAGTAGATCGTGAGTTTGCGCCGGTCCCACTGCCACTCGGCGTCCGACACTTTCATCGGGAGGTTGTGCGACCGGACACGCTGCCGGGTCGTGCGGCGCGCCTCGTCCTCCTCGTCGCGCAGACGCTCGGCGACCTCGACGTCCGCGGGCGTGGCCCGCCGGACGACCTGACGCTCGACCGTCTTTACGGCGTCGGCGACGGCGCAGCCGCCGCATCCCCGGGCGCACTTCTTGAGCGCTGTCTCGCCGATCGCCGACACGCGCCCCAGGTCCTGGCCACGCTCGACTTCCACGATGACCGCGTCGTGGGGAGCGAGTGCCTCGTCCGCCGACCAGTTGAAATACTCCAGCCGGTTTCCCTTGAACCGCACTTCGACGACCGCCGTCACGTCACTTCTCGGTGAGCGCGCCCATGGAGAGGTACTTCTCCTCGCGCCGCTTCAGGAGTTTGTCGATCTTGATGCGCCGCAGCTCGCGCAGATGGCGGCGCAGCGCTTCGCCCAGGGACTGGGCAGTGGCGTCCGGGTCGGCGTGCGCGCCGCCGGGAGGCTCGGCGATGACCTCGTCGATCAGGTGCAACCGCAGCAGGTCCTGGGCGGTGAGCTTGAGCGCCTCGGCCGCCCGCTCCCGCTGGCTCGCGTCCCGCCAGAGGATCGCGGCACATCCTTCGGGTGTGATGACCGAGTAAACGGAGTTCTCGAGCATCACCACGCGGTCGGCGAGTCCCACCGCCAGCGCGCCGCCCGAGCCGCCCTCGCCGATGACCGCCGTAATGGTCGGTGTTCTGAGGGCCGCCATCGCGACCAGGTTGTGCGCGATCGCCTCCGCTTGCCCACGCTCCTCCGCCTCGAGTCCGGGATACGCGCCCGGGGTGTCGACCAGGGTGATGACGGGAGCGTGGAACTTCGCCGCGAGGTGCATCAGGCGCAGCGCCTTGCGGTACCCCTCGGGGTGGGCCATCCCGAAATTGCGCTTGAGGTTCTCCTTGGTGTCGCGCCCTTTCTGGTGGCCGATCACCATCACCGATGCGCCGTCGAGGCGTGCCCAGCCGCCGACGATCGCCGGGTCGTCGCGGAACAGCCGGTCGCCGTGCAGCTCGACGAAGTCCGAGAAAATGGTGCGGAGGTAATCGAGGGTGTACGGGCGGCGGGGATGGCGCGCCACCTGCACGCGTTGCATCGGCGTGAGAGTGCGGTAGATCTCCGCGCGCAGCTCCGCCAGCTGGCGCTCGAGCGGGCCGGTATCCGCCCCCTGATCGCCGCCGCTGCGCTTCAACTCCTCTATCTGCTTCTCGATCTCGAGCAACGGCCGCTCGAAATCGAGGCTATACGTCGCCATCAATCAGCTCGCTTTCACGAGATGCACGCCGTCCGGCCCGAACAGGCCCCGCAGCGCGCCGAGCAGCTCGTCGTCCGGCTCGACCCGCAGGCTGCGGCTCACGAGGCGCGCCGCGGGGACGCCGACGCCGTCACCGTTGCCTTCCTCCCACTCCACCAGTACCGGCGCCGGCCCCGGGTGTGCCGCGCACAGGGCCGCAGCGGCCCGGGCTGCGTCGGCATCCGGCGGGCTGCCGGCCTTCCAGCGGAGCGCCAGGCCCACCTGCCCGGCGGCCTTCAGCTCATCGAGCGGTCGGGCGCTTTCTACTATGAAGGGCGCCGTTTCCTCGCCGCGGTCCCGCGGACTGAACCCCCCGGTGAACAGCAACGCTCCATCGGGCCGAATCACGGCGTTGAGCCGGGCCCACGCCTCGGGGAAGACCAGCGCCTCGGCCGTGCCGTGGAAGTCCTCCAGCACGAGGCGCGCGTATTCGGCGCCGCTCTTCTTCGAGACCTGCCGCTTCACCACCGTCGCGAGCGCCGCGATCGCCACCTTCTGATCACTCCAGGTGCTCAGGGTGGCCGTCGTCCGCGTCCCGAAAAGCTCCACCTCCGCGCGGTATTTGGCGAGGGGGTGCCCCGAAATGAAGAAGCCGAGGACCGCCTTTTCGCGGGTGAGGCGCTCCTGTTCGGGCCACGGGGGGACGTCGGGGAGGGGGACCGGGGCTGGGGGCAGAGTCGTATGGTCGCCGAACAGCCCGACCTGGCCCGACTCGCGTTCGGCATGACGCGCCTGCGCTTCGGCGAATGCGTGCTCCAGCGCAGCCACGAGCTGTGCCCGGTGGCCGCCCAGGGAATCGCACGCTCCCGCGTCGATCAGGGCTTCGAGGACGCGCTTGTTGCAGAGCCGCAGGTCGATCCGCTCGCACAGCCCGATGAGCGAGCGATACGGATCCGTCTTGCGGCCCTCGATGACCGACGCGATCGCTCCTTCGCCCACGTTCTTCACCGCGCCGAGGCCGAAGCGAATGCGCCGCTCGCCGATGACGGTGAACTTGAAGCGTGACTCGTTGACGTCGGGGGGCAGGACTTCGAGCCCGAGCTCGCGCGCCTCGTTGATGTATTCCACGACACTGTCGGTGTTGCCGATCTCGCTGGAGAGCAGCGCGGCGAGGAACTCGGCCGGGTAGTGCGCCTTGAGCCAGGCGGTCTGGTACGACAGGATCGAATACGCGACGGCGTGCGACTTGTTGAAGCCGTAGCGGCCGAACGTCTCGATCTGCGCCGCGATGTCTTGAATGACGCGCCGGTCGTGCCCGCGCGCCACCGCCCGCTCGACGAAGCGCTCCAGCTCCTCCTGAATCAGTTCCTTGATCTTCTTGCCCACCGCCTTGCGCAGCACGTCGGCTTCGGCCAGCGAGTAGCCCGCCAGGATGTTGGCGATGCGCATCACCTGCTCCTGATAGGTGATGACGCCGTACGTCGACTGCAGCACTTCCTCGAGAGCGGGGTGCGGATAGCGCACCGGGTCGCGACCCAGCTTGCGGTTGATGAAGACGAGGTGCATCCCGGTGTCGAGCGGACCGGGGCGGAGCAGGGCATTGGCCGCGACGAGGTCGTCGAACCGGTCGCACCTCATCTGGCGCAGGCACTCGGTGGCGAGCGCCGACTCGAACTGGAACACCCCGGCCGTCCGGCCCGAGCGCAGCAGCCGGTACACGTCGGGGTCCTCGAGATCGAGGTGGTCCATGTCGAGCGTCACCCCGTGACGCTCCAGCACCATCTGCACGGTGTCGTGGATGACGGTGAGTGTCTTCAGGCCGAGCAGGTCGATCTTCAGCATGCCGACCTTCTCGAGCGCCACCATGTCGAACTGCGTGATGATTGCTTCGCTGTCCTGGGGTGCGAGGCAGACCGGGACGTAGTCGGTGAGCGGCCCGGGGGCGATCACCACCCCGGCGGCGTGCACCGAGGCGTGGCGGGCCAGGCCTTCGATCCGGCTCCCCAGGTCGATCACCTTGCGCACGCGTTCGTCCTGCTCGGCGATGGCGCGCAGCTCGGGGACCTTGGTCGCCGCTTCGGCGAGCGACCAGGTGGCGGCGGGGCCCGCCGGGATGAGCTTCGTGGTCCGGTCGACCTCGCCGATCTCGAGTCGCAGCGTCCGCGCCACGTCGCGGAAGGCCGCTCGCGCCTTCAGCGTTCCGAACGTGATGATCTGTCCGACGGACTCGCGCCCATAGCGGCCCCGCACGTACTCCATGATCTCGCCGCGCCGCTCGAAGCAGAAATCGAGGTCGATGTCGGGCATCGAGATGCGCTCGGGGTTCAGGAATCGCTCGAACAGCAGGTCGAACTGCAGCGGATCGACGTTGGTGATGCGCAGCGCGTACGCGACGAGCGACCCTGCGGCCGAGCCGCGCCCCGGTCCGACAGGAATGCCCCGGTCGCGCGCCGCCTTGATCAGGTCGTACACGATCAGGAAATAGCCGGCGTACCCGGTGCGCTGGATCACGTCGAGCTCGTACGCGAGCCGCTCGGCGACGCGGGGTGGCAGCGGATCGCCGTAGCGCTGGGCCGCGCCGGCGCGGGCGAGATGCACCAGGAGATCGTTGTCGCTGGCGAATTCCGCGGGACGGGGGTATTGCGGCAGGAAGTACCGCTTTTCGAAGTCGAATTCGCACAGATTCGCGATGCGCGTGGTCTCGGCCAGGAGCTCGGGGTGATCCGGGAAGAGCGGCTTCATCTCCTTCTCGGATTTGACGTAGCTCTCGGCGCCGACGAAGCGGAATCGCTTCGGGTCGTCGAGATCCTTCCCGGTCCCGATCGCCAGGAGGACGTCGTGGGCCTCGGCGTCTCCTTTCATCAGATAGTGCGCGTCGTTCGTGACCGTGACGGGGAGGCCGAGCTCCTGGGCGAGGCGGAACATCCCGGCCGCCACCGTCTGCTCCTCCGCCATGCCGTGATTCTGGACCTCGAGCCAGAATCCGTCCGGGCCGAACAGCTGGGCGAAGTAGCTGGCGCTCGTCTTGGCGGCCTCGTAGTTCCCGGCCCTGAGGTACAACGCGATCTCGCCCGACAGGCAGGCGGCGAGGCAGACCAGTCCCTCCTTGTGGCGCTCCAGCACCTCACGATCGATGCGGGGACGCCGGTAATAGCCCTCGAGGTAGCCGATCGATGACAGCTTGACCAGGTTCGCGTAGCCCGTGCGGTTCTTGGCGAGGAGGACGAGGTGTGAATACGGCCCGGGCGCGTCGGCGGGCTTCTCGCGCGCATGCCGGCTGCCGAACGCGAGATACGCCTCACAGCCGATAATGGGGCGGACCTTCCGAGTCTTGGCCTCCTCGTAGAACGTCCAAGCCCCGTGCAGGTTGCCGTGGTCGGTGATGGCGAGCGAGTCCATCCCCAGCCCGACGACCCGATCCAGGAGTTCCGGGATCCGGTTGGCACCGTCGAGCAGGGAGTATTCGCTATGTGTGTGAAGATGAACGAACGCCATAGGGCCGCGGGTGTGCTCCGCCCAAGATAACCGGCGCCGCGTCGCATTGTCAAAATCCGGGAGCGCAGAGAAATTGTGCGTCGATGCGCACCTTGCTCTGGCTCCTGGTTCTCGCGCTGGCCCTCGTGCTGTCGCATCACTACACGGCCGGCGCTCCGGTCGCGGCGCGTGCGACGCTGGCGCTCGGCGTGGTGATCGTCGCCGCGGAGATCGGAGGTCGCGTCGCGCTGCGATGGGGGCTGCCGCGCGTCACGGGATATCTGGGCGCGGGACTGTTGTTGCAGCCCGGGTGGCTGGGGCTCGTCCGCGAGGACGAGATCCGGACGCTCGCGTTCGTGAGTGATGCCGGCGTGGCGCTCTTCGCGTTGCGCGCGGGCCTGGCCTGGCGCGGGGCCGAAGGAAACGGTTCGAGTGCCGCGGGGCTCGGTCGCTACCTCGCGGCGTCCATTGTCGTCCCCCTCTTCCTCACCGCCGCCACCGTGCTCGCGCTGCATGCCTGGTTTCCGCTCTCGGTGCACCAGCCGCTGGGCGATGCCGCCGCGGTCGCCCTCGCCGTCGGCGCTTTGACGGTGGTCGCCGCTCCGGCCCTCGCGTGGGCGACACTCTACGACGCGCCGCGGGCGGCGCTGAGCGATTCCCTCATGCGCCTGCATGCGCTACGCGATGTGGCGGCGGTCGCCGTATTCGCCGCGGTGCTGCTCGTGGCGCGGTTCGGAGCGAGTGCCGGGTCGCTGCGCGGCGACGCGTGGTGGGCCGGACTGGTCGCGCTCGCGGGGTCGGTCGTCACGGCCACCCTCCTGACCTGGCTCGTGAGCCGGATGCGGCGCCTGGCCGGCGGCACACCGGGGATGTATGCCCTGGCCGTCGCCGTGGGTGCGGCCGTGGCGGGGTTGTCGGGGCGGGTCGAGGTGACGCTCGTCGCCTTGCTCGTCGGCCTGGGGCTGACCTACCTCGATCAGGAGACCGCGGGACTGTTGCGTCGCCACTTCGATGCGCGCGGCGCGCTGCTCGCCGGCGGGGCCTTCGCTTTGCTCGGCGTCCGGCTGGACGTGTCGAGCATCGGTGACCTCTGGCCGTGGATGTTGTTGCTCATCGGGTTGCGGGCGCTGGGGCTGTATTGGGGTGGCCGCTGGGCCGGCCGGCGCCTGCTCGTGGCCGAGGATCTGGCGACGAGTGGCTGGCTGGGGCTCATTTCCCAGGGCGGCGTCGGCTTGCTGCTGGCAGCGACCGGACGCCGGGCCTTTCCCGAATGGGGTGTATCATTTGAGGGACTCAGCGTTGGGCTGGTGGCGCTGCACGCCGTCGTCGGCCCGGTCTGTATGCGCCAGGCGCTCGCCCGGCGACCAGCTCTCACGCAAGGAGCATCCCGTGATTCGTAGCCCGCAGGGCGGTCTCGGCTTGGTCCTCGTCGGATGGCTCGCCGCGTGTGGGGGCGGGGGCACTGGCGGCACGCACGTGACCACGACGACCTGCAGTAGCACCGGCGGACAAAACGTCACCCTTGCGGTCGCCGCCTACCAGTCGATTCCCCCGGTGGCCAACGCCGGCTGCCTGCTGTTCGCCGGCAACGCTTCACCCGCCGATTCGGCGTTGTATCTGATGGTCCCGCAGCTCGCGACCGATTCCCAGGGTGCAGCGGCGGCGTTCGTCCTGATCGGGGACACGCTCCATCCGGCCCTGGCCGCGCCCATGGCCCAGCGCCCCGCGATCGCCTCGGACCTCGGGACGCGGTTCCACGACTTTCTGCGCAGCGAGGAGCGGACGCACTGGGGGACGATAGGGTTGCCTCGCACCGACGCCGTTCGACCCGCGGTGTTCCAGGGGCCTCCCGATACGCTCGGCAACGTCCGTCAGTTCAGCGTGTGCGGCGACCTCAACTGCTCGACGTTCCCCAAGGTGACGGCCACGGCGAAATCGGTCAGCGGCCACCTCGCGATCTACGTGGACAACGCGGCCCCGTCGCCCGGACTCACGCAGAGCGATCTCGATTCCCTGGCGTCGCTCTTCAACGCGCGGCTCTACGCGATCGATACGACCGCCTTCGGGCGGGAGTCGGATATCGACAGCAATAATGCGGTGATCGTGCTGATGACGGATGTGGTCAACAAGCTCGTGTCGAGGTCGCTGTGCCATCAGTCCGGGTTCATCGCCGGGTTCTTCTTCGGCGCGGACATCGACCCCGCCTTCAAGAACGACTCGCGGGTCAATCATGGCGAGGTGTTCTACTCCATCGTCGCGGATCCGGACAGCACGCTGTCGTGCGCGCACAGTGTGAGCCAGCTGCGCACCATCGTGCCGGTCACGTTCATCCACGAATTCCAGCACATGATCAGCTACAACCAGCATGTCCTGGTGGCCGGCAACAGCCCGCAGGACACGTGGCTCGACGAGGGGATGTCGCACTTCGCCGAGGAATTGGGCGGTCGCAGCTTCCTGCCGGGGGACCAGGCGTCTTTCTCCAATTTCGTGATCGGCGATCTCTTCAACGCGTATTCGTACCTGGACTCGACCGCGTTCCACTTTCTGGCGTTCTCGAGCGGGATCGGCTCGCTGGCGGAGCGCGGGGCGGCGTGGTTGTTCGTCCGCTATTTCGCCGATCAGTTCGCGGCCGATACCTCGTTCGCGGCCGTCGCCGCTCTGACGCGCGGACTGGAGGAGTCGGGCCTGCATGGCGGTGCGGCGATCACCGCCGCCGCGGGCACGCCGTTCACTACACTCGTCGAGCGGTGGGCGCTGGCGAATTACGTGTCGGACCTGCCCGGGTTCGGCGCGCCGCCGGAGCTGCGATACGCCTCGTGGCACTTCCGCACCACGTACGCGAGCCTCAACTCGCAGCGCCCCGACTTTTTCCCGAAGCCGTTTCCGCTCACCCCGGGGCTCTCCGCTGGCAAGGACATCTCGGTCAGCGGCACGCTCCACGCGGGCTCCGGGACGTACGTCATCGGCGCGGAGCCGCCGTCCGGGCCCGGGTTCGCGCTGCTGTTCGCGGGACCACAGGGCGTGGCGCTGCCGTCGGTCCTGGGCCCACGGTTCAATGTGCTTCGGCTGCGGTAAGACCGTGTGGCGTGGAGCGGAGACGTCGAGGGGAACCGTCGAGAGACGGCGTCGAGAGAATGCGTAACGGTTTCACTCGACGCTTTCTCTCGACGCTTCTTCTCGACGTCGTTGTCGTCACGGCGAGGGTATCCGCCCAGAGCGAAGGGAGTGTGCTCGCGTCGCTGCCCGGCTCGACGCGCTCGGCGGGGATGGGTGGTGCGGGTGTGGCCTTGATCGGCGACGCCGGCTCACTCTTCGCCAATCCCGCCGCGATCGCGGCCATCCACCACCTCGTGCTGGAAGGATCGTTCGAGCCTTATCTCGCCGGCACGACCTACAGCGCCGGGGCGCTCGCGGTCCGCGCCGGACGCCTCGCGTGGGGATTCGGGGCCCAGGTGCTCGACTACGGCTCGGAGCAGGTCGTCGTGCCCGACTCGAGTACCGGTGGCCGGCGCGGCATCCCCACGGGCGCGACGTTCACGGCGAGTGACATCCTGGCGACGTCGGGAGTGGTGTACCGGCGCGGGTTCATGGCGGCCGGTGTCTCGCTGAAGTACGCGCGCGAGCAGATCGCCGGGTGGTCCGCCGATACCTGGGGTGGGGATGTGGGCGTCGCGCTGGCCGTGTTCGACATCTTCGCGCTCGGCGTCAGCGTGCAGAATCTCGGCGGCGACTTCGGTCCCGCGAGTGGCGGCGCCCGTCTGCCGCGCCGCACCCGCGCAGGATTCACGATGAACTACGTGGATCCACAGGGGACCTATCGCCTGCTGACGACCATCGAGGGACAATGGCCCGTGGACGGTCCCGCGCAGCTCGCGAGCGGCGTTGAAACGGGCATCGTCACCGGCGGTATCGGGCTCGTGGGGCGTCTGGGCTACGTGACCCGGTCGCCGACGAGCGCGGCGTCGCGCTGGTCCGTCGGCGGGGGAATCGAGCTGCGCCACCTGCATCTCGACTATGCCTATCAGAGCTTCGCGCTGCTCGGCGGCGGGACGCACCGCGTGGGAATCCGTTGGGCGCCATGATCGAGCGCCGCGGGCCCCACTGGGGCCGCCTCGTGCTCCGCCTGTTGACGTGGATCGCCGTCGCCATTCCTACCGGGCTGGTCGTCGGATTCATCGTCTCCGCCGATGTCCGCTACCTGGCACGCGCCGGGTTCGAGGAGGCGCGGATTCTCCTCAAGCGCCGATCCATCGCCGAGCTGGTGGCCGACTCGACGACGCCGCCAGATCTCCGACAGCGCCTGCGGCTCGTGCTCGCGGCACGTCGCTTCGCCGCCGAGTCGCTGCACCTCGTGGTGGGAGAGACGTACACGACGTACGCGGACGTGGGACGGGACACGCTGCTGCTCGTCCTCTCCGGGGCCTGGCGCGACCGGCTGCGGCCCTACACCTGGACCTATCCCATCGTCGGCGTCGTGCCGTACAAGGGGTTCTTCAGCGCGTCGGCCGCCCGCGCCGCGGCGGCCGAGCTCGAGCGGCAGGGGTTCGACGTGTACTTGCGGCCCGCCGGGGCGTTCTCGACCCTCGGGTATTTCTCGGATCCCTTGTATTCGACGGCGGTGGACCGCGACACCATGGAGCTCGTGGCAACGGTGATCCACGAGCTGGCGCACAACACGCTGTACGTGAAGAGCCACACCCAGTTCAACGAGAGCTTCGCGAGCTTCGTGGGATATCGTGGGGCGCAGGCCTTTTTCCGGTCGCGCGGCGATACGGTGGATGCCCGTCGAGCGGCGGCGCGGTGGGGGGACGAGCGCTCCCTCGATGTGTTCTGGGCGGAGCTGGGGCGCCGGCTCGACTCGGCCTACACGGGAGCGACCACGCCGCAGGCGGTGGAGGCGGCGCGGTCGTCGCTGTTCTCCTGGGCTCGCGCCCAGCTCACCGGACCGGTCGGCCAGAATCTCGAGACCTACGACTGGCGCTGGTTCGCGAACGCCCCACTCAACAATGCGGTCGTCATCGCACAGCGCATCTACCGCCAGAACCTGAATCTGTTCGACGAGATCTATGCGGCCAACGGGGCGAGCCTGGCGGAAACGGTACGGGCGATTCAGCTGCGCGTCTTCACGCAGGCCAACGGCGATCCCTACCAGGCCCTGTATTCGCGCGCGGGCATGGGGCCCGACTGATCGCCCCCACCAACCCTACGCGATCAGCCTCCGTCCCGCGAGACGGGAGGCGGGATGCTCGACGTCGGCGAGCGTACGGGCCACGACGGGGATCGCGCTGGCCCGCACCCCGCCATGCGTGAGCACCCCGACGACGTCGACGACTACGAGCTCCGGTTCGGTCTCATCCGGGTGCTCGAGCGTGAACACGAGTCCCGCCTGCTCCTGCCCGGCGGCTCGCACGGTCTCGTCCCACCCGGTATCGGCGGATAGCGGCCGCAGCGCCGCGACCAGGGGCACCCGCGCCGGATCGAGCTCCGCGCGCGACACGAGCGGTGCATGCACCAGCTCGGCGAGGGTGTTCCAGATCGGCAGTGTCGGACCCACCGCCACGACCTGACCGAATCTCCACGCCGCGTCGCCGGCCAGCTCTCCGAACGCGCGCACCAGCGCTTCGTCGCTCGGGGAGACGGGTCCCGGGAGGGGGGCGAGGACGGCCGCGCCCGTCTCGGCGAACCACCGCTCGGCGGCTTCCAGCTCGTCCGGTCTGCGGGGAGCGTACGCCGCGTACCGGCGCGTCGCCAGGATCTCGCGCTCCGCCAGGGCCCGCTGCGGGTCGTGCTCGGCCGCCTGCGCGGCGCCTTCGAAGGCCACCTCGGCGGCCGCGTAGCGCCCGGCGTCGCGCAGCACGCGTCCGCGCAGCTTCAGCGTCTCCGTGTGCGGCTCGAGCGCGAACGCCCGATCGAGTGCGAGCAGCGCGCGGTTCTTATCGCCAATCCGGTACGCGGCGAGTCCCAACTCGTGCCAGACGAGCCCGAGATCGGGGTCGCAATCGACGGCGCGTTCCAGCACCGCGATCGCTTCGGGATAGCGATCGAGCTCGATCAGCGCCGCGCCGGTGAGTGCGAGGGCGAAGGCGGAGTCGGGGAACTGTGTCTGCGCCGCTTCGGCGACGCGAAGCGCATCGTTCGAGCGGCCCTGTCCGCGCAGCAGTTCGAAGTATTCCGCCCAGCACTGCTTGTAATCGGGGTGGAGCGTGATCAGGTCGCGGTAGGCGGCCTCGGCGTCGGCGGCTCGACCCTCTCCCACCAGCCACCGAGCGCGGGCCATGGCGCGCTCGCTCGGCGCATCGGGGAAGAGATCGAACGATGCCGTCGTGCGCATGAGCCGCTAATCTACCCACGCGCTCCACGCTGGCTAGCCGCACCCTCTCCGCTTTAGATTGTCCCGCCATGGATCAAGAACGATGGCTCGCCGAACTCTCCGAATTCCTGCGCATCCCTTCGATCTCCACACTTCCCGCTCACGACGCCGACTGCCGGCGTGCGGCAGAGTGGGTGGCGCGCGATCTCCGCCGCCTCGGCTGTCGCGAGGTGTCGTTTCTCGGTAGCGAAACGCATCCCGTCGTGTGGGGTGTCGGGCCCGATGTGCCGGGTGCGCCGACCCTGTTGATCTACGGTCACTACGATGTACAGCCGCCCGATCCGTTGAACGAATGGACGGCGCCGCCGTTCGAGCCATCGGTGCGCGAAGGCCGCATTTACGCGCGCGGTGCCGCGGACGACAAAGGCCAGGTCTTCTGCCTGTTGCGTGCCACGGAAGCGTCCGGCACACCGCCCGTCAACCTGCGCTTCCTGATCGAGGGCGAGGAGGAGTACGGCAGCAGAGTCCTGTTCGACCTGCTGCGCCGGGAGCCGGAACGCACCCGCGCCGACGTGGCCCTCGTCGCGGACATGTCCTACGTCGCGCCCGGGTGGCCCGCGGTGTATACGACCTTGCGCGGCATGTGCTACGCCGAAATCACCGTGCGCACGGCGAAGCACGACCTGCATTCCGGCGAGTACGGCGGCGCGGCTCCCAACGCCCACGAGGAGTTGTGCCGTCTGCTGTCCCGCCTGAAGAGCCCCGACGGCAAGATCAACGTTCCCGGGCTCTATTCGGCTGTAAAGGCGCCCAGCGCCCGCGAGCGGGCGCTGTGGAAGCGGCTGCCGTTCCGAGAGCGGGAGTTCCTCACTCGGCGCGTTCAAGCGAAGGCGCTCACCGGGCTCAAGGGCCGGTCGGTGTTCGAGCGCCTCTGGGCGCTGCCCACGTTCGAGATCCACGGGATCACCGGTGGCTTTACCGGCATCGGTGCCAAGACCGTGATTCCCGCCGAGGCGACCGCCAAGGTGAGCATGCGGCTCGTCCCCAACCAGAAAATGAAGGTTGTGGAACGCCAGTTGGCGGCCGCGGTCAAACGGCTCGTCCCCAAGTACGTAACGGCCACCATTCGCTTTCTGCACGGAGCCGATCCCGCGCAGGTTCGGATCGATCACCCGGCGTTCCGGCTGCTCGATCGCGCCTTCCACGACGTCGTGGGCCGGGGCATCGTCGCGGCGCGGGCCGGTGGCTCGATCCCCGTGGTACCGGCGCTGGGCCGCCAGGGAGCGCCCGTCCTGCTGACGGGGATCGGTCTTCCCGATGACCGGCTGCACGCTCCCGATGAGAAGCTCGACCTGCAACAGCTCTGGGACGGCGTCCGCGTCTTTCAACGATTCTTTGAGCTCCTGGGACAGAGCGGGAACGGCAAGAAGTAGCTTCGGTCTTCGTTCGTGACCCGGTGCACATCGGTCGGGCAGCGTCGTCTCCCATATTGTCGTCATGCACCGCCTTCTCATGATCGCCGGCCTCGGATATCTGGTCGTCTGTGCGGCCGTTGCAGTCCGCCACGAGCCGCGCACGGAGCCGAGCCTGCCGAGCGCCCCCGACGAGTGGTTCGCGGTGATTCGGCCAACCTGCAACGCGGTCGAGGTCGAAGTCAGCCAGCGGCAGCATCCCGCGCCGAAAACAGTTGAGGGACAAGGATATAGCGCGGCATGCTATGCGCTCGCGGGCCGCATAGACTCGGCGCGGGCGGTGATCGATCGACAGGCCACCGGAGACCGCTCTCGGGCTGCCGCAATCGTGTTCAACGTGGGCCACCCCGTTGCCGATGCGGGCGACGATCGGTCCGCGGGGCCGATCATGGAGCTGGTACTCGAGTACTGGCCCAACCAGTACATGGCACTCTACCACGCCGGGATGTCGGAGTACGCCCTCGGCGAGTTGGGCAAGGCCCGGCGCCACCTGCAGTCCTTCCTCTCTCTGTACCACGAGAACGACGGCTGGACCTCCAACGCGCGGGCCGTCCTCGAGCGCCTCCGCCCGTAGTGGATCCGATGTACCTCGCCAGCGGCACCTTGTTGCAGGACCGATACGAGATTCAGGGCGAGATCGGTCGCGGGGGGTTTTCGGTGGTGTATCGCGCGCGCGATCGACGGATCGGCAGCGACGTCGCGGTCAAGCTGCTCGTGCCTCCACCCGCAGCCGCCGGCCTGGCCCGCGAGCGGCTGCGGCGAGAGGTGCAGGCCGTCCGGCAGATCAGTGACCCGAGTATCGTCCAGGTCTTCGACGTCGCCGAGGATGGGCCGTGGGGCTTCGTGGTCATGGAGTACGTCGCCGGGCCCGATCTCGCCGTGCGGGTCCGCGACGGCGGTCCCCTCGACGCGGGGGCCGTGGCGCGGGTGGGACGTGAGATCGCCGGCGCCCTGGCGGTCGCCCACCGCCGCGGCATCCTGCATCGCGACGTCAAACCGCAAAACATCCTGCTCGCGCCGGATGGCCGGGCGCGGCTCACCGATTTCGGATCGGCGCGGCTCGTCGGACTCGCGACGCTCACCCAGACCGGCGGTCTCATCGGTACCCTCGACTATGCCGCGCCGGAGGTGATGGCGGGAGCGCGCGCGGACGCACGCTCCGAGGTGTACGCGCTCGGGGTCACGCTGTTCTACGCGCTGACGGGGACGCTGCCACCGCGGGCTGGGCGCGGCGCGGCGGCAGGGGCTGTCGACGGCCATCATCCCCGGACCCGTCGGGGCGACGTGCCGCCGTGGCTCGACGCGGCGGTGACGCGCGCCACCGCCGCCGATCCAGCGGAGCGATTCCCCTCGGTCGGCCTGTTCGCTGCGGCGCTCGCCCCGGGAATGGAGGAGGAGGTGTTCGCTCCCCCGGCGAGGTCGAGCTGCGTGATGTGCGGAGCCGCCGAGCCGTTCGGCCTCGGCGTTTGTCCGCGCTGCGCCCGTCGGGCCGATGGAGCGGATGACGTGCTCGTCTTCGTCACGCCGCCCGCCGCCCGCGCCCCCCGCCGGGCCGTCCGCGACGCGCTCGAGGATCGGCTGCCGAACGCCTCCTCCGCCGCGCAGCAGTCGTTGCTGGGAGGGGATCGGCCGTTGCTGCGGGTGCCGCGGGGCGCGGGCGTGCGCGTCGTCGATCTGCTCGCCGATCTGGGAATTCCCGCGCGGGCCGAGCCGCTGGCGCGTCTCTGGCGGACGGATGTGCCTTTGCCGATCATGCTGCTCGCCGGAGCGGTGACAACGGGTGGGCTCGCCGCCGGTGTCATCGCGGCGGCGCCTCTTCTGTTCGCCACGACACCCCTCGTGGCGGTGAGTCTCGTGAGTCTGGCGACGATCGGGCGGCGCACCCCCGTGTGGAATCCGAGGGCCCAGGGCCACCGTGTGCTGCCGCCCGACGCCGAGCGGGAGGCGACGCGGGCCCTCGCCGAACTGCCGAACGGCGTAGCGCGGGCGCTGTTGATCGACTTGCTGCGCCGCACCGCGGGCTCCTCGGTCGGGCCGGCGCTGCTCGGAGCCCTCGTCGTGGCCGCATGCACGGCCGCACGCCAGCTCGCGGCGCTCGACCGCCATCTCGACGCCGGCGACGCACAAACCGAGCGGCTCACGAGCCGCGCCGACGGCCTCGATGCCCTGGCGCGCTGCGAGCAGGGCCGCGACGCCCTGGTACAGCGGCTGCTCGAGACCACCGCGACGTTGAGCCGCATGACGGGAGAGGCCGCGCTGCAGGCCGCGCTACCGCATTCGCCGCTGGCCACCGCCGCCCGGGAGCTGGCCGAGGAAGGCCGCTTGCAGGCTGACGCCGCCCGGGAGGTCGAAGCGCTGCTTACGCCTTCTTGCTGAGATTGCGCAGCCGGTTGATGTCGTGCTGAGTGAGACCCCGTCCGCCATACCGTTCCTCGGTCCAGGGGTCCCCGCGCATGTGATAGCCGTTCTGCTCCCAAAATCCGGGGACGTCGGCATCGAGGAGCGTCAGCCCCCGTATCCATTTCGCACTCTTCCAGAAGTACAGATGCGGGACGAGGAGCCGGGCCGGCCAGCCGTGCTCCGGCGTCAGCGGCTCCCCGTCGTGCGTCAACGCCACGAGATTGTCCGGTCGATCGAGGTCCGCTAACGGCAGGTTGGTGGTGAATCCCTGCTCGGCGGAGACCAGGCAAAAGCGGGCTTCCGGTCGCACACCCGCCCGTTGCAACAACGACTGGACGGCCACACCGCCGAAGGTGTTGTCGAAACGGC
Organism: Gemmatimonadales bacterium; assembly: GCA_033853695.1. Classification (GTDB taxonomy): domain Bacteria; phylum Gemmatimonadota; class Gemmatimonadetes; order Gemmatimonadales; family GWC2-71-9; genus DASTHG01. The sequence goes on along the minus strand of JAWOLH010000052.1, from coordinate 23,092 downwards.
TCCACGTGGTGACGCAATGGATGTCGCATCGCGTGGTGGAGCTGGGAAGGGCGAGGAGCTCATCGAAGCTGAGGACGTAGGGCCGCTCGACGAGGCCGTCCACCGCGAACGTCCACGTCGCCAGATCGACGGTCGGGACGAGCCCGTAGTGGAGCACGGGCCATTTCCTCGTGAGCACCTGCCCGGGCGGCAGCCGCTCACGCGAGACGGCGCCCGCGGTCACGGCGATCGTGTCGCTGGCTCGGCCAGGCGAGTCACGACGCCAAACGCCGATTCGAAGCCCGCGAGGACGGCGTGCACCGCCTCGTCCCACAGCGCCGGGTCATCATCGCCCCGCTCCCGCGCCACCGACGTCATGACCACACCGGGAATGCCGCAGGGAACGATGCGGTCGAACGCCGCGAGGTCGGTCGTGACGTTGAGAGCGAAGCCATGCCATGTCACCCATTGCTTCACGTGGATGCCGATGCTCGCGATCTTGCGCTTCCGCCCCCGTGTCCAGACGCCGGTGAGGCCGGGATTGCGCTCCGCCGGTATGCTCAGACGCTCGAGGGCGTCGATCAACGCCTGCTCGAGGGTGCGGAGGTACCAGTGCAGGTCCTGCCTGAAGCCCTGCAGGTCGAGGATCGGATACCCCACGAGCTGCCCGGGGCCATGGAAGGTGACGTCGCCGCCGCGCTCGACCTCCACGACGTCGATGCCCTCGGATTGCAGGATGTGGGCCGGTTGCGTCGTCCGGCCCAGGGTGACGACGGGGTCGTGCTCCACCAACAGCAGGACGTCATGGGTCAGCCGCCCCTCGATCCGGTCGTGCGCCAGCGCGCGCTGCCAGGCGAGTGCGGCGCGGTACTCGGTTCTCCCCGCGAGAATGACGTCGAGCGGTTTCGGGTTCATGCGACCCCGGTCGACGCCGCGCCGGCGCCGCGTATCGCCCAGCGGCTGGCCGCGATGCCGATACTCGTCGCCCAGGCGCCCCACAGGATGAGACCGGCGAAGCCGAGCAACCGGTCCGCGACAGCGGCGAAGAAGCCAATGATCAGTCCCCCGACGGCTGCCAGGACGGCGATCACGCCGCGCTGCCACACGTTCTCGATCGGCCCACTGCGTCGCCAGCCAAAGAAAGCGGCCAGCCCGAGCGATGCCAGCATGCCGTAGAAGAGCGGGTCCGGAAATGCCTGTTGGTACGCGGCTGCTTCGAGGTGGCTGCGCAGCTGGCTGACGACGATCTGCGCCAGGGTCAGCAGCGCTCCCCCGAGACCGGAACCGGTCCCGATCGCCCCCAACCCGACGGCCACCGGGTCCTTCGACGATTCGCTCAGATGTGAATCACCCTGCCGAGCGAGTCGAGGGCGGCCTCGGCCACGGCCTCCGACAGCGTCGGATGCGCGTGGATCGCCAGCTCGACCTCCTCGACGGTGTATTCGTTCTCGCGCGCCACCGTCAGCTCGTGGATCAGCTCCGACGCGTGGGCCCCGACGATGTGAGCGCCGAGTATCTCCCCATACTTCTTGTCCCGGAGGATTTTCACGAATCCCTCCGTCTCGCCCGTCCCGCGGGCACGGCCGCTGGCGGAGAAGGGGAACTTGCCGGCGGCGTACTCGAGCTTGCGCTCCTTGCACTGGTCTTCGGAGAGCCCGATGCTCGCCACCTCGGGGTGGCAGTACGTCACGCTCGGCACGTTGTCGTAGCGGATCGCATGCGGCTTCTGTCCGGCGATTCGCTCCGCCACCACGATGCCCTCACGACTTCCCTTGTGCGCCAGCATCGGCGGACCGGCGACGTCGCCGATGGCGTAGTATCCGGGAGCGGTGGTTTGGAGGTTCTGGTCGACTTTGATGAAGCCGCGATCGTCCAGCTGGATGCCGCATTCCTTGAGACCGACGTTCTCGGTGTTGACCGCGCGGCCTGCCGCCATCAGCACCGCCGCCGCCTCGACCTGCTGTTTCGAGCCGTCCGCCTCCACGTCCAGCACGACCTTGTCCTTGCCGACGGTGGCCTTGGTCACCTTCGCCCCCGCGATCACCGTGATGCCCCGCTTGCGGTAGCTCCTGGCGAGCTCCGTCGAGGATTCGGCATCCTCGAGGGGGAGGATTCGGGGCAGGGCCTCGATCAACGTCACTTGCGCGCCGAACGCGTTGAAGATGTCGGCGAACTCCATCCCGACGGCACCGGCGCCGATGACTGCCACCGACGCCGGGAGCTTCTCGAGCAGCAGCGCCTCGTCGGAGGAGATGACGGTCGTCTTATTGATCTCGAGGCCGATTTGGGGGATACCCTTCACGCGCGATCCCGTGGCGATGACGACCGCCTTCCTGGCTTCGAGCACGTCGCTCCCGACCTTGACCTTTCGGCCAGGCAGCAGAACGCCCGTGCCTTTGATGACCGTGATCTTGTGCTTCTTCATCAGGAAGTCGACGCCCCGCGAGTTCTGGTCGGCGACCTTGCGGCTGCGCTTCATCGCGACGCCGTAGTCGGTCTTCACCGTGCCGGTCTCGACCCCGAAGTCCGCCGCTTCTTTCAGCAGCCGAGCGATGTAGGCCGAATGGAGCAGGGCCTTGGTGGGAATGCACCCGATGTTGACGCACACGCCGCCGAGCTTCTCACGCTCCACCACGGCGGTGGCTAGGCCGAGCTGGGCTGCCCGAATGGCGCAGACGTAGCCGGCGGGACCGCCGCCCAGGACAATGACGTCAAATTGACTCGCCAAGAAACCTCCGAAGTCACAAGAGCATCGCCAGCGGATTCTCGAGCATCTGCTTCACAGTCCGGAGAAACGCGGCGCCGGTGGCGCCATCGATCACCCGGTGATCGCAGCTCAACGTCATCCGCAGCCGCCGCCGCACCACCACCGCGCCATCCATCGCGACCGGTTTCGCCGACATCGCCCCGACGGCGAGAATCGCCGCCTCGGGGGGATTGATCACCGCCGTGAACTGGTCGATGTCGAACATGCCGAGGTTCGATACGGAGAAGGTCGACCCCGTGTACTCCTCGGGCCGCAGCCGGCGCTCCCGCGCCCGGCCGGCAAGCTCGCGCGCCTCGGTTCCGATCTCGAGGAGCGACTTGCGGTCGGTGTTGCGGATCACGGGCGTGATCAAGCCGTCCTCGATGGCGACGGCCATACCGACGTGTACCTCGTTCCAGTAGCGGATATGATCATCCTGCCACCAGGCGTTGCAGGCACCGTGCTTGGTGAGGGCCAGCGCGGTCGCCTTCAGCAGAATGTCGTTGATGCTGATCTTTGCCTGGTTCTGGCCTTGATCGCCGAGCTGCTGGTTGAGCGCGGCACGGGCGTCGGCCGCCCGTTCCATATCGACTTCGGTCGTGAGGAAGAAGTGGGGAATCGGTCCCAGGGAGGTGCCGAGCCGTTTGGCGATCGTCTTCCGGATCTGGGTGAGGGGGACATCGCGGTAGGCCACGCCGCCGACCGGCTCGGGAACCGCGGAGCGGGGAACGGGAACGGGAAGGCCGACAGCCGCGCCGCCCGCGCCCTCCAGGTCCCGCATCACGACCCGCCCGCCAGGACCCGAGCCCTGCACGAGCTTCAGATCGACGCCGCGCTCCTTGGCGAGTCGTCTCGCCAGTGGGGAGGCTCTGACGACCCGCGTGGCGTCCGCCGGCGCGACTGGCGTGCTTGGCTGAGGGCTGGCGGCTGACGGCTGCTGCGCCGGCTGAGTCTTGGCCGGCGCAGTGGCCGCAAGCGTGGCCACGCTTTCCCCAGGGGCCCCGATCACCGCGACCGCCTCTCCGACTGGAACCGTCGCCCCCTCGGCGACGATCTGCTTCAGGAGCTGCCCGTCCGCCCGGGCGACGAGCTCCATGACCGCCTTGTCGGTCTCGACCTCGGCGAGCGTCTCGCCGGTCTTGACCGCCTCCCCCACGGCCTTGGACCACTTCACGAGCCTCCCCTCCTCCATGGTCGGGGAGAGCGCCTCCATCACAACGGTCGTGGCCATATCAATCGAGGTACAGGACGCGCCGGGCGGCCGCGACCACTTTGTCGGGGGACGGCTTGGCGAGCCGCTCGAGCTGCTTGTTGTAGGGCATCGGCACGTCGGCCTGGGTGACGCGCAAGACCGGCGCGTCAAGCTGGTCGAACGCCTCGCGCTGGATGAGATCGACCACCTGCGCGCCGATGCCGCACTGGGGCCAGCCTTCTTCCACGACGACCGTACGATTGGTCTTCGTCACGGAGCGGAGAATCGCCGCGTCGTCGAGCGGGCGCAGCGTACGCAAGTCGAGGACCTCGGCCGCGATGTCCTGGCTCGCGAGCTGGTCCGCCGCCTTGAGGGCGATCGCCACCGTCTTCGAGTGGCAGATGAGCGTCACGTGCCGGCCCTCGCGCTTCACGTCCGCCTGGCCGATCGGCACGACGATCTCGCCCTCGGGGACCTCACCCTTGTTGTTGTAGAGCATCTCGCCCTCGAGGACCACGACCGGATTGTTGTCGCGGATCGCCGCTTTCAACAACCCTTTGGCGTCGTAGGGGGTCGCGGGGGCGACGACCTTGAGGCCGGGGATGTGTGACAGCCACGACTCCCACGCCTGCGAGTGCTGGGACGACAGCTGCAACGCGGCCCCGTTCGGTCCTCGGAAGACGATCGGGACGGGGATCTGGCCTCCAGACATATACAGCATCTTCGCCGCGGAATTGACGATCTGATCGAGCGCCAGCACGGCGAAGTTCCAGGTCATGAATTCGACCACCGGGCGCAGCCCGCCCATCGCGGCCCCGACGCCGATGCCGGCGAACCCGAGCTCGGCGATCGGCGTGTCGACCACACGCTTGGCGCCGAACTCTTCGAGCAGGCCACGGCTCACCTTGTAGGCGCCCTGGTAGAGGCCGACCTCCTCGCCCATCAGGAACACGTTGGGGTCGCGCTGCATCTCCTCGCGCAGCGCCTGGTTCAGCGCGTCCCGGTAGGTAATGGTGGGCATCGGTCAGTCCGCCAGCACGTGCGCCGTGAGCTCTGCTGCGGCGGGATCGGCACTCTCGTCGGCGAACCTCACCGCGTCATCGACCTCGGCGCGCACCTCGGCGTCGAGCGCATCGAGGCCTGCCTGATCGAGGGCGCCTTCCTGGCGCAGGCGCTGGGTCAGCTGAGCGATCGGGTCTTTCTTCTTTTGTTCTTCGACCTCGTCCTTCGTCCGGTAGACGCCGTGCAGGGGATCGGACATGGAATGACCCATGTACCGGTAAGTGCGGACCTCGAGCAGGGTGGGATGGCCGCCTTTGCGGGCTCGCTGCACGGCCCGCTGCATCGCCTGTTGGACCTCGAGCACGTCCATGCCGTTCACGACCTCGCCCGCGATATCGTAGCTGCAGGCGTGTTCCACGACATCGGTCACCGCGGCGACGCGCTCGAACGCCGTCCCCATCCCGTAACGGTTGTTCTCGCACAGGAAGATCACCGGCAGCTTCCAGACCGACGCCATGTTCACCGCTTCGTGGAACGCGCCGATGTTCACGGCCGCCTCGCCGAAGAAACAGGCGCAGACTTCGTTCCCGCCGCGGTACTTGACCGCGAAGGCGAGGCCGGTGGCGAGCGGCAGGTGCCCACCCACGATCCCGTGACCGCCCATGAACCGCTTGGCCGCGTCGAACAAGTGCATCGAGCCGCCCTTGCCGCCCGAGCAGCCGGTGCTCTTGCCGAACAGCTCGGCCATGACGGCGCGCGCCGTGATACCGCGCGCCAACGCCTGGCCGTGCTCGCGGTAGGAGGCGATGACGTAATCGGTCGGCTCGAGTGCGGCGGACACCCCGACGGCGACCGCCTCCTGACCGATGTAGAGGTGACAGAAGCCGCCGATCTTGCCGAGGGCGTAGGCCTCCGCGGCCTTCTCCTCGAAGCGCCGAATCAGGAGCATCTCGCGCAACATGCGGCGATGCAGCGCCGCCTGCGTGTCGCCTTTGGTGGGCTGTGCGGTCACCGTCGTCATGGCAGGGTTGCAGCCTCCACTTGCTCCCAGGCGTGATAGCTCGAGCGCACGAGCGGGCCCGACTCGACATGCCGGAATCCCATCTCGAGGCCTAGTCGTTTCAGCTCGGCAAACTCGGCCGGCGTGTACCAGCGGGCGATCGGCAGATGCGAATCCGAAGGACGGAGGTATTGCCCCAGCGTGAGGATGTCGACGTCCTGTGCCCGCAGATCGCGCATCGAGCCGAGCAGCTCGTCCCACTCCTCGCCGAGGCCGCACATCAGGCCGGATTTGGTGAGCGCATCCGGCCGCAAGTGCTTCGCGCGCCGGAGCAGCTCGAGCGCGCGCGGGTAGCGGCCGCCGGGGCGGGCGATACGATACAGCCGCTCGATCGTCTCGAGATTGTGGTTCAGGATGTCGGGAGCGGCCTGGACGACGATCTCCAGTGCCACGGCACTGCCCTTGAAATCGGGGATCAGCACCTCGATCGAGGTCTCGGGGAGCCGCCGCCGAATCGCGGCGATGCTGGCCGCGAAGATCTCCGCGCCGCCGTTCGGCAGGTCGTCGCGATCGACGCTCGTGATGACGACGTGCCGCAGCCCTAGCCGGGCCACCGCATCGGCGAGCCGCTCGGGTTCGTGCGCGTCGAGTGGGGCGGGGGTGCCGTGAGCCACGGCACAGTACGCGCAGTTGCGCGTGCACACGTCGCCCAGGATCATGAAGGTGGCGGCGCGGTGCTCCCAGCATTCCCCGATGTTCGGGCAGTGGGCCTCTTCACACACCGTGTGCAGCCGCAGATCCCGCATCATCTGCTTCACGCCGACATACGTGGGCCCTCCCGGCGCCTTCACCTTGAGCCAGGCCGGCTTGCGCTCGGCGGCCCCCGTGGGGGAGGCTTGTCGTCCGGGGGTGATCTGGATCAGCGGTGCGGCCATCGACGCTCCGTCCGGGTGTCTCGCGTTCATGAAGATAGCCGCGGGGGGAGAACCGTGAAAGCTGTTTTTCAACCGGACGGTTGATCGCCCAGTCTCTTAAGTCGTTTCATCTCTTCCTCCAACGCAGCGTCGGTGCTCAGTGGGCCGTCTGCGATCTCGGCGATCTCCTCCGCTTCGCGCCACTGTCGCTCCAGCTCGAGTACCTCGGCGCGCTCATCCACCGCCATCTCGAGAGCCAACCGGCCCTCGGGCTGTAGCGAGCGCAGCGTCAGCTCGCGACGCGCCACGTTCCGGATCAGGCGGTCGGCGCCGCCCGCCGCATCGACGACGCGCGCCGCGTCCTCGGCCTTGCGACGACCAGAGCGGCGCAAGTTGAGGTAGGCGAGGCCCTGGCGCAAAATCGCCGCTGCGTCGGGCCCGGTGAGCAGCGCCGCTTCCCGATGACACGTCGGGCAGGTCACGAGCACGCCGAGATCCTGATGGGCATCGGGGACCACCCGGGCGTGCTGCACGTGTCGCGCCTTGAGCTGCAGCGCGGTGCCGCAATGATCGCAGATTGGCGGCTCGACGAGCCGCACTCGCCGGGCTCCGATCAGCCCAATGTAGATCGTGTCGACGCTGCGGCCGAGGTTCCAGGCGAGAAACCCGAACGAGCCACCCAGGGCCACATTGGCGGCGATGCCGAGTCCCACGGCGGCGAGCGTTAACGGGACCACGACCTTGGCCCGTTCGCGGTTGCGCGCCCGCAGCCGCTCCCCGTAGCGCCACCCTGCCAGCTCGATGCGCGGCGGCTTGCCGACCCGGATGAGGTCGTAGCGTTGCCACCTGAGCAGTGCCACCTGCTCCGTGTTGGCCAGGAGGCGCGCCTCGGCCGCCGCACGAGCGAGCGCTTCGATGCGCTCCAGGCGATCATCGAGTGGCGTGAGGTTCCACCGGGCACACTTGGGACACACGACCCACAGCCGTGCCTTCCACTCATCGAACGCCAGGCGGCGTCCGACGCCGAGCCCCGAAGGGCCGCCATCGCCGTCGAGTGTCGCGTTGCAGAAAGCGCAGGTGGTGTACATCGCCGTCAGCCTTCAGCCATCAGCGTTCAGCTCATCGGCTGCGAATCGGGTGATGGTGAGATCGGTGATGTCGGCGTCCGTGGTACCTGTCGCCAGGAGGTCTGCGATGATTTCGCCGGTAATCCCCGCGAGGAGGATCCCGTTGCGACCGTGGCCGGCAGCGTACCAGAGGCCGGTGACGTCCGGGTCGGCGCCGAGGATCGGGAGCCCGTCGGGCGTCACGGGCCGGAGTCCCGCCCAGCTGCGCCGGGTGGCGGACCGCAGAATCGCGGGGCAGAGACGCGCGGTCGATCGGCGGATGTCAGCCAATCCCGCTGCGGTGGTGCGAGCGTCGAACCCGACCCGCTCCATTGTGCTTCCCAGAATCGCCTCGGCGCCACGGGGTAGCATGTACCCATGGCCATGATAGAAGACCGCCGGCGGAAAGCCCGCAGGCCAGTCGATTGCCATGAGCTGTCCCCGCACCGGTTCTACGGGGACCGGGCGAGGCAGGCCGTCGATGCCTGGCGACCAGGCGCCTGCCGCAATGACGACGTGCGACGCTGGAGTGCCGGTCGAGCCGGCCGTCACACCCATGACGCGGCCATTGGCGATCAGGATGCGCTGCACGTTCTCCTGACTGAGGCGGACGCCGAGGCGGCGCGCGTCGGCCAGCAGACCCCCGGTCAGCGCTGTCGGATCGAGGCATCCGTCTTCCGGCGCGTACAGCGCTCCCCGCGCTTCGGGGGCGAGGCCGGGCCAGCGCTCATCGAGATCGGCGCGGTCGAGCCAATCGCACCGTAACCCCGCCTGTCGCTGCTCCGCGACGAGCGTGTAGAGGGTTTCGACCTCGCGGTCGTCGAAGGCCAGGGTGGCGATGCCGATCGCCTGAAAACCGATGTCCGTACCGGTGGTATCTTTGAGAGAGGCGGCCAGGCCCGAGTACAGGTCGCGTCCGCGGACGGCGAGCGGCAGCAGTCGCTGATCGGCGGACTCGATCTGAGCGGCGAGCAGCCCTGCCGACGCAGCAGAGGCGGCGGCTGGGTCGGGTCCGGGAGCGAAGAGGGTGACGTGGAGGCCGCGCTGCGCGGCGGCCCGGGCGCACGCGGCGCCGATGACGCCGCCGCCCACGATGGCGATGTCGGAGTGTGAAACTCCCGCGGGTGTCACGGCGTAGGGTCCGCTGACCCGTGGGGCCACTTGGGAGGCCGTATGTTTCGGAGCATTCTCGGTTTTGCGATCTTCGCCGTGCTGGTGTGGATCGGGATCAAGATCATCTTCGGCCTGCTGGGCGGGCTGGTGAGCATCCTGATGACCGTCCTCTGGCTCGCCGCGATCGGGTTCATCTTCTACCTGGTCCTGCGGGTGATCAGCCCCGGGACGGCAGACCGGGTGCGCGACACGATCCGCGGCAAGCGCGACGCGGCCTGATCCAGTCTCCTGCGGGTTGTGACGGGGTCATCGTCCGGACGACGGTGACCCCGTCGTCTTGCCTGCCCCATCCAGCGTAGCCAACACGCCCCACACGAGCAGTGGCAGGAGAATCTCATGATGGCCCGTCAGCTGAATGCCGCGGCCGCCGTGCAGCGTGGGGCGCTCGACGACGTTGACGCGCGGGCGATAGTGGCGCTGCATGTCGCAGTCACAGGCCGTGAAGCCCGTCGGTCTTCCGGCGTTCAGGTTGCGGGCGATCGTCAACGCCTTGAGGAACACCTCGGGCATCACCACCGCACTACCCAGGTTCAGCACGACGCCGCCGTCGTGCAGCGCCGGGAGATCCGCCGCCAGTCGCTTGAAATCCCGGTGACTGGTGGCGCCGATCGCGGCGCCGTCGGCGCTGGGATGCTGATGGATGATCTCGGCGCCCAGCGCGGCGTGGACCGTCACCGGGACGTTGCGGCGCGCGCAGGCCAGCAGTACGGAAATCGGCCCGCCGGGCAGCGGCTGCCGGACCGCGAGCGCCTGGGCGAGCCCTTCACCGGCGCCACGACCCGCGGCCGCCGCGGCGGCGAGTGCGGCGTTCATCTCGCGGCCCGTTTCCTCCGCCATCCCGAAGCTGCCGTCCGCGAGGCCGGCGGCGACGTCCTCGCTCGTTCCACCGTATGCGGCGAGTTCGAAGTCGTGAATCGCCGCGCTGCCGTTCATCGCCACGTGCGTGATCACGCCGCGGTCGATGAGCGTCACGAGCAGCGGTCCGAGTCCCACTTTGATGACGTGTCCTCCGAGCATCACCACGACTCCGCGGTGTCCTGCGGCTGCGGCGATCGCCGCCGCCACGGCGCGCAGGTCGCGCGCGGCCAGAATGTCGGGGAGCGAGTTCCAGAAGGCGCGGAAACCGAAGTCGCTGCCGGGTGGATGAGCGAGGAGAGTGGGATCGACCTTGTTGCGACGCGCGGCGATCGGGACGGTTTTCAACCGGCTGAAGTCCGCCTCGCGGTAATCGGTCATGGGTGCTCCGGCGGGGGGACGGAGAACTCCTTGAGCTTCAGGGTGACGGTGCCGAACGAGAAATTCGACTGCAGCGCGAGAATGAGGTGCTGCGGGTCGTCCGACAGCCAGATGTGGGCCTCGGCCTGCTCGGCGAAGATGCCGCGCCCGTTGGGGATGATCGGCCGGATGACGATGGCATTGAACTTCCTGCCCGCCACCCCAACCTTCTCCCGCTTCTCCACCACGACGATCACCGGGTTGCGGTCGGGCCGGAAGTAGCGCTGAAACTCGTAGCGCTTTCCCATCTCGAGCGGAACGGTGCGCACCCAGTAGAGGAAGGCCGCGTCGTCCAGCGGGTCGGGCACCGTCGGCTTCGTGCTGTCCACCCCTTCTTCCCGGTAATACCCGGAATCCGGAAAGATCTCGAAGTTGTTGTGACGCTTCTTGCCTCGCTCGTCGGTGTCGGTGGTATAGCGCCGCGAGCGGAAGTCGTTCCGTCCCACCCACGACTCGAGCGTCTGGTCGAGGTGGTACCAGAGGGCGCCCCCCTGGATGTGAAAGCGGATATGCACCATCTCCGCCCCACGGATCGTATCGATGCCGGCTACCTCCATCGTCGCCTCGCCGACGCTAAACGGCCCGTACTTGGCGGAATAGACCATCCGCTCTCCGATTGGAAACGGTACGGGTTGGGGTGCCGGGGCTGTGTGAACCGCGGCGGCGGCCGAATCGGTGCTGGCGGCGGATGGGGATGGAGGGGTGCTCGAATGGGCCGAGGTGTCCTGCTGCGCCGCGACCGGCCGGAACACGAGCGCCGTGAGCAACACGACGGCTGCCGCTGCGGCGCGGATGACCGGACGGGCCCGCCACGCCGCCAACAGCGTCTGCCAGGGTTGGACGCGCGAGGGCCGCTGTCGCAGGTCGTAGCGGCCGGTGACGGGGACGGTGTCGATCCGCCGGGCGTGCGGTGCGAGCCGGGCCAGGAGCTCCGCGTTCGCGATCCACCCGTCGGTGTGGAGCAAGCGGTCCGCACTGGGGCGCAGCGCCTGGCGCAACGTGATGAGACGCAGTGCCAGGAAACCGGACACGGAGTCGCGTACGCCGTGCACCGGCAACAAGCGCGACGCCCAATGGCGCACGAACCGGTGGGCGCGGGGGCGCCGACCCGCGCCCGCCACTTGCTCTGCCACCACGAGGTCCGCTCCCGATTCCAGCCGCTTCACCATGTCGTCCATCGCCTCGGGGGAATAGACGAAATCGGCCGCGAGGGTGATGGCGCAATCGCGCTTGGGCCGATCGGTGCGCTCCAGCGCGAGGCGCAGCAGCTCTTCGAGGCTGCGCGCGTAGCCGCGCCGCTCGCGGTGCGTCATGACGCTCAGCGGCAGGACGCGGGAATACCGGGCCAGCACCTCACCCGTCCCGTCGGTCGAGCCGTCATCGCAGACGAGCAGCTGGTACTCCCGCTGGAACGCCGTGAAGACCTGGCGGACTTTCCACAGGACGAGCCCGGCAGTCTTCGCCTCGTTATGTACCGGAACGCACACGTAGATCATCGGACCTGCAATCTAGACGAGCGACCGATACAGAGCCAAGGTGGCCTGCGCCATGGATTTGGCGGTGAACAGTTCAGGCAGCGTGGTCGCGACCGGATGCGCGAGCATGTCCACCACGCGGCGTGCCAGCGCCGCGGGATCGGCGATAGGCACGAGCGAGTCCGGCGGCACCACCTCCGGTATGCCACCGGCCGCGGTGGAGACGACCGGCTTGCCAAGCGCCAGGGCGTGGAGGATCGCGCTGCCCATTCCTTCTTCCTTGGAAGACATGACGAAGACATTCGCCTCACGGATCAGGGCGTCGACCTCGCTGATATACCCCAGCAGGTGGACGCGGTCGCCGAGCCCCTGTCGGCCGATCTCCGCCTCGAGGGTGTGACGGCGCTCACCCTCGCCCGCGACCGCCCAATGCAGATCCGGCCGCAGTGCACGGGCGGTGGCGGCGGCGCGGATCAACGTGATCTGATCCTTGTGATCGACGAGGGCCGCGACGTTGACGGCGAGCGGGGTATGAGGCGGCAGGGACAATCGTGCACGGATGCCGAGTGGATGGGACGCATTGGCGTGAATCTCAGCCGGGTCGACACCATCCGGAATGACGGTGACGATGCCGGCTTGCACCCCGTCTGCAATGAGGATGCGGTTGACCGCCCGGGATACGGCGACGATTCGCGTTGCACTGAACCAGGCGCTCCCGGGCCGCACGTGGAAATCCACGCGTCGATGGGCGATGAGCGGGACCGCGGGCCGGGTCCAGCGGCACAGTGTCAGTGCGTGGCTGTCGTGAACGTGGATGAGCTCGGGTCGGAACGTTCGCAGTGTGCGGCGAATCGTCCACCAGGCTCGCGGGTCGAGTCCGAGGGACCAGGTGACGCCATCGATCGGTATGCCGGACGGCGCGACGCGGCGGGCGAGCTCGCCGGCACGGTGGGTGACGAGCCGGATGTCGATATCGCGCTGCTGTGCCAGCTCGCGCAGCAGCAGGCGGACCTGATTCTGGCCGCCGCGCCATTCCCGGCCCGCGTCCACGTGGAGGACGCGCATTGCGGGCTACTGATGGCCGCCGGCGGCGACGTTCCCCAGGACGGTGCGGAGCTCGGCGAGGGTAAAGGGTTTGTGCAGGAAGGGGCGCCCGAGCTGCTCGAGGAACTGCAGCGTGTCGCCGCGGACGGTGTCGCCGGTGGCGAAGATCACTTTGCGGGCGATGTCGGGGTACTGCCGCGCGAGATTGTTGTACATCTCGCGACCGCCGAGGCGGGGCATGCGCAGGTCGCAGATGATGACGTCGAAGGGGATCACGAGCGCGCGCTCGACCGCCTCGGTGCCGTCGCTCGCGACCTCGACGGTGTGGCCCCAGCTCTCGAGTGTCGCGCGCATGTAATGCAGGATGTGCGGCTCGTCGTCGACGACGAGGATGCGCAGCGTGCCGGACGTCGCCGCGGCTTTGACGGGCTGCGAGGTCCGCTGCGGCCGCGACCCGCTGAGGAGCTCCACGGTGAAGGTCGCCCCCACGCCGGGGCTCGACTCGAGCGTAATCCGGCCTCCGTGCTCCTTGATGATCCCCTGGCAAATCGACAGCCCGAGTCCCGTTCCTTCGCCCTCGGTCTTGGTCGTGAAGAAGGGCTCGAACACCCGGGGCAGGAGCTCCTCGGGGATTCCCGGCCCGTCATCGGCGACGCTCACGGCGACGCCGTCCAACCAGCGTTTGGCGGTGACGGTGATATGCCCCCCCCGGCCGGTGCTCGCGATCGCCTGGGCGGCGTTGTTCAGCAGGTTGACGAAGACCTGCTTGATCTGGTTGGGGTTCATCTCGATGTCGGGGATGTTCGGCTCGACGAACAGCGCCGTCTCGACCTTCAAGGCCATCATCTCGTTCTTGAGCAGCGCCAGCACCGACTCGAGCAGCGGTTGCAGCGGTTGGGGATGCCGCTCCCCTTCCTGGCGGCGGGCGAACGAGAGCAGATTCTTGACGATCGTCGCGGCGCGCTCGGCCTCCTGGCGGATCACGCGCAGCGGCTCTGCCAGCGCCTGCGGTACGTCGCCCGACTCGGCGAGGAAATCGGCGAACCCAACGACGGAGGCGAGCGGGTTGTTGAGATCATGCGCGATGCCGGCGATCAATTGTCCGATCGCCGACATCTTCTCCGACTGGATCAGCTGATCCTGGAGGTGGCGCTTCTCGGTGTGGTCCTCGAACGACAGCACCGCCGCCTCGTCTTCGGCGCCCTCCATGCGGATGGCGCTGACGGTGTAATCACGGGTGCCGGTCCGGATCTCGTGCGACCCCGGCTCGGCGAGCGCCTGCGACACGATCGACGCCCAGGCGGGCGGCAGGAGACTCATCCACGAGCGCCCCGGCAGCGCCGTCACCGGCAGCTGCACCAGGTCGGCGAAGACGCGGTTGGCGCGGCGCACGATCCCGCGCTCGTCGACGATGCAGATCGCCTGCTTGATGGCGTCGACCGTCAGCTCCCACTGCCGCTTGCCGGACGACAGGAGGTGCAGGAGGCGAGCGTTCTCGAGTGCGATCGCCGCCTGCGACACGACGGCGCTGAGCAGGGCGAGCTCGTCGGGTCCGAATGCGTCGGGGCGCTCGGAGGCGATCGCGACGACGCCGATGCTGCGGCCCACGGCCTGAATCGGCGCGCCCATCCAGGACGCCACGTCCTGCATCACGGTCACCCCGTGCCGCCCGGCCTGCTCCAGGACGTGACGGCTGAACACCATCGGACCGCGCCGCATCGGCAGCTGCAGCAGGGGATCGTCGATGTGCGGCCGCTCACCGCCCCGGTGGTACGCGATCTGCAACCTGTTGGTATCGACGTCGAGCGCCAGGATGGTGATCCGGTCGGGGGCGAGCAGCTCGGTGATCGCGGCGACCAGCCGGTCGATGACCGTCGCCGGCCGGTAGGCGCCGGCGAGCTCGCGCGACAGCGCCGTGAGGCGCGCGAGGGCGTCCTGGTGGGACAGGCGTGCCGGAGGTTTGGTCGATGAGGCCTGGTGCATGATCCTCGCGAACGTTCGCGCCCGCCTACGCGGACCCGATTGCCGTGTGGTCCTGATCGCCCTCGCGCGCCGCGACCCCGGCGCCCGGTCCCGCGCCGAAGCGCGCCTCGCCCACGAAGGTCCGGACGGGCTGCTCGACGAGCCGGACCTGTTCGAGGCCCTGCTGTCGTACCGTTCCCTGGTGTCGCCTTCCGCCCCGCTCTTCGCCTACGTCGCGGTGCGACACGCCCTCTTGGCAGCAGGAGTCGACGACCGTCCCCTGGCTGACTACCTCGCGGCCCTGTTGCTCGAGTTCGGGCGACAGGACCGGGCCAATCGGGCGCAGGGTGTCGATGACCAAACCTACCACTATCTCGTGGAAATAGTGAACGATCTGGCCCAGGAGGCCGATTCCGGGGAACGGCGCTTCCACCTGCAGGTGCATCTGGGCAATTACAGCCTGTGGCTGGCGGGGATGTTCCCGGACTACGTGGCGGTGCGTCGGCGGCGGCGCGGCGGTCCGGATCTCCCCTACTACGATGCCCTGGGACGTAGCGGCTTCGGTGGCGCGGCCGATCATGCCCTCGCCGAGCGCTACGGGGTCGCCGAGATCTACCGGCTCGCGGCGGAGCGTTTTCCCGCGGTGCGCCAGGCGCTGAACCGTCTCTCCGACCGCGTGCTGTTTCCCAACGTGGTCAGTGAAGATCGGCTGCTGCGAAACCTCTAGCCGCCCGCTGCACGGCACGGGCAAAGCCCTCGAACAACCCCGCCTCAACGTCGTCTTCGGGATGCCATTGTACGGCGAGCAGCCAGCCTGTAGCCTCGTCGTGTCCCTCGACGCTCTCGATGATGCCGTCTTCCGCCCAGGCGACGGCGCGCAGCGCACGGGCGAGATTCTTCACCGCCTGGTGGTGGCGGGAGTTCACACTCGCCGGATGTCCCGCGACGCGCTCGAGCAGCGAGCCGGGCTCGACCCGCAGCCCATGCCGGGCATTCGTCCCCGCGTGGGCGACGGACGAGGGATGCTGGCTCGGCAGGTCCTGGTACAGCGTGCCGCCCTCGGCCACGTTCACGAGCTGAATGCCGCGGCAGATGGCGAGGATCGGGAGGCGCCGGTCGCGCGCGGCGCGGTACAGGGCGAGCTCCACCGCATCGCGCGCCGCGTCGGTCTCCTCGAGCCGTGGATGCCGAGGCTCCCCATAGTGTCCGGGATCGAGGTCCTCTCCCCCGGTGAGCATCAGCCCGTCGACCGCCGCGATCACGTCGGCGGCGCTCTCCGGTGCGATGAGGGACGGAACGACGAGGGGCGTGAGCCCGGCGGCGATACAGGCGCGCGCGTAGGCGGCGTTCAGGGCGACGCGCTCCCGCCCCGGGTCGGTGCGCAGCGGCGCGCTGACCGCGACGACCGACCTCACGATCTGGTGGGCTTCCCGAGCAGCGGGCAGCGTGGGTTGCTCACGCTCGTCCAGTTGACGCGCGCCCCGTAGAACGGCACCGACCGTTCGGCGTCCACGAGGCGTCCGATCTGCGGGAAATCGTGCGGTGGGCGCGGACGATCGAACACGAGCACCCCCTGCACGGTGGCGGTCGAGTCGTCCACCAGCAGCACGCCGAATACCGTGGAGTCGCGGCCCGTCGTGTCGACCGTGACGATCGGGAGCTTCCCACCCTGGAACTCGAGCACCACGTGATCCCGCTCGCTCGACACGCGCACGAACGTCGAATCGGTGCCCCCCACGATCCGCGCCGGCAGCATCGCGGGCAGGCCGCGCGGGGCTTCCGTCAGGAGGGCGTGGGCGTCACCGATCTGCTCGAGGATCAGGCGCGGTCCCACGAGCAGCGCCATGCCGCACACCGGCGAATGGTGCGGATCGGTGGAGCACGCGATGGCGAGGAGACCCAGGAGCGGAGCGCGGCGGAGCATGCCGTAAGCTAATAGCTATAGGTGAGCGTGAGCGTCGTGGTCCGAACCGGCTCGAGCACCCGCGGCGCGAGGTTGTAGATGTAGTTCAGGGCATTGGCGACCTTGAGACGCGCTTCCAGCGGACCTGTTGTCCAGCTGGCGCGCAGGTCGAGCACCTTCTGGTCGAAGCGCGGGTCGCCTGGAAACAGAGGGTCGGTCCCCTCAAAGCGGCTGGCGAACCGCCAATCCGCTCCGGCTCCCAATCGCCGCCACACGTAGTCGACGGAGAAGGTCAGCAGGTGACGTGGCCGGAAGAGCAGGGGACGCTCCGGCGTCCGGGTGCCGCTCGAATCGTGGGCCAGCTCGCGGGCATACAGGAACTGGTACGCCAGCGAGGTCGTCAAGTCTGGCGTGAACGGCGTAGCGGTCATATTGAGGTCGAGTCCGGCCAACCGCGCGCGCTGCAGGTTCTGAAACTGAATCACGGTCTGCTGGGTGGACGGTTGCTGAGTGATGACCGGCTCCACCAGGTGTCGGGCTTCTGTCCAGAACACCGCGGCGTCACCGCGCAACCGCGCCAGCGGGCTCCAGGATCGGCCGATCTCGGCGGACCATCCATCCTCGGCGCGCAACGCGGGATTGGGAATCACGCGCAGTCCGAAGACGTATGTCGTCACGAACCGCTCGGCCAGACTCGGCGCGCGATAGGCGCGGCCGATGGACGCGCGCCAGCTCCCCGATGCGGTCGGCCAAACGATGCCTCCGCGGGGACTCACGAACGCCGTGAGTCCCTTTCCGTCGATCGTGAGGAAGTCCCCCCGCGCGCCGGCCGTCAGCCGCACCGGCCCCAGCACCTGCTCGGCTTCCCCGTACGCGGCGTACTCGTCCTGCGCGTGCGTGCCGGTCGCTCCCGCCGTGTCGCCCGAGAACACATTGCTCCACACATCGGAATGCGTGGCCTCCGCTCCGAACGTCACGATCTGCCCGGTATCTCGCCGGCTCACCACCCGGCCCTCCAGGCCATAGCGGTTGGCGATGGCGGCATCCGCGGGCCCGAGGGGCAGTCCCCGATTGGGATATGAGTCGGTGAAGCGGGTCCGGAGCCAGCTCGCGCGTGCCGTCCAGGCAATCCGCTCCGACGGGGTGCGCGTGACCAACGCCGTGAGGTACCCCTTATCCGAACGGGTCCGGTTACCCCGGTTGCCGGGATCCGCGCTGTCGCCGACGATACGAAACGGCTGCACGGCAAGACCCGAATCGGCGCACTCGCCCTGGATGCACCACGGCTCCGGGACCTGGTACTGGTCGCTCGCCCAGGCTCCGGAGAGATTCACGAGCATGGCGGGCTCGGGACGCCACTCCCCGCGGCCGCTCACCTGCCAGTGATCGTCCTTGTCCTGCTGGCGATATCCGTCGGAATGCCGCGCCCCCGCGGCGAGGCCGCCACGCACAGTTCCTTGTCCGTAGGAGGCGGAGACGTCGACGCCGTCCTGGATGCCGGTGTAGTCGCGGAAGGCCCAGACGGGGTCGGGGGGGTTCGCGAACACGCCCGCCGTCGTGCGGATGCGGGCATGGACCCCGGTCGGCAGCTCGCGCGTGATCAGGTTCACGACGCCGCCGAACGCCGCCGAGCCGTACAACGCCGACCCCGCGCCTTTGATCACTTCCACGCGCTGCACCTGGTCGACCGGCACGAGATCCCAGTTGATGCCATCGCGGTCTCCCTGGTTGGCCGGCACGCCGTCCACCAGGAGGAGCACCCGGCTGCCGAGGCCTTCGACGAATCCCGACGAGCCTCGGATGTTCACCTGGCCGTCGATGAATTGGACGCCGGGGGCCTTGTCGACCGCCTCATCGATCGTATTGACCGCCCGCGCCGAGATCGCCTCGCGGGAGACGAGCGCCACGCTCGTGATCGCCTGATCGAGCAGCTGGGACCGCTTGGCCGCGGTGACGATCGTCGGCATTAGTGTGACGGGAGAGAGGCGCAACCGGAAATCGTGGCGCAGCGTCTCGCCGGGGGCCACGTGGACGGTATCGGAGGCGGGGAAGTAGCCGAGCACCGATACGTCGAGGACCAGCGGACCTGCCGGAACCGAATCGAGCCGATAGATCCCTTGCGCCGACGTCAGCGTGCTGGCGACGAGGCGCGCGCCGGCGGGGCCGCTCGTGAGCGCGCGCACGCGTGCCTGGTGCACCGCGAGGCCCGCGGTGTCGTTCACGGTTCCGGTAACGGCGCCGGTCCCCTGGCCCATGAGAACCAACGGGACGCTGAGCGTGCTGAGGATCAGCGCCGCGGTCCTCACGGGAAGTAGTAGGACACGGGGTGCATGTTGGTGAAATCGACGACGAAGTCCACTCCCGTCGTCCTGCCCCTCACGACGACGGTTCCCGGCTTCGAGGTGTCGGCCGGATCGCGGTAGTACCCCGCTTCGCGAAGCAGGGAGTCCGCGTTCTGCGGAGTCAGACTCCCTTGCTTCTTCCACGCGGCGAGGATCCATGCGTACGACGTGTCCGGGAGGGAGATGGTGAATGGTTGAGGGCCGGCACGTGATGCGTCGTCGAGAAAGAGCGTCGGTGGTGGCACCGGCATGAACGTGAAGAGATCGGTCGCTGTGGTCGGGAAGGTCCGGTACGCGACCACATACACGACGTCCGTCGACTCGGGGAGCGCGCCGCGGAATGTGACGGTGCCGCAGATCCCCTGGAAGGAAGAGGGGCAGGGATGCCCCTGTGCGCCCGCATGCGGCTGCAACCCCTCATTGCAGGCCGTCGCGCAGAGCAGTGAGAGCCATACCGGTCGAGCGGCGATCGCGCGCACGGCCTTCAATTTGAGCCGGGGACACCGGGTCTTCAACTTGACCCTCCCCACCGCCGGGAATAACGTAGTCGGCGCCATGCCGATCTACGAATTCCGCTGCGCCAAGTGTCGCACACGTTTCAATCTGTCGATGTCGATCACCGAGCACGGCCGGCGGCGCCCCGTCTGTCCCAAGTGTGGCTCGCGGAACGTGGCCGCGGTGTTGTCGCCGTTCTTCGCCAAGACCGTCCGGAAGAGCTGAAGAGCGGTGTTCGAGCGGCTGCGGGATGCGTTGCGGGCCGCCCTCGATGCGGCCACCCCGCCCGGTAACCTGCGGGACCTGGCGCGCCAGATGCGTGAAGCGGTCGTGGACGCCAAGGTGGCGGTTGCGGAGATGCGCGGCGCGCTGGGGCGCACGGACGCTGAGCTCACCGCCGAACGGCAACGCCTCGCCGATGCGGAGCGGCGCGGCCGGCTCGCCGCCGAGATCCAGGACCAGGAAACGGTGCAGATCGCGGAGCGATTCGCCGCGAAACACCGCGAGCGGACGGGAATGCTCGAGCGCAAACTCGCCGCGCAGCGCGAGGAGCTGGCGCTCGCCGAGCGCGAGCTGGCGGACATGCAGGGGCAGCTCAAATCGGCGGATCGCGGCGTCCCGACCGGTGGCGTGAGCAGCACGGAGCAGGCGTGGCGTGATCTGCAAGCGGCGGGCGGGACCCGTCCCGACGTCGATCTGCAGCAGGAGCTGCTGAAGGACGACATCGACCGCGTCGCGCGCGAACGGGCCGCGGACGAGCAGCTCGATCTCCTGAAGAAGAAAATCCGCAAGAAAAAGGACTAGGCGATGCTCCTCGCGGTCGTTGCCCTGCTGCAGCAGCCCACCATCGCCCCAACCGACCTCCTGAAGCGGGCGCACACCTACAGTATCGTCGCATACGACTCGGCGACTGGAGACCTGGGTGTCGCGGTGCAGTCCAAGTTCCCCAACGTCGGCGGCATCGTCCCGTGGGCGAAGGCCGGGATCGGCGCGGTCGCGACGCAGTCGCTCGGGAACACGGCCTACGGGGACGAGGGGCTGCAGCTGATGGCGATGGGGGCGACGGCACCCGAGGCGATGCGCATCGTGATGCGGCGCGATGCGCGCCCGGCGCAGCGGCAGGTCGGAATGGTGGATGCGCACGGCATCGCGGCGAGCTGGACCGGCGACTCGTGCTTCGACTGGGCCGGGGGACGCACCCTGGGCGCCGACGGCCAGATCGCGAGCTCCGGCAAGGGCGCGATGATCGTGGGGCGTTCCTTCGCCGCGCAGGCGAACATCATGGTGAGCGATCAGACCGTGAAGAACATGGCGGACGCGTTCATGCGGGCCACCGGGCCGCTCGCCGACCGTCTGATGGCGGCGCTGGTCGCCGGGCAGGCGGGGGGTGGCGACAAGCGCGGCATGGAATCGGCCGCGCTGCTCGTGGTGCGCGCCAATGGCGGCTACCTTGGCGCCAACGATCGCTACATCGATATCCGCGTCTATGACGACACCAACCCGATCCGCGAGCTGCAGCGGCTGTATCGGCTGCACCAGCTGTACTTCTTCCAGAGCCGGCCGGAAGACCTGGTGCCGATCACCCCCGACATCGTGAGACAGCTCGAGCCGATCCTGCTCCGCGAGCCGCTCAACCAGAAGGAAAAGTGGCTCGACGCGCCACAGGGTACGGCTACGCCGAAGTTCCTGCAGGCGCTTGAGAACTTCATGTACTGGGAGAACTACGACGTGCGCGTCCGCACCGATGGCAAGATCGATCGCGTCGCCCTGGAGGACATTCTGGCGCGGCGGAGGAAGCGCCCGTGAACGGCTCGCGCACGCAGTGGTTCGGGCACCCGCGCGGGCTGTCCACGCTCTTCTTCACCGAGATGTGGGAGCGGTTCAGCTACTACGGGATGCGGGCGTTCCTGATCCTGTACATGGTGCACGCCCTCGGATTCGACGACAAGCACGCGGGCTCGATTTACGGCACCTACACCTCCTCGGCGTGGGCCGCGGCAATCGTGGGCGGCATCATCGCGGACCGGTGGCTGGGACAATACCGCAGCGTCCTGCTCGGCGGGATCATCATCGCGCTCGGCCACTTCACCCTGGCCTTTCACCCGCTGCCGATGTTTTATGCCGGCCTGAGTCTCATCGTTATCGGCACGGGGCTCCTGAAACCCAACGTGAGCGGCATCGTCGGCGCGCTCTATGAGCCGGGGGATGCGCGACGTGATGCCGGCTTCTCGGTCTTTTACATGGGTATCAACCTCGGCGCCTTCATCGGCCCGATCATCGCGGGCTACCTCGCGCAGAAGGTCGACTGGCATCTCGGTTTCGCCTGTGCGGGCGTGGGCATGACGCTGGGACTGATCCAGTACGTCGTCGGGAAACGACACCTGCAGCCGGCGATCGACCGTCTGGCGGCGCGGCCCGCCCCGCAGGGCACGGTGGCGGCGCAGCCCGCCAGCGCCGGCGGCGTGTTCGGCTTTACCGGCGAGGAGTGGAAGCGGATCGCGGCCATGGCGGTGTTCTTCGTATTCGCCGCGATCTTCTGGGGCGCGTACGAACAAGCCGGTTCGAGTCTGAATCTTTTCGGTGATCGCTACACAACGCTCCGGATCCTGGGCTTCAGCTTCCCGTCCAGCTGGTACGTCTCGGTTCAGGCGATCTTCGTAATCCTGCTCGCCCCCGCGTTCGCCTGGCTGTGGATCCGTCTGGGTCGCTACGAGCCGACGACGCCCACGAAGTTCGCCTTCGGCCTGTTCTTTGTCGGTCTCTCGTTTCTGTTTCTGCTGATCCCGGCCTTCGCCATCCAGAAGTCGCTCGGGACCGGCGGGGAAGCGCTGCGCGTGTCGCCGTTCTGGCTCATCGGGTGCTACTTCATCCAGGAGCTGGGCGAGTTGAGTCTCTCCCCGGTGGGACTCTCGGTATTCACCAAACTCTCGCCGGTGAAGATCGTCGGGATGATGCTGGGCGTGTGGTTCCTGGCCGACGCCGTCGGAAACAAGGTGGCCGGGTATGCCGCGGGGTTTATTTCATCCGCTCCGCTTCCCCAGCTCTTTGGCGTCGTCGGCGGCGTCTGCGTCGCCGCTTCGGTGATCGCGTTGGCGATCGTGAAGCCCGTGCAGAAGCTGATGGGGGGAGTGCACTGACCGACTTACTCGCTCATGCCTGAATCCACGCCTCTGCCCTGCGCGGAGATTCTCCCATGCTGAAGAAGCTCGCGGCGCTCCTCCTTCTGGTGGGTCTCTGTCTCCCGTACGGCTGTGACGTGCGACCGATCACCGGCGTCTGGCGCGAGTTCCCTGCGATCCTCTTCCTCGGCATTCCGGTGCTCGCGACCATCATCTACGGCCTGCACACCCTGGTGCTGCCGCTCCACGCCTTGCACGAGCGCCATGCAGCCGCGCTCCACGGCATCTTTCGAGTCGTCTATTTCGGATTGGTCGGCGGTTTTCTCGCCTTCGCCGTCACGAAGCGCGAGGGCTGGCCCGGCCCG
>JAWOLH010000051.1:0-15816 GCA_033853695.1 Gemmatimonadales bacterium | reverse complement strand
CGCGCGGTCAACGCCATGTACAGGATCGAGGGACTCTGGTTCCCGGTCGACGTCATGCACGCGCCGTCAGTGACGAAGACGTTGGGACAACCGTGCACCTGGTTCCATTCGTTGAGAATCGAGCGCTTCGGGTCTTTGCCCATGCGCGCGCCGCCCATCTCGTGGATGTCGAGCCCCGGTGCCCATCCCTTGTCGTGTGTTTCGACGTCATGGCAGCCCGCGGCCTCGAGCATCTCGGATGCCTGGGTGCGCCAGTCCGCGATCATGCGCGCGTCGTTGTCATCGTAGTCCACGTTCATCACGAGCAGGGGGATCCCCCACTGGTCCTTCTGTGTCTCGTGGAGACGCACGTGGTTCGACTCCTTGGGGATCGTCTCGCCCTGCATGTACATGTAGATGCCCCACGGCCCCGGCTGCGTCAGAGCGTTCTTGAATGCTTCGCCCGTGAGATCATCTGTCTCAACGCCGCGCTCGCGATAGGCGCCGGTGAACGTAGTGTACCCGCCCACGAAGTCGGTGTCCTGCTTTCCGAGGTTCCGGAAGTTCACGAGGATGCACTCCGTCGGGTTGCGCCCGAAGAAGTACTTGTCGGTGAATCCGTCGATGCGTCCGTGCCCCGCGACGCGATAGTTGTGGTGCATCACGTAATGCCCGAGCAGCCCGCTGTCGTTGCCGAGTCCGTGGGGGAAGCGCGACGACGTGGAGTTGAGCAGGACCAGCGTGGAATTGAGCGCCGACCCGTTCACGAAGATGATGCGCGCGGCGAACTCCAGCTGCTCGTGCGTCTGGGCGTCGATGACGCGCACGCCGGACGCCTTGCCGGTCTTGTCGTCGTACACAATCGAGTGCACCACCGAGTGCGGCCGCACCGTGAGGTTGCCGGTCTTCGCCGCCCAGGGCAGCGTCGATGAGTTGGAGCTGAAGTATCCGCCGAAGGGGCACCCGCGCATACACAGATTGCGCGCCTGGCAGGTGCCGCGGCCCTGCTGGAGGTGGATCGGCTTTGGCTTGGAAAGATGCGCCCAGCGTCCCTGCACGACCCAGCGGTCCTTGTACTTCGCGTGAATCGCGTCGCTCATGTGCTTCTCGACGCAGTTGAAGTCGAAGGGCGGCAGGAACTCGCCGTCCGGCATGGCCTCGAGGTGGTCGTAGTTGCCGCACACGCCGATGAACTGCTCCACGTGGGAGTACCACGGCGCGATGTCGTCGTACGTGATCGGCCAGTTCATCCCGTAGCCGAGCTTCTCGGGGGCGACGAACTCATACTTGCTCCAGCGCTGCGTCGCACGTCCCCAGATGAGCGACTTGCCGCCGACCTGATAGCCGCGGATCCAGTCGAAGGGTTTCTCCTGCACGTACGGGTGGTCGGCGTCCTTCACGAAGAAATGCGCGGTGGCTTCGCCGTAGCCGGCCGCCTTACTGATGAGCGGATTCTCGTCGATCAGCTTGCGCGGGTTGTAGCCGCGGTGCGGCAGCTCCCACGGTGCCAGGTTCGCCGTGGGGTAATCCTTGATGTGCTGCACGTCGCGGCCACGCTCGAGCACGAGGGTCTTGAGGCCGTGGTCGCACAGCTCCTTCGCGGCCCAACCGCCGGAAATTCCGGAGCCGATGACGATGGCGTCGTACGTTCGATCGGGTTTTGTCACGCCCATAGAATATCAGCCGGGCAGGGCTCACGATATAGGTTCAACTCATGTCTTGGTCTCGTTACTTGGCTCCTTATCGAGTCGCACAGGGTTCAGCGGGGGTGCGGGTTCAGATCCCGCCGTCCCGACCCAAGAAGGATCAGCCATGCAACGACTTCCGTTGTCGGGCTTTTTCCTTGCCCGCACCCATGTTGTGAGGCGTCTCCCCGGAGTTCTTGACTCCATGTGAGGCGTTGGCTCGCCATTGATCAAACAAACGGTCGACCACAGTAGCTGTCGTGTCGGAGGACGTCGCAACTTGTGCACGAGCCGAAGCCGGCGTACTGCAGATCAGCAGCAAACAGCTCAGCAATACAAGCATCTTCACGACGTCCTCCCGTTGAAGCGGAATAGCTGAAAGACTTGCCTCTCGCTGTCGGTGCGGATGGTCAGAGGCCGTTCAGATGGCCGGCGGCCACACAAGGTTGGAATAGACCTATGGGGTGCCACTCGGCGTCGCGAGCAACTGAGTGATCTGATGGTGTGCGTCCTGCGTCGTTGCGGCTGGCTCGAACTTGAACACGTGGTAGGCGTTGATGCGGGCGAGTCATCGGGTCGTCCTTTCCCGCGATCTCCAGTAGGGACCGCTTTGTTGCAGGCGCCGCCTCAAGTGTGACGATCTCTTCACGTGCGGCGAGGAACGGTTGCGGAGCCCTGGGGAGCAGGTGATTTTGCGGCGTGCCCGAACCCCTCAACTTCACCGCCGCCCTGAGCGATCGCTACGTCATTCAGCGCGAGCTTGGCGCCGGCGGCATGGCCGTCGTCTACCTCGCCCACGATAAGAAACTGGAGCGCGATGTCGCCCTTAAGGTGCTCCGCCCCGAGCTGGGCGCCGTGCTCGGCTCCGAGCGCTTCCTCGCCGAGATCAAGATCTCGGCACGGCTCGACCACCCCCACATCCTCACGCTGATCGATTCGGGGGACGCCGACGGCCTTCTTTACTATGTGCTGCCCTACGTCCGCGGCGAGACGCTGCGCGAGAAGCTGGTGCGTGAGCAGCAGCTCGCGCTCGAGGAGGCGCTCGCCATCACGCGCCAGGTGGCGAGCGCGCTCGACTACGCGCACCGCCAGGGGCTCGTCCACCGCGACATCAAGCCCGAAAACATCCTGATTCAGGAAGGCGAGGCGATGCTGACCGATTTCGGCATCGCTCTCGCCGTGAAGGAGGCAGGCGGGAACCGCCTCACCCAGACGGGCCTGTCGCTCGGCACACCGCAGTACATGAGCCCCGAGCAGGCGACCGGGGATCGCGGCATCGACGCGCGCTCGGACGTCTATTCGCTCGCGTCGGTGCTGTACGAGATGCTCGCCGGCGAGCCGCCGGTCACCGGGTCGACGGCGCAGGTGATGATCGCCAAGCTGATGACGGAACGGCCTGCACGGCTCAAGACGCTACGCGACACGGTGCCAGACGCAGTCGACGCCGCGGTGACGAAGGCGCTCGCCAAGACGCCGGCCGACCGGTTCCCCTCGGCAGGAGAGTTTGCGAAGGCGCTCGAGGTCACGACGACCCGGGGAACGGCGGCGGTGCCGACGGCCGGAAGCCGCCGGCACACGCTGCTCGTCGGCGCAGCGGCGCTACTCCTCATGGCCGCGGGCGCGGGGTACGCGCTCCGCGGCTCTTTCGGTCACAGCGCCCGCGCCGCCCTCGGCGAGAAGACGCAGCTCACCGTGTCGGGGGGCGTGTACGTCCCAGCGATCTCGCCCGATGGGAAGCAGCTCGCGCACGTGGCGCGCAGCTGCACCCCGGCATGCACCTACTCCGTCGTCGTGCAGGACGTCGGCGGCACCACGACGCGCACCATTCTCGAGGGCGCCACGTCGGCATACGGCCTCGAGTGGAGTCCCGATCGCCGCAACCTCGTCCTCCAGGGGACGGTGCGCGGGCGTTTCGGCAGCCATCTGCTGTCGGCGTTGGGTGGCGAGCCGCACTTCCTCACCCCGGGTGTCGCCACGTTCTACGCCGGCGGTGACTCGCTGCTCCTCGGGCCCGCGATACATCCCGATTCGGCCTACTGGATCCGCGTCGCCGCGCTCGACGGCACGGTGGCGGACAGCATTCGCGTGCGCGGCCCGGGGCAGGGGCTCGCCGCAGTGTCGTCGGTCCCCGGGACGCAGTGGATCCTGACCCTCGTTCTGCAGCGGCCGCACGGACTGTGGCAGGTGATCGATCGCACGGGCCGAGTCGCCGACCACGTGGTCAACGCCTGCACCTGCGGCGGCATCGCCACGCGCGACGCCGTATTCCTCGACCGCGAGGGCGATGCTGCCGGTGAATCGATCGTGCGCATCGGGCTCGACCGCCAGAACGGGCATCTCGCCGCGAAGCAGGACACGATGATCACGGGGCTCTTCACCAACGTCTCGCTCACCGCCGACGGCGCGAAGATGGTGATGGACAATGGCACGATCGATTACAGCGTCTGGGCGCTCGATCTCGCCGACGTGCTGCGCGGCAAGCTTCCAGAGGAGCGCCGCATTGCGCACGCCTCGAATCAGGTGATCGCCTGGGTCTCGCCCGACGGGGGCCGTCTGCTACTCAGGCGTGTCGTCCCGACGGTGGGTGTGCACACCGAGCGGCGCTACAGCATCGGATCGTTTGCGGCGAGCGGCGAGACGCCGCTTGCCACCACCGGCACAGTGCTGGACGTGGAGTGGGTGGATTCGGTGACAGTCGCGGTGGCGACGGAGACGCCGGGCGGAGTCCACCTCGCGCTCACCGACGTGCGTACGGGAGCACAACGCGAATCCGCGGACATCGCTGACTCGGCGGTCCGCGCCGTGGCCGGGTGGCCCGGTGGGTGGGCCTGGATCCCTCCGAGCCGAGACAGGATCGTCGTCCTCGAGGGCGGGCGCAGGCGCGAAATCAAGCAGCCGGAGTGGTACGGCGGCATCTTCGGGCTCTCCGCCGATCCATCGGGGCGCCGCATTGCCTTCGTCGGGTTCAACGCCGCAAACAACGACACCCTGGGTGTCGGCGTCGTCAACGTCCCCGACGGCTCGGTTACACAGTGGGCCACGCTGCACGCTGACGGTGGGTTTGCCTCGATGCTCCCCGACCTGTCGCTGCTGTTGGATGTCAGCGAGACAGAGGAGTCGCAGGTGGTGTACCGGGTCGCAACACCCGGACGGCTCGAGCGCCTGGGTGCCCCCCCACGGCCGTTGCTCGGGATCACCGTATCGGGTGACCTGAAGCGGGCAACTGCCATCGAGCGGACTTACCAGGCGGATGCCTGGATGTACGAAGTGGTGCGGTACTGAGCCCGCCGCTTTTCGTCCTTCCTTCAAACCCGACTCCCCGCCCTCGAGGCGGTGATCAACCCTTGCCGAGCGACGCCACGGGTTGAGGTCCGGCACCACCTTGTACTGCACAGAAGGAATCCCGGCAAGTCGCCAAGCCAATCAATGAATTACGGCTTTCGCGCCGCACGTCATAGGCGTGGCTCCTCGATGACGGGGGCGGAGCCCCGCGTCTTCACGTACCCGGTGTATCCACAGTCACAGGACTCAATCGTCCGGCCCTGGCGGTCGGTGCCAAAGCGGAGTGGATGGCCACAGATCCCGCAGCGCGGGGCACCGGCGTCCCTCACCATGCCGGTCCGACCGAGCTCCCGCCCCGAGCGGTTCACTTGTGCCGGTAGGTGATGCGGCCCCGCGTGAGGTCGTAGGGCGACACGGCGAGCGTGACCCGGTCGCCGGCGAGCACGCGGATGCGGAAGCGCCGCATCTTACCAGCGATGGTGGCCAGCACGTAATGACCGTTCGGCAGGTGGACGCGGAACGTGGAGTTGGGCAACACGTCCTCGACCACGCCGTCGATCTCGATCGCTTCTTCTTTGGGCATCTAAATGGCCTTGAGGGACAACGGGAGGAACGCACCACCGAGACGGACGACGTCGCGCGCGACGGCACCTGCCGCGCCCTGAATGAGGTCGAATTCGACCCGGTCACCCAGGGCGAGGACGTGGTGCAGGCTGCCCCGCATCGCCGAGTGACGGACGAAACAGTCCGCTACACCACCATCCCGGCGGATAACTCCGAAGCCGCGGAATACGTCGAACCACCTCACCGTGCCCGTGACACGCATCGAGAGACCCCGCCGAGAGAGAATGCCCGACAACAAAGGCGGGACCGGCGCATTAGCCAAGTCCCGCCTTGACGTTTTGCCGGCTCGACGCGCGGGTGGGCGCATCGAGCACTGAACGAAGGTAGCCAGGTGACCGGGCAAATCCAAGGGTCTGGGCGTGATTGAGCTCCAGCACCGCGTCGTAACGCGACGACGTCCTGGCGAAACACGTACAGCACGATGGTCGTGAGCAGCCGCGACACGCCGGATATTACACCCTGTCGAAATCGCCCTCCCTCGCGCGACATTGCCCTGAAGGGCTACAGTCGAACGTTCCGTCCATTTCACGGAGACCGACCATGCGCTACATGATGTTGATCCACCACGACGAGGCCGCCCTTGCCGCCGCGCCGCAAAAGGAGCTGTGGGCCGACTATGCCGCGTTCAACGCCGCGCTGAGCAAAGCCGGTGCCGGCATGGCCGCGGGCGAGCGGCTGCGGCCGAGCTCGGCCGCGACGACCGTACGCCAGCAGGACGGCAAGACCGACGTGCTCGATGGCCCGTACGCCGACACCAAGGAGCAGTTCGCCGGCTACTTCTTCGTCACCGCCCACGACATCGACGAGGCGATCGCCTGGGCGAAGCGGTGTCCGTCGAGCAAGTACGGTTCGATCGAGATCCGGCCGATCATGGAAGCCGAGGGCAACTGGAAGTGACGGATGGCGATGTGGCGGCCAGGGCAGCCGAGCGCGTGGCGCGCGAGAGCTATGGCCGCCTGGTCGCGATGCTCGCGGCGCGGACGCGCGACGTTGCCGGCGCAGAAGACGCTCTCGGCGAGGCGTTCGCCGCGGCGCTGCGCACGTGGGCCAGGGACGGCGTGCCGGATAATCCCGCGGCGTGGCTCCTGACCGCCGCCCGGCGCCGGCAGACCGACTCTCTCCGTCGCGAGACTCGCGCAGCCGGGGAGACCCATCTGCAGCTGATCGCTGACGAGATCGCAGCCGCGGCCGCCGAGCCGGAATCCATCCCCGACCGCAGGCTCGCGCTGATGTTCGCCTGCGCGCACCCGGCGATCGAGCGCGGCATGCGTGCGCCGCTGATCCTCCAGACGATCCTCGGTCTCACCGCTGAGGACATCGCGGCTGCCTTCCTCATCCCGCCCGCAGCCATGGGCCAGCGGCTGGTGCGTGCGAAGACGCGGATCCGCGACGCTGGAATCCCCTTCGATGTGCCAGAGCAGGAGGAACTGGCCGAACGTCTCGAGGCGGTGCTCGATGCGATCTACGCCGCCTATTCAAAGGGCTGGAACGAGGTCGGCGATGCGGGAGCGCCCGAGATCGCCGGAGAGGCCGTCTGGCTCGCTCGGCTGGTGGTCTCGCTGCTGCCGGACGAGCCCGAGGCGAAGGGCATGCTGGCCTTGATGCTCTCTGCCGAGGCCCGCCGGCCCGCCCGGCGCGATGCCGCCGGCGCGTACGTCCCGCTCGAGCAGCAGGACACGAGTCTCTGGGACGAATCACAAATCGCGCTGGCCGAGCAACTGCTGCACGAGGCGAGCCAGGTCGGCCCGACCGGCCGCTACCAGCTCGAGGCGGCGATCCAGTCCGCCCACACGGCCCGGCGCCTGACTGGCATCGCGAACTGGCCGATCGTGGTGAAGCTCTACGATCACCTGCTCGCGCTCACCAACTCGCCCGTGGTCGTCCTCAACCGCGCCGTGGCGCTGGCCGAGGTTGAAGGAGTGGAGGCCGCCCTGCGTGGCCCCATCGCGTCACTCGCCGCCGACAAGCGGATGCTTGGCTACCAGCCTTACTGGGCCGCCCGCGGACACCTGCTCGCGCGCGCCGGCCAAGCGGCCGAGGCCACCGAGGCCTTCACCGTGGCGATCGGGTTGACGACGGACAAGGCAGTGCGGGCGTATTTGGAGAAACGGGTGGAGCGGTTGCGCCGTTTGCCAGCGTAGCCTCACCACATCGAGGGATACTCGCACCTGTAGTGCCTACGGCGTCTTCGCTACGAGGTCGGCGCGTCACTTCGCGATCGACGTCCGCCCTGTCGCGAGCAGCACGATCAGCGCCAGACCAAACACGATCCGATACCAGGCGAACACGTCGAATGTGCGGTGGGAGACGAACCGCACGAGCCACTTCACTACGAGGATGGCACTCGCGAATGCCGTCACGAAGCCGATCGCGAAGATCAGCTCGTCCGACCCGGAGAGCAGATGTCGGTTCTCCCACAGCTCGAGCCCCGTCGCCGCGAACATCACGGGGATGGCGAGCAGGAACGAGAACTCGGCGGCCGCCGGCCGCCCGACGCCCACCAGCAGGGCGCCCATGATCGTCGCTCCCGAGCGCGACACGCCGGGGATGAGCGAGCAGAGCTGCGCGATGCCGATCCACAGCGCCGCCCGGTAGCCGATGTCGGTGACGGTCTCCATGCGCGGGGCAGGGCGCCACCGCTCGATGGCCAGTATGGCAACGCCGCCTGCGATCAACGCCCCGATCACGACCGGGGGGATGAACAGATGCGCGGTGATCCAATGGTGCGTGACCAACCCCACGGCCGCCGCCGGCAGGAACGCGACGAACAGCGCCACGAGGAGCTGACGTGAGGGGCCGGGGGTGACGCCGTTGCGCACCGTGCGCCAGAGCAGGTCGCGATACAGCCAGACGACGGCGAGGATGGCGCCGAGCTGGATGATGATCTCGAAGGCGTCCGCGCGCGGCCCAACGAATCCGAGGGCGTCTCCCGCCAGGATCAGATGCCCCGTGGACGAGACGGGGAGGAACTCGGTGGCACCCTCGACCAGGCCGAGGATGATCGCGGTGACGATGTCGTGCATGTCGTGACGAACGCTCGTGAAGGGTGTGCGCAACAATCGGGACGACGACCGATGCAAACTACGCCGGCGGCACCGCCTGTCGAGCGCCCACCGAGCCTGCCCGAACGTCGTCGAGAGCGTACTTTGTGACGATCAGTGCGCTTTCCGCACCCCAGCGAAGGGGACCCGCGAAGCGGCGGCCGAACCAGGAAGTCCCGGGAGCGACGTCCGTTTCCCACCCGAGCAGCCTTCACGAGGTTTCCATGAGCCCCAAGAAGGACGGTCAGAAGTCCACCAAACGCACCGCCGCGAGCGGCAGGAAGTCCAAGGGATTCACGGACGAGGAACGAGCCGCGATGCGGGAGCGCGTCCAGGAACTGAAGTCGGCGAGCAGGACAGACGGGGAAGGCGCCGTGCTGGCGAAGATCGCCGCGATGCGGGAACCGGATCGCGCCATGGGCAAGCGCCTCCATGCCGTCATCAAGGCCAGCGCGCCGGTCCTCTCGCCGAGACTCTGGTACGGGATGCCCGCGTATGCGCGGGACGGCAAGGTCGTCTGCTTCTTCCAAAGCGCCCAGAAGTTCAAGACGAGGTACGCGACGTTCGGCTTCAGCGACAAGGCAAACCTCGACGACGGCGCCCTGTGGCCGACCGCCTTCGCGCTGAAGGAATTGACTGCCACCGAGGAGGCACGCATCGGCGCGCTCGTAAAGAAAGCGGTGAGCTGAGGGGGCCCGTACGTTCCCGATCATGAGAGCGTCTTCACGGTGCCTTCGTGAAGACTTGAGCAACCCTTCGCTTTCTTGGCAGTGTGAAGGTCACACTCGCGGATCTCCCGGCCGGAGTCAGTGGCATCCTGGACGAGCTCGAGGTGCGGGCGGAAGTCGCCGCGCGCCTCATGGAGCTTGGGTTCATCCCGGGCGTCTCTGTGCTCGCTGTGCGCAGCGCTCCCGGCGGCGACCCGCGCGTATTTCGCGTTGACGGCTGCGACGTCGCGCTGCGTCGCGAGACCGCGCGCTTCGTGCATCTGCGGCTACCGCCGTGACAGCGTGCCACGAGTGTCAGTCCCGGGTCCTTCCGATCGATACCGCTTCGATTCGTCGCCGGGTAGCGACGGTCGCGCTCGTCGGCCCTCCCAACTCCGGAAAATCCACGCTCTTCAATCGGCTCACCGGACTGCGCCAGAAGGTGGCGAACTTCCCCGGGGTGACGGTCGAGCAGCGGGCGGGTCGGCTCCGGCTCGGTAACGGACGGGAGGTGGACCTGATCGATCTCCCCGGCACGTACAGCCTGCAGCCGCGCTCGGAAGATGAGCGGGTCACCGAAGACGTGCTGCGTGGGCGGATGGCCGGCGTGCCGCGCCCTGAGGCCGTCATCCTCGTCCTCGACTCGACCAACCTCGCCCGGCACCTCGTCCTCGCCCCTCCCGTCCTGGCGCTGGGGCTGCCGACCCTTGTGGTGCTCAATATGGCCGACGACCTGCGCCAGCGCGGTGGCACCGTCGATACCGCTGCGCTTGCCGACCAGCTGGGAGCGACCGTCACCCTCGCCAGCGCGGCGACGGGGCAGGGCCTCGATACGGTGCACGATTTCCTGGCGGGCCGGTTCGGCGTGCCTGCGCGCATTCCGCTTCCGGTGATTCAGAACCTCCCCGCCTGCAGGCTGTGGGCCGGCCGGCTGGCTGCCCGGTCCGCCTATCGGCCGCCGGCGCCGGCGGTGTGGTCGCAGCGACTGGACGCCGTGTTCCTCCATCCACTCTGGGGACCGCTCATCTTTCTCGGCGTCGTCGTCGCGGTATTCCAGGCACTGTTCACCGCGGCGGCCCCGCTGTCGGACGCCCTCGAGGCGGTCATCACGGCGAGCGGAGCCGGGGTGGCCGCACTCGTGCCGGCGGGGATGGTGCGCGATCTGTTGGTGCAGGGGGTGTGGAAGGGGGTGGGGTCGGTGGTCGTGTTCCTCCCGCAGATCTGCGTCCTCTTTCTCTTCATCGGGATCCTCGAGGACTCGGGGTACCTGGCGCGCGCGGCGGTGATCGCCGACCGGACGATGGCGCGGGTGGGGCTGCAGGGAAAATCGTTCATTCCCTTGCTCTCGGCGTATGCGTGCGCCGTTCCGGCCGTGCTCGCCACGCGCACGATCGAGAGCCGTCGCGACCGTCTCGCCACCATCCTCATCGCCCCGTTCATGACCTGCGCCGCGCGGCTCCCGGTCTACGCGTTGATCATCGCCGCATTCCTGCCGAACGAGCGGCTGCTGGGGCCGTTCTTCGGCACCCGCGCGGCGGCGCTCCTGGGGCTCTACCTGCTTGGCTTCGTGGCGGCGATCGGAACGGCACGCTTGCTCAAATCCACGATCCTGAGAAGCGACGGGGCGCCATTCGCGCTCGAGCTGCCACCCTACCGCCTGCCGACGCTGCGCTCGCTGGGCTGGCGCCTCGTGGATCGCTCCAAAGCGTTCCTCGCGCGTGCCGGTACGGTGATTCTCGCCATCACCGTAAGTCTGTGGATCTGCGCGCAGGTCCCGCGCGTCAGCGGCCAGGCGCCCGACATCACGCACAGCGTGGTGGGGACGATGGGGCACGCGATTCAGCCCGCCATTCGCCCCCTCGGCTTCGACTGGAAGATCGGCATCGGGCTGGTCACTTCGCTCGCCGCCCGCGAGGTGATCGTCGGAACCCTCGGGACCATCCACGGGGTCTCTGGGGACGAATCGAGCGTGGGCTTGCAGCGGGCGTTACGACAGGATCTCGCCCCCGGCGGCGCGGTCGCCCTGCTCGTGTTCTTCGCGCTCGCGATGCAATGCGTGTCGACCATCGCGGTCGTGCGACGGGAAACCGGAGGGTGGCGCTACCCGCTGCTCCAGTTCGGCTACATGCTGACGCTCGCCTACGGCGCGGCTCTCCTGGCGAACATCCTGGTCACGCGCATCTGGGGATGAGCCGTTCAGGGCCGCAGCCGGCCTGGCTGCCCCCGTCGCTTGCCTGACTACTGCAGGGAAAACGCCCACACCGCGCCGTCGCCAGCCACGAGCACGTACTGCTGACCATCCACGGTATAGGTTTCGGCGGCGTTGTCGACCGAGCCGATCTGGGCGTGCCAAAGCGGGGTCGGGGGCTGCCGTCCGCGCAGGCCGAAGGCGACAAGGCTTCCCGCCCCGTCGCTGCCGAACAGCAGACCACCAGCCGTCGCGAGCAAGCCGCCACTGCCGCCGCTCATGAAACGGTGCTTCCAGGCAAGCTTGCCCGTCTGGTAATCGATCGCGACGATCGATGCGCCGGACGATCCGACATCGTCCTGCTCGCTGCCGCCCAGCCCCACGAGCATGCGCGGATCCTTGTCCGTCAGGTAATACATCGAGTAGATCTCGCGCAGTGAGACATAGAGGAGTCCCGTCCGGGGATCGTAACTCGGCGGATTCCAGTTCGTGGCGCCCCCGTTGTCCGGCGATACCAGGGAGCCTGCGACGGTGTTGTCCTTCTCCGGGTCCCGCACCGGCTGTCCCTTGGCGTTGATGCCGGCGGCCCAGTTCGCGGCGTCCGAGTACTTCGAGGTGAGGAGGTGCTCGCCCGTGGTCCGATCCAGGACAAAGAAGTAGCCGCTCCGCGTCGCCTGCAGCACCAGCTTCCGCGGCTTCCCGGCGAACGTCCCATCGACCAGCACCGGCGCCTGGGTGGCATCCCAATCGTGCGTGTCGTTCGGGGTCGTCTGGTAGTACCACACCATCTTTCCGGTGCTGACATTCACCGCGACGAGCGAGCACGTAAACAGATTCGTGTGTTGATCGGCTGGGGCGCGCAGCGCTGCGGTGTATGCTGGTGTCGGGTTGCCCGTTCCGAAGATGTAGAGCTGCGTTTCGGGATCGTACGAGCCCGGGATCCAGACCTGTGCGCCGCCGTGTCGCGCCGCGTCCAGGCTTGCCCACGTCTCGAGGCCCGGATCGCCTTTCTGCATCGGCACAGTGTAGAACTTCCACTGCAGATCGCCCGTGCTCGGATCGTATGACTGCAGGAATCCCGGCGCATCGAGATCGTCGCCCGTGCCCGCCAGTACGTGATCGCCCACCACCACCGGGGCCATCGTCGAGAAGTATTGCTGGCTGAAATCGGAGATTTCCTTGTGCCAGCGCTCCGCGCCGGTCTTCGCGTCGAGCGACACCAGGTAGTCGTCGGGCGTCTCGAAGAACAGCCAGTCGCCGTACATCGCCATGCCGCGAGTACCGATGTGCGTGCCGCCGCGCGATTTCCAGAAGTAATGCCAGAGGATGTGCCCGTCCAACGCGTCGAGCGCCCAGGCGTTGTCCGGTGACGTGACGTACAGAATGCCGTTGACCTGGAGAATCGACCCCGAGAGACGGGGAGATCCGGCGGTCGATCCCGGCATGGTCACGGGGTCCTCCGCGACGCCGCCAACGATGGCGGGAGGCCCGGGTGGCGGCCCGAACCAGTTGCCTTCGCCACCGCCGGGGCCGGCGGTCAGGCGCCGCACCCACGCGAGCGTGAGGTGCCGCACGTTGGTCGTGTCGATCTCGGCGAGGGTGCTGTAGCGACGCTGCGAATAATCGCCCGCATACGTCGGCCAGGCGTCGGTGGCGGGCTTGGTCAGCAGGGCGGGATCCAGGCCCTGGCCAGAGAGCGATCTGCTGGCTAAGCACCATGACATCAACAGAAGCACGGTTGTTCTCGTCATTGATCCACCAGGCAAGTTGCGGTTAGTGAGCCACTGCTGAAGCTTCGCGCAAGACCGTGCCCCGGTCACCCTCCCTCGGCGCGCACAACCTGCGCGAACCTCCTCACACTGCGTCTTGGCCCGCACCAGGCTGCGCGAATACTCGGCTTCTGATCACTTCAACGTGACCAGATACGCCGTCAGGTCATGGATGTCCGCGTCGCGCCACTGCGGGAGCATGTCGATGTGCCATTGGAACGGAATAGTCACGACGACGTGCGGGATCGAGTCGTGTCGGGTGAAGCTGCGATACGTCCCGGTGGAATCCCGGAGCGCTACGATGAAGGCCGAGATGTGATCGAGGGCTCCCTGCACGCGCTGCCCCGAGGGGAATGTCACGGTCACGGTGATGGGCTGCGCCTTGACGGGCGCCGCCGCGCCGGCCGAGCGACGACGCCTGCCGAAGCCGCCACCGGAGACGATCAGGTTCTGAATCGTCTTGGGGTCGTACTCGCCGCCGATCCCGGCGAGGTCGCCGGTCGCCGAATGGCACTGCGTGCAGTGTCCGGCGCCGTTGAAGTAGGCCTCTCCGTCCTTGGCGTTGCCCACCAGGATGTCGAGGGTGCTGGGCGCGCCCCGATCCGACAGCGGCTGGCTGTGCAGCCAGGCGGCGATGTCGGTGATGTCCGCTGCGGAGAGCGCAAACTTCGGCATTCCCTGGGCCGGGATGCCGTTTTGCACGATCGGCGTGATCAGCTCCCCGTTCTGATCGCGCAGCACCACCAGGTCGCGGACCAGGTTCGGGCCCTTTTCTCCGCCTCTCGCATCCGAGCCATGACAAAAGCTGCAGTTGCCGCGGAAGACCAGCTGGCCGTGGGCAACCTGTTCGGCCGGGGCGGGAGGACGCTCCGGGTAGTCCGGTGCACGCTCGCCGCGGGGAGCCTGGACCGGTGAGGCAGGGGCATGGGCAGGGCGCGGTGGCGCTTGCGCCGCAGCTCGCCGAACAGGCAGTGACGCGGCACATGCGACCATCACCATGCCGCGGAACTGAAACCATCTCCGTGAATGCATCAGTGGAATCCCCCGACCGACGTCACTCGAACCACCTGGGCGCAGCAATACTGCTGCCCACAGGCGGGTGGCGGAAGGTCCCGGCCGGCGTCACGGCGCCAGGAACACCACCTCCCGCACCTCGCACTCCCCGACCCACGTCGGCCAATGCCGGACATGGAGGTCCATAAACCGCCGCGCGGCGTCGAGGGCCTCCTGTCGCGTCCTCGCCGCAAGCACGGCGTAGCCCCCCACGACCTCCTTCGCTTCCGTGAACGGCCCATCGATGACGGTGAGCTTCCCTTCCGCCATCCGGATTTTGAACCCCGCCGCACTCGGCGCCAGCCCGCCGGTCTGGATCACCGCCCCGTTCTTCAGGGAGTCCGCGACGGACTTGTTCATGGCCTCGAGCAGCGCTGCGGGAGGCGCCCCCTGATTCTCGGCTGACCTGATGATCGATAGGAATGGCATTTCCGTCTCCCGACTGAAGGTTTCGAGGCCGGCGGATCCGGCCGCTCCACCCTAGCGACGAACGGGGACTGCCACAATCGACGCCCGAACACAGCGGCCCCAGAGCGGGGCCGTTGTGCCTAACATCCAGCGGCGTTTACCGATTGATCCAGTACGACACTTTCACCAGGAAACTATTGTCCGCCCGCAGGCTGAAGAGATCGTTCAAGTCTCCGCCGAAGCTGCGCGTTCCCTCCAGGTTGGCAGACTCGCTCCGGCCCTGGCTCCACACGACGAACAGCGTCGACCCGGGCCGGTATTCCCAGCGGAACACCACGTTCGACCGGAATTGCATGTAGTTGAATCCGCCCACGTTGTTCGTGTAGGCTGTATCGCCGTAGGCCTGGTAACGGCTCGCGTAGTCCGCCGCCCGTGGGTTGGCCGAGAGCTCGCGCACGTTGCCGTACGTCCCCTTCGAGATGAACGGCTGCGCGTACACCTGCAACGACATGTTCGCCGTAAACGGATAAGTGAACCGCAGCGTGAGAGCGAATTGCTTCTGCTCCAGATGACCGAACAGGTAGTGCGTGACGTTGACGGAGTCCGTCGCGGGCCCCAGCGGCTGCACGTCGTTGCGCGAGCGCGAATAGCTGGGCGAGAGCGACGCCGTCACCCGCGAGGCCAGCTTGAAATCGATTTCCGGCGAGAGGCTGATGCTGTGCGAGCGCCCACCATCCCCCTGCCAGTAGTTGAGCCAGAAGTATGGCACGATCGCCTTGCGGTCATCGCCGTTGATGCCCAGCCAGGGCGCGATGTAGGGGTCCTGGCGGACCGCCGGTCCACCGCGCGCGCAGGAGTAGCAATAGGTGGTCCCCAGCTGTCCGATGGTCCCGCCGAAATGCAGCGACCAGGTGTTGGGGAACGTGGTGTGGGTGTTGGTATTGAACGCCCGTTCCTCGGGGAGCCCCTCGGTCGTCCAGTATTGCCACCAGTTGAAATTCCATTGGAAGCGTTGATAGAGCTTGCGCTGATGGCGGTCGAAGTAGCCCGCCCACGTGCTCCACGCCACCTGATCGGCTC